>JBKBWD010000001.1:0-177838 GCA_046289265.1 Bryobacteraceae bacterium | reverse complement strand
CCTCGGGAACCGGGCGAGACTCTGTTTGTGAATTTTTTGGGGTTTGACTGCGTGTGCTGCGTTTTTCCCTCCCCCGGCCACAAGCCATAGCTCTGTGTTCGGGTTGGCTTGCGCGATGGCGCGTGAGTGATCGGGAGGCGTGTTGACGTCGTTGAGCCCCGGAGCCGGACGTAGAGGAGCGCAACGTGGACGGCTCCGGAGGCGAGCGCGTTTCGCAGGGGTGCGGGGCCGAACAGCACGGCTGCGATGCGATAAGCGGCAATCGAGGGGAGATCGCGGAAGGGGCATTCGGCGGCGATCGCGGTGAAGACAGGCTCGCGGGCGGCGGCCTGAATGAGGATTGCGGCTCCGAGCGACTGACCGAGGCCATAGATATGCTCGCATCCTTGTGTGCGGAGCCACGTGGTCCAGGCGAGCACATCGGTTGATTCGAGTATGCCGAATGTGACAATCGGTCCTCCGCTGGCGCCGTGGGCCCGGCTGTCCGGGGCAAGCACGGAGTAACCGGCGTCGAGAAAAACTGGAGCAAACCCGAGCGCGCCGGAATGCAAATCAGAGATTCCGTGCAGAAGCAGGACGCAACCGGCGGCTTCGTCGACGGGATGGAAGGCGGCCCGCAGGATGGCTCCGTCGGGAGCGACGATTTGGACACCGGGCGGCCGGAGCGCCGTGCGGCGGGCGGGCCGAAGGGCAGACTCGGAGAGAACCGCCGCAACGGCGAGAATGAGGGCGGCCGGAATCAAGGCCGCTGCGAGCCGGCGCATGCCGGATATACGGTATCCGCTCGCGGGAAGTTCGAGGCGGGGCAAGGCCCCGCCTCTTTTTCGTGTCAGTCTTCGCGGACGCCGATGGCGATGATCGAGGTTGGGCTCCAGGGGAGCCGGTGGTCGATTTTGCGCCACAGCCAAACCAGGCGGTCGAAGGTGCGGAGTTGGAAGGCGTTGATCGTGTTGCGCTTGAACAGGCGGCCGGTGAGGTACCAGCCGGGGCGGGAAATCCGGTTAAACTCGAGGATCTTTTCGACGCGGAAGCCCACCTTTTCGAAGCGCTGGCGCAGTTCCTCCTTCGAATAGCGGCGGTAATGGCCGAGCACCTTGTCGAGCGTGCCGTAGAGGCCCATCCCCTCGGGCACCAACACCACGGCGCGGCCGCCCTTCCTGAGGACGGAGTGGATGTTGCGGAGACCCTGCACGTCGTTCTCAATGTGCTCGAGGACGTTGAGGCAGACCACCGAATCCATCTGGCCGCGGAAGGGTTCGAAGTCTTTGGGATTCTCCAGGTCGCAAACGGCTACTTCGACGTTGGGCCGGTGGAGGAGTTCGGCTCTGAGGCGGGCCAGGTGCTCGCGGTCGAGATCGGTGGCGATATAGCGGCGCCGGCGCGGCGCAAGCTGGCGGCTGAGATTCCCCATACCGGCGCCAATCTCCATGACCTCGGCGCCGAGGAAGGGACGGATGGTGTCGGCCATCCAACGATTGAAGCGAGGGGCCTGGGAGAACACGTGCAGGATCTGCTGGCCGTAATCGCGGTAGAGCTGATTGGTGAACGCGTAGCGGGCGATGAGGTACAGGGCCTCGAAGGCGTCCTTGAGGCCGATCTTCTTGCCCTCCTCATAGGTCCGGCCGTGGTAGCTGATGGGCACTTCGTAGACGCGGGCCTTCCTCCGGGCCAGCTTGATGGTGATCTCGGGCTCGAAGCCGAAGCGGCGGCTGCGCAGCGGGATGCTCCGCAGCAGCGCCATGCGGAAGGCCTTGTAGCAGGTCTCCATGTCGGTGAGGGTGAGGTCGGTGATCAGGTTGCAGGTTGTCGTGAGGCATCGATTGGCGATGGAGTGCCAGAAGTAGAGCACGCGGCGCTCATCGGAGCTTAGGAAGCGGGAGCCGAAGACGGCGTCGGCGCGGCCGCTGAGCAGAGGACCGAGGAGCTTCTGATATTCCTGGGGATCGTATTCAAGATCGGCATCCTGGATGATGGCGAAATCGCCGGTGGCATGCTCTATCGCTTTCTGAATGCTGGCGCCTTTGCCGAGGTTGCGCTCGTTGCGGACGAGCTTGATGAGGCCGGAGTGTTCCTTGGCGAACTGGAGAACGGAGGCGACGGAGGCGTCGGTGGAGCAGTCATCGACGACGACGATCTCCATTTGGAGTCCGGGAGGAAGCGGAGCGCCGACAACGCGGCGGAGCACTTCCCGAATGTACTCTTCCTCGTTGAAAAGTGGGATGAGGATCGACAGCTTGCCGATCGGCGGCGCGTGAGGCAGGCTGTGTGGTTCGTTGGCAGCGCTGGAGTGAAATCGCATACTCAAGGCTGAACCTCAACTTTGTATAGCTTCGCAGCCGGAGCGTCAAACAGCAAGCCGAAATTAGTATTTTCTTTAATCCGCCGCAGGATTTCCCGCCGGTGCTCAGGGCGAAGCTGAATGTCCATCGGAGTGATCATGAGGTAGCCCAGGTTGTGTTCACGCGCAAACTCGTCGAGCGCGAAGGAGCGGGCGGCGAAGGCATCGAGTTCATCGCGGTAGAGATAACGGGTCGGAAGATCGGGACGCATCGCCGCGCGGCCGGTGTAGAGGTAAATCGCCGGGTCCTGGTCGCTGAGGAGACGGGCATCCGGAGGAAGGTTCGCCGCGATCCAACGGTAGGTGGCCTTGGAGTCTTCGAGGATGGCACGCTCGCCCTCCTCGAGATCGGGCAGGTAGCGCAGGTCGATCACATAGACGTTCCACCAGAGGAAGACGGCGATGGCAGCTCCTCCGAGGGCACGGCCCGTTCGGGTGGACAGGTTCGTCCGGAGCAGGTGAAAGATGTGGCGGGCCTCGGCATAGAAGCCGGCGTAAAGAAGCGGGAACAGGGGCGCAACGAGGCGCTCTTCCGGAGGATAGACCCAGGCAAGCAGCATCGGCAGGGAAATGGCGGCGTAGGCGCCGTAGTGCAAAACGCCCGTGGCCCGGATGAGCCGGATGGCTCCGGCGATGCAGAAGATCCCGAGAACCTGGGAGAGGAAGACGGCAGGTCCGTGGGCGGCGCCGTTGAAGACGATGAAGCGGCCGCAGGAGCGGAGGAGTTCTCCGAGATTCTTCCAGACGATCAGGGGCAAGTCCTCCCAAACCAGTCCTCGCAGTAGCAGCGCGATGTAATCGGTATAGTAGATCAGGGCCGGGTCGGTGGAGACGAGTTGGTTGCGCGCGGTCCAGAGCTTCCAGCCGATAAGGAAGGGCAGCATGGCCAGGAAGAACGCAGCGGCCTGCCGGTATCTGCGGGCTGCCAGATAGACCAGCGGGGCTGAGACGAGCAGCGGGAGGGCAGCGGATCGAGTCAAGTAGGCCAGGCCGCCCAGAATGGCGGCCGCGACGGCCCAGCGTAAGCTTCCGGAGCCGCGTTCGGCCATCCAGAGCGCGGCGAGGAGCAGCGTCGTGAACATCAGTTCCGAAACGAGCGCGGGTCCGAGGAGAACAACCACGGGGTTGAGGACGACGGCGCCGGCCAGCAGGAGCGCATGAGAGTGCGGGAGGTGGAAGCGGCGGTAGGTCATCCATGCCGCTATGCCGAGCGCTGGCACCCAGAGCCAGGACAACAGAGCGGCCAGGGGCAGATTCTCCGGGAACGAAGGGTTCAGCAGCCAGGCAATGGAAAGGTAGAGCGGATAGAGCGGCGGGTATTTGGTCTGGGCCGGTTGGCCGGGGAGGCTTGCGATGCGGTAGCCGTCGCCCTCGGCCAAGGTCTTCGCCGAGCCGAAATAGACACCGCTGTCGTGAAGGCGTATGAGCGCGGGGACGTCGCGGTGCAGCCAGGCCAGCCAGATCGATGGAGCGAGGGCGAGCAACGCAAACAGACCTGTGGCGGCCGCGCGATTCATTGTCCCTGTATCGTCCGAAACGCCGCGGAACTGTACGCGGCCCCGGAAGGTTCGCACGGGTGCGGGCATCCTGGGAAACACAAGGTAAAATGAAAGTTATGTCCCGCTTACTCTCCGCCGTCCTGGCGGTTCTGGTGGCTGTGCCGGCCCTGGCGCAGACTTCGAAATCGGCCCTCGACAAACAGACTATGGAGGCATACGTGCGGCACCTGTTCGTCTGGGGTCCGCAGATTCAGGTGAAGATCGACGACGCAAAGCCGTCGCCGCTGCCGGGTTTTTTCGAAGTGAAAGTCACGGGCATGGCAGGCGGGGCGGTGCAGGAGGAGGTCTTCCACGTCTCCAAGGACGGGCAGAAGATTGTGCGCGGCGTGATCTTCGACGTGAGCCGGAGCCCGTTCGCCGAGGATCTCGCGAAGCTCAAGACGGACGGTGCTCCGCGCCTCGGTCCGGAAGCGGCGCCGGTGTCGATCGTGGTCTTCAGCGACTTCCAATGCGGCTACTGCCGGGAAGAGGCGAAGGTTCTGCGCGAGAACGTGGCCGCCACGTTCCCCAACGACGTCCGGATCTATTTCAAGGACTTCCCCCTCCAACAGATCCATCCGTGGGCGAAGCCGGCGGCCATGGCGGGGCGGTGCGTGTACGGGCAGAGCCCGGAGGCCTTCTGGCAGTATCATGACTGGATCTTCGAGAACCAGTCAGCCATGACGGCCGAGAACGTGAAGAGCAAGGTCATGGAGTTTGCGCGGGACAAGGATCTCGACGTGCTGCTGCTTGGCAACTGCATTGACCGGAAGGCGACCGAGCCGGAGGTCAATCAATCGCTGGCGGAGGGCTTCGGGCTGCGCGTGAACTCGACGCCGACGCTGTTCATCAACGGACGAAGGATTCCGGGGCAGATCGCGTGGCCGAACCTGAAGAGCGTGATCGAGCACGAACTGCAGCACCAGAAGTCGGCAGCCGAGTCCAAGGAGAAGTGCTGCGAGGTCAGTCTGCCAACGCCGCTGGACCAATAGTCAAGGTAAATATCGATGCAGTTATTCTTGCGAAGACGAATGGCGGCGGCGGCGCTCGCCGCGCTGCTGGCCTGCGGCGTTCTACAGGCCGCCCAATTCGATGCGGCCCGGTATCTGGAGCACATTAAGTTTCTCTCCTCCGATGAGTTGAAGGGGCGAGGGACGGGAACGCCGGGCCTGGAGAAGGCCGCGGCCTACATCGCCGGTCAGTTCCGGGCTGCGGGGCTGAAACCGCCGAACGGCTCGGATTACTTTCAGCGCTTCCCCGTCACCGTCAACGCCCGCCTCGGTCCGAACAATCGCTTCGAGTACAGTCTGCAGGGAAAGAGCCGCGCGCTGAAGTTGCAGGACGAATTCGTGCCGTTCAACTTCTCGTCGAGCGGGAAGGTGTCGGGAGAGGTGGTGTTCGCGGGCTACGGCATCACTGCGCCCGAATACAACTACGACGACTATGCGGGGCTCGACGTCAGGAACAAGCTGGTGCTGATTCTGCGCCACGAGCCGCAGGAGAATGACGAGAAGAGTCCCTTCGCCGGGAAGGCATACACACGGCACGCGCAGTTTGACAGCAAGGCGATCAACGCAAAGATGCACGGGGCGCTGGGAGTCATCCTGATCAACGACCCGGCGCACAGCGATGAGCTGGAGAAGTTCAGCAATGCGGTGGCGCCCGCGAATCCGGGGATTCCGTTCGTGCAGGTGAAGGCGGCGGTTGCCGAAGAGTGGATCCGGGCGGCGGGACGGGATCTGAAGCAGATCTACGAAGAGATCGATAAGGACCTGGCGCCGCGTTCGTTTGCGCTGCCGGCCTCGATCCGGGTCAGCGTTTCGGTCGATGTCCAGCGGGACAACAAGACGGTGTGCAACGTCGTCGCGTACACCCCTGGAGAGACGCCGGAGTATATAGTCATTGGGGCGCACTACGATCACCTGGGTCTGGGAGAGCAGTTTTCGATGGCGCCGTCGATGGCCGGCACGCCGCACCCCGGCGCCGATGACAACGCCTCGGGATCGTCGGCGGTGATCGAGCTGGCGCGATGGTTTGCGGCGCAGCCGAAGCAGAAGCGAGGGATCCTGTTCGTCACGTTCGCCGGGGAGGAACTGGGGTTGTTGGGATCGAGCCATTTCGTCAGCCATCCGCCGCTGCCGCTGGAGAACGCGGTGGCGATGGTCAATATGGACATGATCGGGCGCATTCGTGACCGAAAGGTGCACGTGGGCGGCATCGGGACGGGCTCGACATTCCGTAAGCTGATCGAGCAGGTGAAAGACGGGCACGAGCTGGAGCTGGATCTTTCGGATACGATCGGGTACGGATCGAGCGACCACACGTCGTTCATGGCGAAGCAGGTTCCGGCGCTGTTCTTCTTTTCGGGGCTGCACGCGGATTATCACAAGCCGAGCGACACATGGGAAAAGATTGAAGCCGGGGAGGCGGCAAAGCTGTTGGCGTTGATCGCCTCGCTGGCGTCGGAGTTGATGTCCGGGGCCGAGCGGCCGCAGTTTGTCCGAGTGGCTCCGCCGGCCCGCAGCGGGCATCACCACGACGCGGCGGCGGGTGATCCGGGTGCGGCGCCGGGTGGATACGGTCCGTATTTCGGAAGCGTGCCGGATTTCGCCGAAGTTCCCAACGGAGTGCGATTCGCGGATGTGCGCGACGGATCGCCGGCCGCGAAGGCCGGTATGCGGGGCGGCGACATCCTTGTCGAGTTCGACGGCAAGGCTGTACAGAATCTTTACGACTTTACCTATCTGCTGCGAGGCAAGCGGCCGGGAGACGAAGTGATCTGTAAGGTACTGCGGGACGGCCGGACGGTGGAATTCAAAGTGCTGCTGGAAGCACGGAGATAGATCGGCTAATCTTTTGGTCTGAGGTGGCCGATTAGAACATTTTGAGCATGGAAACCGTCACTGCCGGCTCGCGCCGCACCTGGACACTCCCGCCGCTGATTCTGCATCCCTTTGCCGATGCGGTCGGCCCAAACAAGCTCGTCGAGAGTTCGCGGGCAAGCCTGATGCTGCAAGGGCTGCTACCAAGCGGCGAAGCGACGCGGGAGGAGCTCGACCGGCGGCTTCTCGACGGCAGATATTGCGAGATCCGGATGCTGTACTACGTCGGACTGGATGTCCAGCGCTGGATCGAGCAGTGCCTGGAGATGGTGCGGCGCGATGACGAACTGGCGGCGGCGGGTCTCAACCTCCATAGTTTCGCCTCGCTGCTGATCCACCACACGCCGGAAGCCGTGAAGTCGAAGCTGAAACGGTGGGGGGTCTCCGACTACAAGTCAATCTTTGTTCGCGCACTGGGGTTAAACACGATCTTTTCGCAGGTCCCCGAGCGCGACAGTCTCGCCGACGATTTCATCCGCAATTACTACCGGTACGCCGACCAGATCTATGCGGCCAACCACAGCCTGACGCCGCTGCGGGAGGTCGATTCGTCTCGCTTCCAGTTTGACCTGTACGCCTCGGGCGAATACACGCGGCTGCTCGAGCGCGAGTGGGACAACGACGGCGAATTTGAATAGGTCCCTTGTCCCGGGGAGCCGTTCCGCGGCTGCTATAATTTGACGCATGGATTTGTCTCGGCTACTCCTCGTCCGTCAGAATCTACCCGATCGCAGCATTAAAGACATACCGGGCACGGTGCACCGCGAGCTCTCCGGCGCGGGCTTCGCCGCGCGCCTGAAGCCCGGCTCGCGCATCGCCATCGGTGTCGGCAGCCGCGGGATCAGCAACATCGCGACGATTGTGCGGTCCGTCGTGGAGTGGTGGAAAGCGCAGGGGATGCAGCCGTTCCTGTTCCCGGCGATGGGCAGCCACGGGGCCGCGACGGCAGAAGGGCAGGCCGACGTGCTGGCGCATTACGGAATCCACGAGGCCACGATGGGATGCCCTGTGATCAGCTCGCTCGAGGTGGTAAGCCTGGGCAAGACCTCCGACGGCATCGAGGCATTCATGGACAGGAATGCCTACGACAGCGACGGCGTGATGCTGATCGGACGCGTGAAGTGGCACACCGACTTCGCGGGGAAGATCGAGAGCGGCCTGTTCAAGATGATGGCGATCGGGTTGGGCAAGTTCGCCGGGGCACAGCGGTATCATACCTACGCCTATAAACTCGGGCTGGAGCACGTGATCCGGAGCGTTGGCCGGCAGGTGCTTGCTTCGGGCAAGATCCTTGGCGGGCTGGCGATCCTGGAGGACGCGCACCATAACACCGGCCAGTTGACCGCCGTGCCGGTGGACAACATGGAGCAGCGCGAGGAAGAGTTGCTTGAACAGGTGCGATCCTGGATGGCCAGGATTCCGGTACCGGAACTCGACATCCTGATCCTGGACGAGATCGGCAAGAACATCAGCGGCGCCGGAATGGACACGAAGGTGGTGAATCGGAGCGTCAATGGTCTTTATAATCCCTGGCCCGATACCCCGAAGATCGAACGCATCTTCATCCGCGATCTTACTCCTGTCAGTTACGGGAACGCGGTCGGGCTGGGAATGGCCGATGTGATCCACGACAGGCTGCTGCAGAAGATCGACTGGACGCCGACGCGCATCAACTCGCTGACGGCCTCGACGCCGGCGGCGATCCGGACGCCGATCCACTTCCCAAGCGACCTCGAGTGCCTGGAGAAGATCGTACCAACAGTGGGGAAGTTCGATTCCAGGGACGTCACGATCGGCTGGGTGCGAAACTCGCTGGAGCTGACCGTACTGGCGCTGACGGAAAACTTACTCTCGGAAATTCAGAAGAATTCCATTTTGGAGATACTCGGTCCGGCCCGGGAGTTTGCATTCGATGCGAACGGGGATTTAACTACACTCGAGGAGTTCCGGAAACAGGCGGGAACGGCGACAGTAGGAAGTTAGCCGGGAGAGGGGATTCCCCCCTCCCCCCGACGTTGAGTTGTGATTAGCCCTGGGTCGCTGCCTGAGTCATCACGCTGCCGATCTTGCTGAAGATCTCGCTGATGCTGGTGGAAACGTTGGGCATGATCGCCCCGGCGGCGACGGCGACGAAGCCGGCCATCAGAGCATACTCGATCAAGTCCTGACCGCGGGTGTCTTTCCAGATTTGCAACTTCCAAACCAAGTTCGAAAACTTCTTCATGTACGTTATTCTCCTCTCCCTGCAACAAGATTTCGTTTGTTGCTAGGCTTAAGTTAGCATCCCGTCCGGGATGCGGAAATCAGCAATACTCCCTAATCACGCGTTCAAAAGTCCCTCAACCCCGAAGCGAGGAACCCAGCAAAAAGGACTCCCGTTCAGGGCGGAGACCATCCGCATCGAGAGCGGAGGTTCACCGCATCGCTCGACCCGGGCGAACTGTCTGGGCCAGCCGCGCGCCGCGTTCGGCGGCAGCCGGCGGTGGAGTTTCAAACAAAAAAGGGAGGCGAAGGGGTGGGCAGGGCTTCCGGCCGAATTGGCTCGTTTCCGAGTTGACGACCGGAGCGGCCCGAACTTCGTCACGAGTTCTCCATCGGATGAAACCGGGCCGGAATATATAGTACTAACGTCCAGTTTTGGATCCGCCGGGAGAGTTATGCGGCCCCGGCGCCGGCCAAAATCCCCATGCGGCGGGCGACGCGGACGAGGATTTCGAGGGCGCGGTCCAGTTGCTCCCGCGTGTGTGTCGCGGTGACAATCAACCGGATTCGGGCCTTGCCCTTGGGTACGGTCGGGAAGCCGATGCCGGTGGCGAGCAGCCCTTCGTCGAAGAGTTGACGCGAGAACTCGTGGGCCGTGTGGGCTTCGCCGACCAGGATCGGAGTAATCGGTGTTTCGCTTTCGCCGGTCTGGAAGCCGAGGCGCGCGAGTTCGCCCTTGAAGTAACGGGTGTTGTTCCAGAGGTTCTCGATGCGCTCGGGCTCGTTTTCGAGCAGATCGAAGGCGGCGAGGCAGGCGGCGGCGACCGCGGGCGGGTGCGAGGTGGAGAAGAGGAAGGGCCGGGCGCGATGGTAGAGATACCCGATCAGGTCGCGGCTGCCGCAGACGTAGCCGCCGAGAACGCCGATCGCTTTCGAGAGCGTCCCGACCTGGATGTCGACGCGGCCGTGGAGCCCGAAATGGTCGACTGTGCCGCGGCCGGCGCGGCCGAGGACTCCGGAGGCGTGCGCATCATCGACCATCATGATGGCGCCGTACTTTTCGGCAATCTCGACGAGACCGGGGAGCGGACCGATGTCGCCGTCCATCGAGAACACGCCGTCGGTAATGAGAAGCTTCCGGCCGGGCAGGTCTTTGATTTCGTCGAGCTTACGTCCGGCGGCGGCGGAGTCGCGGTGTGGGAAGACGTGGATTTTGGCGCGGGAGAGTCGGCAGCCGTCGATGATGCTGGCGTGGTTGAGTTCGTCGGAGATGATGTGATCCTGCTGGCCGAGAATGGCCGAGACGGTTCCGGCGTTGGCGGCGAAGCCGGACTGGAAGACGACGCAGGCCTCGACCTTCTTGAATTCGGCGATGCGGCGCTCCAGTTCCATGTGCAGGCTCATGGTTCCGGAGATAGTGCGGACGGCGCCGGAGCCAACGCCGAATTTGCGCGTGGCGTCGAGGGCAGCCTCGACGAGCTTGGGGTGGTTGGTGAGGCCGAGATAGTTATTGGAGGCGAGGTTGATGACTTCGCGGCCGTCGAAGCGGCTGACTGGGGCACAGTCGGATTCGAGCACGTGCAGGCGCTGGTAGGTGCCCGCCTGCTTCCACTCTTCCAGTTGTTCTCCAAGATAGGCCAGAGGATTCGGCATGGTTCTCACTCCCAATTCAGTATGACTTTCACGGCCCGGCCGTTGCGCAGCACGTCAAAGGCGTCCTCGAAGTCCCGATAGGAGAACTGGTGTGTGATGAGCGGGCCGAGATCGAGTTTGTGGTCCAGCAGGAAGCGTTCGCACTGGTACCAGGTCTGGAACATGAGGCGGCCATTGATGCCGCGCACGGTGACGGCCTTGAAGATAATGTCCTCGGAAAGGTTCAGATCGACGTCGCCGGACGGGATGCCGAGCAGGGCGACCTCGCCGCCGGGGCGGACCAGATCGAAGGCGTTGTGAATGCCTTGCGGGTGGCCGGACATCTCGAGCACGACGTCGGCGCCCACCGAATCCGGCGTGCGTTCGAGGAAGCGTTTCTTCCAGCCGTTGTCGCTGGGATCGAACACGGCCTGGACGCCGTAAGCGAGGGCCAGGTCGCGCTTATGCGCCTGCGGCTCGACGACGAGAACGGAGAGAGCGCCGGCGGCCTCGGCGATTTTGCAGGCCATCAGGCCTATGGCTCCGGCGCCGATGATGGCGAGCGTGCGGCCGGCGACGGGCTGGGCCATGACGGTGTGCATGGCATTGCCGTAAGGATCGAAGATGGCGGCGACCTCATGCGGGATGCCGGGCTTGAGCTTCCAGACGTTACCTTGCGGCAGGGTCATGAATTGGGCGAAGCAGCCGTCGCGGTCGACGCCGATAATTTTCACCTCGCGGCAGATATGTCCCTGGCCGGTGCGGCAGAAGTAGCAAAGGCCGCAGCCGATGTGGCCTTCGCCCGATACATAGTCGCCAGGCTTGAAGCCTTCGACGGCGTCGCCGACGCGCTCGACGATGCCCATGAATTCGTGGCCCACGACCAAGGGCGGATGGACGCGGCGGCTGGCCCATTCGTCCCAACTGTAGATGTGAACGTCGGTGCCGCAGATCCCGGTCTTCAGTATTCGAATGAGCACGTCGTGCCGGCCGGGATCGGGGACCGGTACGGCGTCGAGCGAGAATCCCGGCTCGGCGTTGCGCTTGACCAGCGCCGGCATGGTGGACATGAGGCCTCCGTGGGTTGTTATGCCGGTTTGATACGGATCTGCTTGTACTCGACCCAGCGGTTGTTCTGGTGAGCCTGTAGCATGATCCTCCCCGGCTCCAGGTTCTGGAGACCGTGGTACTCGGTGACGGTCTCACCGTTGATTCGAACCAGGCAGTCGCTTCCCAACACTATCAGTTGTAGCAGATACCACTTCTCAGGTTCGATTCGGGGGTAGGCGGCGCGCTTGTAGCCGTAGAGCGAGCCGGTGGGGTAGACGGCGCCTTCGACGTCGTGGATCTGAATCTCGTAGTCCTCGGGATGGCGTTCCCTGGACCGGCAGCGGAACATGATGCCGCCGTTGGAATGACGCGAGGCCCGGACATAGGTGTGGAGTTCGAAGTCGCGGTAGGTCTCGCGGGTGGCGAGGTAGCCGAGCCCGTCGGCGCGGAGGACAGGCCCGAGCGCTTCCCAGGTGGCGCGGCCTTCGGCGACATACCAGTTGGCCTTGAGGTCTTCGGGGCGGTTGTAAAGGACGGTCCAGCGCTCTTTGGACGGGAGTTCGCGGATGCGGAGATTGCGAAAGCGGATGGGGTAGGAGAGCGACTCGAGGCCGAGGTAGCCGGAGTGGAGACGATAGCGGAGCTCGGGATCGGAGGCGAGATCGAAGTCCTGGACGAGTTCGTCGTTGGTCCAGAGCTGAAGGCGGGGCCAGTCCATGAGAATCCGGAAGGAGTTCCACTGGCCGTCACCTCGGACGTTCACCTTTTTCGGAGGAATGAGGGGGAAGATGGAGCCCATGGACTCGGGCAGGGGGACGGGATCCTGTTTGTGGAAGATGTTGATCTTGAGTCCGGTCCAGATATTGCGGCCGTGTTCGGGGGCGTGGAGGAAGATGCCCGAGTTGGTCCAGCCCTTGATGAAGAACTCACCGCGGAAATCGAAGTTCTCGTACTGCTTCTCCGAGCGCAGCCATGTGGGGAAGTTGGAGCCGGGGTGGACGACGATGGCGCCGTCGTCGACGTAGAAGGCCGATTCGGGGCCTTCGCGGATTTCCCAACCCCTGAGGGAGACGCCGTCGAAGAGGCTGGTGAAGCCCGGTTCGGGCTGCTGAGCAGCATTCAGGAGCGCCTGCGCGAGCGGCAATTTCAGGAATAAGCGCCGATTCACTTCTCCTCCGGGACTACTATAGCAATGTTCCCGGATGAGCTTTGGTCAGAGGGCGGGAGCTCCGATCATGCCCTTCGACTGATAGTCGATCGGGACGATGATGTAGCGGTAGATCATGCCATGATTGCCGACCGCGTAGGCATGCCGCGAATCCGGGACAGCCACCGCATTCGCGGCAGCCGGCGCCGGGAACGGCCGTGACGTGAAGCTTCTTCCACCATTGGACGAGTAATAAGCGTTTTTGTACCAGATGCCAGCGGCAGCGGCCTTGTCCTTCGCCAATCCCAACCGTACCCTGCCGTCCGACCAGGGCGCGACGACTCCCTTCCATGTCAGTCCGCCGTCTTCGGTGCGCAAGGTCTTTCCCCCGAATAGTGTGATCAATCCTTCCGACTCATTCCAGAACATAATTTGCTCCGGATCGGCGTCGAGGTTCTCAGGTCGCGCCAGGGACCAGCTTTCGCCGCCGTCGACGGTGCGGGCGATCGCCGTCGCGCGCAAACCTGAATTCGGGAAAGACGCCAAGGCGAACCCAACCCTCGGACTCGCGAATGTTATCTGTTTGAAGGCGCATGGAAGGGTCCGGGCCAAGCCATTCACCTCAGTCGATAACGAACAGCGAAAAACGGGCTCCCAGGATTTACCGCCGTCCGCTGTTCGCTGGATGGCGCCTCCCCCAACCTCTCCGGTAGCTGCGAATCCGGTTTTCGGGTCGATAAAAGCCGGCCCAATCCAGTGGACTGAAAATCGGCCGAGATCCTCCCACGATTTACCCCCATCCGTGGTACTGAAAAGCTTGTCCCCGGTTCCGCGCACCCACCGTGACTGGAATCGAGGAAGAATACTCCCTTGAGGTCGCGATCACCGGATCCCGGATCGCCGCCGAGCTGAACCTCCCAGGTTTTACCCCCATCTTTGGTGTGCAGAATCGTTGACTTTGCGCCGACTGCCCAACCGACTTCCCCGGAGGTGAATGCGACATCGGCAAGATTAATGTCCTGCCCGAAATTGACAGGCTCCCAGAGTGCCTTGAATTTGGCCGGCGGGGAAGCGCCTGCCGGATTTTGAGCATGCAGCGCGGCGCACTGCAGAGCGAAAAGCGTTGCGAGGAAGACGACGAGGCGCCGTACGTTCATCGAACCCTCCTTTTCACCGAAGCTGTGCGCCATGCTATCACATTGCCGATTAAGACACGGTCTGCTGTCGGGCACACCGCGCCATTACCGTCGCGGTCGGATGCCGGAGTGGGTAGCGGCTCATTGCTGTTGGCGACCCGCAGGGCGATGTGGTCTCGATGTCCGAGTTCCGAGCCAGGGGCAGAGGAGCTCTATTTCCGTTCTTCCTTCAGGCCGTGAGAGCTACGCGGGCT
This sequence comes from Bryobacteraceae bacterium, assembly GCA_046289265.1. Taxonomy (GTDB): domain Bacteria; phylum Acidobacteriota; class Terriglobia; order Bryobacterales; family Bryobacteraceae; genus JBKBWD01. The sequence continues at coordinate 163,659 of JBKBWD010000001.1, read as the reverse complement.
GCGAGCGCCATCTCGGCAGCCTGTTCCGCGGTGTCGGCCAAGGCAGTCAGATGGCCCATTTTGCGGCCGGGGCGGGCTTCGAGTTTGCCGTAGAGATGGAGCTTGACGTTGGGAAAGGCGCAGGCGGCGGGCCAGTTGGGGGCGCCGCCGTTCCAGAGGTCTCCGAGGAGGTTGGCCATGGCGGCGGGACGGAGCAACTCGGTCGAGCCGAGCGGGAGTCCGCAGACGGCGCGAAGCTGCTGCTCGAACTGGCTGGTGACGCAGGCATCGAAGGTGAGGTGCCCGGAGTTGTGCGGGCGCGGGGCGAGTTCGTTGATGAGGAGCCGGTCGTCGTGGGTGAGGAAGAACTCGACACAGAGGACGCCGACGACGTCGAGTTTCTCGAGCACGGTGCGGGCGATCTCCACCGCGTCATTAACGACTCTGGCGGAGACTCGGGCCGGGGCGATCGAGAGGTCCAGGATGTGGCGCTTGTGGTCGTTCTCGATGACGCCGTAGTGGGCGAAGGAGCCGTCGAGGGCACGGGCGGCGACGACGGAGACCTCGCAGCGGAAGCGGACGAAGGCTTCGAGCACGGCGTCGCGGGCGCCGACGGCGACCCAGGCAGCTTCCAGGTCGGCTGGTGTGTCGATGCGGTACTGGCCCTTGCCGTCATAACCGAAGTCGGCTGTTTTGAGAATGCAGGGGCAGCCGAGTTCGCCGACAGCGCGCTGGAGATCCGCAAGATTGAAAACGGTGCAAAAGGGCGCAACCGGCAGGCCCGCGCTCTCCAGGAACGTCTTTTCGCGGATGCGCTGCTGGGTGGTGTGAAGGACGCGACCTGCGGGGCGGACGGGCGTGAGTTCGGCGGCGGCGTCGGCGGTGGCCAGCGGTACGTTTTCGAACTCGTAGGTGACGACGTTGACGTTGCGGGCAAAGGCGCGGACGGCGTCGAGGTCGGCGTAGTCGGCCGTGATTTCGACGTCGGCGACCTGCCCGGTGGGCGTGTCGCTGTCGGGAGAGAAGGTGTGGACGCGGTAGCCCATGCGGCGGGCCGCGATGGCGAACATGCGGCCGAGTTGCCCGCTCCCGAGCACACCGATGGCGGCGCCGGGCATTACGACCCGATTCATGTCAGGGTGTCCTGGAGTACCTTCGCTGTCTGTTCTTCGCGGAACTGGCGGAGCCTCTCGCGGAGTTCCGGTTGATGATTTGCCAGGATGGCGATGGCCAGGAGTGCGGCGTTGATGGCGCCGGCCTTGCCGATGGCGAGCGTTCCGACGGGGATGCCGCCGGGCATCTGCACGATCGACAGGAGCGAATCCATTCCCTTGAGGGCGTGGCTTTCGATGGGGACTCCGAGGACGGGCAGCAGGGTGTGGGCCGCGACCATGCCAGGCAAATGTGCGGCCCCGCCGGCGGCGGCGATGATGACCTGGATGCCGCGCTGCTCAGCGGTGGAGGCGTATTCGGCCATCCAGACCGGCGTGCGGTGCGCGGAGACGACCCTGCATTCATGCGGCACGCCGAAGCGGGTGAGGACCTCTTCGGCGTGCTTCATGGTTTCCCAGTCGGATTTGCTGCCCATGATCACGCCGACCATGGACTTACGCTCCTCGCTCATCGGGGTGTTTTCCGCTATTCACCCTGCCCGAGCGAGTAGCCACGCTCGCCATCGAAGGTACAGAGGTTTTCGGTCTTGATGAAGTCAAAACCGGCAGCGTTGACGCATTGCAGCAAGGCGATGATTTCGGCATGGCTTACGGCCGCGCCGTCGGGTTTCACGAAGCGGCAGCGCCAGTGATCGGTAACGAGGGTATCCGGGAAGCCCTCGGGATAGACCTTTACGCCGCGGCTGCTGATGAGCCGGAGCTGTAACGGATTGCCTGAGGTTATCTTGCGAAGGGCGTCACCAAGCTCCTGGGGCGTACCATTGTCCCAATCGAGAAAGACGTCGACACCGACGATTCCCTTCACAACGGCGGCGCGAGTGGAGGCTTTGGCCTCGACCGTCTGCTTGGGCGCGGACGTGTAGCTAACGGCCTTCAGCTTTTCGGGCTTCTGGCCGACGCGGGCGACGACGGCCTGCGCGAACTCCTTCGTCCCGACCTTCTGGGTGCTGACGCCTTCGGTGAAGATGTCGTAGGTGTGGACGCCATCTTCGACGGTCTTGAGCCAGGCGTTGTGGACGCGCTCGGCCACATCCGCCTGGTCGATGTGGACCAGCATCATCACGGCTCCGAGAAGCAGGCCGGAGGGGTTCGCGAGGTTCTGGCCTGCGCGGCGGGGCGCCGAGCCGTGGATCGCCTCAAACATGGCGTACTTTGCTCCGATGTTGCCGGAGCCGGCCAGACCGACAGAACCGGCGATCTGGGCGGCAACGTCGGAGAGGACGTCGCCGTAAAGGTTAGGCATGACAACGACGTCGAAGGCTTCGGGGGTGTCGGCGAGCTTGGCCGCGCCGATGTCGACGATCCAGTGCTCATTTTCCAGGTCCGGGTACTCGGTTGCGATCTCATCGAAGACCTTATGGAAGAGGCCGTCGGTGAGCTTCATGATGTTGTCCTTGGTGAAGCAGGTCACCTTCTTGCGGTTGTTGCTGCGGGCGTACTCGAAGGCGTAGCGGACGATGCGCTCGGAACCGGAACGGGTGATGAGCTTGAGGCACTGCATGACGTCGGCGGTCTGGCGATGCTCGATGCCGGCGTAGAGGTCCTCTTCGTTCTCACGGACGATGACGACGTCCATCTTGGGGTGGAGGGTGTCGATGTAGGGGTGGTAGGAGACGCAGGGCCGGACGTTGGCATAGAGGCCGAGCACCTTACGTGTGGTCACGTTGAGGCTCTTGAAGCCGCCGCCCTGGGGAGTGGTGATGGGCGCCTTCAGGAAGACTTTGGTTCGCCGGAGCGACTCCCAGGCGCTCGGCTCGATCCCCGCGCTGTTGCCGCGGAGGTAGACCTTTTCGCCGATCTCGATGGTTTCAATGTCGATGCGCGCTCCTGCCTCCTTGAGGATGTGCAGGGTCGCCTCCATAATTTCGGGGCCGATTCCGTCGCCGTGCGCGACCGTGATAGGTGTATTGGTAGCCATAACGTGAACCCACCAAAATATCTTCTTTAGGGGGGCCGGGGCAAGCAGAGCGGCGACGCCAACGTTGGGAGATACTCAGAAAGCTCAGGAAGGAAATCGCGAGGAACCACGTTGAGGGTTCCGGGATCGCGGCTGAGTTTTTTCGGAATCGCCCCTAGCCCACCCACTTCCAACCCTTTCGGAATTTGGGTCTCAGGTACTCGTTGGCGGCCTTGTTGTTGGTAAACTCGCCCTTCGCCTCGTCCCAGCTCAGCGGACCATCGAAGTGCATGGCGACGACGCCCAGCAGCATCCACGACACAAACGGTCCGGCCACCGAGAAGTCCGAGCACGCTTTCTCGCCACCTTTGCAGGCGCGGATCCAGTCGCGGTAATGGCCCGGCGACCGCGACAGCATCTGCGGGGGCAGGCGGTACTCGGCCATGCGTGCGTCGGGAATCAGCCGTGTCCGCTCGCCGTAGCAGCCGGTGGTCACCATTCCCTTCGTGCCCACGAAGAGGCTTCCGTTCAGGTCCTTATCGCCAATCAACGTGCCCGCCGGCACGCCTGGAATTTTCGGCTGTTCCTTCACGCTGTCGTACCACCACAGCGTCACCGGCTTGAAAGCGCCGCGTGCCGGGAAATCGAACCGGATGACGGTCCTGTGAGGGAACACGTATTGGCTCACGCCCTCTTTCTTCACGCACTCCACCGACGTGGGCGCGCCAAGGCGCAAGGCCATGTTCGGCGTGCCCAGGATGTGGCAGGCCATATCGCCGATCGCGCCACAGCCGTACTCCGGAAACGCGCGCCAGTGATGCGGCGCGATCGCCGGACTGAACGGCCGGTCTTCGGCGCAGCCGAGCCAAGCCTGCCAGTCCAGGTGGGCGGGCACGGGTTCGGTTTTCGGCACCACGTCGGGGGACTGCGGCCAGTAGCGCCCGGGGCGGTCCGTCCAGGCATGCACTTCCGTGACGTCGCCGATTTCGCCCGACCAGATAATTTCGGCGCACTCCCGCGCGCCGTAATTCGAATAGCCCTGATTGCCCATCTGGGTGGCCACGCCGTATTTCGCGGCCGCCGCGGTAAGTTCCCTGGCTTCCCACACCGTGCGGACCAGCGGCTTCTGGCAATAGACATGCTTGCCGCGCGCCATAGCCCACATCGACGCCGTCCCGTGCATGTGATCGGGACACGACACCGTCACCGCATCGATCTGCTTTTCGTGCTTGTCCAGCATCTGCCGGAAATCCTTGTACCGCGGCACGTCCGGAAAGCGCTTGAACGTCCTCTCCGCCCGCTTGTCATCCGGGTCGCACAGCGCGATGATGTTCTCGGTTTCGGCGCAGTTGTTCGTGTCGCTGAAGCCCTTGCCGCCCGCGCCGATCGCGGCGATATTCAGCTTATCATTCGGAGACTTGTAGCCCAGCCGCGTGAGCGACGGGGCGCTGGCGAATCCGCCCGCCGGCACGGCCCCGGCTAACAGGGAGCCATAGAAGAAGTGGCGCCGGGAAAACGAGGTGCGAAATTGATCTGACATGGCCTTTGGCCCCTATGTTACCTGAATCGAGATACAGACGCTAAGATTCCAGGCCGGTTCAGAATCAGGGCGCATACGGTGCGTGTCAAGATATTCAGGCCGCTCGGGCATTCGGGTAGAGCATGGGCGGGGCGTCCTGCCCGTGGCAGCGCTTGTATTTCCGGCCGGAGCCGCAGGGACAGGGGCCGTTGCGCGGGGTGGATTCCTCGACGATGCGCCGGGGTGCGCCGCCGGCCTCGGGTGCGGCGGGCTGGCCGTGGGAGTCCGAGAGCGGTTCGGCGGGCACGGGGATGTTCCAGTCCTTGTGCTCGAAATGCGGGCGGCGCAGTACAGCGAGGGCGGCCCGGAGCCGGACGGCGGGCGGGGTGGAGGAGTCCTGGAGGAGTTGTTGGAGCGCGGCGAGAGCGAGGTGGGCCAAAGCGGCGAGCTGTTCGTGCAGTTGCGCTTCGCAGGCCGCCTTGGCGCCGGCGACGGCACTGGCGAAGGCGGGCCTGGACCGGCGCCACTCATAGATCGTGTCGCGGTGGACTTCGGCCGCTTCGGCGGCGGCGGTGACGGTGGCTCCGGCGGCCAGGGCCTGGATGGCGCGGAGTTGGGATGGGGTGAGATCCGGAAACCGCGCCGGATCTGCCGGAATCTGTCGGATTGCCGTTTCGGGCATGGGTGGTTGCCTCCGGTTTCAGGATAGGGGGCGGTGTCAAGGAAAACGGCGGCGCCGGGGATGGGTTTCCGTGTGGAATGAAGCTGTTAGAGAGAATTTTGCCGCCGTGATCAAAAGTCGGGATCGACGCGGCCGATGCGACGGATGCTGAGAGTGGTGAAGACGATGATGCGGTTGTCGAGGCCGGGAAGGTAGCGTGCGTCGTAGAAGGCGCCCACGTCGAGGATGACGTCGTCACGGAGGTGGAAACGGAAGCCGGCGGTGTAGCGCACCTGGGTGAGTCCTCGGGTTCGGAAGAACAGCTCGGTTCCGAGGAACGGGCTGACGCGGAAATCGGTCATGAGGCGAAAACGCTGGCGGTAGCGGTTGAAGTCGTCATCCTGTGGCTCGAAGAAACGCTCGAACATGGTGCGGGTCTCGAAATCGCCCCATCGCCGCTGCGTGATCGCCGCGTCGACGGCGGCAAAGACGCGCTGGAAGTTGAGCCAGGGCCCGATGCCGTCCGGAGCTTCGGGTTCGAAGAAGTATCCGCCGATGTAGCGGACGCGGCCGGTGTGCTCGAAAAAGACCTCCGGGCCGACGCGGACCTGGTAGAAGCCGGAGCCTTCAGGAAGCGACCGGAAGCGGAGGCGGGGCACGATGGTGACGGGCCCGACCTCGAATTGGGTGTCGAAGCCGTTCTGCGTCTCCAGCGTCTGGGCCGGAAGGAGCGCCGCCGCCAGGAACAAGCCGGCGCAAAGGGATCTCACGAAGGGTAGAGCACCGGGCCGCCGGTTCGGTTACGCGGGATCGCGCTCCGAAAACAGTAGTAGAATAGGAACTTGGGGTTGGGCACACGCGGGCGAACCGCGCCCGTCCTGTTGGTCGACTTTTCTTATATCTAAACCTTATGAAAGACGTGTGGCTGCACCGCTTCTCAATCGTTCTTGCGGTGTGCACCCTGTTTCTGGTGATCGCCGGCGCCCTGCCGGAGATGACCGGTGGCGCGCTCGGCGAGCGGAGCCACCATCTGGTTGCCACCGCTGTCGGCTTTCTTACTCTTGTTCTTGCGGTCTGGATCTGGAAAACGGATGAGCGCGTCTGGTTGCGGCGTCTGGGCGGCGCGGCGCTGGGTGCGGTACTTCTTCAGGGTGTGCTCGGGATGGCCGGTGTTGGTCATTCGGTCCTCGGGCAGGTGTTCTTTTCCACGATTGTAGCGATTGCCATCTTCAGCTCTCCTTCCTGGAAGCGCGGGCCCATGATGGTGGAGGACACCGGTTGGCCGTCCATCCGGACGCTGGCGGCGGCCGCTCCGCTGCTGGCCGTGGCGCAGGTGGGGCTCGGATCGGCGTACCGGAGCGGGGCGATGGCGATTGTTCCTCACGTGATCGGCGCCTTCGTCGTTACGGCGGCGCTGCTGATGGCGTCGATGTTCGTCCTGCTTCAATTCGGCTCGCACCGCGAGCTGAAACTGGCGGCGCGGTGCGTAATGGCGATCGCGATCGCGCAGATCGTGCTCGGGATCGGGGCGTACCTGGTGCGCGTCACCGAGGCGGAAATGGCGGCGGTGACGGCGGCGCACATCGGCGCGGGCGCCCTGACGCTGGCGGCGAGCGCGGCGCTGGCGATCCAGGTTCTGCGGAACGTAGCCCCGGGGCAACATGCGGTGACGACGGGCGGGGCGGCCGTGGCTCCATGAGGGACTACATCGAGCTGACGAAGCCGCGCATCACGTGGCTGATCCTGATGAGCACGGGAGTGGGCTTCTACTTCGGGCTCGAAGGCAGCCTGAGCTGGTGGGTGCTGCTCCATACGGTGGCGGGGACGGCGCTGATTGCTTCCGGCACGGCCGCGCTGAACCAGTGGTACGAGCGGGAAGCCGACGCCAAGATGCTGCGGACGAGAGAGCGGCCGATTCCGTCGGGCAGGGTCGGGGCGCGGCAGGCGCTCGCGTTCGGCATTCTACTTTCGATTCTCGGCTTCGTGCAACTGGCGGCCGGAGCGAACGTGCTGGCGGGCGTGTTGGGGGCGTTTACGCTGGGCAGCTACCTGTTTCTCTATACGCCGCTGAAGCAGCGCTCGCGCCATTCGACCACGGTCGGGGCGATTCCCGGCGCGATGCCGCCGCTGATCGGCTACGCGGCAGCGCACGGGTCGCTGACTTCCGAGGCGTGGGTGCTGTACGCGATTCTTTTCATCTGGCAGTTCCCGCATTTCTACGCGATCGCGTGGATGTACCGGGAGGATTATGCGCGGGCGGGCATCCGGATGCTGCCGGTAGTGGAGCCGGATGGGGAATCGACGGCGCGCCAGATCCTGATCTACCTGGTGCTGCTGCTCCCGATCAGCCTGCTGCCGAAATGGCTCTCGATGGCCGGCAACTGGTACGTGCTCGGAGCCCTGGCGCTCGGCGCGATGTTTCTGTACTCGGGGATCCGCGTGGCCGGCGACCGGTCGATTCTACAGGCACGGAAGGTGCTGCTCGCTTCGGTGTACTACCTGCCGATTCTCTACGGCCTGATGCTACTGGACAGACCTGGTTTGTGATTGTTTTCGTCAAAAACCTTACCCATCGCTATGGGAGCAGGACCGCGCTTTCCGACGTGTCCTTTCACGTCGAGGAGGGCGAGATCTTCGGGATTCTCGGGCCGAACGGGGGAGGCAAATCGACGCTGTTCCGGATCCTTTCGACGCTGATGGCGCCGGAGAGCGGGCAGGTGGTGGTGAGCGGGTTCGCGCCCGATCGGCAGCCTCGCGAAGTCCGACGGCAGATCGGCGTGGTTTTCCAGACCCAGAGTCTCGACCGGAAGCTCACGGTGCTGGAGAACATGAACAGCCAGGGGAGGCTGTTCGGCATGTCCGGGTTTCCGCTGCACAAGCGTGTGGACGAGGCGCTGGATCGGCTGGGTCTGGCGGACAGGCGGAATGACATGGTCGGGACGCTGTCGGGCGGGCTGCGGCGAAGGGTGGAGATCGCCAAGGCGCTGCTGCACCGGCCGGCGGTCCTGCTAATGGACGAGCCGACGACGGGGCTCGATCCGGCGGCGCGGCGCGAACTGTGGCGGTTTCTCGAAGACTTGCGCGCGCAGTACAGCCTGACAATCCTGGTGACGACGCACATTCTGGAGGAGGCCGAGCGGTCAAACCGGCTGATCCTGCTTCACGAGGGCAGGATCGTCGCGCAGGGCACGCCGGCGGAGCTGAAAGCGAAGGTCGGGGGCGACGTGGTGGTGCTCGGGGTGACGGACCCGGAGCGGGCGCGCCGGCAGCTTGCAGAGCAGTTCCGGATCGAGCCGCAGGCCGTAGATGGCACGCTGCGGATCGAGACCGCCGACGGGCGGAGGCTGATGGCGGAGGTGCTGGAGGCGATGCCAGGCATGATCCAGTCGATTGCGATGCACAGGCCGACGCTCGAAGACGTCTTCCTGAATGAGACCGGAGTCACGTTGGACGCATAGCATGTTCTGGCTTCCCTTGAGTACATTGTGGCGGCGCGAAGTGATCCGTTTCTGGCGGGAGAAGAGCCGCGTGATGGGGTTTGTCGGCTCGCCGCTGATCTTCTGGCTGGTGATCGGGTCCGGCTACGGGGACCTGGCGTTCTTCTTCCCGGGAGCATTGAGCCTCACGGTGATGTTTTCGGCGATCTTTTCGACGATGTCGCTGATTGAGGACCGGCGGGAGGGCTTCCTGCTTTCGATGCTGGTGTCGCCGGCGCCGCGGCTCTCGATGGTGCTCGGCAAGATTCTAGGGGCGTCGACGCTGGCGTGGATGCAGGGACTTGTGTTTCTGCTGTTCCTGCCTCTGACCGGACTGGCGCCGTCGGCGGGATCGCTGGCGGCGACGATCGCGGTATTGTTCCTGGTGTCATTTACGTTCACGTCCCTCGGGTTCCTGATCGCCTGGCGGATGGATTCGACGCAGGGTTATCACGCGATCATGAACCTGCTGCTGTTCCCGCTCTGGATGGTATCAGGCGCGCTGTTTTCGACCGAGCGGGCGCATGGATGGATCAGTTGGCTGATGACGGTCAATCCGCTGACCTACACGTTGGGCGCGCTGCGGCGGGTGTTGGATGCGGAAGCGACACCGGGGACTCCGGAGCTGCCGTTGAGCCTCGCCCTGACGGTGGCGTTCGCGGTAATTCTGGTGCTGGCGTCGGCGCGGACGGCCGGGCGACCGAGTGCGAAGAGTTTTTCGGGATGAGGAGTTTACTGCTTCCGGTTCTGGGGACTGTGATGCTGGCAGGCTGCCAGCAGGCCGATCTGCCTTCCTATGGCGTGGTGCCGGATTTCGTGCTGACGTCGGAGACAGGCGAGGAGTTTGCGAGCAAGGCGGCGCTGGACGGCAATGTCTGGGTGGCGAATTTCATCTTCACGACGTGCCACGGCCCGTGCCCGCGGATGAGTTCGCAGATGCGGCAGGTGCAGGAGGCCGTGAAGGGCTCGCAGGGTGTGCGGCTGGTTTCCTTTACGATCGACCCGGCGAACGATACGCCTCCGGTGCTGGCCGATTACGCGCGGCGATACAAGGCCGAGCCGGGGCTCTGGCATTTCCTGACGGGCCCGCAGGAGACGCTGCACTCGCTCAAGCGGAATGCCTTTATGCTTGGGAACGTGGACGGGAGCCTGGAGCACAGCACGCGCTTCGTGCTGGTGGACAAGAAATCGCGGATCCGGGGATTCTACGCGACCGACGAGGCCGAGAGCATTCCCAAATTGATTGCTGACATCCGCGCTCTGGCAAAGGAGAGTTTTTGATCGAGTATCGTGATCTGCCTACCGTGAACGCGGCGCTGAATTCGACCGCGACGGTCCTGCTGGTCTGGGGCTACACGCTGATCCGGCGGGGCCGGATCGAGGCGCACAAGCGGGTGATGCTGGGAGCGTTTGCAGCGTCGATCCTGTTCCTGGTCTGCTATCTGGTCTATCACTTTGAGGTGGGATCGGTGCGGTTTCAGGGAACCGGGACGATTCGCACGGTCTACCTTTCGATCCTGTTGAGCCACACGGTGCTGGCGGCCGCCGTGCCGTTTCTCGCCGGCACAACGTTGTATCGCGCGTGGAAAGGGCGCTTCAAGGAGCACGCCCGGATTGCCCGGTGGACGCTGCCGATCTGGCTGTATGTGAGCGTCACGGGTGTGATTGTGTACTGGATGCTTTATCGGATGCCGCTTTAGTGGTCGAGGCTCTCGGCAAAGCGCTGCGGGTCCGCGATGCGGTGCTCCAGCCGGATGCCGACTGCGTAGCGGCCGCCCTCCTGGGGTTCGCAGTAGACGGCTTCGCCAAGGTAGAGTTCGCCCGGCAGGTCGATGCGAACTAGCGAGCCTGGCGGGAGCGGGCGGTCTACCACGACACACATTCCCTGCCCTGAGACGTTCGCGAGATGACCGCCGGCGACGACCTTGTCGGCCGGATGGTCGAGCGTGGTCACCGTAACGGGGTGGCTCGCGGGAAAGCGTGGCTCGCTTCTACGTTCCATGGTGGTTCATCAGGCTAATCGGTAATGGGCCATTGCGACTGTAGGTACTAGGGTGTTTTTTAACACGTGGGCGGGGTGGGGCACGGGATTCTCCGGATCTGATACGATGCGTGCGAATGAAGACTGCGATCCTACGCGTGGTGATGGCGGGCGTGATGGCGGCGGGGCTGGCCGTCACGCTACGGACCGGTGGGGCGAATCAGAGCGCTCCGCGGAACTGGTACAAGGGGAATCTCCACACCCATACGATCAACAGCGACGGAGATTCGACGCCGAACGAGGTCGCGACCTGGTACAAGGAGCACCGGTATCACTTCCTTGTGCTTACCGACCATAACTTCCTCACCGACATCACCGGACTGAACTCGATCCACGGGGCGGAGGAGAAGTTTCTACTGATTCCGGGGGAAGAGGTCACCAGTTCGTTCGAGAACCGGCCGGTGCACGTCAACGCGCTTCACCCTATGCGTTTCGTGCCGCCGGAGAAAGGCACAAGCCTCGTCGAGACGATCCAGAAGAACGTCGATGCGATCCGCGGCGCCAAGGGGCTGCCGTCGGTCAACCATCCGAATTTCCGCTGGGCGATGACGTCGAAGGATCTGCTCGAGGTGCGGGATCTCAATCTCTTCGAGGTCTACAACGGGCACCCGACGGTTCACAACCGTGGCGGGGGCGGCGCCGAGTCGCTCGATGAGATGTGGGACGTGCTGCTGTCGGCCGGGAGGCGGATCTACGGGATCGCCGTGGACGATGCTCATCACTTCAAGCGCTTCGGGCCCTCCTTCTCGAACCCGGGCCGCGGATGGGTGACGGTGCGGGCTCCGAAGCTGGAGGCCGGCGAGATCATGGCTGCGATCAATGCGGGCGAGTTCTACGCTTCGACGGGCGTCGAGCTGGACGACGTCCAGGTGACGCGCGAGGAGTTGCAGATCCGGATCAGGCAGGCCGGCGACACGCGCTACCGGACACACTTCATCGGCGCCGGCGGCACGGTGCTGGCGACCGATATGAGCCTGACGCCCACCTATCGGTTCCGGGGCGGCGAGAAGTATGTCCGGGCGCGCATCGAAGCGTCGACCGGCGACGAGGCCTGGACGCAGCCGGCGTTCAGATAAAAACCGGAAGATCGAAGCGCTGCCGCAGGAGCTCTCCGCACTGGCGGGGCGAGGCGAAGATCACGCCGTGGATGCCGAGGCTTTCGGCGCCGCGGACGTTCTCGGGGCGGTCGTCCAGGAAAAGGGATTCAGTGGGCACCACGTTGAGGCCCTCCAGGCAGTGGCGATAGATTGCCGCATCGGGCTTGTTGGCGTGCACGTCGCAAGAGAACGTCGCGTGGTGAAAGCCTGAAACCCAATTGAAGTTCTGTTGAAGATGCGCGCGCAGATCGGCGGGCATGTTGGAGAGGATCGCGGTCCGGATACCTGCGCCGGCGAGTGCCTGGGCCCAGGCGAGCATTTCCGCGTTGATGCGGCTCCAGGAGAGATTGTCGGCCTGGATGAGGGCGGCGATCTGGTCCGGGGTGAATTCGGTACCGGCGTCGCGGGCGATGGCGGTCCAGTAGTCCGGACCGGCCATGCCGCCGCGGTCGTAGACGGGGCGGTAGGCCCAGTAAAGCTCGCGCAGCCGGCCGGGCGGGAGGCCCGCGATGCGCTGCATGGCCGCGAGTTGTTCGGGGTCCTGGTCTTCGGTCAGAACTCTGCCGTAGTCGAAAATTACTGCCTTCAGTGGAGTCGCCATCCCTTTCAGTATGGCAAAGGGCGACTATGCCGAGCTTGCGCGGAGGAAGCTTTTGAGGTCCGTTTCGCTGACTTCGGGCTCGCCGGGGGCAACGTTGCTGAGGCGGCCGGCGCGGAGCCATCGCTCGAGTTCGTCTACCAAGCTGAAGAGATGGTCGAAGCTGTCGACGATGAACAGCAGCGGCTGGTAATGATCGATCTCGAAGGCTTGGTTGATGAGCCACTCGATGCGGGCCGGGTAGCGCTGCACCTCGGGGGATTCGATGGCGTGGCGAATCTCGCCGTAGGAGCTAAGGAGGCCGCTGCCGTAGACGCGGAGTTCACCGTTCGAACGCATGAGTCCGAACTCGACGGTAAACCAGAAGAAGCGCGCCATCGCCTTGATGATGCTGGTGAGGGCGCGGATGCGCTCCTCCTCGGTCTTCATGCCGGCGACGAGTTCGATGGCGGTGTGGGCACAGTCGCCGAAGCGGACCAGCGTGTCGGCGAAGGCCTTGTCGGTGTGCATGGGCACATGGCCGGCGATATCGTGGAAGATGTCGGGCTCGGGGAGGTAGTCGAGTTTGTCGGCTCGGCGGATCGTAATGGTGGTGGGGAACTCGCGGTTGCGCAGGCAGTCGAAGAACAGAAACGCCGGGACGTAGCCGCTGACGGGCTTGGCCTGGAAGCCGGTGAGGGGCTTCAGGAAGCGGTTGACGTCGTCGAGGCGCGGGACGCGCTCATGGTCCAGGTTCAGAGACTGCACGCCGCGGAGGAAGTGCTCATTGGCATAGCGCTCCCAGCGTGGGACCATGCGTGCGTAGAGGCGCCGCCAGGTGTCGTGGTTCTCGCCGGAGTAGAGTTCGTAGGGCTGATGGATGTAGAGGCGGCCGCGCTCGCGAGCCTCCTCGATAAAGGGCGCCTCACCCGTGGTCAGGCCCCTGGTCGCTGTTTTCGTTTCTGTCACTTGCGCCATAGCAGCCTCTCTCTATCTATTATGCCATCAAACGAATGTAAAACACCACATATTTGTGGTGTTGTCTGGATAAGATAAACAAGGGGATAATGAGAGTGGATCTGGAAGGGAGACCGCCATGTATCCGTTGAAAAAGGGGAAGACGGCGCAACAGGCGCACGTGGGATTGCCGGACGGGACCTACGAGGAGGAGCATGGGCGCAAGGGCTTCTATGGAAAGTCGGCGCACTTGTACCATGCCCATCCACCGACGGGGTGGATCCGGTTCGAAGGCAAGCTGCGTCCGCACTGCTTCGATCTGAACAAGCTGTGTCCGCCGGATATGAACTCGGCCGAGGGACTGCCGGTGGCGTTTCTGGGGAACGACGACATCCAGGTGTCGGTTTCGCGCCGGTCGGAGCCGATGCCGTATTATTTTCGCAATGCCGACGGCGACGAATTGTATTTCGTGCACCGGGGCGAGGGAGTGGTGGAGACTGATTTCGGTCCGCTGCCGTTTGAGCGGGGCGACTACATCAACATCCCGCGCGCGGTGACATATCGGATCGTGCCATCGACGCGCGACAATTTCTTCCTCATCATTCAATCGAAGGGCGAGTTCGAGCCTCCGGACAAGGGGATGCTGGGACAACATGCGCTCTACGACCCCGCCGTGATTACGGTGCCGGAGCCGCAGCCGAACCTCGACGACCGGAGCGAGTGGGAGGTCTGGATCAAGGTAGAGGATGAGATTTCGAAGGTCGTCTACCCGTTCAATCCGATCGATGTGGTCGGGTGGAAGGGCGACCTGACGGCGTGGAAGCTGAATATGCGGGACATCCGGCCGGTGATGAGCCACCGGGCGCATCTGCCGCCGAGCGCACACACCACTTTCGTCACGCAGGGCGCGGTCATCTGCAGCTTTCTGCCGCGGCCGCTCGAGCAGGATCCGGAGGCATTGCGCGTTCCCTTCTTCCATCGCAACACCGATTACGACGAGTTCCTCTTCTACCACGACGGCGATTTCTTCAGCAAAGACAATATTCGCGCCGGGATGGCGACGCTGCATCCGCGCGGGATTCATCACGGCCCGCATCCAAAGGCGCTCGCCAACCAGACGAAGAAGAGCCACACCGATGAGTATGCCGTGATGCTCGACGGGCTGAATCCGATCCGGGTGCTGCCGGCCGGCGAGGAGGTGGAGTGGAAGGAATACTGGGCGAGTTGGATGGAGAAGAAATAGTTTGATTATCGATCCTCGGGAGCAGGATTACCGGAATATCTACAAGCTGATGGTCGGGGTGATTGTGCCGCGACCGATCGCTTTTGTTTCGACGGTGAGCAAGGAGGGTGTCCGGAACCTGGCGCCGTTCAGCTTCTTCACGGGGATCAGCGCAAATCCTCCGGTCATCTGTTTTTCTCCGATGGTGCGCGGGAGCGACGGGGAGCGCAAAGATACGCTCCGCAACATCGAAGCGACGCGCGAGTTTGTGGTGAACGTGGTGTCGGAGGAGTTCGCCGGGCAGATGAACCAGTGCTCGGCGGAGTTTCCTCCGGAGGTGGACGAGTTCGAAATCTGCGGGCTGACGCCAATTCCGAGCGATCTGGTGAAGCCGCCGCGCGTGAAGGAGTCGCGGGTGAACATGGAATGCAGGCTGGTGCTGACGATGGACGTGAGTCCGAAGCCTCTGGGCGGCAGCATCGTGCTCGGAGAGGTGCTGCGCTTCCATGTGGCCGATGAGGTCATCGAGGACTTCAAGGTCGATCCGGACCTACTGCGTCCCATCGGGCGCATGGGCGGGCCGACCTATGTGCGGACGACAGACCGGTTCGATATGGCTCGGCCGAAGTAGGCGGGCGCGAATATGCCTTACATCTGGGAGCCGGAACGCGAGTTCATTGAGCGGACGAACGTCTGGCGCTTCATGCAACGGCTGGGGCATACCGACCGCGAGGAGTTTCTGCGCGATTCGCGGGAGAACTCCGAACGGTTCTGGGAGCGCATGGTGCGCGAGACCGGGATCGAGTGGTTCACCGAGTATGAACGGATCGTCGATCTGTCGCGCGGGCCGGAGTGGGCGCGATGGTTTATCGGCGGAAGGCTGAATCTCGCGCACAACTGCGTGGACCGGCACGCCGCGTCGGGTCGCATGGCGATTCTCTGGGAAGGCGAGGACGGGCGGGCGCGGGAGATCGGGTTCGCGGAATTGCGGCGCGAGGTGAACCGGGTCGCCAATGCGCTGCGAAGCCTGGGGCTGGTGCAGGGCGACCGCGTGGCGCTGTGCATGCCGATGGTCCCAGAGGTCGTTTCGATTCTTTATGGGTGCTTCAAGCTCGGCCTGATCGTGGTGCCGATCTTTGCCGGATTCGGACAGGGCGCGATTGCGACGCGGCTGGAGGACTCTGGCGCGCGAGTGCTTTTCACGGCCGATTCGCTGGAGCGGCGAGGCAAGGTGATTCCGCTGGCGGCGAAGACGGCTGCATCGGCGGTGGAGCATCGCGTGATTCTGCGGTATAAGGGCGGGCCGGTCGATATGCGGCCGGGACGGGATCTGTGGTACGAGGAGATTGTTGCGGGGCAGACCGAGGAGTGCGAGACGGCGGCGCTTGCCTCCGAGGACATCGCGATGATCCTGTACACCTCGGGCACGACGGGCAAGCCCAAGGGAACAGTTCACACGCACGCGGGGACGCTGGCGCAGATTTCCAAGGAGATCTATCTCGGATTCGATCATCAGGACGGCGACCGGTTCTTCTGGCTCTCCGATATCGGCTGGATGATGGGGCCGTGGACGATCGTCGGGAATCACCACTTCGGCGGCACGATTTTTCTCTATGACGGAGCGCCGGACCATCCGGGGCCGGGGCGGTTGTGGGAGATGATCGAGCGCCATCGGATCACGACGTTCGGGATTTCTCCGACGGCAATCCGGCTGTTGATGCGGAAGCCGGGTGAACTGCCGGCGATGGAGTCGCTGCGGCTGCTCGGATCGACGGGTGAGCCGTGGGACGAGGAGTCTTATTTGTGGTTTTTCGAGCGGGCGGGCCGGCGGCGGTGCCCGATCATCAACATCTCGGGCGGGACCGAGATCGCGGGCTGCTTCCTGTTCCCGCTTCCGATCCAGCCGCTGAAGCCGTGCAGCCTCGGGGGGCCGGCGCCGGGGATGGCGACGGAGGTTTTCGATGAAGACGGCCGGCCGGTGCGGGGACGAATGGGCTATTTGGTCTGCACGAAGCCGGCGCCGTCGATGACGCGCGGGATCTGGGGCGATCCGGAGCGCTACATCGAGACCTACTGGTCGCGTTGGCCGGGCGTGTGGAGCCATGGCGACTGGGCCAGCGTGGACGACGACGGGTGCTGGTTTTTGCATGGGCGGGCGGACGAATCGATGAATATCGCGGGGCGCAAGGTGGGGCCAGCGGAGGTGGAGGATGCGCTCATACAGCATCCGTCGGTTTCGGAAGCCGCGGTGATCGGAGTTCCGGATGCGCTGAAGGGCGAGGCGATCGTGGCGTTCGTGGTGGAAAGACCGGGAGCGGAAGTGGATCAGGAAGCGCTCGGCGAACATCTCGTTGAGGTGCTCGGACCCACGTTCCGGCCCCGGTCGATTCGAAAGGTCCGGGAGCTGCCGAAGACCCAGAGCGGCAAGATTGTGCGGCGGTTAATTCGCCAGAAGTACCTTGGGCAGCCCCTGGGGGACCTGTCGACAGTAGAGAACCCTTCGGCGCTGGACTGGTTCGAGGCGGCGTCAAAGGGCTGATCCTGCCGGCTACTTCTTTTCGCCGGCCTCGATCGGGATTTCGCGGCGACGCTGCTCGAGTTTGGGAACGGGGATCGTAACTTCGAGTACGCCGTCTTTGAAGTTCGCCTTGATCTCTTCGGGCTTGGCGCCCTCGGGCAGAGGCATTCTGCGATAGAAGCGGCCGTAGGCGCGCTCGTAGCGCTGGAAACCTTCGCCGCGCTCCTCGTGTTCGCGTTTTCTCTCGCCCTGGATGATGAGTCCGTCGCTGGTAACTTCGACGTGGACGTCTTCCTTGCGGCAACCGGGGAGATCGGCGGCTACGACGAGCTTTCCTTCCCGCTCGTAAATATCGATGCTCGGCGTCCAGGCGATGCCTTCGCCGCGTGCGACACCGGGTCTCCCGAATCCGAGCGTCCGGTCAAACTCCTCGGAGAAGCGCCGCATGAGAGCGAACGGGCTCATCGTGAGGAAGTCGATTGGATTCAGCTCGAAGAGGCTCGGGAAGCCCTCGCTCAGGCGGCCCACCCTGGTTTCGTCGCCCTTGCGTTGCACCTCCATGGTCTGTCCCTGTTGCTTGCCTTGCGTTTCATTTCGCTCCGGCATTGTGAGTCACCTCCAGTCACACTTTGATTCCGGTATCGGCTACGGCAATCCGGTCGCCAGCGGCGTGGGCTAGCGGGGGGGCCATAAGCCCAACTGGGATGGGAAGTTGGGTCATAGGACGCAGCGGAGCGCCGGATGAACAGTGTAAATACTTCCGAGAGCATGAATTTTCTTCCCGGCTGGCGGTCAGTTGACATGCTTGGCCCTCCAGTTGCCTGAAGCTGATGCTGAACCGATTGGAGGAAGGGTAACACATGCCAAGAGGAGCAAGCCCGAAACGCGAGCGAGAGTACCGCGAGTTGAAGGAAGAGTTCGAAGAGAGCGGACGCTATCGCGGGCGGGAGGCCGAGGTCGCTTCGCGGATCGTGAACAAACAGCGCCGCGAGTACGGAGAGACGAAGCCGCAGCAGGCGCAGAAGCGCAGGGGCGCCTCGCCGGATCGCGACCTGCCGATCGCGAAGAAGCTGACGCGGCTCGACCGAGGCGCTATTCGCAGAGTCAAGTCCTATGAAGAGAGCCATAAGGCGCGCAAGACGCTGATTGAGCAGATCAACAGGCGATTGAAAGCGGCGTGAATCGCGCGCCGGCATGAAACAACAGGTACTCAGACCGGATCTAATACTGGAGCCGGAGAAACGCAAGGAGACAGAACACGAAGGTGGCGAATCACAAACCCGTTCAGGCTGAAGCTCACCTGGACTCCTGGAAGAGCCGTTGGGAACAAGGGTACGGCGCAATCTCCCATTCGGCGGAAACGCGCGAACGAATTCACAAGATGGCCGAGACGCTCGAGCAGCGGGGCGTTCGCGGGGACGGCGTTCCCTTCTATGAACTGCTGTGCGCGGCCGACCGGATCGCCAACGCGGGCATGTGGCTGGTGGTGCACCAGACGTATGCGCGCCGGGTCTACAGCGACGGGCGCGCCCTGCAGCATGACGATTTCAAGCCGAATCCCGAAGGACACACCGGCGGGTCGTTGAACATGGTTCCGGCATACGCGGGCTACATGACGCTGAACGCGATCACGGGATTGACGCGGGCGTGGTTGATGGGCCAGGGACACTGCGTCTCGGCGATTGACTCGGTGAACCTGCTGCTCGGGAACATGACGCCGGAACATGCGCGCCGCTATGACTTGAGCGACGAGGGGCTGACGCGCTTTGTCGAGGATTTCTATCTGTACCGTCTGGGCGCGGACGGGAAGCCGGAGTCGCCGCTGGGCAGCCACAGCAATGCCTATACGGCCGGCGCGGTGATGGAGGGCGGCTATCTCGGATTCGCCGAACTGCAATACATTCACATGACGAAGCCGGATGAACGGCTGGTCGCATTCTTAAGCGACGGCGCATTCGAAGAGCAGCGCGGCAGTGACTGGGCGCCGCGCTGGTGGCGCACAGAGGACACGGGGATCGTTACGCCGGTCATGATCGCCAACGGGCGGCGCATCGACCAGCGCACGACGCTGTCGCAGCAGGGAGGCGTCGACTGGTTCGTGCGGCATCTGGAATTGCACAACTTCGATCCGATCGTCTTCGACGGGCGCGATCCGGCAGCCTTCGTGTGGGCGATTTTCGAGATGGAGACGCGGCTCGAGGCAGCAGGCGAGCGGATCCGCAGGGGCGATTCGACGTATCCCGCGCGCCTGCCATACGGGATCGCGGTCGCGCCCAAGGGTGCGGGCTTCTATGCGGAGGGGACCAACCTGGCTCACAATCTGCCGCTGATGGCGAATCCCTACACCGACGAGGAGGCGGCAGAGCGGTTTAATGCGAGCGCAAAGCGGCTGTGGGTGGCCCCGCCGGAGCTGCAGGAGGCGGCCGGGAAATACCAGCATCACACGCGGACGAGCCGGCCGCGCGAGTCCGATCATGTTCTCACCGCCCGCGACGTGACGCTGCACACGATCCCCGAGCCGGAGTTCCAGCCGGTTCCGCAGCATCGCCGCAACATGGCCGACTGGACGCTCACCTCAGGGATGGCGGCGGTCGACGGCGCCTTTGCGCGGACCTGCGAAGCGAATCCGCACATTCCTGCGCGCGTGGGGAATCCGGACGAGATGAAGTCGAACCGGATGCTGAAAACGCTCGACCTGCTGCGGTTTCGCGTGACCGACCCGGAGCCGGGGGTACCGGAGGCGATCCAGGGCAAGGTGGTGACGGCGCTGAACGAAGAGGCCGTGGCCTGCGCGGCGCTGGCGAACAAGGCCGGGATCAATATCATCGTCACCTACGAAGCGTTCGGAACGAAGATGCACGGGGCGGTGCGGCAGGAGATCACGTGGGCGGATCAGCTCGAGGAAGCGGGCCGGAAACCGCGCTGGCTGTCGGTGCCGCTGGTGCTGACTTCGCACACGTGGGAGAACGCCAAGAACGAGTATTCGCACCAGGACCCGTCGATGGCGGAGACGATGCTCGGGGAGACGTCGAACATCTCGCGGGTGCTGTTCCCGGCCGACCACAATACAGCGGCGGTCCTGATGGAGAACATCTTCCGAACGCACGGGCAGATCTGGACGATGGTGGTTCCCAAGTCCAACGTCGCGAACCTGTTCACGCCGGAGGAGGCGAGGCAGCTTTGGGGAGACGGCGCGGTCCACCTGCACTGGGCCGGGCACGAGATCGAGAGCGCCAGGATACTGCTGGTGGCGATCGGCTCCTACCAGTTGGCCGAGGTGCTGCAGGCGGCCTTCCGGCTGGCCGAGCGGGGCGTGCCGCACAAGGTGATCTACATGCAGGAGCCTGGTCGATTCCGGCGGCCCCGCAACGACCGGGAGGCGGCGCACTGCGCTCCGGCGGACGTGCAGCACGCGCTATTCCCCAGGGAGATCCCGGCACGGCTGTTTGTGACGCATACGCGGCCGGAGACGATGCTGGGCGTGCTGCAGCCGCACAACACCGGCCGGCAGACCTCCGGGCTGGGATACATCGTGCGGGGAGGCACGCTGAACATCCGGGGACTGCTGTTTGTGAACCGGTCGTCCTGGGCGCACTGTGTGGCCGAGACGGCGGGACTGCTGGGGATGCGACGCGAGGAGTTGCTCAGCGCGGAGGAGATCGAGGCGATCGACGGCAAGCGGTCCCCGCACGGGGTAATTCTTTAGCTGGAGGCCTGAGGATGGAGAAGATCCGGGCGAGACTGAGCCGGACAATCGACGCTCCCGAGCTGAGCCGGATGTGGGAGTCCGAAGTGAACGTGTACCGGACGCCGGAGGTGGTCTTCCATGTGGAGGGCAACGAGGTGACGATCGAGTATCCGTCGCAGCCACATCCGGTGGACGCCAGTGGACTCAAGCGCGCGTTCGAGCAGACCGTCCACAGATTCCTCCCTCATTGTGAAGTGGAGTGGCTCGACGGAAGCCGGTAACTGAGCGCCGGCTTCCGTCCTTTTTGTACGGCGTCATTCATCGCGGGCGTGAACGTGCGCGGGCGGCGAGGTGGCCTCCACGGCCTTGAAATGCTCCAGGATCTTGTAGACGTGGCGGGCGTGCTTCGGGACGACCCAGGAGTTGCCCGGCTCCAGCAGCAGCACCTGACCCTCGACGTGCAGTTCGGCCTTCCCGCTGATCACAAAGCCCACGGTTTCATAGTCGCGTTCGGTGGCTTCCTTCTCCTGTCCCGGCTCCTCCTCCCAGAGGCGCATGGAGATGGTCTTGCCTTCGGCAAGGTACTTCTGGCCCATCTTTCCTTTGGGGGAGTGGGCGGAGTCCACCTTTTTCACGGTGGTGTCTCTCAGGGTAGTCTGCGCCATCGACCCCTCCTCAGGAGTTAGACGCGGCCGGAGGGATGAGCGGTCAGCCCCGGCCCCAGAATGCGAAGGCGACGGCCGCGAGGATGCAGAGAAACGCGGCGGCGTAGTTCCAGCGGAGCGGCTCGCCGAGGTAGAAGTTGGCGAAGACCACGAAGACCGCCAGAGTGATGATTTCCTGGATGATCTTGAGTTGATAGCCGGTGAACTTTCCGTAACCGAGCCGGTTCGCGGGCACCTGGAAGCAGTATTCAAAGAAGGCCAGGAGCCAACTCAACAGAATGACGCGCGGCAGGGCAACACCCTTGTGGCGCAGGTGCCCGTACCAGGCGAAGGTCATGAACACGTTTGAGGCGAGCAGCAGCAGGATGGTGGACATATAAAGCGCTGCGTAGAGCGCTTACAGGAAGTAATCCTTCACCTTGTCGAGGAGGCCCTTCTCCTCGGGCTCGTTCTCAACCGGCAGCGTCTCGCGGAGCTGTTCGAACAGCTTCCGCTGCTCGCGGGTGAGTTTGGCCGGGATCTTCACGTCGAAGTGGACGTACAGATCGCCGCGTCCGTGCCCGTTGACGTACGGCACACCCTTGCCCTTGATCCGGACGGTGGTTCCCGGCTGGGAGCCCTCCGGCAGTTTAACGCTTTCCAGGCCGTCGAATGTCAGGACATCGACCTGCGCGCCGAGCACGGCCTGGGCGACGTTGACCGGGACGGTGCAGTGGAGGTCATTGTCGCGGCGTTCGAAGATCGGGTGTTCCTTGACCCGGAGGACGACGTAGAGGTCGCCAGGCGGACCGCCATTGATGCCGGGTTGTCCTTCGTTAGAGAGTCTCATGCGGGTACCGTTGTCGACGCCGGCCGGGATGTTGACCTTGAGCTTGCGCTCGACGCGGAGGTAGCCCTCGCCACGGCACTGGGTGCAGGGGCGCCGGATGATCTGGCCGCGGCCGCCGCACTGGCCGCAGGTCCGGCGGACCGACAGGAAACTCTGCTGGTAGATCACCTCGCCGCGGCCGCGGCAGGTGGGGCAGGTGGTCAGCCCGTCTTCCTTCTCGGCGCCCGAGCCTTCGCAGCGGGAGCAGAGGTCGAGGCGGGGCACCTGGATGTCGGCTGCAAGGCCGCGTAGCGCGTCCTCGAATCCGATTTCGAGATCGTAGCGGATGTCCTCGCCGCGCTGGGGCCGGTTACGGCGGCGGCCGCCGGCCGAGCCGAACAGGTCGCCGAAGCCGAAGAAGTCCCCGAGGATGTCGCCGAAGTCTTCGAACGCGGAGGGGTCAAAGCCCTGTGCGGCGGCCGCGCCGACGCCCTGGTGTCCGAAGCGGTCGTAGGCGGCGCGCTTCTGGGGGTCGCTGAGCACACTATAGGCTTCGGCGGCCTCCTTGAACTTCTCCTCGGCGACCGCATCGTTCGGATTGCGATCGGGGTGGTACTTCAGGGCGAGCTTGCGGTAGGCGCTCTTCAGATCCTGGTCGCTCGCATCCCGGCCGACCCCGAGTATCTCGTAGTAGTCTCGTTTCGTCACTGGCACACGTATTAGGGGCGGACTGCGACTTTCACCATCGCCGGCCTGAGCAGCCTTCCTCTGAAATTGTACCCTTTCCGGTACTCCTCCAAGACCGTGTGGTCCTCGGCCTCATCGGTTTGGACCATCTCGATCGCCTCATGGACGTGGGGATCGAATTTGGCTCCCACCGCGATAATCGGCTCGACTCCGAGCCGCCGGGCGACGTCGAGGAGGCTCTGATAGATCAGTTCCATGCCCTTGGCGTAATCGGCATCGGCGGTTTCCGTCTTGAGAGCGCGCTCGAAGTCGTCGACGACGGGGAGGAGCGCCTCCATAGCGCCCATGGCGGCGTATTCGAGAATTTCGGAGCGCTCTTTTTCCGAGCGCCGGCGGAAGTTGTCGAACTCGGCCTGTTTGCGGAGGAGACGGTCGTAAAGCTCGGCCTTCTCCTGGGCCAACTGGTCGCGCTCGGCGGTGACAGCGGCCAACTGGGTGACCGGATCCGCCTCGTGTGCGGTTTCGACAGCGGCGTCGTGGGATGACGGAGCCTCAAAATCGGGCTTTTTATTTTCCATGTCTATCTATATCACTATGAACGTATCAAGCTGGATTCGCAGGGATCGGGCGGTCAAGCCCCTACTGCCAGTTTAAACCGGAAGGCTTTGGAAGGCTTCCCCGACGTGCAGCACCGAGGAGATCGCCTTCTGGTAGTTCATCCGCAGGGGCCCGATCACCGCGACCTTGGCGAAGAGGCCTCCCGGCAGATTGACGCAGATTCCGATCAGGGAAAGCTCCCGCATGGCCGGGTGAGCGTCGGCCAGCCCCACCTGGACGGCGACCTGTCCGGCGGGCTGTTCGAGGAACCGGTCGAGGAGTTGCAGGATTCGCTTTTTCTCCTCGAGTGCGCGGAACAGCTCGCGCATTTTTTCGCGCGTGAGCTGGAAGTCGAGCCCGATCAGATTGGAAGCCCCCTCCATGTGGATTTCCGGCACGGCGCCGATATCGAGGAGCCCCTTGGCGTAGAGCACCATGAGCTGGCGGAGAACCGAGTCATAGACGGCGCTCTCCTGCTCCAGCCGGCGCTCCAGTTCGCTGCGCACCTCCGAGAGCACCCATCCGCTGAAGTTCCGGTTGATATAGTTGCGGATGGAGTTCAGTTCGTCCTGTGTAATCGGCTGGTCGAGCACGACGACGCTGTTGCGAACCATGCGATCCCGGGTGATGACAATCATGAGGACCCGGTTGTCCGACAGGGCCAGCAACTCGATCTGATCGAGGGTCTGGGCGGTGGTCGGGATGGCAGCGGCGATGCCGACGTTCCGGGTCAGCTCCACCAGGATATGGGAGGAGCGCTCGATCCGGGCCTCGACGGTCTGGGCCTGGCCCAATTCCGAGCGAAGGCGCTCGAACTCGCGAAGCATGACGCGGTTGGTGGTCAGCGAATGGATGTAGCTGCGAAAGGCCTTTTCGGTCGGGATCCGTCCGGCCGAGGTGTGCGGCTGGGAGAGGTAACCCATGTCGCACAGGTCGGCCATGACATTGCGGATGGAAGCCGGGCTGAGATTGTCCTTGCGCTGCCTGGAAATGGTCCGCGAGGCAACAGGCTCCCCGGTCTCGATGTAGGATTCCACAATCGAGTGGAGAATCTCCGCAGCTCTCGACGCCAAGGTTGACTCTTTCATAGGGCTTCCATCGACCCGTCCCTACCATGGATTTTAAACTGCTGATAAAGAAGGGTCAAGATACCCTGGGCACCGAAGGCCGGCGAGCGCGTGCTCACCGCCTCCCTACGGCCGACTCGGCCCGGCTGACGCTGTACTCCCAAGTGTAGGTATCCGGGTCCGCAAAGTCATCCATTTTCAGGACGAGGCGGATCTCGTCGCCGGCCTGGAGTTCGCGGCTTTCCAGGCGGAGCATCGGGACGGTCCAGGAGCGGACGTCGCTGGCGGTTGGTTGGGTGGTGAAGGATATCTCCTCGTCGAAGATGGCGCGGAACCAGGTGCAGACACCGTCGAGGCGGCCGGGCCGGGTGACGGTCCGGCGGATCTCGATGCGCCTGGGAATGTCGTAGAGGGACATCGTCTCAAGGTCCGCGTAGACGGCCGGTTCGGGGTTGGCCAAGAGCGAGTCCACCATGTGGGGGGTAAGCCGGCGCCAGTAGTATTGGGTCCCGAGATTGCCGGCCATGCTCTTGACGCAGGAGAAGCTGATGGGGCCGAAGTCCTGCTCCCAGGCGAACGGAATCCGCGCTTCGGATTTGAGCTGGACGGGCTCGAAGAACCACTCGAAGCGGGCGGGCAGGATCCTGCCGCCGGGCCGGAGAACGCGAGTGCGGAGGTCGATGAGATTCTCGACCATGCGCTCGTCGAAAAGAAAGGCCCCCATCTGCTCGTGAACGATCAGGTCGACCTTCTCGCGGGCCGTGAAGGCGGTGCTGGTTTTGTTGACGAATTCGATGTTGGCGAAGCCGTTGTGGCGGGCGATCTGTCTGGCGACCTCGATGATGGGGCCGTGCTCGATCGCGTAGACGCGCGAAGGCCGGCCGGCCTGGGCCAGGAACGACAGAATGCCCGCGCCGGCGCCGAGATCGACAACGCGATCGCCCGGTTTCACGAGTTTCCGCAGCGCACGCCGGTAGACGTCTACCCGGACGTGGTCGGCGAGCATCATCTCCTGGACCTGGAGATTCGAGAAGTATTGGGTGTTCGCCACCGAGTAGTAGATCCGGCTGAACAACGGACTCGCCTTGACTTTTCGGTAGAGCGCACCGAGCGCCCGGATACAGAACATGCGCATGATCCCCTCCCTGCAGAGTAGGAAGACGCTGCCGCTGGCGGCGTTATTTCACAATTTTTCGGGGGGCGGGGGCGCCGGCAGAACCAGGTCGGCGGCGAGCGGGAGGTGGTCGGAGGCGAGGCGCGCCAAGCGGTTGCCGAGCAGGAAAAGGTTCTCGAGTTTCAGGGCGCGGTCGTAGTAGATGTGGTCGAGGTGGAGGATGGGGAACAGCCCTGGGTAGGAGCGCGACCAGCGAAGGAACTTGCGGTCGGCGCTGGCGAACTCGGATTCGAGCAGGCGCGTCACCATGCCCTGGGTCCATTCGTTGAAGTCGCCGAGGACGATGCGAGGCGAGTCGAGTTCATCGTGCTTGAGCACGTCGGAGTTGAGCAGGAGGCGGGCCTGGGCGCGGCGCTCGAGGAAGGCGGTCCCGAGGTGAACGTTGAAGACGTGGAGGAGTCCGTGGTCCGGGAGGCAGACGTCGGCCCGGAGGCAGCCTCGCTCCTCGCGGTCGACGACGCTAATATCGTAGTTACAGCTGGTCTGGAGAGGAAAGCGGCTCAGAACAATGTTGCCGTAAAGGCCGCCGTTCAGGGGACGGTTCTTTCCGAGCGCCAGGTTCATGCCGAGCTCTTCGGCCAGGAAGCGGGACTGGTTGGCCTCGCGGGCGCCGTTGGGGAGGCTGAGAACCTCTTGGAGAGCGACAATATCGGCATCGAGCTCCCGGATGACATCGGCGATGCGCCGGGGGCGGGTGCGTCCGTCGATCCCCTTACATTTGTGTACGTTATAGGTGGCGACGCGTATCCGCCGCGATTCGCTTTGCTTCACTGTTGCCTTTCCAGAAGCCAGCCCAGCCATTCGTGCGCGCGCTCCCAGTGTGGCCGTTTCTTCCAACTGTCATATGAGATGCGCCGACTGGACGAGAGGTCTTCAAGAAAATCACGGTCGAGCCGGGCGGCGAGATCGGGATCGCAGACGGCAAGGTTGATTTCGTCGTTGATACCGAAGGATCGCGGGTCGAAGTTGGTGGAGCCGGTGACACTCCAAACGCCGTCCACGACCAGGCACTTGGTGTGCATCATGGCGGGCTCGTACTCGTAGATTTTCGCGCCGGCCTGGAGCAGCTCGCCATAGAGGCGGCGGCTGGAGCGGCGCGTGAGCAGATGGTCGTTTTTGGTGCCGGGCGTCAGAATGACGACTTCGACACCGCGATCGCGGAGGGCGCGAATGAGCTCGGTTCGCGCGCTGTAGTCGGGCAGGAAATAGGGCGTGGTGATGTGGATGTACTTCGTCGCCGAGGCGAGCAGCATTTGGAAGAGAATGCGCGCCCGCGTGGAACGGCCGGTGGAGGGGGTGCTGTTGACCACCAGCGCGGCGCCGCCGTTTCCGGGTTTCCTGGGGATCTCAGGGAAGTAGCCGCCGTTGCAGAGCAGTTCGCCGGAGGCTTCGAGCCAGTTCTCGGCGAAGGCGGACTGGAGGCTGACCACCGCGTCGCCCTCGATCCGGACCATCGTGTCGCGCCAGCGCGGATGGCGCTTGCTGTCCTTCAGCCAGTGATCGGCGAAGCCGGCGCCTCCGACGAAGCCGATCTTACCATCGACGACAAGGATTTCGCGGTGGGTCCGGTGATTGAGCCGGAAGATCGAGTGCCAGCGGAGCGGGTGGTAGACTTCGACGCGTCCGCCGGCGTCGAGCAGTTCCCGGACGTGGCGCCTGCGGAGACCGAAGCTACCGATGGCGTCGACGACGAGGTTGACACGGACGCCTTCGCGGGCGCGCTCGGCCATGGCTTCGATGAAGCGCGCGGTGAGTTCGCCTTTCTGGAAGATGTAGGCTTCGAGGTTGATGCTGTGCTGTGCGTTGCGGATGGCCTCCAGCTCGGACTCGTAAAAAGACGGACCGTTGGTGAGGACCTCGACGCGAGTGTACCAGTGGACGGTTGAATCGGTGAGGGCTTCGAGGATGCGGAGGTACTTCGGCGAGTCGAGCGGTACCGGCGGAACGCGCGTAATGGTGTAGGGCAGGGGCGGCTCGAACAGGAGCACGAGCACCAGGTACACCACGACGAGCATCGCCGTGAACGCTACAGTGAGGAACAGGGGCTCGAACACGGCTGTGTGTCTCTCCGGCGCGGGGGACCGCACGGGGGGCTGGCAACTGTTCTACTCTGGTCGGGATGGGTGCTCACGAGAATCGGCTCACAATCCGGCCCGCGGCGCGGAGCGATGTTCCTCTCATCCTGCAGTTTATCCGCGAACTGGCGGAATACGAGCGGCTTGCCGATACGGTCGTGGCGACTGAGGATCTGCTGTGCGACACGCTGTTTGGCCCACGGCCCGCCGCCGAGGTTCTGCTGGCCTACTCCGATGGTCAGCCGGCGGCATTCGCCGTTTACTTCTTTAATTTTTCCACGTTTTTGGGCCGTCCGGGATTGTACCTGGAAGACCTGTATGTCAAGCCCGAATTCCGCGGAAAGGGCTTCGGCAAAATGCTGCTGCTCGCGCTCGCGCGGATTGCGGGAAAGCGGGGCTGCGGCCGGATGGAGTGGTCTGTCCTGGACTGGAATGAGCCGGCGATCGGCTTCTACCGGAGCCTCGGGGCCGTCCCGATGGAGGAGTGGACGATCTTCCGGCTTACGGGCGAGGCGCTGGAGGAGGCGGCGCAGCAGGGTTCGGTGGCGGAGTGAGCAGGCAGGCAAACGCGCCTCGAATGATCATTCGCCCGGCCCGGCCGTCCTTGCGGCCTTTCGTGAAGCTGCTGTGGGCATTGGAGGAATCGGATTTGCCTCGACCGGCGGACCGGGAGCGGGTTCTGCCGACGGGAGCCATGCACCTGGCCATCCGGCTCTCGAATGATTCGCTCCGGGTCTTCGATCACGCCGGCGACGCAGCCGGGCATGCCGTCGGGTATGCCGTGGTCGGCGGCGCGCGCAGCACGGCCTACCTGCGCGATGTCTCTAAGCCTTCGCGTTCGGTCGGCGCCCAACTCCATGCGGGCGCGTGCGAGGCTCTGTTCGGCGTGCCCGCCGGCGAACTGGCGGAACGGCACACACGGCTCGATGAGATCTGGGGCCGTCCGGCATTGGAGCTGCGAGAACGGCTGGAGGAGGCCGGGTCGCTGGAGCGTCAGCTTGATCTGTTCGAATCCGTTCTCGCGGGACGGCTCCCCAGGGTGCGGGGACTTCACCCGGCCGTCGCACACGCCCTGGAGCGGTTTGCAACGGCGGCTGACGTGAGCCGGGTGGTGCGGGAGACCGGCTACAGTCACCGGCGGTTTATTGCGCTGTTCCGCGATTCCGTGGGGCTCAACCCGAAGCTTTACTGCCGGGTGTTGCGGTTCCGGCATGCGCTGGAGCGGATCTGCGCGGATCCCGCCGCGCCATGCGCTGAACTGGCGCTGGAGGCGGGCTACAGCGACCAGGCGCACTTCAGCCGGGAGTTCCGGGCATTCACCGGCATCACACCGGTCGAGTACCGCAAAGATCCGCCGCCGCTGCCGAACCACGTGCCCGTGCGGCGGCGCACCCGCTAAGCAGGTCCGGGTCAATTTTGTTCAAGACACATCCGGTGCGCGGGCTGTAAGCTAACTTGAGAGCCTATTCCTACGAGAGGGCCGGAAGGAGATCACACGCGTGTCCAATTACCAGGCGAACGAACCGCCGCGCATTTTCCCCACGTTCCGCTACCGCGACGCCGGCAAGATGATCGAATGGCTCGTCGAGGCGTTTGGTTTTACTGTTCATGCCAAACATGCGGATGAGACCGGCACCGTGCATCATGCAGAACTGGCATACGGGTCCTCGATCATCATGCTGGGCGAGGCAAGGAACGACGAGTATGGGGCGATGGTGGGAACCTCGGGGGAGCCCGGGGGGAAATCGACTTATATCGCCGTTGACGACGTAGACGCTCTCTACGCGCGCGCCAAGGCCGCGGGGGCGACGATCGAGGAACCTCCGGTGGACCGGCCGTATGGCAGCCGCGAGTTCATTTGCCGCGACCCGCAGGGGAATGTCTGGAGCTTTGGAACGTACTGGCCCAAACTCAACAAGGAGTAAGTCACCATGAAGATACACGAGCTTTTCGCCTACTTACACGTGCAGGAAGCAGCCAAGGCGATCGAGTTCTACTCCAAAGCCTTCGGCGCACGGGAGAAATTCCGCCTCACTGAACCTGGCGGACGAATCGGGCACGCCGAACTGAATTTCGGCGGAACCACGGTTATGCTTGCCGACGAGTTCCCCGAGTGCGGCATCCGAGGACCACGGGCAATCGGAGGGACATCGGTTACGATCCATCTGCACGTCGATGATGCAGACGAAGCGATCCGGAGGGCCGTCGAAGCCGGCGCCGTGGTCGAGCGGGAGCCGAAGGATCAGTTTTACGGGGAGCGATCGGGGTGCATCCGCGATCCATTCGGCCACCGGTGGAATATAGGACACAGCATCGAGGCGGTGACGGTGGAGGAGATGCAGCGGCGCTACAGCGAGCTTCTCGAAGGGTGACGGCGCGCTAGGTGATTTTGGCTTCGAGCTCGGCCCAGCGGGCGTAGAGGCGATCGACGAGGTCCTGAGCCTCTTCCAACTGCCGGTAGGCGTCCTGAAGGCGGGCGGGGTCGGTGACCACGTCCGGCACATGGATGGCGGCTTTGCGGGCCTCGAGCGCCTCCTCGGCTTCGAGGATCTTCGCCTCCATCTGCTCCCATTCGCGGTTTTCCATGTAGGAGAGTTTCTTCTTCTGTGCCGGAGCGGGCTGCGCTGCCGCGGGCCTGGGCTCGGCGGAGGCATCCTTCTCGGGCCGCGCCTGGCGGCGGGTGAGTTGGAACTGTTCCCACTGCGAGTAGTCGGCGAACCATTCCGCGCTGCCCTCGCCGTCGAGGCCGAGAACACCGGTCGAGATGCGGTCGAGCAGGTAGCGGTCGTGACTCACGAGCACGAGCGCGCCGGGGAAGTCGAGCAAGCTCTCTTCGAGGACTTCGAGGGTCGGGATGTCGAGATCATTGGTCGGCTCGTCGAGCAGGAGCACATCGGCGGGCCGTAGCATCAGGCGCGCGATGAGGACACGGGCCTTCTCGCCTCCGGAGAGGCGCGAGACCGGCATGTCAAGCTGCTCCTGGCGGAACAGGAAACGCCTGGCCCAGGCGGCGACGTGAATGGGACGGCCGCGGAAGATGACGGAGTCGCCGTGGGGTGCGAGGGCGCGCCGCAGGGTGGATTCCGGGTCCAGTTGCTCGCGGTGCTGGTCAAAGTAGACGACCTGGAGGTTGTCGGCGCGCTCGATCGTACCGGCGGAAGGAGCAAGATCGCCGTTCAGGATGCGCAGAAGCGTGGTCTTGCCGCTGCCGTTGAGCCCGGCGAGGCCGATGCGCTTCCCTGGCGAGAGCACGATGTCGAGGCCGGCGAATAGTGTCCGGCCGCCGAGCGTGACGGCGATCCCGGTGGCTTCGAGCAGGCGCTTGGTCTGGCGGTCCGAGGCGGTGAAGTCGACGCCGGCCGAAGCGGTGCGCCCGCGCGCTGAGAGGTCCGAGAGTTCCTCCATCATGCGTCCGGCGGCGTCGATGCGGGCCTTGGACTTGGTGGTCCGGGCCTTGGGGCCGCGGCGCAGCCATTCGACCTCGCGGCGGACTTTGTTTTCGAGGGATTCCTGCCTTTTGGCCTGCGCGTGAAGGAACTCGTCCTTCTTTTCGAGGAAGTCGCTGTAGGCGCCCTGGACACGAAAGAGGCCGTCGGGATGAACGCGGTCCAACTCCATCATGTGGGTGGCGACGTTCTCGAGAAAGTACCGGTCATGGCTGACGACGACGCTGGCGAACGACGCGGTTTTCAGCAGCTTCTCCAGCCAGAGGATACCTTCGATATCGAGATGGTTGGTCGGCTCATCGAGCAGCAGGATGTCGGGCTCCTTGAGGAGTTCGCAGGCGATGGCGAGCCGCTTCTTCCACCCCCCCGAGAGGGACTCGACGCGCTGTTCACCCGTGAGGAAACCGGCGCGCCCCATCGTCGTGGCAAGGCGCGCGGAGCGGTCGGCCTTTTCAAGCACGCCGTGCGGGAGGATTGCGCCGAGGACCTCATCGACGGTGGCGGCGGCGGGAAAGTGTGAATCCTGGGGGACGTAGCCGAGCTTGACGCCTCTGCGCAGGGAGCTGTGGCCGGAGTCCGGTTCGGTGAGACCGGCAAGGATTTGCAGCAGGGTCGATTTGCCTGAGCCGTTGGGACCGATGAGGCCGACACGCTCGCCGTCCGAAATCGTCAGGGAGATCTCGCGGAAGAGCGGCTGGGCGCCGAAGGACTTGGCGATCGAATGACAGCTCAACAAAAGCGGCATGTTTCAGACGTTCGGGATGCGTTTCCTTTCACTGTAGCAAAGCGCGGCGGCGGACTGGGGAAATGATTATCGTTCGAGAACTCTTGACAAAAGAGAATTATTCTCGTCTAATAGAGAGTAGTCATGCGACACTCTGGAGCCGGCGATCTCGACCGGAAGATGGAGCAGTTCCGGCGGACATGCCAGGAGAAGGGGCTCGCTCTGACGCACCAGCGTCAGGTGATCTACCGGGTCCTGGCGGAGATGGGACACCATCCGAGTCCGGAAGCCATCTACGAGAACGTTCGGCGGGAGATTCCTTCAATCTCGCTGGGGACGGTGTACAAGAACATCAAGACGTTCCTCGACACCGGCCTGCTGCGGGAGGTGAGCATGCATCATGGCTCGGTTCGTCTGGAATCGAACATGACACCGCATCATCACCTGGTCTGCGTGCACTGCAAGGCGATCGTAGACCTGGAGGAGGAAGATTTGGAGCCTGTGCGGCTGAGGCGCCGCCCGCCTAAGGGTTTCCAGATACACCGCTACAGCGTCGAGGCACTGGGCTGCTGTCCGGAGTGCGCGGCGAAGCGTGGCATGACTGGCAAGGCGAAATCGTAAAGGTTTTATCCCTTCGAACTCCACTCAACGGAAAAGGACGACTATCGATGCTAGGTGTAGGACAGAAATTTCCTCAGTTCTCGCTGACCGCCACGGTCAGCACCGACAAGAACACAGCTTTCAAGACAATCACATCCGAAGATTACAAGGGCAAGTGGAAGGTCTACTTCTTCTGGCCGAAGGACTTCACCTTCGTGTGCCCGACGGAGATAGCGACCTTCGGGAAGCTGAATCAGGACTTTGAGGACCGCGACTGCGTGGTCCTGGGCGGCAGTACGGATTCGGAGTTCGTGCACATGGCCTGGCGGCAGCATCACGAGGACCTGAAGGATCTTCCCTTCCCGATGCTTTCCGACATCAAGCGGGAATTGTGCGAAGAGCTCGGTATTCTGGACCCGAACGCGGGCGTGGCGCAGCGCGCGACGTTTATCGTAGACCCCGATGGCATCATCCGGTTTGTTTCGGTGACGGATCTGTCGGTGGGCCGCAACGTAAACGATGTCTTGCGCGTGCTCGATGCGCTGCAGACCGATGAGCTGTGCCCCTGCAACTGGCAGAAGGGCGAGCCGACGCTGGTGGTCTAACGAAGCTGAAGAAGTAAGAGCCACAGATGGACACAGATGAACACGGATTGACGAGTCCATCTGTGGCTGTACACGGAAAGGCACTCATGACACTCGAAAACGTACTGGAGCGAATTCCTGAGTATGCGAAGGATCTGAAGCTCAACCTGTCGAGCGTGCTGCGGCAGGCCGAACTGACGCCGCAGCAGACCTGGGGCACGGCGGCCGCCTGCGCGATTGCGGCGCGGAATCCGCAGTTGACCGACGTTCTGGTGCGCGAGGCCGCGACGCACCTGACGGCCGAGGCGCTGCATGCAGCCAAGGCGGCGGCCGCGATCATGGGGATGAACAACATTTTCTACCGATTCAAGCACCTGGTGGGAAATCCGAAGTACGAGACGGTCCCGGCTCGGCTGCGGATGCAAATCATCCGAACGCACGGCTCGGACCCGATCGATTTTGAGTTGTGGTGCACGGCCGTCTCGTCCATCCACGGCTGCGGCGCCTGTGTCGCATCGCACGAAGCAGTGCTGCGGCAGAAGGGCATGAGCGAGGAGACGATCGCGGCGGCGATCCGGATCGCTTCGGTGATTCACGCGGTCGCGGTTGTGCTCGAAGGCGAAGCGGCGATGGCTGCCGCCGGTTAGACGCAGGGCCGCCTGCGTCACCTCGCCGGCAGCGTCACCTGGTCCTGATCTTCGCCTTCGAGGTCCATCTTCAAGGAGAGAAACTCCAACAGATCCCGTAAAGAGACGATCGCCACCAGGCGGTCTCCTTCCACCACCATCAAGCGGCTCTTGTCGGTTTTGCTCATCTGGGCGAGCGCGTCCACGGCGTCGGCGTCCGGACTGATCGTATTCTCTCGCGAGCAGGGCTGGGCGAGTTCGGCAACCGTGTGCTGGTCCCATTCCTCTCGCGGCATTTCTTTCAACTGGCGGGTATTGACGCACCCTACCAGCCTGTCTTCGCGCACCACCGGGAACATTTTGTGGTGGAAGCGGTAGACGTAGTCCTCGACAAGCTGCTTGATATTGATAAACGGCGGAACCGTGACCGGGTCCGTTTTCATGAAGCGGCGGACAGGCTCTCCGTGGAGCGCCTGGCGAACCATCATCTGTTGATAGGACATTTGTGCCGCGCTCCGGAGGAACAGGCCGATGAGGAACCACCACATCGCTCCGATGAAGTTGCCATAGAAAAGCTGTAGCAGGCCGAGGAAGATCAGGAAGAGACCGAAAGCCGAGCCGAAGTTCGCCGAAATCCGCGTGGCCCAAGGCAGGCTTCCCTTCCAGTACCACAGAGCCGAGCGGAGGATGCGCCCTCCGTCCAATGGAAACGCGGGCACCATATTGAAGATTGCCAGGATGATGTTGATCCAGCCCAGATAGACGAGTACGGCCGTGACCGGCAGCGGCCAGGTTGCCGCGCCTATGAAGAACAGGCCCAGGCAAAAAATTCCGATGAGAATGCTGCTGATCGGGCCGGCGACGGCGATTTTGAACTCGGACTTGGCGTCAGGCGGTTCGGCATCCATCTCGGCGACGCCGCCAAA
The DNA here is from genome assembly GCA_046289265.1 of Bryobacteraceae bacterium. Classification (GTDB taxonomy): domain Bacteria; phylum Acidobacteriota; class Terriglobia; order Bryobacterales; family Bryobacteraceae; genus JBKBWD01. Next base: position 128,876 of record JBKBWD010000001.1, on the reverse strand, counting down.
GACGAACAGGGTGATGCCGCGCATGTCGACGCCGTTGCGCCGCGCCACCAGCGAGTGACTCAGTTCATGTAGCACGATGGAGAGAAAGAGTCCGAGGGCCCCCGCGATGCCCATCCACCAATAAGTTGCCGGCGAGAGTCCTGGAAACTGGAATGGGAAGAATCCGACAGCCAGGGTCCATGTGATGAGCAAGGCCAGGATAAACCAGCTCAGGTCGATGTAGACCTGGAATCCGAAGAGCTTAAAGATCGGAAATCGACGCCCAAACACACACCCTCCTATAAATCGATTTGCAATTGGCCGGCCAGACGAGGGCATGCGCGGGCGGCTCCGCTATCCGGCTTACAGGGCGCGCCTTGGGCGTCTTACGGAAAGAGGAGGCTTGGAGCGCCATGAGCACGCGTGAGGAAAACATCCACAGGCTCGGTGAGCTGATTCGAGGGATCCCAATCGCGATGTTGACGACCGTGGACGATAAGGGGCATCTGCACAGCCGCCCGATGGTGGTCGCCAACCGGGAGTTTCGCGGCGATCTGTGGTTCTTCACCTCGATCGCCTCGCACAAGGCCGAGGAAGTTCGGCGCGAGTCGCATGTGAGTGCCTCGTTCGTGTCGCGCGAGGACGACCGCTATGTCTCGGTTTCCGGGAGAGCGGAGCTGGTCGCTGACCGGGAAAAGGCGCAGGAGCTTTGGACGGGCTTCCACGAGCCGCTGTTTCCAAAGGGTGTTGACGATCCGGACCTGGGGCTGCTGCGGGTGAGAGTTGAGAAGGCCGAGTACTGGACTTCGAGCGGAAGAGTGGCCGGGCTGGGCGGATTCACCGAGGCGCTGCACCGGGGCGGACGCCTCGAAGTCCACGAGCACGACACGATGGAACTGGTGCGCTGAAAAAGGAAGCGGCGCTCAGGCCGCTTCCTTTACCGCTTGAATCAGGTCATTGAGCGCCTTCTTGCCGTCGCTGAAGAACATGAGGGTGTTGTCGGCGGCGAAGAGCGGATTCGGGATGCCGGCGAAGCCCGGACTCAGGCTGCGCTTGATGACGACGACGGTGCGGGCCTTGTCGACGTCGAGGATCGGCATGCCGGCGATGGGCGATTTGGGGTCGGTGCGGGCGATGGGGTTGACGACGTCGTTGGCGCCGATGACGATGGCGACGTCGGCCTGCTCGAACTCGGGATTGATCAGATCCATCTCCTTGAGCTTGTCGTAGGGGACGTCGGCCTCAGCAAGCAGCACGTTCATGTGGCCCGGCATGCGGCCGGCGACCGGGTGGATGGCATAGTCGACGCTGGCCCCTTTGGACTCGAGCAGGTTGGAGAGCGACCGGAGGGTGTGCTGGGCCTGCGAGACGGCCAGGCCGTAGCCGGGCACCATGATGACCCGCCGCGCTGTGCTGAGCAGCATCGCGATCTCGTCCGCCGAGGCGGCCTTCACCTTGCCGCCATAGATGTCCTCGCCGCTCGCCTTCGAAGCTGGCTGCGAGCCAAATCCCCCGAAGAGCACGTTAGCCAGCGAGCGGTTCATGGCTTTGCACATGATCTGGGTCAGGATGATGCCGGAGGCGCCGACGAGCGAGCCCGCGATGATGAGCATGTTGTTCGACAGCACGAAGCCTGTCGCCGCCGCCGCCAGTCCGGAATAGGAATTGAGCAGCGAGATGACGACGGGCATGTCGGCGCCGCCGATCGGGATCGTCGTGAGGATGCCGAGCAGCGCGGCGGCCCCCACCATCATCCAGTAGACGTTGGGTTCGGAGGGGTTCATCGCCAGCCAGACGCCGGCCGAGATTGCGGCGAGCGCGACCAGGGCATTGAGCGGATGCTGCCCGGGAAAGACGATCGCGTTGCCGGTAATCAGCTCCTGGAGCTTCCCGAAGGCTACGAGGCTTCCGAAGAAGGTTACGGCGCCGATGATTCCGGAGAAGACGGTCGCGACGACGAGCTGTCCCGAGGGGGCCTCCGGCAGGTGAATCACTTCGAACAGCGCCGCGCCCGCCACCAGCACGGAGGCGATGCCGCCGAAGCCGTTCAGCAGCGCGACGAACTGCGGCATCGCGGTCATTTGGATCTTGATGGCCAGGGTGGCGCCGACGAGCGCGCCGACCACCATGCCGGCAAAAACCAGCTCGTAGCTGATGATGCTGCGGTCGAGCATCGTGACGACGACCGCGATCAACATGCCGGTGGCGCCGAGACGGTTGCCGCGCACGGCGGTACGCGGGTGCGACAGCCCTTTCAGGCCGAAGATGAAGAGAGCCGATGCGACCAGGTAGACGAAGTTGATGACTGATGGCGGCATGGCTACTTCTTCCTCCGGAACATTTCGAGCATGCGGTTGGTCACCAGAAAGCCTCCGACGACGTTAATGGTCGCGAAGACGACGGCCGCCAGTCCGAGCACGGTAGTCAGGGTGGTGTGCTGCGTCCCGGCCGAGAGGATCGCGCCGACCAGCGTGATGCCGGAGATAGCGTTCGATCCGGACATCAGCGGGGTATGCAGCGTGGGAGGCACCTTGGTGATGACCTCGAATCCGACAAAGATCGCCAGAACAAAGATTGTGATTGCGGCAACCAGAGTTTCCATCAGGCTTCTCCTTCGGCGCGAGCCGCGCCAGCGAACCCGAGCAGCTCACGGATCCGCGTGTGTACGACCTCTCCGTCGCGGGTGAGGAGCGTGTCCTGGAGGATCTGGTCCTCGCTGTCCGCCCCACCCTGCTTTTCCCGTTCCTTGAGCAGGTGCAGGAAGAAGGTCGTGATGTTCTTCGAGTACATCTGGCTGGCGTGGTAGGGCACCGACGAGGGCAGATTCGAGGGTCCGAAGATACGGACGCCGTTGTGCTCGACGACCTCGTCGGCTCGGGTCAGCTCGCAGTTGCCGCCGCGCTCGGCCGCCAGGTCGATGATGACGGAGCCGGGCGCCATGCCTTCGACGGCGTCCTTGGTGATCAGCAGAGGTGCGCGCTTGCCGGGGATGGCGGCGGTCGAGATCACGACATCGCTTTCGGCGACGACGCGCGCCATCAGTTCGCGCTGACGCCGGTAGAACGACTCATCCTGGGCAGTGGCGTATCCGCCCTTGTCCTCGGCGCCCTTGGCTTCGAGCGGGAGTTCGACGAAGCGCGCGCCGACGCTCTCCACCTGCTCCCGGACGGCGGGGCGTACGTCGTAGGCCTGGACGACCGCGCCGAGTCGGCGGGAAGTCGCGATGGCCTGGAGCCCGGCCACACCCACACCGATGATGAATACGCGGGCCGGCGCGATGGTTCCGGCCGCGGTCATGAGCATCGGGAACATGCGGGGCAGTTCCGTCGCGGCCAGCAGCACGGCCTTATAGCCGGCGACGGTCGCCATCGAGGAGAGCGCGTCCATGCTCTGGGCCCGCGTGATGCGGGGAATGAGTTCCATGCTGTAGGCGGAGACGCCGGTCCCGGCCAGCGCGTCGATCGGCTTCGGATCATTGAGCGGATCGAAGAAACCGATACAGATCTGGCCGCGCCGCAGGCCCTCGAATTCATCAGGGCCAAAGGCGCGGATCTGAAGTATGATATCCGCCGATTTCAGCACGTCGGCGCGGGAGACAATCTTCGCGCCTTTTTCGGAGTACGACTCGTCCGGAAAGCCCGCCGACGCTCCTGCTCCCTGCTCGATTATGATTTCAACGCCTGCCTTGGTGAGAGTGGGCAGAATCTGAGGGATGAGCGCAACCCGGCGTTCGCCTGGAAAGGTCTCTTTCGGGACTCCAACAATCATTGTTGTTCCTCCCAACGTGAACAGGTTACTAAATGTTTCGGGGTCCGTGCTGATACTCTCAGTGATTGAGGCGAATACAGGTGAAGAGTGCGATCCTTCTGCTCACCCCTTTTCTGCTGCATGCGGAGTTCAAGCCGCTGTTTGACGGCCGGTCGCTGGATGGCTGGGTTCATGAAGGTCCGCGCGCGAGCTTCTCGGCGGCGGACGGGGAGATCGCCATCAGCGGGTACGGGAACGCTCCGAACTGGCTGCGAACCGAACGCGAGTATGAAAACTTCCGGCTTCGCTTTGAGTACAAGCCGGCGCGATGGGCCGAAGCGATGATGATTCTGCGGGCTCCGCGGTGGGGTAGGCCGGCGCAGGCGGGTCTCTCCCTGATGCTGGCGCATGATTTTCACGGACAGGTAACAAAGCATGTGACGGGCGCGGTGCCCGGTGTGTTGCCTCCAAAAACAGCTCTGCCGGAATCCTACGCGCAGTGGCGCGCGGTGGAAGTGACGGTGGAGGGCGACCGCTTCCGCGCGGCGATCGACGGTGTCGTCGTGCAGGACCTGCGGCTCGGTGAGCATGAGGAGCTGCGGCACAGGCTCAAGCGCGGCTACATCGGGTTTCCCGACATGGGCCACGCCTACCGGCTGCGGCGGATCGAGATCGAGGATCTGGGCTCGCCGACCCGCTTTGTTGATCTGTTCGATGGTATATCTCTCGATGGCTGGAGGCTTCGAGGCGCGGGGAACTGGGCCGTGCGCGAAGGCGCGATCTACGGCTTCAACGGGCACGGCATTCTGTACGCTTCACCGTCGTTTCAGGATTTCGAATTGACCCTGCTGGTCAGGAGCCACAACCACGTCAATGCCGGAGTGTTCCTGCGCGGCGAACCGGAAGGACCGAACCGCGGGTTTGAGGTTCAGATCTACAGTCCGGTGGAGAGTGTCTATCCGACCGGCTCGGTCTACGGGATGCAGCGCAGCCGCGTGTCGGTGGAGCATGAGAAGCGATGGTTTTTGATGCAGATCCGGGTCGAGGGGCGGCGGTGCATGGTACGGCTGGACGGGGAGACGGTAGCCGACTATTCCGAACTTCCCGAGCGCCATGCGGGCGCAGGGAAAATCGGGCTGCAGATCCACATGGATAACGCGTCGGTGGAGTTTCGGGACCTCCGCGTCCGGGTGCTGTAGCAAGCTGCCGCTAGCCGGCTTTGACCGGGAAAAGCTCGGATTCGGTGCGGGCGGTCTTGAGATAGGCCTCGATCCGGGCCACGATGTCCGGGTGATTCGCCGCGATGTTGCGGGTTTCGCCGAGATCCTCTTTGAGGTTGTAGAGTTCGAGCGCGCCGTCGAGGCCGTAGCGGACAGCCTTCCAGTCTCCCATTCGGACGGCCTGCGCGAACCGGCGCTCGTGGAACTCCCAATACATGAATTCGTGGCGCTTCTGCGGCTTGCCGAGGAGTTCGGGCACGAAGGAGATGCCGTCGAGCCTGGCGGGCGCGTCGATGCCGGCGAGTTCAGTGAAGGTCGGGAAGATGTCCCAGAAGGCCCAGGGGTGGTCGCTCACGCGTCCGGGTTTGATCCGGGCGGGCCAGCGGGCGATCGCCGGAACGCGGATGCCACCCTCGTAGAGGTCGCGCTTGATGCCGCGCAGCGGACCGCGGCTGCCGAAAAAGTCCGGATCGTGGCCGCCTTCCTTGTGCGGACCGTTGTCGCTGGTAAAGAGCACGAGCGTATTCTCGTCGAGCTTGCGCTGCTTGAGGATCTCCACCATGCGGCCGATGTCGCGGTCCATGCGGGTGATCATGGCCGCGAAGTTTTTCTCCTGCTGCGGCCAGGGCTGGTCAGAGTAGGGTGCGTCCTCGGGAACCTCCATGCCGTCGCCTGTGTCGCGGCCCATTTCGTTATTGGCGTGGGGGATGGTGTAGCTGACTTTCAGGAAGAAGGGCTCGCTGCCGGCGCGGTCGAGGAAGCTGAGTGCGCGGTTTGTGAACAGGTCATGCGCGTATTCGTCCTTGCGAGTGCCGGTGTTGCCTCTGAGCAGCAGCGCCTGATTGCCGTCGAGCAGCAGTTCCGGATAGTAATTGTGGGCGTGCGACTGGCTGAAGAAACCGAACCATTCATCGAAGCCACGGATGGTGGGATAGCCGGTAGTGCCGATGCCGCCGAGCGACCACTTACCGAACAGCGCGGTGCGGTAGCCCGCTTTCTTGAGGAACTCGGTGAAGGTGAGGTCGGTGGGGCGGATCGGCGTGTCGCCGGGGGCGTTGCCGCGGACGTAGGCGTGGCCGATGTGGAATCCGGTCATCAGGGCGCAGCGCGAGGGAGCGCAGACGGTGGAGCCGGCATAGGCCTGGGTGAAACGCAGGCCCTCGGCCGCCAGGCGGTCGATGTTGGGCGTTTGGATGCGCTTCTGGCCGTAGCAGCCAAGGTCGCCGTAGCCGAGGTCGTCGGCGAGGATCAGTATGATGTTCGGTTTGCGGGCCGCAGTCTGGGCCTGTAGGGAAGCGGCGGCAAGCGCGCCGAGGAATTCACGCCTGTTCATTACGGTACCCAGGTTCTCTCGCGGCAAGGCCCGCTGTCAACGGAGTACACTATTCCGGAGACCATGATCGACACCTTTATCATAGCTGCGTACTTCGCCGTCGTCTTTGCCATCGGCTTCTACCAGTCGCGGCGCGAGCGAACCACCAAGGAGTACTTTCTGGCCGGACAGAACGTCGGCTGGTTTGCGATCGGCGCTTCGCTGTTTGCCACCAACATTAGCAGCGAGCACTTTATCGGGCTCGCGGGGTCCGGCGCCTCGACGGGGCTGGCGGTGGGCGCCTACGAATGGTCGGCGAGCTTCTGCCTGCTGCTGCTGGGGTGGCTGTTCATCCCCCATTACCTGCAAAGCAAGGTCTTCACGATGCCGGAGTTTCTTGAGCGGCGCTTCAGCTCGAACTGCCGCTGGTATCTGACCGGGGTGTCGATCTTCGCGTATATCTTTACGAAGATTTCGGTGGCGCTGTTCGCGGGCGGGATCCTGATCCGTGAGGTCTTCGGCTGGGACTACATGACCTCGGCAATTCTCCTGGTAGTCGCGACCGGCATCTACACGGTGGCGGGAGGGCTGGCGGCCGTCATCTACACGGACCTGTTCCAGGCGTTCATCCTGGTGGGAGGCGCGATTCTGCTGACGCTGCTGGGGCTGAACGAGGTTGGAGGCTTCGAGGGCTTGCGCGCCGCGCTTCCGGAAGACTTCTTCCACATGGTGAAGCCGAACGACGATCCGGTTTATCCGTGGGTGGGGACGACGATCGGGACCCTGATCCTGGGGATCTGGTACTGGTGCACCGACCAGGTGATCGTTCAGAAGACGCTGAGCGCGCGCAACGTGGAGCAGGCGCGCAAGGGCACGATCTTCTGCGCGGCCCTGAAGGCGCTGCCGGTCTTCATCCTGGTGCTGCCGGGACTGATTGCGAAGGTGCTCTGGCCCGCCGAAGTGAACGGGGATAACGCCTATCCGCTGCTGGTGCTGAGGCTGCTGCCCGCTGGTGTATCCGGCCTGATGGTGGCGGCGCTGCTGGCGGCGCTGATGTCGTCTCTGAGTTCGGTCTTCAACTCGTGCTCGACACTGATTACGATCGACGTCTACAAAAAGCTGCGTCCGGAGGCGAGCGAGCGGAAGCTGGTGCTGGTGGGGCGGCTGACCACGGCCGCGATTGTGGGGATGAGCATCGCCTGGATCCCGTTCATCCGCTATCTGAACAATGAGGTGTACCAGTATTTGCAGAGCGTGCAGGCGTATGTCGGGGCGCCGATTACCGCGACCTTCCTGACCGGCATTCTGTGGCGCGGAGCGACCTCGCGCGCGGCCTTTACGACCCTGATCGTTGGAGGCCTGATCGGCGCAACGCGGTTCCTGCTCGACATTCTGCGGAATGCGCTGGGCTGGGATCTGGGTCCGTTGAATGCCGTTGTAGCTTACAGCTTCTTGAACTTCAGCGTGATTGTGTTTGTATTCTGCGTCGCCCTGATGGTGCTGCTCAGCCGGACGAGTGAGCGGCCGGACATCGCCAAGATTCGCGGCCTGACGTTAGAGTGGGGCGGGCCCGTGAAGGCCCGCGCTTCGCATGTGGCGGCGACTGCAGCGGTCGCGGTCATGATCGTGGGGCTCTGGTTCCACTTCCGTTAGGAGGTGGGGGCGGCCGGCGCAGGCGACTCAAGGTCGAGGCCGGTAGCTCACGAGCCAAACCTTCGTGTGCGGTCTACCTTGCGCCATCCAGCGGCTCCAATCGATTCAGGCCACATGGATGGGGGGCCTGAGACGACTGTATTAAAATTGCCGGAGTGCGATCGCCTCCGGAGAAGGCAAGCACGGCGCATATGCAGCGGCTCTTCGGAACCGTAGCGCCACGATACGATTTCGTCACACGCGCGCTGTCGTTTGGGATGGATCGCGGCTGGAAAGAGGCGCTGGTGGCGCGTCTGCGACTGCCGGCGGCGCCCACGATTCTCGATCTGGCATGCGGGACGGGCGACCTGGCGCGGCTGGCGCTACGGCGCTGGCCGGGGGCGCTGGTCGTCGCGTTGGATCTGACGGCGGGTATGCTGGCCGAGGCTCGACGTCAGGGAGTCGAGCGTGCGGTGCTCGGCGACGCTCTCGCGCTTCCCTTCCCCGACTCCAGCTTCGACGCGGTGTTCACCGGTTACGGACTGCGGAATTTCCGGGACCTTGAAACCGGAGTCCGCGAGATTCGAAGGGTGCTGAAGCCGGGCGGGAGTTTGGCCGCTCTGGACTTCTACCTGCCGCCGAATCGGACGTGGCGTGAACTCTTTTTGGCATGGCTCTATGCGCAGGGAGCATTCTGGGGCCTGCTGCTGCACGGGCAGGCACCGATCTACACCTATATCTCCCGCTCGCTGCGAGGGCACGGTTCGGCGGCTGAGTTCTCGGAATTGCTCGCGAGAGAGGGGTTTCTCGTGAGCGGGCGCCGCACCGTACTGGGGGGAGGGATCGGGCTGCACTGGGCGGAAACGAATCGGGCGGACGCTTCTTGTGGAAGCGCCCGCCCGAATCGGAAAGCAGCGACTTAGAACGCGAACCGCAGGCCGAGCTGGATCTGGCGCGGGTTGCCGACGATGCTGTTGATGGTGCCGGCAGCCGGTGCGCCGATGGAGGCGTTCGGCTGGTTGAATTGCGGCGTGTTGAACAGGTTGAAGAACTCGCCCCGGAACTGAAGCTTCCAGCGCTCGCTTGGGGAGAAGTCCTTGAAGACCGAGAAGTCCACATTCACGCGTCCGGGACCGGTCATGATATTGCGGCCGGCGTTGCCGAAGGTGAACTGCTGGGGGACACCCCAGGCGGCGCCCTGTGTATTGAAGGAGGTGTCGAACCAGCGGTGCGGTCCGCGATTCTCGATCTCGCTGGGGGTCCGGAGCAGATCCGGCCGGGAGCCGCCGGCGTTGGAGACCGAGGTCTGGAGCACCGGGGTGAACGGCAGGCCGGTCTGGGAGGTGAAGATCATGTTGGTGTCCCAGCCGCCGAGGACGGTGTCCATGAGGGTGTTGCCGATCTTGTACTTGCGGTTGGCGCCGAACGGGAGCGCGTAGTTCATCGAGTGAGTCAGGCGGTGAGCGATGTTGAAGCCGGAGGTGGCGCGGTCGTTCCGCCGGAAGCGGATGTCCTGCGGGATCGGGCCGTTATCGCCGCCGCCGAAGGCGTTCGGCACATCATCGATCGCATGCGACCAGGTGTAGGCGGTCAGGAAGCCCAGCCCGCTGCTGAAGCGCCGCTCCAGAGTCGCCTGGAGGGAGTGGTAGGAGCTGAGTCCGTCGGAGGTGTTGTAATTTATGCCGATGACCGCGGGCGCGATGGTGTTGAATGGCCGGCGAGGCGCGGGCGCTCCCGGACCGGGAACGGGCTGGTTCAGATTGAAGGTGGAATCCAGTTTCCGGCCGAGGTTTCCGACGTAGCCGATCTTCGCCACCAGAGCGTTCGGAAGCTGCTGTTGGATTTGCAGGTTCATCTGCTGCGCGTAGCCGGAGCGGAACCACGGGTTGGCGGCGAGCATATCTCCGGACGGATTGTTCGATACAACATTCGGATCGAGCACGGGGATCGGCCGGAGGCCGTCCTGGACTCGCCGCGGGTTCGCGTCGAACTGATTGATGTCTTCGACGTTGATCGGCCCGAAAGGCAATTGGCGGTGACGGCGGAGCAGCACGCTCTCACTGCCGGCCGGGTTGTAGAAGATGCCGTAGCCGCCGCGGAGGACCGTGCCCTCGCGCACGCGGAAGGCGAAGCCGAATCGCGGAGCGAAGTTATTGCGGTCCGGGTTCAGGCCGGTGCGGGCATCGGTATTGAAGCCGGCGATCAGCAGCTTGCCCGTGTTGACGTCGAAGTTGGTCCAGTAATTGTCGGTTTCGATCGGCGGGGTGTCGTACTCGTACCGCAAGCCGATGTTGAGAGTGAGGCGGTCAGTCACCTTCCAGTCATCCTGGATGTAGCCGGCCCATTCGTTAATGCGGATGTTCGGATTGACCAGGAGGAAATCCTGCTGAATGACGCTGGCGGTGCCCATGAGGAAGGCGGCCATCGGGTCGCCGGTGTTGGCCGGCGAGTTCGGGTCATCCGAGAAGGTGCGGCCGAAATTAAACCGGCCGTTCCCGCGGTTGGTCTGGTATTGCGTCAGGTGCCGCCTGCGGGCCTCCGCGCCGAAGCGGATGGAGTGCGTACCGCGAATGTTGGTGAAGTTCACGCCGGGATGGAACGTATCCTGGACGCGAATGATGGGAAGCGAGCGGGTCTGGCCGATGCCGGAATAGTTGCTCGGGCTGAAGATCGGGATACCATCGTGATTCGGCCCCTGATTGGAGTTGATGACACCGAGCTTTTCGCCGAGCTTGGCTCCTTCGACAGCACCTTCCTGAATGAAGTTCAGATTGAACCGGTTGAAGCCAAACTTGGCCTCCATGAGGAAAGTTGGACTAATGGTGCGGGTCCAGTTCACCACGGAGTTGAAGGCCCGCAGCTCGGAGTCGCCAGCAAAGGTGTCTTCATTACCAAGCGAGACGGGCGTGTCGATGCCGGGGATCGAGACGGGCGCAAAGGTGGACGGCCGTGTCGTGGTGGTGTCCTGGCGCGAGAAGCGGCCGAAGAGCATATCGCGCGAAGAGAGATTGTAGTCCATGCGGAGATCACCCTGATCCCAGCGCTGCGCCTCTTTCGGATTCGTGGTGTGATTATTCGCCAGCCCTGGACGGAGAGGCATCGGGTAGGCGTTGATCAGTTTGCTGGTGACGGCATCCCAGCGGCTGGCCGGAATCATGCGGTTCGGAAACGGGCTGCGGGAGAAACGGCTCGGCGCAGCCGGGTTCGGCACTGTGGTGAGCGGATCGAAGATATCTCGGACGCCGCCAAAGTTGCCCTGTCTCATGTCGGCCGTGGGCACGGTGTTCACAAAGACGCGCTCCGAGCGGCGGCGGAAGCCCTCATAGTTGGTGAAGAAGAAAAGCTTGTTGCGCAGAACGGGTCCGCCGAAGGAGGCTCCGAACTGGTTCTGCCGCAGCACCGGCTGGGCCTGGTCCGGACGCGCGAAGAAGTTCCGGGCATCAAACATGTCGTTGCGCAGGAACTCATAGGCGCTGCCGTGCCACTGGTTCGTTCCGGACTTGGAGATCACGTTGACGGTCGCGCCGGAGTTACGGCCCTGGTCGGCGGCGAACATGTTCGTCTGGATCTTGAATTCGCGGACCGCTTCGACCGAGGGACGAAGCGTGATGGAGAGCGTAAGGCGCTCGTTGTTGTCGGCGCCGTCATAGAGGAAGTTGTTCGAGTTCTCGCGATTTCCGTTGGCGAAGATTTCGCTTCCTGGGCGAAGATCGTCAGGACGGTTCCCTGACATGATCGTGCCGCGGACGCCGAAGCCGACTCCGGTGACGCCGGGTCCGAGGATCGCAAGCTGGACGAAGTTGCGGCCGTTGAGCGGAAGATCCTCGATGGCCTTCGTTTCGATGACCTGGCCGATGGCCGAGGTGTCGGATTCCACCATCGGAAGCGTGCCGACCACCTCGACGGTTTCGCTAACCTGGCCGAGTTCGAGGTGAAAGTCGAACCGGGCGGTCTGATTGACTTCGAGGCGGATGTTGTCGCGGCTGGCCTGACGGAAGCCCTCCTTCTGGAGGCTGATCCGATACATGCCGGGCGGTAGGAACGGAACCGTGTAGCTGCCGACTTCGTTGGTGGATGTTCTGCGCTCTGTTCCGGTGCCCGTCGCAATCACGGTGATCTCGACGCCGGGAACGGGCGCTCCGCTGCTGTCTGTGACGAGGCCGGTGAGTTGCGCGCTGGTCTGCGCCATGGCCGCCAAAGCGGTTAGCAGCGATACCACGGCTATCGCGCAAAGATTTTGTATCGTTCTCATTAGTTAACCCCTTGTGTTACCTTTCTCCCCACTCGGGAAGCTCCTGGTGCGACCGTTGGGTAATCCCTGCGGCTTGAGCCTGAGCTGCTCCCGTGGCCGCAACTGTATCACCTCTCAATCGCCGGGTCAATATCCCAGCGATCCGCTGGCAAGAAGCAGCATTTAAATAAGTTATCTCCGCGCCGTCTTGCTCCCGCCCGGACGAATGAGATAGAGTACGGAGTTCGGTGGAGAGGTGCTATGCAGGAGTCGAAACTTACAAAATTGCAGCAGTCGAAGATTTCGCGGCGGACGATATTTGGCGCCGTCGCGGGGCTCGGATGGGCGGCGCTGGAGCAGGCTGAGGGGGCCGCGCAGCAGCAGGACCGCAACGCCCCGGTTCGGGCGAGGGAGCCGCTGAAGATCACCAGGCTGGAAACCTTCCTGGTTAAGCCTCGGTGGCTGTTCCTGAAGGTCCATACCGATGCCGGGATCGTGGGTCTCGGTGAGCCGATCACCGAAGGGCGCGCGATTACATGCGCGGCGGCGGTGAAAGAGATCGAGCCTTACCTGATCGGCAAAGACCCGCGCCAGGTGGTGCATCACTGGCAGGCGATCTACCGGCACGCCTTCTACCGGGGCGGCCCGATTCTGACCAGCGCGCTAAGCGGTATCGACTTGGCGCTGTGGGACATCAAAGGCAAAGCGCTTGGGATTCCGGTCTATGAGATGTTCGGCGGGCCGACGCGCAACCGCGTCCGCGTCTACTCGCACGCCCGCACGCCGGAGAAGATGAAAGAAGACATGGCGGCCGGGTTCCGCGCCTTCAAGACCGGGCCGGCGAAGCGGCGGCCGTCGCGGTATGTCGAGACGCAGGCCGAGGTCGAATATGCGGTCGAGAAATTCGCCGAACTGCGCTCGACGGTTGGTAAGGATGTGGACATCGGCATCGACTTCCACGGGGCGATCAGTCCGGCGACGGCGAAACTGCTGATCAAGGGGTACGAGCCTTATCATCCGTTCTTCATCGAGGAGCCGTGCCAGGCGCAGAACCACGACGTGATGGCAGAGATCGCGCGCGGCACGCATCTGCCCATCGCCACCGGCGAGCGCGTCTTCACCAAGTGGGGCTTTCGCGAGGTACTGGAAAAGCAGGCGGCGACGATTCTCCAACCCGACCTGTGCCACGCGGGCGGCATCACCGAGTGCCGTCTGATTGCGGGCATGGCGGAGGCTTATTATGCTTCGGTGGCGCCGCACAATCCGCTCGGGCCGATTTCGCTGGCGGCGGGCGTCCAGCTTGCGGCCTCAATTCCGAACTTCCTCATTCAGGAACAGGTCAGCCTGGGCGAGGGTTATATCAAGCAGCCCTTTCGGGTGCGGGACGGGTTCCTTGAGCTTCCGACCGGACCGGGGCTCGGGATCGAACTCGACGAGAACGCGATGGCGGACAAGATCGGCCACGACTGGCGGAACCCGGAGACCTACGACGCCGACGACGGCAGTGTCGTCGACTGGTAGGCGGCGGCCCTGTCACGGAGTCCACACCGGACGCATCCACAATAGCGGCGGGAGTTCCCGCCGCTATTTTATTTTGGAGGCACAGGATGGCGGTACAGGATTTCTTTACGGCGATCGGCGAGCGCGTTCAGAACGCCGCGAATGTGCGGACGATCTTCGGCGAGCCGATCAGCGCACAGGGCAAAACGATTATCCCGGTAGCGAACGTCGCCTACGGCTTCGGCTTCGGCTTCGGATCGGGCAAGCAGGAACATGAGGAGGGCGGCGGGGGCGGAGCCGGCGTCCGGATCTTCCCGGCCGGGATCTTTGAGGTTTCGGCGGAGGGGTCGCGGTTCATCTCTTTCACCCAGAAACGGAAGCTTGCGCTGGCGGCCGGCATCGGGTTCATTTTCGGCGTCCTGATGAGGCGTCGCAGCGGCCGTGAACTGGTAAGATCGAGAGGATGACCAAGCAGCAGATTCTGTCCTTCATTCTCGACGTCGGAATTGTACCGGTCGTACGGACACCGAGCGCCGAAAGCGCGATCAAGTCGATTGAAGCGCTCTATCGCGGCGGCATCCGGGCGGCTGAAATCACGATGACAGTGCCGGGCGCCTTGAAGGCGCTGGAGAAGGTGGCCGATCAGTTCGGGGACAAGCTCGTGCTGGGGGCCGGGACCGTTCTCGATCCGGAGACGGCGCGAATCTGCATGCTGGCCGGCGCGGAATTCTTCGTGACGCCGAGCCTGAAGCTCGCCACGATCGAGATGGCCCGGCGCTACTCGAAGCCGATCATGCCGGGAGCGCTGACGCCAACCGAGGTCCTGACGGCCTGGGAGGCCGGCGCCGACATGGTGAAGGTCTTCCCGTGCGGCAACATGGGAGGCGCCAAGTACATCAAGGCGCTAAAAGGCCCGCTGCCGCAGGTCGAAATGATTCCGACGGGAGGCGTGAACCTGGAGACGGCTGCCGATTTCCTACGGGCCGGCGCAAGCGCCGTCGCGGTCGGGGGCGAACTGATCGACGCCAAAACAATTCAGGAAGGCCGCTACGAGGTCTTCGAGGAGCGGGCGCGCCAGTACCTGGACGTGATCGCGAAGTTCCGGGCCGAGAAGCCGGCCAAGGGAAGCGCGGCGGGCTGAGCCGCGGACGCGAAGCTTTGTTAGAATCGTGAGCTTAGAGCCTCTTTAATTATGGCTATCAGCAAAGACCTTTTAGAAATCCTGGTTTGTCCTCTCTGCAAAGCCGACGTCGAGCTGCAGGAGGATGGAAGGGGCCTGAAGTGCGCGCAGTGCAAGAGGGTCTACCCGATCCGCGACGACATCCCCGTGATGCTCATCGACGAGGCTCGGATCGAAGAGTGAGATCGTCCATAGAATGCCAAATGTCCTGGAGCGTCTTCCGAACGGCGCGCGGGTGCTGGTAATCCGCCTGCGCTCCCTGGGAGATTGCGTCCTGACGACACCGGCGATCCACATCCTTAAAAGCCATCGCCCGGACCTGCGCATTGCCGTCGCCGTGGAGCCCCGCTTCGCCCCGGTCTTTGCGGACAATCCCGACATTGACGAATTGACCGAACCGCGTGCCGCAGCGGCGGCGCGCTGGAGGGCGAAGCTTGCGCTCAACCTCCACGGCGGCACGCGCAGCATGGTGCTGACGGCTGCCTCGGGCGCGGGACTGCGGGCGGGCTTTGCGCATTTTCGCGGGCAGGCGCTCTATAATGTTCCGATTCCGAGGGCGCAGGAGATCCTGGGAATCGAAAGAAAGGTCCATACGGCGGAGCATCTGGCCTCGGCGATTTTTCATTTAGGAGCGCCGCAGTGCGAAATCCCGCGGGCGCGGCTCTTTGCGAAGGAGACCGCGCAGCGCGCGCCGTATGCCGTGCTGCATCCGATGGCCTCGGCCCCGAGCAAGACATGGCCCGCCGAGCGCTTCCTCGCCATCGCCGGGCAGCTTCGGGAGCGATGGGAACTGGAGCCGGTCTTCATCGCGGGTCCGGGCGAGGATGTGTCGGCCTTTACCGGATTCGAGGTGATCGCCGGCGCGCCGCTTGACCGGGTGAAGAGCCTGCTGCGCGGGGCGTCATTGTTTGTAGGGAATGACAGCGGCCCGGCCCACATGGCCGCGGCCTTCGGGCTGCCGCTGCTGGTGCTGTTCGGCTCCTCGGACCCGGAGGTCTGGGCGCCGTGGCGGACGACGGCCGAGGTGCTGATCGCGCCGGGCGGTGACGTCCGGGGGATCCGGCAGGCAGATGCGCTCCAGGCGCTCGAACGGCTGAGGGTGCGGGCATGAAGGACCTGTTCCGGCTCCTGAGCTACGTCCGGCCGTACACGCCGGTCCTGATGATTTCGGTGGTCCTGATGGCGATCGCGGGGGCCTCGCACGCAATGATGGCGCTGCTCATCCGGCCGGTCTTCGATCGCGTGCTCCAGCCCGATACGCCCGACGCGCCGGTGCTACTGTTCACGGTACCCGGCCTGAACTACGAGTTGTATCTCCAGCACATCGTTCCGTCGGGGATCAGCAATGTCTGGACCATGGTGGCGGCTGGCATCCTGACGGTCTTCTTTATCAAAGGCATCGCCGATTATGCCGGTAACTACCTGGTGAACTACGTCGGCTACTCGGCCATCACGGACGTACGCCAGCGGGCCTTCGAGAAAGTCCTGCGGCAGGATGCGGCTTTTTTCGAGTCCAACACGACCGGGAAGCTGATGTCGTCCATAATGAACGACATCGAAAAGATTCAGGTGGCAACCTCGCACATCCTGGCCGACTGGCTGCGCCAAAGCTTTACGGCTCTGGGCTTGCTCATCGTGTTGCTGCAGAGCGACTGGAAGCTGGCGTTCGTCAGCCTGACAGTGCTGCCCTTCGTGCTGGTGCCGACGGCGCGGATCGGAAGGCGCATCCGCAAGACGACGCGGCGGGCGCAGGATGACGCGGCCGAGCTGAACCAGATTTTGCAGGAGTCCTTGAGCGGGCATCACGTTGTAAAGTCGTTTGGAGCCGAGGCGCACGAGGCCGAGCGCTTCGAGCGTGCCGCGCGCCGCCTGCGGTCGAGCAATCTGCGTTATGTGGCCCAGCAGGCTCTGGCCTCGCCGCTGATCGAGTTCTTCGGGGCTCTGACGATCGTCGGCCTCCTGACCTACGCACGGTCACAGATCAAGGCCGGGGCACTGACGGCCGGCGAGTTCACCAGCTTCGTGATTGCGCTGCTGATGCTCTATGAACCGGTCAAACGGCTAACGGGCATCCATAATATTTTTCAGCAGGCGCTCGGCGCTTCGCAGAAGGTCTTCGAATATCTCGACCGGGAGGGGCAGATCCAGGACGCCCCCGGCGCCATCTGGCTCAAGGGCTTCGAGCGGTCGATCGTCTTCGAGAAGGTCAGCTTCCGGTATCCGAACTCGCCCGAGGGCTTCCAGTTACGCGACGTCGATCTCACGGTGAACGCCGGTGAGGTGGTGGCGCTGGTGGGGCCGAGCGGCGCGGGCAAGACAACGCTGGCGAGCCTGGTTCCGCGCTTTCAGGACGTGACCTCCGGGCGCATCCTGGTTGACGGCATCGACATTCGCGAGCTGCGGCTGCCCTCGCTGCGCGAAAAGATCGGCATCGTCGCGCAGGACACCTTCCTGTTCAATGACACGGTGCTGAACAACATCCGATACGGCCGGCAGACGGCTTCGGAGGAGGAAGTCCGCCAGGCGGCACGCAACGCTATGGCCGAAGAGTTCATCGGGCATCTTCCGGAGGGCTACCACACGCTGATCGGGGAGCGGGGGGCGAAGCTGAGCGGCGGCCAGCGGCAGCGGATCGCCATCGCGCGCGCGCTGCTCAAGAACGCTCCGATTCTGATTCTGGACGAGGCGACCTCGCACCTGGACACCGAGTCCGAGGTGCTGGTGCAGCGGGCGCTCCAGACCCTGATGGCCAACCGGACCGTCATTGTGATCGCGCACCGGCTCTCGACGATCCGGCGTGCCGATAAGATCGTTGTGCTCGACGGAGGAGCGATCTCCGAGATCGGCACGCACGAGGAGTTGATCACGCAAGGCGGCATCTACAGGCGGCTGCACGAGTTGCAGTACCTGGAGTCCGACACGGTGGCCAGTTCGTGAGAATTTCAGACCCAAGGTTCCGCATGAGGTCACGACATTGAGTCTTCGCAGCATGACCGGATTTGCCCGCGTGCGCCGGAGCTTCGGCGAGGGAGAGATCATCCTCAGCCTGAAAAGCCTGAACCATCGGGGGCTCGATCTGCACTTCCACCTGCCGCCGGAGCTGGATCCGTTTGAGAACGCGCTACGCACATTGGTAAAACAGTACGTCTCCAGGGGGCACCTGGACATCCGGGTGACGCTGGTGCGGACACGGATGAGTTCGACGCTGACGGTGAACCGGGGACTTCTGGACGCCTATGTCCAGGCCTTCCGGACCGCTGCAAAGGAGTATGGAATCGATGCCGAACCGGACCTGAACTCGGCGCTCCGCGTGCCCGGCGTCTTCAGCGCTCCCGAGGAGGGGGATGTGCCGAGCGGCTTCGAAGAGTTGCTGCTCGATGTGGCTGCCGAGGGGCTGCGCGCGCTCAACGAGTTTCGCGGACGGGAAGGGGCGCAGATCGGCGCCGAGATGCGGGCGCACAACGCCGAGATTCTGGACCGCGCTCTGCGGATCGAGGAGATCCGGACGCGGGCGCTGCCGGCCTTCCAGACGAGATTGCAGGAGCGGCTGGGAGAGCTGTTGCGCGGGGTCAATCTGGAGCCGCAGCGGCTGGCCCAGGAAGTCTCGGTGCTGGCCGACCGGAGCGACATCGGCGAGGAGGTTGCACGGTTGAAGATCCACTCCGGACAATTGGAGCAGATCCTCAAGACCGGCGGCGAGATCGGCAAGAAGATCGATTTCCTGCTGCAGGAGATGAATCGCGAAACGAATACGATCCTGTCGAAGACCAGCGGCATCGGGGAGATCGGGCTGGGAATTACCGATCTGGCGCTCGGCGTCAAGTCCCTCGCCGAGAAGATTCGGGAGCAGGCATTGAACCTGGAGTGATCACCGCCGTCATGGAGCCTATAGTTTTCATCATTTCCGCACCGTCCGGCTCGGGGAAGTCGACGCTGGTGGAGCGTCTCATGCAGAACGTGCCGAGGCTCGTGTTTTCAGTCTCTTACACGACACGCGCGCCGCGGGGGAACGAGCAGCCGGGCGTCAACTACCACTACATCGCCCGGGAGGAGTTCGAGCGCCGGATCGAGCGCGACGAGTTCCTGGAGTGGGCCAAGGTATTCGAAAACTATTACGGAACGCACCAGAGCATTCTCGAAAAAGCCCGCGCCGAGGGGAAGGACCTGGTACTCGACATCGATGTTCAGGGTGCGAGAAAATTGAAAAGGAAGATTCCGGACGCCGTAACCATATTTATTCTGGCGCCTTCCCGGGGAGAGTTGGAGCAGCGACTGCGGGCCCGCTCCGAGGATGCCGAAGCAGTCATCGAGAGGCGGCTGCGGGAGGCGGCCGAAGAGATCCGGAATTGGAGCGCGTATGATTACGTGCTCGTCAACGAAGAGGTGGAGGAGTCGGCCGATACGCTGGCCGCAGTCGTGAAGGCGGAGAGGATCCGCCGGAGGCGAATGGAAGAGAAGATCCGCCCCATCCTGGCTTCGTTTGAACGCATCAAAAGTTCAGAGGTTAGCGAATGATTGAGAGTACACGACAGGCGATGTATGCGATTCCGGACGACCCGGAAGTCAGCACTTACCGGTTCATCATTGTGGCCGCCAAGCGCGCGCGCCAGTTGCAGAACGGCGCCCGCTCGTTTCTGCCCACGACGTCGAAAAAGCCGACCGTCGCGGCGATGGAAGAGGTGCGGCGCGGGCTGGTGAAGTACACCGATTCAATCCGCGACGCCGGAGTCGAGGGTTCCCAGGAAGAGGTCCTCTAGTTTCGACGCCGGTATGGACATCGTTCTGGGCGTAGGGGGCGGCATCGCGGCCTATAAGTCGGCCGAGTTGGCACGCGTTCTACAGGAGCGCGGCTGCACGGTCCAGGTGGTGATGACTGCCGGGGCTCAGGAGTTCGTCCAGCCCCTGACGTTTGCGGCGCTCACGAACCGCAAGGTGATCACGGGGCTCTTTGGGACGCGCACATCCGAAGAGGTCCTATCGAGCGCGGTCGAGCACATCCGGGTGGCGCAGGAGCACCGGCTTCTGGCAGTCGCACCCGCCACCGCCGATCTCCTCGCCAAGTTCGCCCAGGGCATCGCCGACGATTTCCTGACAACTCTCTACCTGGCCTTTACCGGCCCGGTCGTGCTCGCACCCGCGATGAACTCGAACATGTGGAGCCATCCGGCGACAGAGCAGAACGTCGCAACCCTCCGTGCCCGCGGGCACATCATTGTCGAGCCCGAAGAGGGCCTGCTGGCCTGCGGCGTGACCGGTCCGGGGCGGCTGGCCGACCCGCAGCGTATCGCCGATGCGGTCACGGCCAACGCGGCGCAGCGGCGGGACCTGGAAGGCGAGACGGTTGTCATTACGGCCGGGCCGACGCAGGAGCCGCTGGACCCGGTCCGATTCATCACGAACCGTTCGAGCGGAAAGATGGGGTATGCGCTGGCGGAGGCCGCGGCGGCGCGCGGAGCCACGGTCGTACTGATCTCCGGTCCGGTCCACCTGCCGGCGCCGTACGGGGTGACGGTCGAGAACGTCCGGACGGCGCTGGAGATGCGCCAGGCGGTGTTCGATCATTTGGAAGAGGCGACCATCATCGTGAAGTCGGCGGCTGTGGCGGACTACCATTTGGCAACGGTGCCCACGCAAAAGATTAAAAAGACGGCCATGCGGCTGTCACTGGACCTGGAGCCGACACCCGATATCCTCGCCGAGGTCGGGCAGAAGAAGGGCGACCGTCTGCTGATCGGCTTCGCGGCCGAGACGGAGAACCTGCTGGGCGAGGCGCGGCGGAAGCTGGAATCGAAGAATTGCGACATGGTGGTAGGCAACCTGGTCGGCGCAGCGGGGGCCGTGACCGGATTCGAGAGCGATGAGAACGAGGTCGTGCTGGCGCTGCGGACGGGCGAGACCGTACCTATCCCCCGCGGCCCGAAGCGCGAAGTAGCCGACAAAATTCTCGACCAGGCGCTGCGGCTGCGCCTGGCCCTCCACGCCGCGCAATGAACCGGGAACTGCTGCGGCGGTATCTGAGCTTCTACCAGGACCTCGGAATCCGCACCCTCTACCGGCACGAGATCACAATGCCTGCGCCCAAGCAGAAAAAGACACCCGAACAGTCTCCGATCGAGCCGCCGCCGGCGCCGGCGCCCCCGAAGCCCGCCACGGCCGTTCCCCTGATCGAGACGCTGCCGGACATCGCCCCTGCCGACGACACGCTCGAGAAAATCCGCCTGGACCTGGGCGACTGCAAGCGCTGCCGCCTCTGCGAGGGCCGGAACAGGATTGTTTTCGGCTCCGGCAATGAACAGTCCAGGCTGGTCTTCGTGGGCGAAGGTCCCGGCGCCGACGAGGACGCCCAGGGACTTCCGTTCGTCGGGCGCGCCGGACAGCTACTCACCCAGATGATCGAAGGCACGGCGCACAAAGAGGGCCTGGACCTGCGGCGCAAGGATGTCTACATCTGCAACGTCGTGAAGTGCCGTCCTCCGGAGAACCGCACTCCCCTGCCCGATGAGATGGAGATCTGCGGCCAGTTCCTTTACCGGCAGTTGCAGGCGATTCGGCCGAAGGCGATTTGCGCGCTCGGCTCGACGGCGGCCAAGGCGCTGCTCAATAAGAAGGAGGGCGTCACAAAGCTGCGCGGCAACTGGTACAAGTGGCGCGACATTCCCGTGATGGTCACCTACCACCCCTCTTACCTGCTCCGCCCGTACAACCAGAACGCCAAGCGCGAGGCATGGGAGGACCTGAAGAAAGTCCTGCATTATGTCTATGACTGAGAGGGGCGCCGAGGCAGGCGCGCACGCCGGGCTGTTCCTCACCTTCGAGGGGATCGACGGCTGCGGAAAGACGACGCAGTTGCACCGGCTCGTGGAAAGGCTCCGCTCCGAGGGATGGGACGTACTGATGACGGTGGAGCCCGGCGGGACCGCCGTGGGCACGCAGATCCGGCGCATCCTGCTCGACCCGGCGAACGGCAACCTGAGCCCCACCACCGAACTGCTACTTTATTTCGCCGCCCGCGCCCAGAACGTCGATGAACTGATTCGCCCGGCGCTCGCTTCCGGAAGGATCGTTGTATCAGACCGCTTCACGGACTCGACGCTCGCCTACCAGGGTGTGGCGCGCGGACTGGGGGAGGAGATTGTCGAGACGCTGCACCGGATCGCCTGCCGCGAAGTCCGGCCCGATCTGACCATCTGCATCGATATCGACCTGGAGACCAGCATCGAGCGGGCGCGGACGCGCAACCGGGAGCGCGAAAACGACGGGGCCGCCACGGAGTCGCGCCTGGATGACGAGGCCGCCGAGTTCCACGGCAGGGTGCGCGAGGCCTACCTGGCGCTGGCGCAACGCGAGCCGGAGCGCTTCCGTCTGGTGGACGGCCGGGGCACAATCGACGAAGTCGCCGGGCGCGTCTGGCGCGTGGCGGAGCCGGCGGTCAGGAAACGGCTGACATGAGCGGAATCATTCGGGATTTTCTCGGAAACGCGCACGCGGTCGAGACGCTGGAGCAGATGATCCGGCAGGAGAGGATCTCCCAGACAATTCTCATCTCCGGCCCCGAAGGAGTGGGCAAGGCGACGCTCGCGCGGCGCTTCGCCGCGGCGCTGCTTGGCGACGCCGAAAAGATCGAGCGTGACGACCTGAGCCTTGCGCACAACACCGCGATCGTCGCCGAGCGCGAAAAGTGGCCGGCCGACAAGCGCTCAGAGGACCCGCTGCTGTTCGCCTCGCATCCGGACTTCCTCACGTTTGCTCCCGACGGGCCGCTGCGGCAGCTTTCCATCCAGCAGATGCGTCTGCTCAAGGAGCGGGCGCAATTCAAGCCGCTGCAGGGCCCCCGGAGAGTCTTCCTCATCGACCAGATCGACCGCGCCAACGAGCAGGCCGCCAATTCGCTGCTAAAGACGCTCGAGGAGCCGCCCGAGCACCTGGTGATCGTAATGACGGCCACCAATGCTTTCGACCTGCTGCCAACAATCCGGTCGCGGGCGGTGCCGTTTCAACTGGCGCCGCTTGGCGAAGAAGCGATGCGGGCATTCATCGAGGCGCGCGGGCTGGATGAGCCGGAGAAGCGTCTCGCGCTGGCTTCCGGCAGTCCGGGTCTGGCGATTTCGCTCGACCTGGAGGCATACGAGAAGCGGCGGACCGCAATGCTGGCGCTGCTCGAAGTGGCGGCCGGGCGGGCGCCGTTTTCGACGTGGCTGAAGTATTCCGAGCCGATCGCGCAGAGCAAGTCCGAAAAGCTCGAACACTATCTGAAGGTGCTCTATCTGCTCATCGAGGACCTGCTGCTGATCGAGCAGGGCGCCGGCGAGGCGCCGCCGGTCCGCAACCGCGACATCCGGCCCCGCCTGGAGAGCCTGGCCGCCGAGGTATCTTTTGAATGGATTCAGCGAGCCGTGCGGCGCGTCGATGAGATGACCGCGATGCTGCGGCGCAACGTGCAGAAGAGCATCGCGCTCGACGCCTTCGCCACAGGGCTGCGGACGCCCTGATTGCTTGCGGGGCCACCCCCGGTGTGCTATCAATAGACCATAAGTAATCACTAGCCTCTAGGCGGTACGGCACAGTACCGCATCGTCGTTTCACAAGGAGTGGCGCCGTGGAGACCGCAAATCGTAAACTGATTCGTCCGTCCTTGAACGAAATCAAGGAAAAAGCCAATTCACCGAATCGCAATCATAAAAAATCCGTTCCGCCGGATCAGACCAATGCGGAGAACTTTTACTACGTAAAGCAGATGCAGTCGAAGACCCAGATGGTCATCGTCATGAAGGACGGCGAGGAGCTTCGGGGCGTAATCGAGTGGTACGACAAGTCCTGCCTGAAGTTCAACCGCGAGGGCGAACCGAACCTGCTGATCTTCAAGCCCTCGATCAAGTACATGTATAAAGCAGTTTAAAACCCGGCCCGCCGTCCGGACCAGGGCGGCGGGCTACTCCTTCACCCGGCGCTTCATTTCCAGTCGATACTGCCGGCGGCGTCCGGCCTCCTCATAGCGGCGTTTCTCCTCGTCGGTCTCCGGAATCACCGGCGGAACGACCACCTTCTTCCCGTCCCGGTTCAGCGCAACGAAGGTCAGGTAGGCCGACGACGTGTGCTTGATTTCGGCGGTGGTCAGATCCTCGACCAGCACTTTGACGCCCACCTCCATCGACGTGCGGAAGACGCGGTTCACCGAGGCCCGCAGGGAGACTAGCTGGCCAATGCGAATCGGGTGGAGGAAAGTCATGTAGTCGACCGAGGCGGTCACCACCTGGCAGCGCGCATGGCGCATCGCCGCGAGAGCGCCGGCGAGGTCAACCAGGTGCATGACGTGGCCGCCCAGCATGGTGCCCAGCGGATTGGCGTTGTGCGGCAGGGCGACTTCGGAATATTCGGAGACAGACTCCCGGACGGGCCGGCCCCCGCCATGTGGATTGGACGAGATTGTGCTCATGAATTCGAGTCCCTGACTTCGAGATAGCGGTCCAGGTAGGCAAGCGCCTGCGCGCGGAGTGTTTCGCCCGGCGCCTCGCCTTCGAGGGCGCGGGAGCGTGGCGTGAAGGCCAGCGTGCCTGCGCCGGCCGGATAATGGTTCCGCTCGATCGAGTAGGCGAGCCGGATCGATTCGCCTACATCGGACACAACAAGGAAGCGGACGGCGTCGGCCTCGGCGTCGGACGGGAAGTGCGTACAGCCGTGGCGCGCATAGCCGTAGTTGCAGAGTTCGCGGAGTTGGTCCGCTTCCGGCCGCAGAGGTATCGCTCCGGCCTTGCATTCGCCCTCGAAGAGCCCGCCCAGCGGAGGGCGTACGGGAAGCCTTCCCTGCTCCCGAAACGGCCGCGTGGGGTGGAAGTAGGGACAAGCCATGGCAGGTATATTACCATGGTGATTTGGAACCACAATCCTTCCTATGCCCAATGATCGCATCGAGACTCTGAAGCAACTGCTGGAGCAGGACCCGAACAACAGCTTCGTCCAGTACGGACTCGCCATGGAATACGCCAACACGGGAAGCCTCGAGGAAGCGGTCGCCGCCTACCGGCGGTTACTCGAAGTCAATCCGGACTACTGCGCGGCCTACTACCACGGCGGCCAGGCGCTCGAAAAATTGGGCCGCATCGAGGAGGCGCGCGAGCTGTACGAGCGCGGCATCGAGGCAACGACGCGTGCTGGAGACCTCCACACGCGCAGCGAGATCCAGGCGGTTCTCGACATACTCTGACGGGCGCGCACCAACGTCCGTAGCCTACTACGATAGATAGAAGGTCCGACCCGTCGGATCCGCGCGGCGAACCATGAGACTGCTCGCGGCCAGTCCGCCACGCCTGCAGACGAAGCTTGCGATTCTGGTGGCGCTCGCCAGCGTAGCGGCAACGTCCGTGTTGCGCTGGCTACTCACGCCACTCCTGGAGGAAGCCGCGCCGCTCCTGCCCTTTGTGCTCCCGGTGGTTCTGAGTGCGTGTGTCGGCGGGCTCGGACCGGGTCTGCTGGCCACCCTGCTTTCGGTTGTGGTGGCGGGAGTGGTCTTTCTCGATCCTCGGGGAGCCCTGCTGCCGTTGGACGTCGCGCAGTTCACCCAGGTCGTCATGTTCGCGATCTGGAGCACCGTGATCAGCGGTCTCAACGAAGCGCTCCGGAGAGCCCACCGGGGGGCCGAGCAGCAACCTTGAGGAGGCCACACGCCGTCAGGATAGCCTGCGACGCAGCGAAGAGCACTTTCGGTTCCTCGTCGAGGGCGTGCGCGATTATGCGATCTTCCGGTTTGGCCCTGACGGCACGGTCGCCAGTTGGAACGCCGGGGCGGAACGGCTGTTCGGCTTCAGCGCGGCCGAGGCGATCGGCAAGCCGCTGGACGCCTTCTTCCCGCCGGAGGAGCGGGCACAAGTCCCGAGCTACTTCATTGAGGCGGCCACGCGGGGACGCTGGGACGGCTCTGGCTGGAGGCTCAGGCGCGACGGGGAGCGGTTCCGGGCATTGGATACGCTCACGGCCGCCAGGGACTCGCGCGACAGCCTGGAAGGTTATATCTATCTCGCGCACAATGTGTCGGAGAGGCTGGAGATCGAACAGAGCCTACGCCGCAGCGAGGCGACGCTGGCGGCCCTTCTCGAGTCAGCCGCGCAAGCCGTGATCGCCACGGACGAATCCGGCCGGATTACGCTTGCCAACGCGCGGGCCGAAGAGTATTTCGGTTATCCGCGGGCGGAACTGCTGGGGCGCAGCCTGGACATGCTTCTGCCGGCGCTGCCGCCGGGGGAGGCAGCGAAACGAGTCGAAACGGTAGCGCGGCGCAAGGACGGGAGTGAGTTTCCCGTAGAGGTCGGAATGAGCCGCGCCGACACGGACGACAATGTCACGGCGATTGCGATCATCACCGACATCACGGAGCGCAAGCGCGCCGAACAGGAGCTGCGCCGCTCGCATGACGATCTGCGGCGCTTTGCTTTCATTGCGGCGCACGATCTGCAGGAACCGCTCCGCGCCGTCACCAGCTACACGCAATTTCTCGAGAAACGCTACAAGGGCCGGCTCGATCCCGATGCCGATGAATTCATCCGGTACATCGTCGCGGGCGCCCTGCGGATGAAAGTTCTGCTCAGAGACGTCCAAGCCTACACGACGCTGTTGACCGATCCATCGCCGGAGCAGCGCCAGATGCTCGACCTTAACGAAGTCCTGCGGTTGGCGCTCGGGGGTCTGAAGGAGCAGATCGCGGAGGCGCACGCCGAGGTCACGCACGAACCGCTTCCCTCAACGCTAGGAATCGGCTCCGAACTGGCGCTATTGTTTCAGAACCTGATCGACAATGCGATCAAATACCGCTCGGCGGCGGCGCCTCGAATCCATATCCGCGCGCGCAGAAGCGGGCCGGAATGGGTCATTTCGGTGCAGGATAACGGCATCGGCATCGACCCTCGCCATGTCGAACAGATCTTTTCAATTTTCCGCAGGCTGCACGGTCCGGAGTTTTCAGGCTCCGGGGCCGGCCTGGCGATCTGCAAGAAGATCGTTGACCGGCACGGCGGCCGCATCTGGGTCGACTCAAGGCCGGGCGAGGGTTCCGAGTTCTACTTCACGCTGCCGGCCGAGGCGAGTTAACTCGCCTGAATCTGGTAATTTCGCCAACCTCTGCGATACTGAGAGTATGCACCGAGGTTTGGCGCTGGCACTCGCCGTTTTCTGCCTTTCGGCACAGGCGCGCACCGCGACGCTCCGCCCCTGTGTCGCCAGTGTTTCACTCGGCAGTTTTCAGCTCATGGTTCAGCCCGCCGACGGCGGGGCGCCGCTGCCCGTCCGGGAGGTGAAGCGCATCCTGCCGGGTCAAAAGCTGCTCTACACCCCTGTCCGCCTCGACGCCGAAGAGAAGAAACATGGGCGGATCGCGATCGTGGTGGCGCCCCCAGGCGATGGCGGTGACAAGGTCCAGATTCTCGATGTGAAAAAGGCGGGTGAGCCGGCCGAATGGACGATTCCCTTCCCGGTCGGCGTGGTGGCGCTGGTTTTCGGCCCGCAGGGGCTCGACTCGAAAAAGATCGCGTCGATGATCAACAAAGATCGCGAACTGGTTGCACAGCTCGCCGACTACGCGGAGCAGACCTCGCACGCCGAGGCGCTGATCGAAGCCCTGATGGTTTACGACCAGCGCGAGCCGAACGCGGCCCGGAATCTCGATGCGGCCCTGGCGGGCTTCGCCTCGCGCTATGGCGCCAACCCGGCACGCATCGACCGGAACGCTCCATTCGAGCAGCAGGCCATGGTGATGATGCGGTCGATCAACCCGGCCCTGGCGACCTACGATCCCCTGACGCCCGAACCGCGCCTGCGGATGATGCAGTCGGCCGGACTGGCCGCCTCGGTGGCGGGGCTATTCCTTGGCAACCCCGTCGGACTGGCGGCCGGCAGCGCCGCATTGTTCATGAACATGCGGACGCTCATGTTCCCGGATACGGAGTTCCGCTCCTCGTTCGTGCAGAAGGATAACGATGAGTCCAAAGAGATTCTTTCGCTGTGCGCCAAGCGGCAGGCAATGAAGTCCCGGACGCGGATGGCTTATCTGTGGGCTCTGCGGGTGCCCAATGCCGATGCTCCGGCGATCTCGTTCGCCCCGACCGTGCATGTCCCGATCGGAGTAAAATCGGCGGCTCCCATTCAGGCGAGCGACTGGCGTCTGCTCGACCGGGCGCGCCGCTGGAGGCTGGTGCGCAAGGACGACGGCAGCCAAGCGCGCCTGCGGGTCAAGCCGCTTCTGAACGAGCGGGCTCTCGAACTGGACCTTACGGCCTCGCCGGTCACCGAGGGCCTCTACCGGTTGACGGCCAAGTGGGACTGGGACGATCTGGAAGTGGAAGGCGACGTCTACGTCCACGCGCTCCCGAACCTCTCGGAGGCGCGCGTCACAACGGCGTCCGCCGACCGCCTGGTCTCCGGGCGCGGCCTGGTCCGGGTCGATCTGGAGGGCGCCGATTTCGAGTTCGTCGAAAAGGTCGAGTTGCGGACTGCGGAGAACGGCAAAGCGGTCCCAACCCCGCTCGATTTCACGCTGCCGAGGGGAAGCCGGGCGGGCGAACAGCAGCAGCTTACAGTGGAGATCGACACGAACGTCCACCGGGCAGGCCGCTATGTACTGCTGTTGACGCATCCGGACGGGAAGGTACACGAGATTCCGTCGCGCGTCCTACCGCCCAACCCGAGCTTCCAGGCGCTGCCGGTCCGGGTCAACCTGGGGGAGGAGAGCCAGAGGATTGTGCTGCGCGGCGCCGGACTGGATCGCGTGGAGCGGTTCGAATCCGACGCGGCGACGGTTGAGATTCGGGAGGTGCCCGGCGCCAGCCAGCTTGCGGTCGAGGTGCGGCTGTCGCCGGAGGTCCGGAAAGGCGACCGGATCCAGCTCCGGATGAAGGTGGAAGGGATGGAGGAACTGGTGGCCGTGCCGGATGTACTGGCGGTGGCGGGTCCGCGGCCACGAATCCTGGAGGCCAGGGCGTCACTGCCCGCCGACCTCGGGATCGCGATGAAGGGCGACGAATTGCCGGCTGGCTCCTTCGCGAGCCTCTCGATCCGGGCGGCCAACGTGGACCGCCAGGCGTCGATTCACCTCCGGTGCGCCGAGAAGGCCCTGACAGTCGAACCGCTGAGCCTGCGGACCGGCGAGCAGCGCGGTGGGAACCGGCTTGGTTCGGTGGGCAACGGCGGGATGTTTCTCTCGTTCGACCCCGGCCTGGTCGGGCAGATGGGTTGCACCCTGACGGCGGTCGCCGAGACCGAGCAGGAGGGTTCATCCGATGCATACGTGCTCGGGCGCGTGGTTCGGCTGCCGCGAATCGAGAGCTTCTCCCTAACCGATGAACAGCTTGGCGACGGCGTCTATGCGGGCGTGCTGAAGGGTCAGGATCTGGAGACGATCGAGCGGGCTGGCTGGAATGCCGAGGAGGGCCTCCCGGTCCAGGGCCTGCCGACACCGGTCGCCGGCGAAGGCCATAAGCAGACGCTCAAAATCGCCCTGCCCTGGCCGTCGCCCGCACCGCGGTCCCCACTGTTCATCTGGCTGCGCGGGGAGGCCGAGGGCCGGCAGACCCAGGCGCGGTATTGAGGGGATCAGTCCAGGGGCGGAATCTCCGCGTGCGGGACCAACACACGGATTGACCGCCCCTGGCCGGGAATACGCTCAATCAGGCGTTTTACCTCCAATGTCAGCACCATCTGGTGAACGGATGGCGGCGTGACCCTGAAGTATCGCTGCAAATCGGCCTCCGCCGGGGGCCTCCCGTTCACCTTCGTGTAATGGTGGATGAAAGCGAGATACTGGCCTTGTTTCGCGGTGAGAGGTCTTTTCATACCAAGGGCGCACAGGTCGCCTTCATCGATCACTCATAGTCCGCGAGCTAGAACGGCACGTCGTCGTCGGTGATGTCGGGCGGGAGCGACTCGTCGGCGGGTGGGCGCGAGCGCTGGGTGCGCGGCATCGAGACCGGCTGGCCGAAGTCGTCGGCGCCGGCGCCGGCCTGGGCCGCACCGCGGCCGCCGAGCAGGATCACCTCCTCGGCCACCACTTCGGTCATATACATCTTCTTGCCGTCCTTGTCGTCGTAGCTGCGGGTCTGGAGCCGGCCTTCGATGTAGACCTGCGTCCCCTTGGTCAGGTAGTTGGCGAGGTTTTCCGCCCGCCAGAGCACGACGTTATGCCAGTCCGTCTCGTCCCGCCAATCCCCGGTCTGCTGATCCTTGATCCGCCGGTTGGTGGCGACGGAGAAGGTGGTGCGCGACTGGCCGGACGGGGTGAACTTCGTCTCGGCGTCCCGGCCCAGGTGCCCCACAAGGATCACTTTATTGACGCTGCGCGATGCCATAATCCCGAAGCGTAACACAACTGCTGAGCCGAAGACAGGCGTCAGCGCATCAGAGCGGAAAAGTCTTCGAGGATGGCGCCGGCGACGGTGATCGGCTCGGGGTCGCGGAAGCGCCCCTCGGCGTTGTAGTCGGCCTGCACCTGCTTCCATCGCTCGTGGATGCCGGTCTGGATCTGGACCAATTGCGGGTCGTCGATCTCATCGCCGTCGCGAAAATTCAGCTCGCAGGCGAAGACGCGGCCGGGCTTGTCCGGATTGTAGAGGGGGATGCCAAACTTCCGGCAGATGAGCGGGCGGAAGTCATAGATCTGGCAGATCCCGCCTTCGAGCGCCGGACAGGCGAGGCGCGTTCCGCGGGGCGGCAGGCTGCCCCAGGCCTCGGGCTCGCCGGTGCGAGAGACCAGGCGTTTGCGCTCCTCGACGTAGGTTCGGGCCCGCCCGGCGAGGCGCTCGCGCGCGGCCGGATCGAGCGCGCGCACGCTGGCAGAAACATGGGCGGCCTCGACCTCGGTGATCTGGAACAACTGGTGGCAGCAGTCCGAGCACCCAGGGCCACAGCGGATGCGCTGGCCGTAGCGGCGGCGCCCTCTGGCGAATTCCTCCTCAACCTCTGTACAAATTTCCAGGTATCGGCCGATCATGGGTCTTTTGATTGCAACAGATTACAATTCCTATTGCAGTTTTGCAACTTTTGGTACATCATTTGCTCTATCAGCCTCCAGAGACTCTGGTCACGGGGGGATCCGGCCACCAGGCCTGACGCACAGGGTCCAGAGGAGGGCAAACCCGGAACCTCCGGCCGGGCGCAGGCAGCCATGCGATTATTCACGACCCACATCCCTACGGCTCTATTTGCTCCTGTAACCGTCGCTCTGTATCTGCTTTCGGGAGGCCCACTCGATGCGCAGACCGTAATGCAGGGCGCCGGCGGGCGGGTGCGCATTATTAATACCGATCTCGCGGTTCTGGAGTTGCAGGACCCGCGCGACGACCTGCCTTGCTCGGTGACGCCGGTGAAGCCCGAACTCGGCTTCGACCTGAAGTTTCACGCCGGCTACCAGGTCGAGGTTCCGCTCAAGGAGCTGGCTGGCGGAGAGAACGTGCTGACGATACTCTTCCGCGTCACGCCTGACGCCGGCAAGGGCGATCCGATCTATTTCGCGCATCGCGTCCGGGTACCGAGCCTCAGCGCGGATGCCAAGGGTAACGCCCAACTGGCTGGCTCTTTCGAGCTCGGCGAGGGCACCTACAAGGTCGACTGGCTGATGCGGGATCGCACCGAACGGGTCTGTTCCGCATATTGGGCGGCGGAGGCCGCGCTTTCGTCGCGCGATCGCGTTATCGCGCTGGCGCTACCGCCCGGCGCCGTGCAGGCAAGTGACCCGGAGCAGTTCCGGGAGGAGCCGCCGGTCGAACGCGCCCAGGACGAGACGCCCTTGAACGTGAAGGTCCTGGTCAACTTCGCACCGCAGAATTCCTTGGCCTCGACGCTGCGTCCACTGGATACCAGCGCGCTTGTCTCGATCCTCCGGACAATCGCACGGGAGCCGCGGATCGGCAAGTTCTCGATCGTAGCGTTTAACCTGAATGAGCAGCGGGTCGTCTATCGGCAGGACGAAGCCGACCGCATCGACTTCCCGGCAATCGGCGAGGCGCTCGGTTCTCTACGGCCGGGCACCGTCGATCTGGCGCAGCTCTCACGCAAGCACAGCGACACGGAATTCCTCAAGGATCTGATTCTGAATGAGTTGCACTCCGAGATCCATCCCGACGCGGTCATTTTCGCCGGTCCCAAGGCGCTACTTGACGAGAACATCTCGCAGGATTCTCTCCGCGAAATCGGCGAGCTCGACTATCCGTTGTTTTACATGAACTATAACCTCAACCCGCAGGCCGTGCCGTGGCGAGACGCCATCAGCCACGCGGTGAAATTCTTCAAAGGGCAGGAGTACACCATCAGCCGCCCCAGAGATTTGTGGTTCGCTGTCAGCGAAATGGTATCCCGCATAGTAAAATCGAAGCATGGGAGGCGGGTAGCCGCCTCGGCTTCACAGTAGGGCTATGAGGTCAGCAATATTTCCGATGGGGTATGTTCTGCCGCTTCTGGCGCTATACCCCTGTATGGCGCAGGTTCGCGAAGGCAACAACCTCGCGCCGTATGTTCCCTCCCCACAACCGGTCGTCATACGCATGTTGGAGACGGCCGAACTCAAACCGGACGAAATCCTTTACGATCTGGGCTGCGGCGACGGCCGCATCCTGGTGACTGCGGCGCAGCAGTTTCGGGCCAGGGCGGTCGGGGTCGAGTTGTCGGCCGAACGGTACAAACTGGCGCTCGACACGATCAGCCGGCTCGGGCTGCAGAACGCTGCACGCGTCATCCATGGGGATCTGATGAAGGTGGACATCTCCGAGGCCGACGTCGTTACAATCTACCTGCTGACCAGTTCGAACGAACGCCTGAAGCCCAAGTTCGAGAAGGAATTAAAGCCTGGGGCGCGGGTGGTGTCGCTGGACTATCGGGTGCGCGGGTGGAAGCCGAAGCGCATCGAAAAGACCGAGGCGCACCAGCGGTCCTACACAATTTACCTATACGAGTTTCCCCAGACCGAGCAGTAAGGGTCAGCGCGCGCGGCTTCGGCCGGCGCTGACGGTCGCTGCCACCGAGGTCGCCAGCGGCGCGGGCGGTATCTTCCGTGTACGCCCGTCCAGACGCGCGGCGACGATCTCCTGGCGAAGCTTTTGAAACTCCGGGGTTCCCGGAGTGGCGCCGGAGGCCTGCACTTCCTGATCGCTGACTTCCTGGGCGGCGGGCAGGTACTTGTTGAAGAAGTTCCGGATCCGATCGTGAACCATGCGCTGCGAAGAACGCAGTTGCAGGAAGAGGACGAGCTCCCCGGGCGCGGCCAGCAGCAGTTTGTAGATGTGTGACGGCCGGGTGACCTTGGCCGAGACCAGGTCCTTTTCCAGCTTCTTCGCCCGAGCCTCCAGCTTCTGCCACTGCTCGACCTCCTCGGGCCGCATCGCGGTAGTCTGAACCAGGGCGGTGCGCTCTCGCGGAGTCAACTTTTCGGTGAGGACCGCGAGGAAGAGGCCGAGGTTTTCGGCGTGGAATCCGCTGCCGAAGGGGATGGCGGCTCGGACTTTCTGGAGCTTTTGCAGCCCAGGGAGGTTGACCTTGGCGCCGGCAAGGGCGGGCGAGAAAAGCCCGAGTAACTTCTCCTCCTGCAGGAGCTTGATGACGTCGATAGCGTTCGGCTCCTCGGCGATGCTTCGCAACTCCCCGAAGAGCGCGCGGGCCGGAATGTGACGCTCCACCTCGGCCAGGCGCACATTCTCATATTGGCTCTGGGTTCGGGCGTGGACACCAAACCCGAAGCGGACGCGGAAGCGCAGCAGGCGGAGGATGCGGACCGGATCGTCATAGAGGCCCGTGTTGCTGATAGCGCGCAGTTCGCGGTTTTCGAGGTCCGAGACGCCGTTGGTCGGGTCGAGCAGTAGCCCGAGCGAGGCACGGTTGAGCGACAGGGCGATGGCGTTAATCGTGAAGTCGCGGTTCCGCAGGTCGTCATGGATGCTGGCCGGCGTGATCTGGGGCTTGGCGCCGGGCTTGAGAACGCGCTGCTGGCGCGCCATGCCAATCTCTGCGGTGACACCGCTCGGGAACCGGAGTTCGACGGACTTGCGAATCTCGTCGGAGGCGAGAATCACGGCGCCGGCGCGCTGCGCGATCGACTTGGCAAGCTTTGGAGCGGCGCCCTCAACGGTGAAATCGAGGTCGCGGATCGGGAAGCCGCCGAGCATGTCGCGCATGGCGCCGCCGGTAAGAAACAGATTCAAGTTGGCTTCGGCTGCGGCGGCCTGCACCTCGGTCACCACCCGGCTCTGCTCGGAGCTCAGGTGGCTCTCCAACATGAACATATAGTCACTCATCGTTTCACTTCCGTGGTGGGGCTTGTCCCCGCGCTCCCGGCGCCGGCCTTCA
This sequence comes from Bryobacteraceae bacterium, assembly GCA_046289265.1. Taxonomy (GTDB): domain Bacteria; phylum Acidobacteriota; class Terriglobia; order Bryobacterales; family Bryobacteraceae; genus JBKBWD01. The sequence continues at coordinate 94,764 of JBKBWD010000001.1, read as the reverse complement.
GGCCCGCGGATGGTGCCGATCCACCGTTTTTCTCAATCTGCTTTGCGCGACATGCGTATAAATCTGCGTTGTGCCGATATCGGCGTGGCCGAGCATGGTCTGGACACTTCGGAGGTCCGCTCCGCGCTCGACCAGGTGAGTGGCGAAACTGTGGCGGAGAACATGCGGCGTCAGCGGACGGAAGATTCCGGCCTTCCGTCCGTACCCGATCAGAAGCTTCCAGAAGGCCTGCCTGGTCAAACAGCCGCCCCTTGCCGTTACGAACAGATAGGGGCTGCTCTTCCCGCGCAACAGGGCATCGCGGCTCCCATTCAAATAGGCTTCGGCCGCGCCAAGGGCGGACCGGCCCACGGGCACCAGCCGCTGCCGGTTGCCTTTCCCGGTCACCCGCAGAACTCCGAAGTCCCGGTTCAGGTCGGCAAGGCGGATCTGGCACAGTTCAGAGACCCGGAGTCCGGTGGCGTACAGGAGTTCCAGCATGGCACGGTCACGGACGCCGGTCGGTTTCACCGGTTCGGGAGCGCCGATGAGCTTTTCGATCTCGTCCAGGTTCAGGTATTTCGGGAGAGACTTCCACTGTTTGGGGGACTGGAGCAGGCTGGTCGGGTCCGAATCGATGCGTTTCTCGCGGAGCAGGAACTGGTAGAGGTTCCGGAGGGAGCTGATACGGCGGGCGATGGAGCGTTCGGCCAGACCGGAGACGTAGAGCGAATCCACGTAGCGCCGGACGCCTTCGAGGTCGGGGATCCGGTCTCCCGACTCGGCCTCGGCGAAATCCCGAAATGCCGACAGATCAAGGGCATAGGCGTCAATCGAGTTGCGGGAGAGTCCCTTCTCGACCCGGCAGAAGTCAAGAAACGAGCTGACTCCGATCGCCAATGAACCCGCGTCGCGCATCGTGCCAATGATACAATATCCGCAAAAATGTTGGTAGCGCCCCGCCGCCGGCCTCCCGGTGCTGAAAACAATGTACTTACAACCAGCTAGCGGGCCGCATCCAGAGAGCGGACAATCCGGGCGGAAATCGGCACGAACGCAGGGCATTCCCCAAGGTCTCCTCGCCGCGCTGTATAATGAACAACTTGCGGCAGCAACCGCAAACCGCCGCAAGCCGTGGCGCCAGGTGCCCGTTTGACCGCGTCGACCAGCAAGAAAGCAATCCTCGAGCGCTTCGACCGCGAGCCGTTGTCCGGCTTCGTCAATCCCCGGACCTATCTGCAACCGAACGGTGTGGAGCTGTTATCGGTCTCGGGGACCGTCGCGCTGATTCCATACGCGGAGATTAAGGCCATCTGTTTCGTCCGGGAGTTCCAGGGGCCCGGGATGCCGGAGCGCCGGGTATTCCACACGAGGCCGAAGGCTGCCGGACTGTGGGTGCGGCTGCATTTCCGGGATGGGGAGTGTCTGGAGGGGCTGCTCGCGAACAACCTGATGCAATTGGAGACGGCGGGGTTCCACATCGCACCGCCGGAGGCTGCGTCGAATACGCAGAGGCTGTTTGTGCCTCGCGCAGCATTGAAAGAGGTCCAGGTACTGGGGGTGATCGGGAGTCCACTCCGGCCCCGGAGCAAGCCCAAGGTCGAGCCACGCGGGCAGATCAAACTTTTCGAGTAGCTTCTACTTTGTGCTGACGGCCGCCACGCCGGCCAGCGGGCATTCGACCAGATCCAGCCAAGTGTTCTCCAACGTGTTCTGGACGAAGGTCAGGGAATCGACGGTGAAGTTTCGCTGGTCGTGGAACTCCTCCCAGCGCTGCTTTGCCAGTTCGTAAATACGCCAGACCTCCTGGGGAGGCAGCGATTGCGCCAAGGTGATGTGGGGGTGGTAGTTGAACGGCTCTTCGTAGGCGAGGCTGTCGATGTTCAGAGCCGAATGCATCGCTTCCAGAATCGGCCGCCCGGTTTCGATTGAGATGTAAATCACATCGGTCACCGAAAAGATCTCGACGCGTCCCGCTCCAATCTCGAAGGGCGGGAATCCCCGGACCTCGGTGCATGCCTGCTTCCAGGCATCGTCCACACTCGCCTTCAGCGGCCTCGGAGGCAGCACCGTGACATGGGCGTGAGGGCGGCAGCCTGGCACCAACTCTTCACGCAGCCTGTCGAGGAATTCTCCAAGGGGGTTGGGAATGTAGGCGACCAAAGCGAAAGAGTTAATCCGCGTGGGCCCGTCCGGACTGCATTGCATGGTCTTATGATACCCCTTCCGCGCCCTTCCGCCACCGAGCGTCGGCTTACTGCCGGGGGGAGGCGCCTGCCGGCGCCGCCGGGGCGCCCGCCGCCACCGGAGCCGACTCCAAGCCCGTCTTCACCTCGGGCAAAATCCACTGGGCCTCTTCGAAACCCACATACTTGCAGATGCGAAGCTGGCCACCGTCGACCGACTCCAGGAGATCGCCGACCCGCAGCGCCTCCTCGGTCTCCCGCAGCGCGGCCCAGGCGGCGTAGGCGCTAGGCGCTTCGATTTCGGCGGAAGCCTCGTAATCCTTTGGCTTGACCGATGTCACACCGCTGGTGTGCGGCGCCCACCGGAACTGCTGGCGTTGCGCGTCCTTGATTCGAAAGATCCGATAAACAGGCATCAGCTCACCCGTTCTTTAGTATCGCTCAAAACATCGCGCAACGAGAATGTCTTTTCGAACGCATCGCGCCGCCCGAGATCGATCCAGCGTTCGATCTTCTCGCGATTCCAATAGATAGCATCCCTCGCCGTCCCGAGAGGATGATCGGGCGAAACGGTGTAAATCTTCAGATCGGCCCCGTTGGCGGGAGCCGTACGGGCCAGAGCCCGAACGCCGGACACGATCGTTCGCAACGTGAGCGGCATACTCTTGAGGACGTTGATGGCTACGATCCGGGTTGCACCCATCTCGACAGCGGCCCAGACGGGGAGCGACGACAGCAGTCCGCCATCGGTGCAGAGGCAGCCGTTGAGCCTCCGCTGCGGGAGCAGGCCCAGTATCGCGCAGGAGGCCGCCAGGTGCTCCCAGGTGACCTCGGGGCCGCGAACCAGGCGCGGGCGCAGCCTGAGCAGTTCAGTTACCACCAATCCGTAGTCCAGTTTGGGAGTGAAGGAGGCGTGGACGTCGCGGACCCACTCTTCGAAGGGCTCCGGCTGCAAAATGCCGTCCAGCGGGGAGAGGGGAATGCGCCAACGGTGGCGGGAGCCGCGCTCCAGGCCGCGCCAGTGCTCGACCCATTCGGCCGGGACGCAGCCGCCCGCGATCGCCCAACCGTTGAGGGAACCGATGGAAGCGCCCACGACGATGTCAGGCCGGAAGTAGGTGGAGAGCACTTCCCAGGCAGCGGCCTGGTATGCCCCGAACATTCCTCCCGCCGAAAGCACCAATGCTGACTTCACGCCGGGCACAACCACTGCTTCCTTTATCGTATCAGGGTCCGGCCGGTCCTCTGGGGCCAGCGGATTGCAGGGGTGCGGCCCCGGCGGTAACTTCCTTCTGGCACAATGAAGAATCGGAGATGCGATTCGATCCAGGTGCTTACGGAGACGAGGTAGCCGCAATTCTGGCCTGTGACGGCAACGGGGAACGCCTGATGCCTCTGGCGATACGGGGCTGCAGTTCCGAGGAAGCACGTCGGCGGCTGAGTTCGGCGCAGGCCGCGGCTCTGTTCCCTGGGGCGCGGGCTCCCGAGGCGGCCCTGGCCGGCCTGTGGCTCTACTTCTCCTGCATGGAAGAGTCCCACGGCATCTCGCAGGAGATCCCGACTGCCGAGGGGAGCTTTTGGCACGGAATTCTGCACCGCCAGGAACCCGATCCAGGCAACGCCGCTTACTGGTTTCGCCGCGTGGGAGCGCACCCGGTCTTCCCGGCGCTGCGTGATGAAGCTGCGGGACTGGCCGAGCGCCGCCCCCAGGCCGCCTTCCGGCCGGGCGCCCGGTGGGATCCCTTCGCCTTCATCGACTTCTGCGAGGAGGCCCGGCGGCGCCCGGGGTCGGAGGCCGAACGCCTGGCGATGGAGATTCAGCGCGTCGAGTGGCAGCTGCTGTTCGACTACTGCGCGGGGGCGCCCAAATAGGATTGCGAAGCGGTTGAGGGAGATCGATCGTTGAAACGTCTGCTGTTCATCCTGCCGGTTCTGCTGGTGCTGCTGGCGGTCTGGGGCATCGTGCGCCGGTCGGCGCCGCCGGAGGTCCCCTTCACGCGGGTGGAGCGGCGGACAATCGAGAGCACGCTGGTGACCAACGGCCTGGTAGAGCCCGTGGAGTTCCGGGCGGTGCGGGCCGAGCAGCCGGGACTGATCGAATCGGTGCGCGTCCGCCAGGGCCAGCAGGTCAACCGGGGCGACGTGCTGGCGGCAATGGACGCTCGGGAGGCGCGCGCCGCCCTGGCCTCCGCAGAGGCGCGAATCGCACAGGCCCAGGCCGAGCTGTCGCGCATCGAGCGCGGAGGCTCGACGGTGGAGCTTGCCGAAATCGATAGCGCTCTCCGACGCGCGCGTCTGGACCAGCAGGCGGCGCAGCGTGACCTGGAAACGGTTGAGCGGCTCCTCACCAAGCAGGCGGCCACCAGGACCGAGCTCAACGAAGCGCACGACCGCGTGCAGCAGGCCGCCGCCGCAATCCAGTCGCTGGAGCTCAAGCGCCGCGCGCTGATCCAGCCCTCCGACCATTCAACCGCGCAGGCCAGCCTGCGGAGCGCCCAGGTGGCGGCCGCGATGGCGCGCCGTCAGATCCAGGACGCGGTGATCCGGGCGCCGATTTCGGGGATCCTCTACCGTCTCGATGTGCGGCAGGGCAGCTATCTGAATCCCGGCGACCTGGTGGGCTACATCGGACGGCTCGACGAGCTGAAGGTCACGATCTATGTCGACGAGCCGGAACTCGGCCGGGTGGAGAAGGACATGCCCGTGACGATCACCTGGGACGCGCTGCCGGACCGCCAGTGGAAGGAGACCGTGGAGCGGATTCCGACCCAGGTTGTCGCCATCGGGACGCGCCAGGTCGGTGAAGTCGAGGCGATCATTCGGAATCCCGGCCGTACGCTGCTACCCGGAACCAACATAAATGCCGAGATTCTTTCGCGGGTGGCGACTAACACACTGGCGGTACCCAAAGAGGCGGTCAGGCGCCAGCCAGGCCAGACCGGCGTCTTTCTCCTCAAGGACCGGGAGATTCACTGGCAACCTGTGCGCCTGGGAATCTCCAGCGTGACCCACACGCAGATTATCGAGGGGCTGCAGGAAGGCGACGCCGTCGCCCTGCCGACCGACCGGCCGCTGGAGAACGGCATGGAGGTCACCCCGGTCTTCCCGCGCGAATCGCGAAGGTAGCGGCCCCGCCGAGCTTTCCACCCGCGGATTCCCGCCTATTCGCGCGCAATCCCGGCGGCGGGCACGGCCTCCTCAACCGGCAGGCCGAGCTTCCGCCAGCCATTGAGGCCGCCCTCAAGCGGACGGACGCGGGTGATCCCGAGTCCTCGGAGTTTGAGCGCCAGACTGGCGCTCAGGGCCTCGTTCGGTCAAGTGCAGTAGAGGACGATCTCGCGGTCGCGCGGGATCACCTCGTGGCGGGCCTCCAGTTCCTTGGGGTCCAGGCGCAGAGCGCCAGGCAGACGCACGCTTTCGCGCTCGGCCTCCTGGCGGGTGCGCAAATCGACGACCACCAGGTCTTCGTTGGCCTCCAAGCGCCGCCGCAGTTCCTCGGGCGCGATGCGGGCCACCTTCAGCATCTGGAGAAACCGCCAGCGCTGGAGGTACTTCCAGCCGAGCCAGACCGCAAGCCCCCCCAGCGTCGCGCTCAGCACCCAATATCCGAAGTTGGCGAACATTACGACCACAAATTCCAGGCGGCCGCTAAAGTAATAGCCGAGGCCGACGAAGGAACCGACCCACAGAGCCGTCCCCACAGCGTCGGAGCCCAGGAAGCGCCACATCGGCATTCGCGAGATTCCGGCCAGCGGGGGAGCCGCCGTGTTCAGCCCCGGGACGAATTTGGAAAACACGAGGGCATAGAGACCGTAGCGCTCAAACGCATCGGTGGTCTTGCGGACGCAGGAGTCCGGTTCCAGCGCAACGCGGCAGAGCAGCTTCAGTACGCCCTGTCCGCGGCTCCGTCCCAATTGATACCAGATCACGTCGCTGAGCATCGTGGCCGCCATCGCGACCGCAATCGCTGTAGTCAGCGAGAGGTGTCCCGCCGCCGACAGCGCTCCCGCAGCCAACAGGACGGGTACCGATGGGACAGGCAGGCCGATCTGTTCGGCCAGCACGAAGCCGAACAGCAGCAAATAGCCGTGCGCTTTGAGAAAATCGACCGCCTGCTCCATGGGTGCTCTTCTGATTCTCGCTCATGCGAGATCGAAAAGCAGAATTTCGGAAGACTTCCGTGCACGAATTTTCAATTGCTCTTCCACGCTGACAGCCGCGCCGTCTCCGGCCTCGACGGCTACGCCGTTCAACTCGACGCCGCCGCGCACCACCTGAAGCCAGACGTGGCGGCCGGAGGCGAGCCGATGCTCGACCTCCTCATCCGGTTCGAGCAGCGACACGTACAGGCTGGCGTCCTGACGGATCCGCACCGAACCGTCCCGCGCGTCGCCGGAGGCGATGAGCCGCAGCCTGCCCCGTTTCTCCTCCGCCGGGAAGGCCTTCTGCTCATAGGCGGGCTGGATGCCCCGTTCATTCGGGACAATCCAGATCTGGAGCAGATGAACCGGATCGGTCCGGGACGGGTTGAACTCGCTGTGGAAGATTCCCGTTCCAGCGCTCATCTTCTGGGCGTCACCCGGCCGGATGACGGAACCCGTGCCGATGCTGTCCTTGTGTTCGAGCGCGCCTTCGACCACGTAGGTGATGATCTCCATGTCCTTGTGCGGATGCATTGGGAACCCGGCGCCCGGCGAGACGAAATCCTCGTTCAGCACCCGCAGCGAGCGGAAGTTGACGTGGTTCGGATCGTAATAGCCGCCGAAAGAGAACGTATGGCGGCTGTCCAGCCAGCCGATCCTGGTCGCGCCGCGTTCCGTCGATGGTCTTACCTGGATCATTGTCGTCACTCCTTCCCTCCGGCCGCCGCCCGGCCGAAGATCCGATTGTCGATCGCCAGCGCTCCCGGCCCCGCAAGCGCCAGCGCCGCTGCCGCGGCCGCCAGCGTGAGGGTAAACTCCACGCCGGGCAGGAAGAACCCGTGCGGCAGATGAACGGTGAGCGTGGCCACCAGCATCGAGAAGGCGACCGGAACCGCCGCAAGCCTCGTCAGCAGGCCGAGCATGAGGAGTGCTCCGCCGGCGAACTCGGTCAGGGTGATCAAAACCGCCGAGACCATGGGGAGCGGAAGTCCGAACTGCTCCATGCTGCCGGCCACGCCGCCGAGGCCATAGGTGAATAACTTCTGGAATCCGTGCATGAACATCACGACTCCGAGGGTGATGCGTAGCGCCGCGACGCCCCAGGGGGCCGTGTCGGCGAGTCGATAGGGTTTCATTGGCAATCTCCTTTTACTGTTATCACAGTAGTCGTTTCAACGACTAGATGGCGAAAAAAAAAGCGCCTCCCGCTACCCGGCGCTCTCGCGAGCCTGATCGAGCAGTTCGATCAGCTTGCGCAGATTCTCCCGGCCCATGCGCCCGAGTCCTTGACGGTGCAGTTGTTCGAGCGGCCCCGCCAGTTCCGTCAGGATCGCGAGTCCTTCGGGCGTGATCTGAACCGTGATGACACGACGGTCCTTGTCTCCACGGCTCCGCGCGACCAGTCCTCGCCGCTCCAGGCGATCGAGCAGGCGGGTGATGTCGGGATCGCGGGTAATCATGCGATTCCCGATCTCGCCGCAAGCCAGCCCGGCGGCGCCCGCGCCGCGCAGGATGCGCAGCACGTTGTACTGTGCCGGCGACAGCCCGTAGGGCTTCAGCACGGCGCCGAGTTGCTGGAGCAGTACGTCGGCCGTGCGCTGCAGGGCGACGAAAGCCTCGTCCTCCGGCCTTGGAAAGGGCAGGGTCTGTTTGAGCTCTTGCTCGATTCTGCTGGGCACGACTCAATAATAGTCGTTTGAACAAATACTGTCAAGAGGTATTTTTATTGGGGCCGTACGCTTGCGGTCCGGCGGTCCGGCGCAGGATTCTAAAGAGTGCTCGCAATGAACTTCGACGCACAACCACTCGATCCCGTGGAGACGCGGGTGCTGGCCTGCCTGATTGAGAAGGAGACGACGACGCCGGAGTACTATCCGCTGACATTGAACGCGGCGGTGAATGCGTGCAACCAGAAGTCGAACCGCGACCCGGTGGTCTCCTACGACGACGAAGCGGTCGAGGCGGCGCTCGACCGCCTGCGTGCACGGGGCCTGCTCTATGTGACGACGGGACCGGGACTGCGGGCGCCCAAGTATTCCCACCGGCTCACCGAGGCGCTCCATCTCGGGAGGCGGGAGATGGCGCTGCTGTGCGTCCTGATGCTGCGCGGCCCGCAAACCGCAGGCGAGCTGCGCGACCGCGCCGGCCGCATGCACGAGTTCAGCGATCTCGAGGAGGTCGTGAGCTGCCTCCACCGGCTGACGGAGCACGAACCTCCCCTGGTGGCGCTGCTTGAGAGGCAGGCCGGTCGAAAGGAGCGGCGGTATGCGCATCTGCTCTCGGGCGAGGTTCCGCTGCCGGCTTATGAGCAGGGGCCTGCGGTCGAGCGCTCTGCCGCCGGAGTTGCGGCGCGCGTGGAGGCGCTCGAAGGCGAGGTCGCAAGCTTGAAGGAAGAGATCGAAGCTCTCAGGCGCCAATTCGGCGATTTCCGTCGACAGTTCGAGTAGAAAAGGGGCGAAGGCGCAGAGGCCGGGTCAGGCTCCGATCAGGCGGGGCAGGCGCAGCATGTCCTCGTCTGGGGTCTGGGAGGAGAGCGTACAGCCGGGCGCAACGATTAACCTGGTGCCGGCCGCTTCCTTGGCGGCATGAATTTGCCGCTTCAGTTCCTTGCTGTCAATCGTCCGGAATTTCCGCTCGTCGATTCCTCCGAGCATCACGCCCCCGAAGCGGCTCCGCACGGTAGAGATCGCCACGCCGCTGGCGTGCGCGGAGTAGCTCAGCATGTTGATCGGCCAGCCCTGGTAGAACTTATGCAGGTAGATCTTATCGCCATGGACGTGGACGGTGTTGAGCGGCGCGGAGTTGACGGCCTCAAGGATCATCCGGTCGAACGGCTCGCTGAACTTCACGTATTCATCGCGGCTCAGAATGGTCGCCTGCGCGCTGTTCACGGCCAGGAAAATGCCGGAAGCGCCCTGGCCTAAGGCGAGGCGCGCGTGATTGGCCTGCGATCTGGCGATGGCCTCCAGGGCGTTGAGCAGATACTGAGGCTTCTCGTTTTTCATCTGCAGAAGCTCTTCCCTGCTGCCGGCCAGACTCTCGGCAATCATCCAGGGATTCCAGACGGTCTCGATAAAGTGGGCCTTGCCGCCGAGGCCGTCCCGGACCATTTCGAGAGTTCGGAGGTGCTCGGGCAACGGGCTCTTCTGCGGCCGGATCGTGTACCACTTGCCGGGCGGCGGCGTGTAGGAAAGGTTGTTCATCACCTTCACAAGGTCCGTGCGGAACTTGCGGTGGAACTCCAGCGTGGCGAAGGCAAAGCGTTCGGGAGTGGGCTTTTCCAGACGGAAGTGGTACCAGAATGTGAAGGCGAGGCGGTCGGGGTCGGCGCCCTTCACAATGCGGTCCACGCGTTCTTTCGGGGTTAAGGCCGAGCCCGCGCGAGCCGCCGGTACGGCAGCTGCCGCGAGCAGGAACTCACGTCGGGATAGCATCCGCTCCTCCTCGTTCGCTCGAACGCGCGTCAGTAGACGGTGCTGCCGGCGGTAAGCGGCGCCTGGCGGATTTCGAGGCAGCCGCGCCCGGTGGGCAGAACCTTGCCCGGATTGAGGCGGCAATCCGGGTCGAACAGTTGTTTGAATCGGCGGATCATCTCCAGCGAATCGTCGGAGAAGAGATGGCCCATCAGCTCCATCTTCTCCATCCCCACTCCGTGTTCGCCAGTAATCGATCCTCCGACCGAAATACAGTACCGCAGGATGTCGTCGCCGGCACGCTGCGCCTTTTCGAGATCGCCGGGCCTTCGAGCATCGAAGAGGATGATCGGATGCATGTTGCCATCACCTGCGTGAAAAATATTGCTGATCGTCAGGCCGCTTCTCTCTGAGACTTCCTGGATGAAGCGCAGCGTCGGAGCGATCTGGGTGCGGGGAACCACGCCGTCCTGCACGTAGTAGAACGGGCTGACCCGGCCCACCGCCCCGAAGGCGTTCTTGCGGCCTTTCCACAACCGTTCGCGCTCTTCGGCCGAGCGCGCGACGCGAAATTCCCGCGCCCGCGACGACAGGCAGGCGTCCCGTATCTGCTCCACCTGCTCTTCGACAGCCTCGCGCATTCCCTCCAACTCGATTAGTAAGACGGCGGCGGCGTCCTTGGGGTAACCGGCGTGGGTCGCTTCTTCCACCATCCGGAGCATGACGCCGTCCAGCATTTCGATCGCGACGGGCGTAATCGCCCGGGCGGTAATCTCTGCGACGGTCTCGCCGGCATCCTCGGCGGCGTCATAGATCGCCAGCAGCGTCTTGACCACCTCCGGGGCGCGCATCAGGCGGATCGTGATCTTGGTGACCAGGGCCATGGTTCCCTCCGACCCCGTCAGCAGGCCTGTCAGGTCATAGCCGGCGGTGTCCTGTTCCTTACCGCCCGTCTGGATGACGGTTCCATCGGGCAGAACCGCCTCGAGGCCCAGGACGTGATTCGTCGTGACGCCGTAGGCGAGCGTATGGGGTCCGCCGGCGTTCTCGGCGACATTGCCCCCGATGGTGCAGGCCCGCTGGCTCGATGGGTCCGGCGCGTAGAAGTAATTCCGGGCCTGGACCGCCAGCGTGATGTCGAGATTGACAACCCCCGGCTCCACCACCGCCCGCTCATTTTCAAGATCGATCTCCAGGATCCGGTTCATCCGGGCGAAACTGCAGACGATGCCGCCCGAGCGAGGAATCGCGCCCCCGCTCAGTCCGGTGCCGGCGCCACGTCCCACCAGCGGCACACCGTGCTCGCGCGCGATCTTCACCACCGCGACGACCTGCTCGGTGGAACGCGGGAAGACAACGATCTCGGGGCGAGCCTTGTCGACGCTTCCGTCGTATTCGTAGAGCACCAGGTCTTCGGGACGATCGAGATAGCCCTTCGGTCCGACGGCGTCGATGAGTTGTGTCTTGGCCTGTGTGGGCAGCATGAGCGGTCCTGACCAGTTTACAGCAGCGCCTTAATGCTGTTCAGGATGCGTGGATCCATCCAGTTCTGGCTCGAAATGTGTTTTTGCACCACCTTGCCCCGGCTGTCGATGATGTAGGTCTCCGGATACTTAAAGGTGCCGTAGGAGGCGGGGATATCGGCCTCCGGATCGCGCGCGGTCTCGAAGTCCAGGCGGACGGCGCGAACAAACTGCTGATAGGCGCGCTCGTTCTTATCGACGCTGATTCCGAGGACCACGACCCCGGACGGACCCAGTTCCCGGGCCAGCGCGTTTAGCGAGGGGAGTTCGTCGATGCACGGCGGGCACCAGGTGGCCCAGAAGTTCAGGACCAGCACTTTGCCGCCGAAGTCGGAGCGCGTGATGGTTTTGCCGCCGTCGGTGACGATCCGGAAGTCCGGGGCCGTGTCTCCTACGGAGACGATCCGCTCCCGCATCGAATCGGCGACGACGGCGGCGAGGGCCACCACAAGTATGGCGATGAGCGCCTGCAGGAAGCGCTCGGCTTTGGAAGTTTGCATCTGGCGTACCCTATAATTGTATCGTCAGTGGCCCCTCCGGCATCGAAAGACTTGGCCATGTACATCACCAGAAAGGTCGACTTCTCCGCATCCCATGTCTGCGCCCGCCCGGACCTCAGCGAGCAGGAAAACCGCGCCCTCTATGGCCCAGCCGCGAATCCGCACGGGCATGGCCATAACTACGTGCTCGAAGTCACGCTGGAGGGGCGGCCCGACCCGGTGACGGGCATGGTTTACGATTTGAAGCGGCTCAAAGAGGTCCTCCATCGCGAAGTCGTCGATCCGATGGACCATCGCTTTCTCAACCGCGAGGTGCCGCCGTTTGACCGCATCGTGCCGACCACAGAGAATCTGGCGATTGAAATCTGGAACCGGCTGGCTCCGCATCTGAATACCGCGGATGCGCGCCTGCATTCGGTTCGGCTGTATGAGACCGAGGATCTTTATGTTGACTATTTCGGGGAGGCCGGATGATCCGGCTGACCCGGCGCTACCGGTTCAGCGCCTCGCACCGGCTGCACTCTGAGAAGTTGACCGAGGAGGTCAACCGGGAGCTCTACGGAAAATGCAATAACCCGTATGGGCACGGGCATGATTATCTCGTCGATGTCAGCGTGACGGGGCCGGTGGATGCAGCAACCGGGCGCGCGGCCGACATCGAGGCGCTGGACGGCCTGGTCCGGAGCGTCGTCGTCGAGGCTTTCGACCAGAAGTACATGAACGTCGAGGTCCCCGAGTTCCGGCATGAGACCCCGACGACGGAGAACGTGGCGCTGGCAATTCGAAACCGGCTGGAACGGCATTGGCGTTCGGCATTTCCGGGGGAGTGGCCGAAGTTGGAGAGAATACGAATCCAGGAGACCCCGAGGAACATCTTTGAATTGTGGGCCGAGGCAAGGCAGTGAGCCCGTATCCCTGTGATATCAGGCAGGAGAGAAGATCCGTAACCGTATGAAGAATGGCAAAGCCGCCGTAAAGGTAATGGCGCCCAAGCGAGAAGCTGACTCGATTGCCGCGATGGTGGAACAGATCCTTGTCAAGCTGGGGGAGGACCCGTCCAGGGAAGGGCTTGTCCGCACCCCGGAGCGGGCGGAGAAAGCACTGCGGTTCCTAACCAGCGGCTACGAAACGGATCTCCACAAGGTAGTGAACGGCGCGCTGTTCGAAGTGGGGTGCGACGAGATGGTGATTGTTCGCGACATCGAGTTCTTCAGCATGTGCGAGCACCACCTGCTGCCGTTTTACGGCAAGATGCACGTCGCCTACCTGCCGAAGGATAAAGTCATCGGGCTCAGCAAGATCCCGCGAATCGTGGACATGTACGCGCGGCGCTTCCAAATCCAGGAACAGCTCACGCAACAGGTCGCGCAGGCGATTCAGCAAGTGCTCGATCCGCTTGGCGTGGGCGTAGTCTGCCAAGCCAAGCACTTCTGCATGATGATGCGGGGCGTGGAGAAACAGCACTCGGGAGCGATCACAAGCGCCATGCTCGGGGCAATGCGAAACAACCGGGGCACGCGCGAGGAGTTCCTCTCGCTGGTGAACGGTCCGGGGATGCAGTTTTAGCGGCGCCGGGGGCGACGTCCGCTCCCCGCGCAAGGATCGAAACTACTTGGATTCCAGAATATAGGTGGGAGCCAGGCCCGCAACCGTCGAGAAGCTGCCGCTGCCGGCCAGCGTCAGCCAGCTCGAGCAGCCGTGGACTTTGCCCAGGTAAGCGTGCGGCTGCACGTCCACGTTCATCTCGTGCATCTCGACGCTGCCGTAACGATAGAGTGGGAACGGCAGCGGGGTCGGATCCACCTTCTCCTGTACGACGTAGGGATTCCGGATCGCCGTGCGGAGGGCGCGCTCCCAGCCGCTCTCGTCGGTCTCCCAGCCACGGATGGCGTGCTGTTCGCCGTTGTCGTCATTAGGCTTCAGGACCAGCCGCTCACGGTTCTTCAAAATAAACTCGGGCAGATCGACTGTTTCGGCCTGGTAAATCGTCTTCGAGGCCGTGACGACGCGGGTCCACGGGATGTACTCCCGGATGGCCTTGCGCTCGGCCAGAGGGAACTTCGCGGTGACCGTCTCGTCGGTGAGGAGGTCGAAAATCGCTTTTTTGTGCGCGAGTTCGGAACGGAAGCTGTTGACCACGCAGACGGCGCCGTCCCGGTAGGCCCGCACCAGCGGGTGCGACAGGTCGAAGCGGAGCAGAAATTCGTGCGCCTTGACGCGCCGGTAGATCAGATCGATACAGAAGCCTCCGCGCCGGAGCACGCCATTTCGGTACTCCAACTGGTCGGGCGAAAGGATCTCGGTCGGGAAGCCCTGCTGAGTGAAGAACTCCTGCAGAATCAGGTATTCGTTGGACTCGGCGGTTTGGAAGGGCTGGCGGAACTCAAGAATCGCGATGTTCGGCCGCTTCTTCCCTCCGAACTCCTTATAAGCCTTAAGCAGTGCGTGGAGCAACTGCTTCGTGCCGCCCATCCTGGTCAAATTATGGCGCTTGCGGAATTCCTTGACTGGAGGGCATTCGTAGAAGAGGTCCGAAAGCGCGTCGCCGAAGACCACACCCGCAGGCGCGTCCGCGTTATAGTCCACAAACCGCAGAGTGCCATTGTTGAGGTGGGTGTCCAGCAGCGAGGTGACCGAGTAATAGGGATAGCCGGGATCGACGGCGGCCAGCATCTTCTCGGCCGGCAGCAACTCCATGCGGGACAGCAGCGCCGGGGTGGTCAGAGCCAATTGCTTGATCCGATCGATTGCCGACAGCAGGTGCTCGGCTGCCTTGACCAGATTCGTGTACTGACGCCGTGTGAGAAAATGAGGACGCAGGACCGGGGTAACCGGCCGGCCGCCAGTCACCAGATGATGGGACTTCATCTGCTCGTAGAGAGACTCCACCCATCCCAGGTCTTTATACTGGGGACTTTCCAGAAGTTTGTGATACCGGGCTATCGCCTCGCCCAACTGCGTCATGCGCTAATAAGTCTTTCTGATGTCAGTATCGCACAGTGAACGGGCGTCTGTGAACTGTTGTCAGCGAAAAATCGCACCCAAGTGGCAGAAATCAGGGAACTTACGTTCCGCTCCGGGCGGGTGCCGCGAGTACGATGAAACTACATCTCTACTACATCGGTAAGGCGCGGGATGCACACGCCAATCGCATGGCCGAGGAGTTCCTCAAGCGTACGGGCCGGTGGGCCAAATGCGAGATGCGGGAGATCCACCCGGACCGCTTCGACCTGTTCGCACGGCATCCCTCGGCTCAGAAAATCCTGCTCGATCCTGCTGGAAAACCCATGGATTCTCGACAATTTACCGATCTGATCGCCCGCGCCGAGCAGGAGGGGCGCGACCTGGTTTTCCTGATTGGCGGACACGACGGGCTCCCGCCGGCCTGGAAGCCTAAGGCCGACCTGTTGCTCTCGCTCTCGCCGATGACGTGGCCGCACGAACTCGCCCGGGCCATGCTCGCCGAGCAGATCTACCGCGCCTTCACTACGTTGCGGGGCCATCCGTACCCGCGCTAAGGTAAATCGATGGGCGAGCGGCACGGTCTCCTGATCGTATTGACAGGCAACGGGAAAGGTAAAACGACCGCCGCTCTCGGCACCGCGTTCCGGGCCGCCGGTCAGGGGCTCCGGACGCTCATGATCCAATTCATCAAGGGATCCTGGCACACGGGCGAACTCGATGCCGCGCAAATGCTCGGCGAGGCCTTCCAGATCCGGACCGCCGGACGGGGCTTCGTCAAGATCGGGACCGAGAAGCCCGCGCCCGAGGACGTCGCCCTGGCGGAGGCGGGCTGGCGCGAGGCCTGCGAGGCGATCCGCTCGGAGGAATTCGACCTGGTCATCCTCGACGAGATCAACTACGCTGTACACTACGGTATGATTCCGATCGAGCGCGTGGTCGAGGACCTGAAGGCGCGTCCGCCGCAGGTGCACGTCATCTGCACGGGCCGCAACGCGCACCCGCTGCTGGTGGAGGCCGCCGACATGGTGAGTGAGATCAAGGCGATCAAGCACCACTACCAGACGGGGATCAAAGCACAGCGCGGCATCGAGTACTGATTGACATGGCTTGGTTTACACGCAAGAAACTGAACGTCACCCCACCCGGAGAAGGCGAGCGGCACGTTAAAACCGAAGGATTGTGGCTGAAGTGCGACTCCTGCCGCCGCGTGATCTGGCGCAAGGCCCTGGCCGAGAACATGCACGTCTGTACCGCCTGCGGCTTCCACTTCAAGATCGACGCCGCCGAGCGGCTGCGCCAGCTCTTCGACGGGAACTGGGAGGAGTTCGACAAAAATCTGGCCTCGACCGATCCGCTCGAGTTCGTCGACTCCAAGCCCTACAAGGACCGCCTCCGGTCGATGCGCGAAACAACCTCAACACCCGACGCCCTCATCTCCGCCTCCGGCCTCCTCCATGGCCGGCGGGTGAACATCTGCGCCCTGGAGTTGAAGTTCATCGGCGGCAGCATGGGGGCGGTGGTCGGCGAGAAGATCACCCGCGCGATCGAGCGCTCCATCGCTCAGCACACGCCCCTGATTATCGTTTCGGCCTCGGGCGGCGCCAGAATGCAGGAAGGCGCCGTCAGTCTCATGCAGATGGCCAAGATCTCGGCCGCGCTGATGCGGCTGGATGAGGCCAGACTGCCTTTCATCAGCATCCTGACCGATCCCACGACCGGAGGCGTAACCGCCAGCTTCGCCATGCTCGGCGATCTCATCGTTGCCGAACCCGGCGCCCTGATCGGCTTCGCCGGGCCCCGCGTCATCGAACAGACGATCCGCCAGAAGCTCCCCGAAGGCTTCCAGCGGAGCGAATTTCTGTTGCAGCACGGCTTCCTCGACGCCGTCGTGCCGCGGCCGGAGCTCAAAGACTACCTGGCCAAAGCCCTGACCTTCTTCTGCGGGCGCGCCGCCTGAGGCTGCCTCAGTATCTCCCGCGATCTTCCCTGAGGTCCTCCTGCTGGAACAGCCGCTCGAGTTCGGCGGCCGTCGGGGTATTCTCCACTGCCTCGCGGATCTGATAGACGAAATCCCGCATGGTCTCCAGCAACTCGTACTCGCGGCCTAACGAGGCGTAGACCTCGACGCCGGCGAGGAGAACCGAAAGGCATTCGTCCCCGCGTTCGGCCGCCTCGTTGCGGAGGCGGCGCAGTGCCATGAGAGACTCCTGGCTGGTCGGTTTGCAACCCATGATTCTGCGTCCTCCAAAGTCAGTTTCTTACACTCATATTTTATAAAAAATTTTCCGAAGATATTGACACCCACACCCAGGTTGTTGCATATATTTGGACAGAGGTACATTCACCTCGACACTCATCTCAAATAAAAGAGGTTCAAACGATGTTGAATACGATGTTTACCACCGACATTCGACAGACCTTGGACCACTTCCGGCGGTCCGTCGATCAACTGTTCGATTCCTTCTATGCCGTGCCGGCATCGCAGCCGGCCGGAGGCAGCAATTTCACCGAGGGTTCAGCCCAGTGGACCTTCAGCCCGGCCCTGGAGTCCGGCTGGACCGACAATGCCCTGCACCTGCGCGCCATTGTCCCCGGCGTGGCCGAGAAGGACTTGAAAGTAACGGTACAGAACAACCAGTTGGTGATCGAGGGCGAGCGCAAGGCCCCGGAGGGCTTCGGCAAGAACTGGTTCAACCACCTGAGCTACGGTAAGTTCTACACGGCGGTCACGCTGCCGAACGGCCTCGATCTGGACCGGGTCGTCTGCCGGCTGCATGATGGCGTCCTGGACATCGAGGCGCCGCTGGCCGAGGCGATGCGTCCGCGCCAGATCCCGATCCAGAACGGCGAGCGCAAGGCGATCAGCGCCTGAGCCGCCGCGCTTGCGGACCGGGCTCCTCAGCCCGGTCCTGGCGACGGACTAACCCCACCCCAACTGACGCTCTTATTGACCGGAGAGTGCGCCGGCAGGGAAACGCGTAAAGGAAACCAAGGTCTCGACGGGAGCTTCCAGAATCTCTGATGCGGCAAGGCCGGAAGGACGCGGTTCATACTCCATGACGGTCTCTTCGAGGGCGAACCGGACTGAGTCCCGTTGGTGGAATTGCAGCGTTCCGCGCCCTGGCGTGGCGCGCGTCATTCCCATGATGGCGTCGATCAGCCGCGGCCGGCCGAGCGGTACGGTGATGTGCCAGGAGTCCGGATCGTCCATCTGATAGAACCGCACGCGGAAGTCTTCGACGATGCGGACGGCCAGCGCCAGATCCTCGCAAAGCTCGCCGTGGAAGTTCAGTGCCTGCATCAGCAGCGAGTCCCGCAGGGATTCACGCGAGGCGGTGCGGCCGATCTGGCGGTTGGAGGCGCTGAAGATCAAGTCGCGCGCGATGAAGTACGGCTTGCAGTCGATCACCGGGGTCCCATCGATAAAATCGAGCCGATCGACCGAGATCGCGAGGCCGTCGATGCTGAGCACGCGGGCCGCGGTCAGGCCGATCGGGTTCGGGCGCGCCGGTGAGCGAACCGCGAAGACCCCGTGCAATGCGTCCGGTCCGGAGGCCGCCAGGCGGCGCGGCGTTACCTGGAGCACGCCGCGCTCGGATTCGTCCAGCCACGCAAGCACCCAGATATGGGAATGTTTCTCAATGCGATAGAGGGCATCGGCGAACTCCGGATGGATCTCGATGCGCGCCGGGCTGCCGAAGGTCGGCATCTCCTTTCGGGTGCGCACTCCGGTGCGGACAACGCCCACGGATTGAAGCTGCATGCAGAAAGTGTAGCGCGCCGGAGACCCGTCTTCCCGCATATAATGATCCGGAGGTCGAACATGACACGGAAGCTTTCGCGGCGGGAACTGGGGTTGAGCGCGCTGGGAGCCGCAGCGCTCGCACAGGCCCAGACCGGGGAGACGGCAACATACTCGGGCGCGCTGGATGGCGTCGAAACGAAGCTCCAGCCCGAGAGCTTCGACCCGGTCGCGTGGTCGCGGATGCGCTATGAGTCGGCGCCTCTGCGCCTGACCTTTTCGGCCTCGAACCGCCGTCAGGCCGAAGCTTGGCAGAAGCGGCTCCGGACCAAGCTGACCGAGTTGCTGGGAGGATTCCCGTCCCAGCACACGGCGCTTCAACCCGAGACTCTCGAAGTGCGCGAGTTCCCGACATACAGGCGCGAAAAGCTCGTCTTCGAAAGCCGGCCCGGACTCGCCGTCCTCGTTTACCTGCTGACCCCCAGAGATGGCGGCGGACCTCATCCCGCCGTGATCTGCGTGCCCGGACACGGCCGGGGCGTAGATGACATCGTCGGGATTGACGACCGCGGGCGGGACCGGACCGATAAGAGCGGCTACCAGCACGATTTCGCCCTCCAGGTGGTGGAGCATGGCTTGGCCGCCGTCGCCATCGAACCGCTCGCGTTCGGCTGCCGCCGCGACCCGCGCGCCCGAAGCAGGGGCCTGGGTGTTTCCTCCTGCCAGCCCTCGGCCGGCGCGGCGCTGCTGCTCGGAGAGACGATGATCGGGTGGCGGGCCTACGATGTCATGCGGACGATCGACTGGATCGAGAGCCGGCCGGAGCTGAATTCGAAACGGATCGGCTGCATGGGAATCTCGGGCGGCGGCACGTGTACCCTCTTCACGGCAGCGGTCGAGCCGAGGATCCGGGCGGCGCTGGTGAGCGGGTATCTGAACACCTTTCGGGACAGTATCCTGAGCATTTCACACTGCATCGACAACTACGTCCCGGGAATCCTCCAGTGGGCCGAGATGTACGATGTCGCGGGCCTTATTGCACCCCGGCCGCTGTTCATCGAATCGGGGGAAAAGGACGGGATCTTCCCGATAGAGGCCACGCGCGCAAGCTTCGAGAAGGTTCGACGGGTCTACGATGTCTTCGGAGCGGGCGATGCGACGGAGCTGGAAGTCTTTCCGGACGGCCACAGCTTCCACGGGGTGCGCGGGCTTCCCTTCCTCGACCGCCGCCTGAAAAGCTGAGCCTTACAGGGCCGTGCTTGACTGGATCCCGGCCGATTGCAGCGCCGCGCTCATTTTGGTGAGCGCCGCCTTGTGGATCTGAGAGACGCGGCTCTCGTTGATGCCGAGCATTTCGCCGATCTCCTTCATGGTCAGTTCGTTGGTGTAGTAGAGCGTGACGACCTTCTGGTAGCGCTGGGGCAGCGTGTTCATCGCCAGGCGGAGCAGGCTCTGGCGCTCGGCCAGCGAGTAGATCTCGTCGGGCTGCGTTTCCGGCTCCGCAGGGAAGTCCGGCTCCGGCAGCTCGTCGTTTCCGGCTGAGCGCGTGGAGGCCGAGACCAGACCCGCATTCTTGATGTTGACCATGATCTTACGGCAGCGGTCCACCTCGACACCGAGTCTCTCAGCGACTTCGTCTTCGGTAGGCGTACGCTGGAGCGCCATCTCCATCTCACGGATCGCCTCTTCGGTGCGGCGCTGCTGCTGGCGCAGGTGGCGGGAAGCGTGGTCAAGCTGGCGGAGGCTGTCGAGGATCGCTCCACGGACCCGGTGCTTGGCGTAGGTCGAAAACGCCACGTCCTTATCGGTGTTGTACTTGCCGGCAGCGTCCAGCAGGCCGATGACGCCGGCATGGATCAGATCGTCGAGATCGACGTGGGCGGGAAGGGTCTCATGGACCCGGATGGCGATCGACTTCACCAACGGCATGTGCTCCAGTACCAACCGATCCCGATCCGGCATCTCCTCCTGGCAGGCGGGCACACGAACAGCAAGCATTCCGATATCCTCCTTGAACCTGAACCGCTCAACTTGCGCTGTCTTACGAGATGTAGGCGATCTCTCTTACGCCCATCAACACAAGCGATTATGCAGCAGGAGCGCCGAATTTATCTACGGTGCGAAAGGGTATGCCCCCAAGCTCTTTTACGGGGAGCGGCAATCACCCCATTTGGGGGGGATACCCCACCTTGCGGCCTAGAACGGCATAGGACGACTTCAGCATTGCCCCCAGCCCGTCAGCTATAATCCGGCGAGTGAAGCAACGCAACCGCGTCCTCATCCTTCTGTTTTTTCTTTCGATCATCACCTACCTGGACCGGGTCTGCATTTCGGCGGCCGGTCCGGCGATGCAGGATGATCTTGACATCTCGCCCGAACGCTGGGGGTGGGTGGTGAGCGTCTTCGCGATCTCCTATGCCGCCTTCGAGATCCCGAGCGGCGCGCTCGGCGACCGCATCGGGGCGCGCAAGGTCCTAACCCGCATTGTGCTGTGGTGGTCGGGCTTCACGGTGCTGACCGGCATGGTGCGGAGCTACCCGGTGCTGCTGATCACGCGGTTCGCCTTCGGGGCCGGCGAGGCCGGCGCCTACCCGAACAGCTCGTCAAGCATCTCCCGCTGGTTTCCCACGGCCGAGCGCGCCCAGGCCCACGGACTCGTCTGGATGGCCAGCCGCATCGGCGGCGCCATCTCCCCGCTGCTGGTCGTCCCGATTCAGGCCGCCTACGGTTGGCGCGCCTCCTTTTACATCTTCGGCGTCATCGGCGTGGTTTGGGCGGCCATCTGGTATTGGTGGTATCGCGACCATCCGACCGAGAAGCCCGAAATCACCAAGCAGGAGATCGAGGAAATCGGCGCCGAGCCCAAAGCATCTCACCATCACGGACTGCCCTGGAAGAGCGTGATGCGAAGCAGGAATCTCTGGGCGATCATGCTGATGTACCACACCTACTGCTGGGCGGCGTATTTCTATCTTTCCTGGTTGCACACATTTCTGGTTCGGGGCCGGAATTTCACGCCCGGCGAGATGGCGCTTCTGTCGCCCCTACCGTTCGTGCTCGGAGCGGTTGCCAACCTGTTCGGGGGCTTCGCCAGCGACAGGCTGACGCGGCGTCTCGGGCTGAGATGGGGGCGGCGCGCATGCGGCATGGTGGGCCTGGGGATTGCGGCCGTCTTCACGTTGGCGACGACAATGACCGACGACAAGTTTCTCTCGGTCCTGTTCCTGGGGCTGGGCTTCGCCGGCTCGGATTTCATGCTGCCGGTGGCATGGGCGGTCTGTCTGGACGTAGGCCGCAAACACGCCGGCGCCGTGACGGGCCTGATGAATACCGCCGGGCAGATCGGCTCCTTCCTGACGGCCTCGACGTTCGGCTATATCGTCGCCGCCTATGACAACTACAACGCCCCGCTCTATCCCATGACCGTCATGCTGGTGCTGAGTACGCTGCTCTGGCTGAAGATCGATCCTGCGGAACAGCTCGTTCCGGCCCAGCCGACCGAGGTCTCACCGGCCCATGTATGAAATCATCGAGCATACCGCCGACATCGGATTTCGAGCCTCCGGCGAGACCCGCGAGCGGCTCTTCGAGCAGGCCGCGCTCGCCTTGGTTTCGATCGTAACGGATATCGAGGAGATCGCCCCCGCCCAGTCCTTGCCGCTCGAGGCCCAGGGCGACGATCTCGAATCGCTCCTGGTCAACTGGCTCGAGGAGGTGCTGTATTGCCTCGATGGCCGCCGCATCGCCTTCTCCCGCTTCGAGATCCGGGAACTGACCGGAACGCGCGTCGCCGCAACCGGCTGGGGGGAACAGCGAAATCCCGAAATACACCACGCCCGCCTCGTCGTCAAAGGAGTGACATACCACCAGCTCCGGGTCTGGGAGGAACGGGGCGCGTGGAACGCCGAGGTTTACCTCGACGTGTAAGCAACGAGCTTCATGCACTTTGAAATCCAACCAATTGACGCCTACCGATTCCGCATTCCAAAGGACGAACGCCTGGGCATGCGCACCGACGTACGCGTCTACGCCAGCGAGAGACTGCTCAACCAGATCCGGAGAGATCTCTCGCTGCAGCAGGCCGTCAACGTTGCCTGCCTGCCGGGGATTGTCGGCCCGAGCCTGGCGATGCCGGACATCCATCAGGGCTATGGCTTCCCCATCGGCGGCGTGGCCGCGACTGACTACGAGGTTGGCGTCGTCTCGCCCGGCGGCGTCGGATTCGACATCAACTGCGGCGTCCGCTTCGTCCGCACGAACCTGACGAGAGACGACGTCCGGCCGCGCCTGCGCGACCTGGTCCAGCAGACCTTCCGCGACATCCCCTGCGGCACAGGCGGTTCCGGACGCATGCCCCTCCAGCCGAAGCAGTTGAACGAGATTCTGATCAAGGGCGCCCGCTGGATGGTCGACAACGGCTACGGCGAGGAGAGCGACGCCGAGCACTCCGAAGAGGGCGGCATGCTCGAAGACGCCCGCATTGAACATGTGTCCGACCGCGCCAGGGAGCGCGGGCGTCCGCAGCTTGGCACCATCGGGAGCGGCAACCATTTCCTCGAAGTCCAGTACGTCGAGAAAATCCTCGATCCGGCAGCCGCGCGTGCGATGAAGCTGGAGGAGGGTCAGGTTGCCGTTTTGCTGCACTGCGGCTCGCGCGGCCTCGGCCACCAGGTGTGCACCGACTATCTGGCGCGCATGGGCGCGGCCATGCGCAAGTACAACATCACGCTTCCCGACCGCCAGCTCGCCTGCGTCCCCATCCAGTCCGAGGAGGGCGAGAGCTATCTGGGCGCGATGCGGGCGGCGGCGAACTTCGCATGGGCCAACCGCCAGGCGATCGTCCATTTTCTCCGCGGTTCCTTCCGCACGATTTTCGGAAACAGCACGCGACTGGATGTCATCTATGATGTTTGCCACAACATCGCCAAGCGGGAACGCCACACCGTAGGCGAGAAGAAGGCAGATGTACTGGTCCATCGGAAGGGCGCGACTCGCGCCTTCCCGCCCGGGCACCGCGATGTTCCCAAGGCGTATCGCGACGTGGGCCAGCCGGTGCTGATTCCCGGCAGCATGGGAACCGCCTCCTGGATCCTTGTCGGCGCCCAGGGAGCGATGGAGGAGACCTTCGGCAGCGTCTGCCACGGCGCCGGAAGGCTCCTCAGCCGGACGACCGCGAAGAAAGGGCGCGATGCCCGAAAGGTCCAGCAGCGGTTGGAGGAGCAGGGCATCATCGTCAAGAGTGAGACGCGCGACGGGATACTCGAGGAGATCCCGGAGGCATACAAGGACGTCGACGAGGTCATCGACGTGGTCCATCAGGCCGGTCTGGCGCGCAAAGTGGCCCGTCTGCGGCCGATGGGTGTGATTAAGGGTTAAGGAGGCTCTCGATCAGATGAAGGTTGCGATCATCGGGACGGGTTATGTCGGGCTGACGACGGGTGTGTGCCTGGCGTTCCTCGGCCGGAAGGTGGTGTGCCTGGATACCGACGAGGCGAAGATCCAGTGCCTGCGCTCCGGCAAGGTCACGATCTACGAGCCGAATCTGGAAAGCCTGATCGAGGTCGCCCGTCCCAACCTCACTTTCACGACCCGCTATGAGGAGGCCGTCCCCGACGCCGACGTCGTCTTCATCGCCGTCGGCACACCCCCCCAGCCGAACGGCTCCCCGGATTTGAGCTACCTCCACAGCGCCGCCGAGTGCATCGGCGAGACCCTGGACGGCGGCTTCACCGTCGTGGTAAACAAGTCCACGGTGCCGATCGGCAGCGGCAACTGGGTGGAGGCGTTGATCCGCGACGCCTACAAGAAGCACCACGGCCGCAAACCGAATGGCTGTTTCGCCGTCGCCTCGAATCCGGAGTTCCTCCGCGAGGGCTCGGCACTGCAGGACAGCCTCTATCCGGACCGCGTCGTCATCGGCTCGGACGAGCGCCACGCCCTGGAGGTGCTGTACTCGCTCTACCGGCCGATCCTCGACCAGAGCTTTGCCGCCCCAACCTTCCTTCCCCGCCCGGAGGACCTCGGCGCCGTGCCGCTGGTATCCACAGACCTCGCCTCGGCGGAGCTGATCAAGTACGCGGCCAACGCCTTCCTGGCGCTCAAGATCAGCTACATCAATGAGATCTCGCGGCTGGCCGAGAAGGTGGGGGCCGATATTCTCCAGGTGGGCCGCGGCATCGGCCTGGACGCCCGCATCGGAACCCGCTTCCTGCAGGCTGGCATCGGCTGGGGCGGCTCCTGTTTCGGCAAGGACACCGCCGCCCTCATCGCAACCGCGCAGGAGTACGGACTCTGCATGCCGATCGTCAGCGCCGCGCGAGAGATCAACCGGCAGCAGCGCGACCGGGTCGTCGAGAAGCTGCTCGGCGAGTTGAAAATCCTGAAGGGCCGCACCATCGGGCTGCTCGGCCTGGCCTTCAAGCCGCACACGGACGACCTGCGCGAGGCCCCCGCCATCGACATCGCGCAGAAGCTGATCGAACGCGGCTGCCGCGTGAAGGCGCACGACCCGGTCGCGCTCGACCGCGCCCGCCGCGAGTACAAGGACCTTGACGTGGCTCTCTGCGATTCGCCGGAGGAGGTGGCGGCCGACGCCGACGCCCTGGTTCTGGTGACGGAGTGGCCCGAGTACCGCGATCTGCCCTGGGAGGAGTTTACGCGCCTGCTGCGCCTGCCGATCATGGTCGACGGCCGCAACTTCCTCGATCGAAAACGCCTTACGCAGGCGGGCTATCGGTACGTCCCGGTGGCTTGACGGGCGCCACGAGCACCGGCGGCCGGCGGTCCGCTTCCCAACAGACCGGATGGACGCGAAGGCACTTCGGGCAACGGTAGGCCCCGTTCACCGGCCAAGACGGGGCCGGGTGCATCCAGCGGCACCAAGTGTCCCCGGCCAGAGACCACAGCCGACCTAATCCCATGAGAGCTTTCCTCCGCTCCGGGCAAGGGATTCGGCATCCGATCCGCGGAGAGCGTGAGCCTGGGGAGATCGAGTGGTGAAGGATGCGAACCTTGACCTAAACGGACTGTACCATTCCCCCCGGCGCGGCCTCAAGATCGCAGAGCACCATTCCTACAGTCCAGGGCGCGATTTAACAACACTGTGCGGCCCACGCTCTGCGTTGACGCTACTGTAGTTCGATCTGGTGGAAACGCAGCGTCCGGCCGAGCGCCTGCAGCAGGCGAGCGACCGAACGGTTGTAGTCGAGCGATGCGACCACGGCGCGGTGGCGCGAGTCCGAGTACTCGTTCTGGCGCGTCAGCACCATGAAGTTGGTCGACTCGCCCGTCTGGAATAGACGCGTCTCGCTATCGAGCTTTTCTTTCGCCGCGCGGGCGCTCGCTTCGGCGGCAGTCATGCGCTGGCGCGCCGTCTCCAGCGATTGCAGCGCGTTGCGCACCTGCGCCTCGACGCCCTGCTCGACGCGCATGCGCTCGAGCTTCAACCGGCGCTCGGCGATGGTCGCCTGTGCGAGGTTGGCCTCGGCCGTGCGGTTGCGGAGGTTCAGGTCGAAGGAGATGCCGGCCTGCACGCCCTGGAAGTTTCCGCCGAACAGGTTCGACAGCGCCGTGCCGTAGCCGCCAACCAGATTGGACGGCAGCCCGGCGAAGGTCGGCATCGGCAGCGGAGGCAGTCCCGCCCGCGCCGACAGCTCGTTGACCTGCCGGAAGAGACCGGCGTTCATGTCCTCAAAGGGGTTGCCCGCCGTACTCGCCGCTCCGCCCAGGCCCATGCTGGTGTAGCCGGCAAAGAGATTGACCTGGGGCTTGGTCTGGTTCTTCGCGAGCTCCTTCTGAACGTCATTGCTCTCCAGCCGCAATCCAACCAGCTTCAGTTCCGGACGCACCCGAATCGCCTCATCGACGGCCTCGCGCAGATTCTCGACCGCCGGCGCCTCGAGCCTCCGGCTTTCGGCCGGTACGATCTCGTCACCCCAGAGCGTCGAGTCGCGATCCGAGGCCAGCATGATTTTGAGCGAGTTCTCGGCCTCGGTCACGAGCCCGAGACTGGTGAAGTAGGTATCGAGCCGCCGCTCCAATTCAGCTTCGGCGGCCGCGATCTCCACCGGAGCGAGCGTCCCGGTCTCGATCATGCGCTTACTGCGTGCCACCTGCTCGCGCGCCCAATCCACCGCGTCGGCCTTCACCTGAACATCCTGCCGTGCTGCGACCAGGTCCCAATATGCCTGCTCGACGCGCGTCACCACGTCGATGACCTTGACCTCGAATTCGATTTCCGAGATATCCGCCTGCTTCTTCCGCACAGTGATGTCGGCGCGCAACTGGTCGATCAGCCGGTTTCGGAGCAGGGGCTGGGTGAAGCCGATGGCCAGCCGCGAGGTGACGAACGGATTCAGCGCCACAAAGGGATTGTTGGTCGAGGTCCGGCCGTTCTCGAAATCCAGATTGACCGAGCTTCCCTGCCAGGGCAGCGGCTGGCGGAAGTAGAAGTTCTGACCCATGAAGCGGTCGACCAGCCTGCCGTCGGCCGCCTGAAGCACCGAGCCGGTCGGCGTCGCGCGCGAGTCGATGCTTGGCGCCCAACGGAACGTAGGATCGAAGGCGCCCCGCGCCGACTGAATCCCCTGATACGCGATGGCTCGGCTGGCGCGCTCGATCTCGATGTCGAGATTATTCTTGAGTGCCAGCTCGACGGCCTCCCGCAGCCCCAGTTCCCGCTGCAGGATCCCCACGCCGATGCGCGCCGCCGCCTGGCTTCGCCGGACGTCGGGCGTGACCTCCTGCGCTCCCGCAAAGGGAGCCGCCATCGCCGCCAAAACAAGTAAGAGTACGTATGGCATAGACGTTACCGAATGATTCCTGTGATTCCAGCCCAGGCTCTTCGGAGCGAAGAGCCGCCACGATTGAAGACAGATGCGATTCGCCCCCACAACGGCGCATTCGCCACGTCGTCGAAGAGCGAATAGGCGACCGGCGTTACCAGCAGCGTCAGCAGCAGACACAGCGACTGCCCGCCGATGACCACGATCGCCACCGTGCGGCGCGAACCCGAGCCCGCGCCCGTGCCGAGCGCCAGCGGCAGCATTCCCGCCACCAGCGAGGCCGTCGTCATCAGGATGGGGCGCAGGCGGTCCTCACAGCCGCGCAGGATCGCCTCCATCCGCTCGACGCCTTCCCGGCGCAGGTTCTTGATGTGGTCGATCTGTAGGATCGAGTTCTTCTTGACGATGCCGAACAGCACCAGGATGCCGAGCGAGCTGTAGATGATCGAGAAGTTCTCCCCGGCCACCAGCAGCGATACCAGGGCGAAGGGAATCGACAGCGGCAGGCTTAGCAGAATCGTCACCGGATCGATGAAGCTCTCAAACTGCGCCGCCAGCACCATGTACATCAGGAGCAGCGAGAGTATGAGGGCAAAGAAGTAGTTGGTCGCCGCGCGTCCGAACTCCTTGCTGGCGCCCACCGCGCCGGCCGCATAGCCCGGCTCCATGTTCATCTCCTTCACCGTGTCGTCCACGATCTGGAGCACGTTGCTCAGCGATTGCCGATCCTGCAAGATATTGGCCAGGACGAGGATCTGGCGCTGGCGGTTGTAGCGTTCGATGACGGTGGGGCCCACGGATTCCTCAAGCGAGGCGACGTTCGAAACCGGCACGTTGCCCAGCGTCGAAGACGGGACAAAGAGCCGCTGCAGCGCCACCGGGCTGTCCCGGAATTCGCGCTTCACGCGCAACTGCACGTCGTAGCGGTCGTCGCCTTCTTTGTAAGTGGTCACCTGGTCATCGCCGCCCACCAGGGTGCGCATTGCTGTGGCGATCGAAGCCGCGCTCACGCCCAGGTCGGCAGCCTTGTCTCGATTGATGCGGACGCGAAGCTCTGGCTTGCCGGCCTCCGACGAGGTCTCCAGATCGACGACGCCGGGCGTCTTCCGCAGCCTGTCCATGAGCTGGGCCGCATAGACCTCCAGCTTGTCGAGATCCGGTCCCTGAAGGAAGAGCTGCAAGTCGCGCGCCGGGCCGGCGTTCTGGATGAAGGAGGGCGGCTGGACGCCGATCACCAGGTCCGGGTACTTCTCCAATTGCTCGCGCACCATGCCCATCAGCTCCAATTGCCCGAGCTGGCGCTGGTCCATCGCAACGAGTCCGACCGTCACGGTGGCGCGATCGACCTGCCGCCGGACATCAGCGCCGATCGTCGTCAGCAGCGACTTCACGCCCGGGAGTTCCCGGAGCTCCGCCTCGATCCCGCGCATCACTTCGTCCGTACCATCGAGCGAAGAACCCGGCGGCATCCGCACCGTGACCTCGAACTCGCTCTGGTCGTCCTTAGGGAGGAAGTCCTTGCCGATCATCATAAACAGCGGCCCCGTAGTGAACATAACCGCGAGCGCAAGCACGCAGATGACCCACCGGTGCGTCATCGACCAGCGGAGCATCGCGCGGTATGGCGTCGAAACCATGCGGAACAGCCACGTCTCCTTGGTCGAACCGGCGTTCGCGCTCGGCCGCAGGAAGCGCGAGCAGAGCATCGGCGTCAGCGTGAAGCTGACAAGCAGCGAAACCATGATCGCGAAAGCAGCTGTGTAGCCGAAACTCGACATGAAGCGCCCGACGATGCCCTCCATCATCGCGACCGGCAGGAAGATGATCACCAGGCTCAGGGTCGTCGCCATGACAGCGAGTCCGATGTCCTTGGTCCCCTCGATCGCCGCCTGGATGGGCGGCATCTTCTTCTCCTCCATGAATCGAAAGATGTTCTCGAGCACCACGATCGCGTCATCGATCACGATGCCGACCACCAGCGCCAGGGCGAGCATCGTGATCTGGTTGAGCGTGAAGCCCATGTAGTTCATCAGCGCGTAAGTGGATACGATCGAAGTCGGAATCGCCACCGCCGCGATCACGGTCGACCGCCAGCTACGGATGAACAGCAGCACGATGATGCCGGCCAGGAAACCGCCAAGGACCAGGTGCTCCTGCACCGACTTGAACGCGGCCTCGATGAAGCCGGACTGGTCTTTCGCGTAGCTGACCCGGAAGTCCGGCGGGAGCGACTTCTGAATCTCTGCGATCCGCTCCTTCACGTTCGCGATGACTTCGATCGTGTTGGTGCCGGCCTGCTTGCGGACCTCGAGCACCACGGCCGGGCGCCCATCCAGACGCGCCAGGCTGCGCGGCTCCTCGTAGCCGTCGATCACCTCGCCGATGTCGCTGACCCGGATCGGCGCGCCGCCTGCCGGAGAGACGACGATGCTTTCGAAATCCTTGGGTTTGTCAACACGCCCGAGGGTCCGGACCGCAATCTCCCGAGGACCCTGCTCCACCCGGCCGCCCGGCACCTCGACATTCTGGGCCGCCAGCGCCGAGCGCACCTGGTCGATGTTTAACCGGTAGGCGTGCAGCCGGTCGCCGTCCAGCCAGACCTGAATCTGGCGGGTCCGCTCGCCGACGAAGCGCACCTGCCCGACGCCGCTGAGCGATTCGATGTTCTTCTTGATCCGGTCATCGACGATCTTGGTCGTCTCCCGCAGGTCGCGGTCGGAGGCCACCACCACGCTCAGCACCGGCGCGGCGTCGGTAGCAACCTTCTCGATCACGGGCGGATCGGCATCTCGCGGCAGTTGCGGCAAAATCGTCGAGATCTTGTCGCGGACCTCCTGCGACGCCACC
Organism: Bryobacteraceae bacterium; assembly: GCA_046289265.1. Classification (GTDB taxonomy): domain Bacteria; phylum Acidobacteriota; class Terriglobia; order Bryobacterales; family Bryobacteraceae; genus JBKBWD01. The sequence continues at coordinate 64,685 of JBKBWD010000001.1, read as the reverse complement.
TCGGCGTCCTTATCTAGCATGAACTGGATGGAGACGATCGAGATGCCCTCGGCCGAGTTCGAACGCAGCTCGTCGATGCCGCTGATCGTGTTGACGGCCTCTTCGATCCGCTTGGTCACTTGCGATTCGACCTCCTCGGGCGCCGCGCCCCGCAGTGTGGTCGTCACAACCACAATGGGGAACTCGACCTTCGGGAAGAAATCGACACCCAGCTTGCGATAGCCGTCCAGGCCCATGACGACGAGGGCGAGGACCAGCATGGTGGCGAACACAGGCCGCCTGACGCAGATTTCAGCCAGCTTTTGCATGTCCGGTTATCCTTTGTCGATCGGCTTCACTTGAGCGCCGTTGACAAGCTGGGGCAGTCCGCTCACCGCGACGACGTCGCCGGGGCGCACCTGCTCGGCCGGCACCTCAACCCAGTCGCCCAGTTCCATGCCGGTCGAAATCCGGTGCTCCACCACTGTGTCGCCGGAAACCGTGAATAGCTTGCTCAATCCGGCGATCGTGTAGACGGCGGATTTCGGCACGGCAACCACTTCGAACTGCCGCGCCGCGACCACGCGCACCTGCACGAACATCCCGGGCTTCAATTGCGGATAGTTTTCGCTCAGGCGCGCCTCGGCCGAAAGCGTGCGCGACCGCGGCTCCAGGGACGGGTTCAGCTCGCGGACCACAGCCCTGAACTCCTCGCCCGGAGCGGCATCGGTAGTGAATGTCAGGGTGGTCCCGACCTTCACGCCTTGCGCCACCGTCTCCGGCACGTCGAAGCGCAGGCGCAGCGGATGGGTCTTCACGAGCGTCACGATGGGGGTGTTCTCCTTGATGTACTGACCCGGCGCCACCAGTTTCTCGCTGACGGCCGCGTCGAATGGCGCTCGCACGACGGTGTCGGCGAGGCGTTTCTCGGCCAGCCGCAACTCGGCCCGCAGGGCCTGGATGTTGGCCAATTGGGTGTGGAGCTCCAGCCGCGCCGAATCGAGCGCCGCCTGCCGTGCATTCAGCGTCTTTTCCAGTTCGTAGAAACGCTCGCGGGCGATGTCGCCGGTCTTATAGAGCTTCTCTGCGCTTTCAAACTTCGATTTGGCGTCTTCATACTGCGCAAGCGCCTGGCGGATGGCCGGCGTCGTTTCCGGCATCGTTTCCTGGTCCTTCAGGCTAAGGCCGATGCGGGCCAGTGCCTGCGAAAGCGCGGCCCGCGAGCGCTCCACCTGCAGCGACAGCTCGCGGCGGTCGAGTTCGGCGATCACGTCGCCCTTGCGCACCCGCTGGCCGAAGTCCACCCGGATCGATTCGACGCGCCCGGGCACCTCGGCGCTCACATTCACAGACTCGTCGGCGAACAACGCGCCGGTGGCCGGGATCACCCGCTCCACTATCCGCTTCTCCGCAATCGCGGTCTCGATTGCGAGCGGCGCCGGTGTCTCCGTCGCGGCAGCCCGCACCGGACCCTGCGCCGGACGGCTGGAGCAGGAAGAGGAGAGAATCACAACAAGGATCAGGAACAGAATGGCAATGATGGTTTTCATAAAAGGGATCTACTCCCGGACGTTCCTCGCCGACATGCCGTCGAGGAAGATGCTCACCATGGTCGAAATGACAACCTTTCGGTCGGCCGTCTGGGGACAGCGGAAAATGGTTGTTCCGATGGCGTAGTAGGCGACCATGCCGACGAAGGAGCGCGCCGCCAGCTTGGCATCCACCTGGCGCAGCGCGCCTGCATCGATTCGCCGCTGAATATAGCCGGCAATCATTTCGAAGAACGAAGTCGCCAGGCGCTCGTGCGCGATCTCGGAAAGCTCGTGCCCCTCCAAGGCGCTGAAATAGAGCAGGCGGATGAACTCGGGGGACCCCTCGTACCAGTCCATCGCCAGCTCCCCCAGCCGGGTGAAGAACCCGAGGTCGTCGTTCATCTCGATGTAGCGTTCGAGCTCGGCCCCCAGCTTGTCATGCCCTTCGCGGCTCTTGGTGTCTATAATGGCCGTATACAGGTCCCGCTTGGTGGCAAAGTGCTGATAAAGAACGGGTTCGGTCACCCCGACCGCTGCCGCCAGCTCGCGAGTCGTCGTCCCGCGGAATCCCCTCTCGGAAAACAGCCGGATCGCCTCCCGCACAATCGCCTCCTTGCGCTCCGAACTGGACATCCTCTGGCGGCTGCCACCCTTATCATTAGCGGATACTAACATAGCGATTACTAATATAGGGCTAAAGCGTACTCACGTCAAGGATTTTTTTTAGCAACCACTAACAACCGGGAGGTCCCTTACACTTCGACGGCCGCAAGGGCATCGTTCCGGCGTGATATCCTTGTTTGCGGACGTGTTCAGCCGCCATCATCGGAAAGTTCGAGTTCTTTTCGGTGTCTCCGACGTGGTCTTGACGGCCTTGGCATTCGAGGCCGCCTACCAGACGCGTCTTTACCTCCAGCTTGAGAACGTCTTTTACCTCGAAGTCGCCAAGAAGGCGCTGCTGCTCGGGTTTTCGGTACTGGTTTGGCTGCTGGCCGGACTGTGGCTCCAGGTTTACAACAAGCTCGACTCGGCGCATCCGCGCGTAATCCTGCGGGACGCCTTCCGGCAGTGCGCACTGGGCGCGGTCGCGGTGGTGCTGTTCGAGTTCACCCTCAAGCTCGACCTCAGCCGCCCGTTTCTCGGCCTCTTCTTCCTGTATAGCTGGATCCTGCTGTGCCTGTTCCGCCTGAACGCCGGCGCGCTGGTTGGCGTGATCCGCCGGGAGTTCGGGGCGCCGCATTTTGTCATGGTGGCCGGGGTCGGCGAGCGGGCGCGGCGCCTGGGCGCGAGCCTGGAATCCTCGGCGAAGTATGGGATCCGGCTCACCGGTTTTATCGCGGCGGACGGGGAACCCGAGAGCCTCAAGATCGAACTGAACCACTCCTATCCGGTCTATCCGCTCGCCAGGCTTTCGACGCTGCTCAAGGAGCAGGTGGTCGATGAGATCATCTTCGCGGTGGACAGCCGGCGCATCTCGGAGCTGGAGGACGCGCTGCTTTTGTGCGACGAGGAAGGCGTTCGAACGCGCATCGCCTGCGACTTTTTCCCCCATGTCAACAGCCAGATGTACCTGGACCGGCTGGGCAACATCCCGCTCCTCACCTTTTCGGCGGCGCCGCACGATGAGATCCGCCTGCTCTGTAAGCGCCTGATCGACGTGATCCTGGCCGCCGCCGCGCTCATTCTGGTGGCGCCTCTGATGCTGATTGTCGCAATCCTGATCCGCCTGACGTCGCCCGGTCCAGTGATCTTCCGCCAGGTGCGCTGCGGGCTCAACGGCCGCAAGTTCGTCTTCTACAAGTTCCGTTCGATGTGTCACAACGCCGAGCAGATGAAGCACGCGCTCGCTCATCTGAACGCCAAGAAGACCGCCTTCAAGATCCCGAACGACCCGCGCCTGACGCCGGTCGGACGCTGGCTCCGAAAGTTCTCGATCGACGAGTGGCCGCAGTTGTGGAACGTCCTGCGCGGCGACATGTCGCTGGTGGGCCCGCGCCCCGCGGTGCCCGAAGAGGTCGAGAACTACGAGCGCTGGCAGCGCCGGCGGCTTCGCATGCGCCCCGGACTCACCTGCCTGTGGGCGCTGGCCGGCCGGGATTCCCTCGACTTCGAAACCTGGATGAAAATGGACATGTTGTACATCGACAACTGGTCGTTGGCGCTCGACTGGAATATCATGCTGCGCACGATCCCTCGGGTCCTGACCGGAAAAGGAGCCTACTGACCGCATGCAGTTGATCCCTACCCAGCAGGAGGTCATCGACCTCCTCAGGAAAACCACGGCTCTTCGCAGAGGCCATTTCCGCTACCCGAACGGGCTCCACACAGGCGAATATCTGCAAGTGGCGCTGGCAATGCGCTACTACCAGCACGCCAAGGTACTGAGCGTCGGGCTGAGCCGGCTGCTCCGGGCCAATCCGGAGATCCGCGCGATCATCGACGAAGCGTCGATCGTTGCGCCGGCCACAGGCGGGCTGCCGGTGGCCTACGGCGTCTGCGAGGCCCTGCGCGCCAACCAGGTCTACTGGGCCGAGGAGAGCCCGGACTATCCGCTCCGCTTCCGCCAGTACCTCACCCAGGAGCAGGGCGAGAAAGTGATCCTGGTGGACGACATCCTCCGGACCGGCCGCAAGCTCACACAAATGCGCGCGCTGGTCGAAGCCGCCGGCGCCGAAGTGGTCGCAATCGCGGTGATCGTCTACGAGCCGAACCCCCACACCGTCGATTTCGGCCCGCTCCCGTTCTACTATCTCGCCAAGCTCGACACAACCTTCTACCATGGGCCGGAGACGTGCGAACTCTGCAAGGCCGTAGTCCCGCTCGAAACGGTGTGGGTTTAGAGCGTCAATCCGCCGTCGACGGTCAGGACCTGCCCGGTCACGTAGTTGTCCGGCTCGAGGAAGAATCGGACGGCGCGCGCGACGTCCGAGGCCCTGCCGAAACGCGGCACGACGCCATCGGTCAGGTAGCGGTCGTACTTGCCGGATGCGATGCTCGCTTCCGCCATCCCGGCGGCCGTGACGCCCGGACTGATGACGTTGACCCGGATGTTCGCCGGCCCGCGGCACTCTTTGGCCAGTAGACGCGCTGAGTGCAGCAGCGCGGCCTTCGGGGCGGCGTAGGCCGTGGAGCCTGGAAACAGTCCCATCGCCTGCATCGTCGAGAACAGCACGATTGCGCCGGGCATTCCCGACCGCCTCATTCGTCCGGCCGCCTCATGGGCGAGCAGGATGGGTCCCAAGTAGTTGACCTCGTAAGAGTGCCGCATCGCCTCCTCTGCCTGCGAGGGGTCGTTGACGCGGGCGGGCATTCCGGCGAAGACGACGAGTCCGTAAAGGTTCGGTGCTCCGTCGAGCAGGCGCGCCCGGTCCTCGGCCGACGTAAGGTCGGCCTGGACCAGCCGGGCGAATCCGGAAAGGGCATCGGCGCGCGCGGCATTGGAGCGATAGCTCACCGTCAGACAGGCGCCTTCGCCATGCAGGAGTTCGGCGGCGGCCGAGCCAAGCCCGCCCGCGCCACCCGCCAGAATAATTTCCTTTCCACGAATCGACTCAGACACCGGCGGCCTCCTTGTTCAAATGGGCTTGCCGCGCATGGTCTACTGCGACATAACCACAACTGACCAGCGCGAGGAAGAGAATCAGAACCTCGCTGTCGCCGAGGTTCAACTCGAAGATCCCGGTGACAAGGACTCCGATCATGACGGCGATCGATCCGTAGAGAATAAACCTCGCGTCGCCCGCTCCGGCCGGCAGCCTGCGGGCCGCCCGCCAGAAGTCGAGCAGGATCCGCCCCAGCAACCACATCAAAGCGAGCATCGTCGGGATGCCGCGCTCGGCCGCGTAGTGGATGTAGATATTGTGCAGGTGGCCGTACCAGCCGATCGGCAGCGGCTCCGGAATAGCGGGCGGCACGTATTCGCGGAAGTGAATTTTGACGTGCTCCGGCCCGAGTCCGAAGAATGGATGAGCCTTGATCATCTCCCAGCCGGTGCGCCAGCAGACGATGCGGAACTCGTTCGAATCGATTTCGCCCTTGGGCTGGACAATCGAGGTCGCGCGAGTCCGGATCGACGACGGCGCCAGCACGACCGCCACAATCAGCAGCACCGGAACGCCCCAGAGCAGCCTCGGGCGCCAGCGCCAGATCAGGTAGAGTCCGGCGAGTCCGGTGGCGAGCCAGATGCTTCTTGTAAAGCCAACCAGAATCGAAAGACCGATCAAGCCGGCCGCCGCCAGGACGATCGCCTTCGTTCTTTGCCTCGCGGGCGCCCAGAAGACGAACGCCGTCAACAGCAGCAGGACGAGCATCTGTTGGCCTCCGAAGGTCATCCAGTGACTCATGAATCCCGTGGTGCGCTCCGGAACGTAGTATGTGTAGAAGTCGCGCCCCAGCTCCTGCGCCTGCTGATACTTCTCCCCGAGTTGCGCGAAACTGCGCAGCGCCGACGCGGTGGCGACACCGCCCCACACCAGCACCAGCTTGCGTACATCCGCGACATGGCGGAACGTACTATAGACCACCAGCAGGGTCAAAAAGACAAAAAATTTGCGGATCTGCGGCCGTCCCGCCGCCGGATCGGCCGACAGCAGCAGCGAGATTACAGTCCCGCCCATGAACAGCAGCAGGGGCAGCTTGATTGGCGGAAAGCGCAGCTTTTCGCCCGACAACAGCAGCGCCGCCATGGCCAGCGCCAGCAGAATATTCGAGATCGCGATCGAGAATAGAATCGCCACCACCGAGGCGAAAGCCAGATAGAACGCGGATCTCTGGGGGAGCAACCGGGTTTGATTCATTGTGCCGTCAGGTGAGCGGAACCGACGAAAACCAGTATGCCAGAATGGGAATCAGGCTGACCACAATGCAAATCTACCTGCTGCGACATGGCATTGCCGAGGACGGCAGGCCGGGCGGCCGCGACGCCGACCGCGCTCTGATCCCGGAAGGCCGCAAAAAACTTCGCGAGGTTTTGCGCGTGGCGCGCGACGCCGGCGTCATGCCCGAGATCATCCTGACCAGCCCCTACCGCCGCGCGCGAGAAACCGCCGAGCTGGCGGCCGGCATCCTCGGGTACAAGGAAGAGCTGATCGAGAGCCGCAGCCTTATCCCCTTGTCCACGCCGCAGGCCGCCTGGGAGGAGATTCGCGTCCACAAGGATGCCTCGCAGATTCTGCTCGCCGGCCACGAGCCGCTGTTCAGTCAGCTTTTCGCCTATCTGCTGCACTGTCCCGAACTCCAGGTGGAATTCAAAAAAGGCTCGCTGGCGCGAATCGATCTTGACTCCTTTCCTGCCCGGCCGCGCGGCGTGCTGCGATGGCTGCTGACGCCGAAGCTGGCGTCGGAGTAAGCGCGGCGCATGGGCCTCCTGCTGGGCTTTCTCGAACTGGCCGCCATCTCGGTCTGGATCGGCGGGATCGTCTTCTTCTCGCTGGCGGTGGCGCCGCCGCTGTTCCGCACGCTCGGACCGCACACGGCCGGCCGGGCGCTGCGCCAGATCTTCCCGCGCTACTACCTGATCGGGATCGCTTGCGGCGTGATCCTGATGGCCGTGACCGCCGCGCGCGGCTGGCTCTGGCACTGGAACCGGCTGACCAGCATTCTGCTGGGGGTTCTGGCGTTTATGACCGGGATCAATCTGCTGGCGCGGCAGGCGATCGTCCCGATGCTCGACGCCGCGCGCGAGGCCGGGCGCAAGCGCCAGTTCGCGCGCCTGCACCGGCTTTCGCTGCTGCTGAACACGATGGTTCTGCTGATGGCGCTGGTCTATCTCTACTGGATGGCCGCGCGCGGCTATTGAGTCAGCAGCACTTGGCGCGCGTGTACTTCGCACGCAGGTGCTCCTCGGAGAAGCGCCGCCACTCTTCCTTCGAGTGCGCGCGCCCGTGGGCCTTGAGATGGCGCTCGTAGGCGCTCTCGTCGGCGAGTTCGCGCAGCAGTCCCAGGACGATCCGGCCGAAAGCCTTAAGCCGCCTCATATCTCATCCCCCCGAAGCTGCGACAGTACGAACGGCGCCTCACGGACCGTGGCGTCGCGTTTGCCGCGAAGAATCCCGATCCAGACGCGAATTGAATCGAGCAGAATCGTCGTCACCAGCACGACGAAGATCGCGCACACCGCCGCATCGAGCCGGGCATTGAAAATCTGGGTCTGGGTTTCCGCGATCTTATCGGCCGCGATCCGGCCCGAGTCGATCGCTGCCTGCAACTGGTTCGCCTGCGCCAGGAAGCCGACGCGCGGCAGTTCGGAGAAGATCTTCTCCCAGGCCGCCGAGTAGGCGACAATCGTCAGCCAGGCGAGCGGCGTGCACGTGATCCACATGTACTTTGCGCCGTGCATCTTGACCAGAATCGTGGTGGCGACGCAGAGCGCAATGGCCGCGAGCAATTGGTTGGCGATGCCGAACAGCGGCCACAGCGAGTTGATGCCTCCGAGCGGATCGCGGACGCCCTGCACCAGGAAGTAGCCCCAGGCGAGCACGATCAGGGCGCTCGAAAAGATCACGCCCGGCATCCAACTGATGCGGCCGAGCGGCTTGTAGACGTGCCCCATCAGGTCCTGAAGCATGAAGCGGCCCACGCGCGTGCCGGCGTCGATGATCGTCAGAATGAACAGCGCCTCGAACATGATGGCGAAGTGATACCAGAAGCGCAGCACCGCTCCGCTGCCGCCGATCTGCGTGAAGATGTGAGCCATACCGAGCGCAAGCGACGGCGCGCCGCCGGTGCGATAGAAGAGCGAATCCTCGCCCACGTCCCGCGCGAGGTTCGCCATGAGGTCGGCCGTGACCGGGTAGCCCCAGGAGGTGATGGTCGCGGCGGCGGCCTCCGGCGTTGCGCCCACTACGCCGGCCGGCGAGTTGATGGCGAAGAAGACGCCGGGCTGCAGCGCGCAGGCCGCAATCATCGCCATGATCGCGACGAAGCTCTCGAGCAGCATCGAGCCGTAGCCGATGGGCCAGGCGTGCCACTCTTTCGCGATCATCTTCGGAGTCGTGCCCGACGAGATCAGAGCATGAAAGCCGGAGATGGCGCCGCACGCAATCGTGATGAAGCAGAACGGGAAGATCTTGCCCGCGAAGATCGGTCCGGTGCCGTCGACGAAGCGCGTGAAGGCCGGCAACTGCACCTCCGGCCGCACAAAGAGAATCCCCACGGCCAGCATCAGGACCACGCCAAGCTTGACGAACGTGCTGAGGTAGTCGCGCGGGGCCAGCAGCAGCCACACCGGCAGTGCGCTCGCAAAGAAGCCGTAGACGATGATCGCGATTGCCAGCGCCATCCCGCCCATCGTGAAGTAAGGCGCGACCATCGCCGAGTGCGCCACCCACTCGCCCGCGAAGATGCTGCCCACCACCATGAGGAAACCCAGCACGGATACCTCGAGCACCTTGCCCGGACGCCAGAACCGCAAATAGAGGCCCATGAAGACCGCGATCGGCATCGTGGCCGCGATTGTGAACGTTCCCCACGGGCTGTCCTTCAATGCGTTGACAACCACCAGCGCCACCACCGCGAGAAGAATCACCATGATGAGCAGCACCGTGATCAGCGCGGTCACGCCGCCGACCTTGCCGATCTCCTCGCGCGCCATCTGCCCCAGCGATTTGCCGTCGCGCCGCATCGAGCAGAACAGTATGACGAAGTCCTGGACCGCCCCGCCGAGCACGGCCCCGATGATGATCCACAGGGTGCCCGGAAGATAGCCGAACTGCGCCGCGAGCGTCGGGCCCACCAGAGGGCCGGGACCGGCGATCGCCGCGAAGTGATGGCCGAACAGGATCCACTTGTTCGTCGGCTCGAAGTCGTGTCCGTTGCGGAGGCGCTCGGCCGGCGTGGCGCGCTTGTCGTTGAGCACCATCACCTTGGCCGCGATGAACTTGGCGTAGAAGCGGAAGCCGATCAGGTAGGTACAGACGGCGGCCAGGAGCAGCCAGATACTGTTGATGGGCTCGCCTCGATCCATTGCGATGGCGCCCAGGCAGAAAGCGGCCGCCACCGAGACCAGGATCCAGATGGCGTGCCCAAGATGCTTCTTCATTGGAAAGATTCTACCGGGATTGGAGTCATTCAGAAGGGCTTCAGGTTCCGCAGCAGGGCCGCGGTGCTACCGCCGTGGGGCGGCTGCACGTAGTGAATCACCTGCCAATCCTTGCCGACGGCCCCGATATAGCGCGCGCTGTCGCGGTCGGCGCCCATGAGGATGACCGAGTAGGAACGCTGCGGATAGGCGAGGATGCGGTAGTGCAGTTCGCCGGAATCCGGCCGCCAGCGATCTTCACCCGGCGGACCGAGCTTGCGGACCACGTCGTAGTAATCGTCCTGGCGGTCGAGTTCGAGAAAGGACTGGTCCGCCGTCGTGTACTGAATCCGCTGCCGGGGAGCGCCCGACCGGAACAGCGTCACGACCACGAAGCAGGCGAGGATGCCCAGCACCAGCGCGATTCCGATCAGCCGCCCGATGCGCGACTCCGGCCCGGAATCGAGACGCAGGCCGGAGCGCGGACCCGGCCGGCGCACCGCCGCCGGTTCCGGTTCCGGAGGATAGGGCCGGGGGACATCGTTCACCGCGCGGGGCATCTGAATCACCCGGCGCTCATGCGGCCAGACCGTCCCGGCCTTGTACTCAAGCTCCTTGAGAAGGCCCACGATCATGACCGGCTCTTCAATCCTCGAAATCTCGCCGAGGAACCGCCGCGGGATCCATACTTCCAGATTCGATTTGGTGTTCAGGACGAGCAGTTCGCTCCAAGTCGCCCGCTGGAAAATCCACTCGTTGTGCTCGATCCCTAGGATCGGGGGATAGAATGCGAACGCCCGCTGGCCAAGATGCTCCAGCGGCGGAGCGATAGGGGGCACGGACATGACCTCGCCTCCATGTTAACCCACTCGGTCAAGAGCGGGTTCGAGTTCCTGCGCCAGCGCGATGGCGCCCAGCACGCCGCACCACCGCTGCGCCGGAGGCACAATCGGAGGCGCCGGGACGTAGCCGTTGAGCAGCTCTTCGACCTTCAGGCGGATGCGCGGGAAAAGGTGTTCCTGCCCCATCACGCCGCCTCCAAGGACGATGCACTGCGGCGAGAGCGTGCAGATCAGCGTCACCAGGCCGGTGGCGAGATAGCAGGCTTCGAGCTCCCAGGCCGGGTGCTCGGGCTCGAGTTCGAACGCGGGCTTGCCCCATCGCCGTTCGATCGAGGGGCCGGAGGCGAGTCCTTCGAGGCAGTTCAGGTGCCACGGGCAGACGCCGCGAAAGTCCTCCCGCTCGATTTCGTGGCGCGGGATAAGGATGTGGCCCATCTCCGGGTGCGCCGCGCCGTGCATGAGGCGTCCGTTGGCCATGGCGCCGCCGCCGATTCCGGTCCCAACGGTGAGATAGAGGAAGTCGCTCAGGCCGTGGGCCGCGCCCCAGCGCTGCTCGCCGACGGCCGCGGCATTGACGTCGGTATCCAGAGCCACCGGGACGCCGAGAGCCTCCTCAAGCGCCTGGCGCAGCGGGAAACTCCGCCAAGCCGTCTTGGGCGTCGTGCTGATGCGGCCCTCGCGCAGGTCGACGGGACCGAACGACCCGACCCCGACGGCGGTCAGCGGCCCGCGCCGTGCCGCCTGCTCCTTGAACCATTCGACCACCTGCGCGACCGTCTCGCGAGGATCGGCGGCCGAGGTGGGGAAGCGCGCCGGCTCGCCGATGTCGTCCGGCGAAGCGCCCATCGCGCAGACGAACTTGGTGCCTCCCGCTTCGATGCCTCCGTAAAGCCGCCCGCCGCGCTCGCCCGATCCGCACATAAAACGGTCAGGATAGCACCGATGACCGGCTTACTCCTCCGGGTCAGCGGCAAGCGTGAAGCGGAAGGTAGCGCCTCCCTCCTCGTTGCCCTCGACCCAGGTGCGCCCGCCGTGCCTCTCGACGATCTTGCGGCAGATCGCCAGGCCGAGCCCCGTGCCGGGCACGTCGCGGCCGTGTAGGCGCTTGAAGAGGCCGAACACGCGCTCGCGGTATTGCTCAGGAATGCCGACGCCGTTGTCGGCGACCGAGACCGCCCACATGCCCTGGCCGCCGTGTTCGGCGGAGATACGGATTCGAAGTGGGCGGTCGGTGCGGCGATATTTGATCGAGTTGCCGATGAGATTCTGGAAGAGCTGGACAAGCTGGACGTAGTCGCCGCGCACGACCGGGAGCGGGTCGATTTCGACGGAGGCTCCGCTCTCCTGGATGGCGGCGCCGAGATTCATGAGAGCCCAGTCCGCGGCGGCTCGCAATTGGACGCGGCCGAGCGAGGGCGCGCCTGCGCCGATAACGCGCGAGTAAGTCAGGAGGTCGCGGATGAGGGCGCTCATGCGCTGGACCTCGCCGACGATATACGAGATGAATTCGTCGGCATCCGCCCCGAGCCGGCCCGCATATCGGCTTGCGAGCAGTTGCGAGTAGGTGGAGATGGTGCGGAGCGGCTCCTGGAGGTCATGGCTGGTCACGTAGGCGAACTGCTGCAGCTCCTCGTTGGAGCGTTCCAGTTCGCGAGCCTGCCGGGCGAGTTTCTGTTCGGCCGCTTTCCTGTCGGTTACGTTTTCGTGGATCAGGACCACTTCGCGCACGTTGCCGCTCTCGTCCTTGACCGGGTAAATATTGGCGCTCACCCAGATCGTCTCGTCCTTGTACCGCCCCCGGTCTGGCCGATAGGGGATCTCCGGGACGGCGCTGGCTTCGCCGCGAAAGGCGCGCATCAGGTAGGGCATGACGCCCTTTTCCACCAGTTGCTCATCCTTGAACAGATTGTATTCGGCCAGGTCCTCGATCGTAGCGCCCCAGAGATCCATCCACGCGCGGTTGACGCAGAGCGTCTTGCCGTCGGGCGAGAAAATCTGGACGCTGAGCGGGGCCTGCTCGACCATCTCGCGGTAGCGAGTCTCCTGCAGGCGCAGTTCCGATTCGGTGCGCACGCGCTCGGTGATGTCCTGCAGAACGGCGAAGTAGGCGGAGACGCCCCCTTCGTGCTCCCGGACCGCGAGGATGGCGGAGCGGCAGAGAGTGCGCGTGCCGTCAGCGCGAACGTACCAGCGCTCATCGTCGCACTTGCCGAAGCGTTCGGCAACGTTGAAGACCCGCACGACCTCGCCGTTGGCGATGTCCTCGGGAGTGAACAGCATCGAGACGGGCCGGCCGACAAACTGCGCGGCGTCATAACCGAACAACCGTTCGATCCCGAGATTCCAGGTCCCAATCGAGCCATCCGGCTCGACCGAAAAGGAGGCGTAGTCCTGGAGATTCTCGACGAGAAGCCAGTACAGGATGGAAGGATCCAACTCGGTTGCCTTGCTCAATCCTGTAATGAGACGCCGGGAAACCCTCTTCTGTATCAGGAGATTACGGGCGGCACACCTCGGCCACGATTCTCAGCTTCTCATCGCTCAGGTAGGCATAGCGGTTGATCCAGATTCTCCGTTTGGAGGCGCGGTAGCCAACCTCGAGCCGGCCGCGGAAATCCGAGAGCGGGCCGTAGCCGTGCACCAGGGCATAGACGGGCGTTCCACCCGCTTCCCATTGCGCCTCTTCGATCTTGCGGGCCTGGGCCTGTGCTCCGACCGGATGCGGCTCCTCGGGACCGGGGTACTTGTAGTCGGCGAGGCCGGGCAGCCCGTCGTCGTCGGCCAGGTCGAACCAGCGTACCAGCGCGCGCGTCAACAGTGAATCGGCGATTCCAGGATTGGCGGCCCGGAGCACGTCACCGTAGAAACGCAGCATCATGGGCCAGTGCATGGTGTAAAGCTTGACGCTGATGGCGGCCGAGTGCTTTCCGGCGCGGGCGAAGTCCATCCCGGAGGCGAGCGTAAAGGGCGGCGGAAAGGCGTTCGGCATGAGCTCGGTGCGGGCGCTGGCGGCCTCGGTGATCGCCTTGCGGAACCCGGCCAGCAGTTCGTCGACGAGCGCGGCCTTAAAACGGAGCAGGTCGAGGAGTCCCGGCTTGGAGGTCAGGGCGGCGAGCAGCCCGTAGCGGCCGCCGTCGCGCTCGGTCCAGATCGCCAGGTGGCGGCGGGTGAGGCCGCCGTGCAGAAGGCGGTAGAGTTCGAGAGCATCGCGGCGCATTCGCTCAAAGTCGAAGCCGATCCGTTCGGCGGCGGAGCGGGCGTGGCTGCCGAAGTCGAGGAAGACATCGTCGAGAAAGTAGGGGGGATACTCGGGCCAGTCCACGCGGATGCCGTCGATATCGGGGTATACGCGCAGCAGGTCCCGGATGAGCGCCTCGGTGTAGCCGCGGATTTGCGGGCTGGCGAGACTGCCGTTGTTGGCCAGGCGGCGCAGCGGAATGCGGCCATCCGGGAGACGGGGGCGGTCGGCCTGCTCGGGTCCGCCGAACTGAACGCGATAGCCGGGCGGGATAGCGGCCTGGATCTGGAAATAGACCTTGATGTGGCGGGCGTGCGCGCCTTCGATGAACTCGTCGAGGATGCGGCCCTCGCGCCGGGTCAGATCGGTGACGGCTGCCGGCTGGTAGCGCAGGCCGCGGTAGAGGCGCGGATCGGGCGCGAAGCTGGGGGCGGTGCGGACGAAGAGTTCGCGCTTGCCCCAGAGCGGGCGGTCGAGCAGGCGGACATCGCCCGCGCCGGAGTCGCTGGGAGGCTCGCGCACGCCGGTGGCCTCATCGGCGGGCTCCATCAGATAGGGGGAGGTCGCCACGGCGGTGACGCCGGCTTGCGAGAGCCGGTCGAGCACGCCGTCAACGCCCTCGGTCTGGATATATTCGGGCAGGATCGTGACGCCCAGGAACCGATCAAGCTGCATGGTCCCTACAAGATTAACAGGCGATGACGCTCAGCTTCGTCCGAGTTGCCCGAGTCTGCGCGCCTCGATCACCTCGGGGATGTCGGGGTCCGCGGCCGACCAGAGCCGCAGGAAACGGTCCAGGTGCACGCGCGCAAGGCTGTACTGGGTCTTGCCGAAGTAAAGAGCCGCCAACCGGAAGCGGTAGAGCGCATTGCCGGGCTGTTCGCGAAGCAGGCGTTCGTATTCGGAGACCGCCAGGGGCCACTGGTTCTCGGCCAGATGGACGCGCGCCACGCAATCGCCGCCGGACTCCAGATCGCCGAGAGCGGGCGGATGCTTCAGAGCTTCCCGGCAGTGCACCAGCGCATGCTCGAGGTTGCCGAGTTCGAGTTCGGTTTCGCTGAATGCGAACAGGCGCAGCCGCGGGGAGGGCTTGGCCGCTCGTTCGAGAAAGTGCGTGGCCAACAGGAGCAGATCCGGAGCAGTTCCGCTTGTCTGCCCAACCGCAGCGAGCGCGGCCTCCGCCCCGGCGCGATCCCCTTTCCTGCGCAGAATCCAGGCCGTATTGCGGAGCGCGATCGCACGGGCGTCGGCGGCGGCGAGGCCGGCGATGGGCTCCAGGGCGCGAACGGCGGCGCGGTAGCGTCCCGTCTGGTAGCAGACGGCGGCCAGATGCAGGCCTGGCGTAACGGCGGCGGGATGCCAACGGAGCGCATGCCGGAATGAGCGCTCGGCCTCTTCCATCCGGCCCATGCGCTGATAAACGAGGCCCAGGATCTCGTGCGCCCTCCAGTCCTCCGGCGCGATCCCGGCGTAGCGTTCCGCCAGCGAGAGCGCTTCGTCCACGCGTCCTGTCCGCAGACTGATCACGGCCAGAGAGTTGAGCAGAAGCGGCGCTTGTGGATCGCGCCCAAGCGCGTTGGCGAGCAGCGTTCTCGCCTCCTGCGCCTCACCCTGTCCGCTGAGCAGCGCGCCGGCGTATGCGTAGAGATCGACCTCTCGGGGCGACCGGTCCAAGAGTTCGCGGAAAGCGGCGAGGGCGGCGGGATAGTCTTCCCTGGCGATGCCGTTCCAGCCGAGGACGAAAAGTCTGTCCTGTTCCGGCAGTCTCTCGACCAACCCGGTGGCGCGCCGGAGGCTGGCTGCGGCCTCGGCGCGCGAATGCAGCCCCTGAATCTGCGCCGCTCCGAGCCATGCCTGCGCGAGTGCGAATTGCCCGTCTGCCTTCGCGGCGTCCTTGAAATGTGCGATTGCCTCTTCGAAGCGCCCGGCAGTCAGGTCCTCGATGCCCAGGGCGTAGCTCCGATAGGCCGCCAGACTCCGGGTCCGGATCTCGGCGAGGGCGGGCGTCTCGCCGCGCGATGCGGCGTTCAGCCCGGAGGCAAGCCGGTGAGTGAGCCCGTCCATTTCGGCCAGGGGATCGGCCGCGTTCAAGGTGGCGGATGCCGTGGAAACCTCGGCCCCATCCTGTGTCCGTAGGACACGGAGCGCCAGCCGGATCGAGCCGACATCGGCGGACGCGGTACCGACAATGAGGAATTGGGTCTGGCTCATCCGCACCAGCGCCGTTTCATCCGGACCGGCGCCAGGCTCTGCCGGTCGCACCTGCTGCGCCCAGGAGACGCTCTGGGCGGTGCTGACGACGCGGACGTTCGGATAGCGGGACAGGCCCGCTCCGGTCATGTCCGCCAGTCCGATCGAAAGCCAGCGATCTTCTTCGGAACTCGACACAAGGAGCGGCGCCACCGCCAGCTCGACCGGCGAGCTGCCCCAAGTCAGATAAAGCTGGGCGAGGAACTGCTGGACGGGGTCGATGGCGAACCGGAGCAGCAGGATCGCGATAAAACCCCAAAGCAGGCGCTTTCGAACAATGATGGGCACGCGAATGCCCCAGGTGTGCGACTTGCGCCAGAGGCCGCTGCCTTCAAACAGGGGCTGCCGCTTCTGTGCCAGCAAGCCGATGAACTGGTGCGTGTGGTCCGGGTAAGAGCGGATGTACTTTGGATTGGCTTGGTTGTCTCCGATCGCTTCGCGGAGTGCGTCGATGCGCTCGGCGATGCGTTCGGGAGGCACCTCCGTACTGCCCCAAATGCCCCGGCTCAGCTCGAGCGCGCTGACGCGCCGATCGCGGTGCTTCACCAGGAGAGCCAGTATTTGGACGCTATTGCGGCGGATCGGCAACTCGCGCCCGTTCCGCCAGATCTGCCCGGAGGAAAAACAAACCTCAGCGGCGCCGATGGTGACCACCCGATCTTCTCTCGAAAACATACCGAGCCTTTTCCGACTTTTCGGCCGAAAGCCTGACAACCTGTAGAAGCTTCTCCTGGAAAACCACCTCAGGGGTTCGCCTGTGATATACCTTTTCCACTAGAGAACGTCATGCATCGAACACTCACCTTACTTCTGATTGCCGTCGTCACGGCCTTCGGGCAGTCGCCCCAGCCTGAGGTTCTGAAACAGGCCGCCGCCGAAATGGTGGAGGCCCGGCGCACCTTTACACAGCAGATGGTCGATTCGATCTTCAGCTTCGCCGAGCTGGGTTACGAAGAGGTCGAAACCTCAGCGTACGTAATCGGGCTGCTTGAGAAGGAGGGCTTCCAGGTCACGCGCGGCGTGGCCGGGATGCCGACCGGGTTCGTGGCCACCTGGGGATCGGGGAAGCCGGTGATCGGATTCATGGCCGATATCGACGGGCTGCCGGAGACGTCGCAGAAACCCGGCGTCGCCTACCATGCGCCCCTGATTCAGAACGGGCCCGGCCACGGCGAAGGCCACAACGCCGGCCAGGCGGTGAACGTGACGGCCGCGATTGTCGTGAAGAACCTCATGCAGCGGCATGGAATCCAGGGGACGCTGCGGGTGTATCCGGGCGTAGCCGAAGAGTTGCTCGGCAGCCGGACGTACATGGTGAATGCCGGGCTGTTCAAAGACGTCGACATCATGCTGAGCACGCACATCTCTTCGGACTTTTCGACGACCCACGGGGCGTCGGGCTCCGGGCTGGTCTCGACGCAATACACCTTCCACGGCCAGAGCGCGCACAGCGCCGGATCGCCGTGGCGCGGGCGGAGCGCGTTGGATGCCGTCGAGCTGATGAACATCGGGTGGAACTTCCGGCGCGAGCATATCCGGCCCGAGCACCGGTCGCACTACGTGATCGTCCATGGCGGCGACCAGCCGAACGTCGTACCCCCGCTGGCGACGGTCTGGTACTTCTTCCGCGAGTGGGAGTACGAGCGGATCCGGGAGCTGCACGAGCTTGGGACGCAGATCGCCAAGGGCGCGGCGATGATGACCGATACAACGATGACCGAGCGGGTGCTCGGGGCGGCCTGGCCCGGCCACTACAACAAGCCGCTGGCCGAGGCGATGCACGCCAACATCCGGCGGGTCGGGATGCCGAAGTGGTCCGAGGAGGACGAGAGGCTGGCGATGGCGGCCCAGACGGAGTTGAAGGTCAAGGCGGACGGGCTCCGCAAGGAGGTGGGCGAACTGCGCCAGTCGCCGCCGTTTGGCAGCGCGGGATCGGACGACATCGCCGAGGTCTCCTGGAATCTGCCGACGGTGGTGCTGCGGTATCCGGGCAACATACCGGGGATGATCGGGCATCACTGGTCGAGCGGGATCGCGATGGCGACGCCGATCGCGCACAAGGGGGCGACCGCCGGAGCCGCGGCGCAGGCGATGACGGCGCTCGACCTGCTGCTCAAGCCGGAGCTGGTGGCGGCCTGCAAGGAGTACTTCGCCGAGCAGACCAAGGAGGTCCAGTGGAAGAGCCTCATCCCGCCGGGGACAGCGCCTCCGATCCACGTGAACCGGGAAAAGATGGATCGGTTCCGGCCCGAGCTGAAGAAGCTGCGCTACGATCCGTCGCGCTACACGACCTACATGGAGCAGCTCGGCATCCAGTACCCGACGGTGCGTTAGGCGTGTTTCAATAGAGGTTGGGCCTGTTCGGCCCGCCCGCACTGACGCACCAGGATGATTCAATTCTCTTCGGCCGGGAAGCGCTACGGCCACAAACTGCTCTTTGAGAACGTCGACTGGATGATTACCCCGAAGGACCGGGTGGGCCTGGTCGGCGCCAACGGCACGGGCAAGTCGACGTTGCTCAAGGTGCTGGCCGGACTGGAGTCGCTCGACTCCGGGTCGATGAATGGGGCCAAGGGCATCACGGCGGGCTATCTGCCGCAGGACGGGCTGAGCCTGTCGGGGCGGACGGTCTTTGCCGAGTGCCTTTCGGTGTTCGCCGATCTGAAGGAGATCGAGCGCGAACTCGAGACGCTGACGCACCGGATGGCGGACCTCGATCCGGCCTCGGTGGAGTACCGGCAGGTGGCGGACCGGTTTCAGCGGCTGGACAGCGAGTTCCGCACGCGGGACGGCTACTCGTTGGAGGCGCAGGTTGGAGCGGTGCTGACCGGCCTGGGCTTCGGCAAGGACGACTGGACGAGGCGCACCGAGGAGTTCTCGGGCGGCTGGCAGATGCGCATCTCGCTCGCCAAGCTGCTGTTGCAGAAGCCCAACCTGCTGCTGCTCGACGAGCCGACCAATCACCTCGATCTTGAGGCGCGCAACTGGCTTGAAGAGTACCTTTCGAACTATCCGAATGCGTTCGTACTGATCTCGCACGACCGCTATTTTCTCGATGTGACGGTGTCGAAGATCGTCGAGATCTGGAACAAGGGAATCCATTTCTACTCCGGAAACTACGAGCGCTACCTGGCGCAAAAGACCGAACGGCGCACACAGCTTGAGGCCGCGTACAAGAACCAGCAGGAGAAGATTCAGCAGCTTGAGGCCTTCATCAACCGGTTCCGCTACCAGGCGACAAAGGCCAAGCAGGTCCAGAGCCGGATCAAGGAGCTCGATCGCATCGAGCGGATCGAGCTGCCGCCCGAGGAGAAGACGATTCACTTCACCTTCCCGCAGCCGAAGCCGAGCGGGCGGATTGTCGCCGAGTTCCAGGGTGTCGCCAAGAGCTATGGCTCGAAAGAGGTCCTGCGCGATGTGAACTTCGTGATCGAGCGGGGCGACCGGATCGCGCTGGTCGGGGTGAACGGCGCGGGCAAGTCTACGCTGATCAAACTGCTGGCCGGGACCGAACCGCTGACCGGCGGCGAGTACAGGCTGGGGCACAATGTCGAGCCGGACTACTTCGCCCAGGACCAATACAAGGAGCTGAATCCGGACGCGCGGATGCTCGATGACCTGTCCGAAGTGGCGCCGCGCGCGACGATGACCGAGCTGCGGAACTTGCTCGGTTGTTTTCTGTTCTCCGAAGACGATGTCTTCAAGCGGATCGGCGTGCTCTCGGGCGGCGAGCGCAACCGGTACGCGCTGGCGCGGATGCTGCTGCAGCCATCGAACTTTCTGCTGCTCGACGAGCCGACCAACCACCTGGACCTGCGCGCCAAGGACGTGCTGCTGAATGCGCTCCAGGAGTTCTCCGGGACGGTGGTCTTCGTCTCGCATGACCGCTACTTCCTGGACAAGGTTTCGACGCGGGTCTTCGAGGTGGCCGACGGGCAGGTGAACATCTACCCCGGCAACTATGAAGACTATCTGTGGCGCAAGCAGGGCCATGCGGAGGCGGCGGCGCAGGCTGCCGCTGCAAGCTCGGAGCCTGAGACTGCGGGCGAAGCAGCGAGCGGCGAACCGGCGCGTCCGGCCAAGCGCCTGAACCCGATCAAGCTGCGGCAGATGCAGGAGCGGGCCGAAGCGATCGAGGAGGAGGTCGCGCGGATTGAGAGCGAGATCGCCGCGCACGAGCAGGCGCTCGGTGTGTTCGTGAGCACCGAGGAGACGGCCCGGCTCACGCAGTTGATCGAGCAGCGCCGCAATGACCTCGACTCCCTGCTCCAGGAGTGGGAAGAAGTTTCGCAGACGCTCGAAGCGCACAGTTAAGAGCCCGTGGTAGCCTCGCGGACCGATGGTAGCACGTGGACGCTTGGATGGGGCGCGGCGAAGCGCGGCGCACCGGCCGGCATGGAGCCGTTAACTGGTTCCGCCTGAAGGCGTTTGCGTTAAATGCGCTCTTCGAACGTTCCGTTGTGACCGTCTACGCGGCGGTCAGGCTTGACGTGCAGTTCGGGCAGCGCGTCGCTTTCAGGGCGACGCTGCTGAAGCAGTAGGGGCACTCCTTGGTTGCGGGAGTGACGGCCGGAGCCGGCGCGGGGCGCTTCATCCGGTTCATCTGCTTCACGACCAGGAAGACGGCGAACGCCACGATCAGGAAGTTGATGATGGTGTTCACGAAGAGCCCGTAGGCGATGACGGGCGCGCCGGCTTCTCTCGCTTCGGCGAGCGACTGGAACTGCTGGCCGTTCAGGGGCACGAAGAGGTCCTTGAAATCCATGCCTCCGGACAACATACCGATGGGCGGCATCATTACATCGTTGACGAGCGAGGTCACGACGCCTCCGAAAGCGGCTCCGATGATGACGCCGACGGCCAGGTCCATCACGTTGCCGCGCATCGCGAATTCCTTAAATTCCTTGAACATACTGGCTGCCTCCCGGACGATGCTAGCACGACGCTAGCGGACGTGGAACTTGATGGCGAACTGGATGCTGCGGGTGGCGATGCCCTGGACTCCGCCGCCGATGGTTCCGAAGCTGCCGGACAGAAGATTGCGATCGAGACTTCCGGCAGGAGGGTTGAAGGCGTTCAGGACGTTGTAGACCTCGACGCGGAAGTCCATGCGGACATTCTCGGTCATGCGGAAGCCCTTGGTAAGGGAGACGTCGAGGTTCACGATTCCGGGAAGGCGGATGGCGCCGGTGCGGGGCGCGTTACCGAAGGAGCCGAAGGCTGGCGGCGCGAAGGCGTCGGTGTTGAACCAGCGCTGGTAGGTCCGGCGGCTCATCGAGAGGACCGAGGGGACGCCGGTGGCGTCGGGTCGAGACGGCAACCCGGTGCCGGTGGTGTCGAGGTTGTACTCGATGGGGCCAGGGAGTCCGGTGGAGAGCGTCGGAATCGCGCCGAGGCGCCAGCCTTCGAGGAGCATCCGGAGCGGGGTCGGGTAGTAGCGGAAGCCGGGGATGCTGTAGACGATGCTGCCGGCGAGGCGGTGCGAGACGTCGAAGCCGCAGAGGGATCGGTCGGCGCGGAGATTGAAGATGTCCTGGGGAGCGCCGAGGAGGTCGCCACCACTGATCAGGCCACCGGAGTCGCCGGGTCCGGAGAGGCACTTGGACCAGGTGTAGGCGGCGAGCAGAGTCACGCCGGTGGCGCTGTCGCGCTGGGCGCGGACCTGGAGAGCGTGGTAGTTGGAGCTGCCGACCGCCTTGTCGCCGGGAACGGGACCGGGAAAGTCCGGGTTGGGCCGGCGCTCGTTGAGCGTGGGGAGGCCGGGAGTGCGCGGGTCTACGGTAGCGATCGGACGGTTAAAGTCGCTGAAGGAGACCGGGAGGCGCGTGGCTTTGGAGCCGACGTAGCCTGCATCGATCATGAGGTCGAGCACCTTGCGCTGGATGGTGAAGTTCCAGTGCTGCACGTAGGGGTCGCGCATGTGCTGGTCTATGCTGACCCAGCGGTCTCGCAAAGCGAGCGGCGAAGAGAAAGGGTCGGAGAGGAAGACGGCCGGAGGTCCGGCGGGATCGGCCTGGACGAAAGCGCTGGAGCGCTCCTGCGCTGCTTCGGCCATGAGGGAGGCGGCGTTGGGGTGGTTCTGGGCGAAGTACATGCCGTAGCCGAGGCGGATGACAGTGTCGTCAGTCCAGCTTGGGGTGTAGGCGAGGCCGAAGCGGGGGCCGAAGTTGGAGGGGTTGCCCTGGATCAAACCCCGGCCAAAGCGGGAGGTGGCGGGGGTGACGGCCTCGCTGACGAAGAAGCCGTTCTGCTCGACGTTGACCATGCGGCCGTCCACCTGGAAGAAGGGCGGGAGACGATCGTAGCGCCAGCCGAGGTTGAGGGTGAGGCGCGGGCTGACGCGCCAGTCGTCCTGGATGAAGTAAGACTGCCAGACGCTGCGGAGGCCGATGACGACGGGGGTGGGACGGATCTCGGCGGCGCGAACGTAGCCGAGGAGGAAGTCGGCAAGGGCGGAACCGGTGTAGCTGCCGTCGAATTCGAAGCGGCCGCGCGGGTTCTTGGCCAACTGGTCGCCGACGGACTTCCGCAGGATGTCGCCGCCGATTTTGATCGAGTGGGCGCCGCGCTGCCAGGAGAAGAGGTTCGAGACCTGCCAGGTGTTGTTGTTGCGGTCGCGCGGGCCGATCTGGCGGCGGAGGTCGAAGACATCGAAGGCGCCGTCAGGACCGGTGATCTGAAAGGACGGCGGGCCGAAGTCCTGGGCGCGGCGGGAGGCGAGGGGGAGGTCGAGGATGCCGGCGAAGTCGAATTCGGGGCGGCCGGTGGTTCCGAAGGTTTCGAACTCGGCGATGCGGTTCCAGCCGAAGCGGGTGGTGTTGATGCGATTGGGGCCGAAGTGGCGGACGTAGTCGGCCACGAGGTTCTGGGCGCGGACCCGGTTATCGCGCTGGTCATTGCCCCAGAGCGGCATGCCGCCTTCCAACATGCGGTTGAAGACGTAGCGGAGCGAGAGGGAGTGGTCGCTTGAGAGGTTGTGGTCGATGCGGGCGAGGTAGTTGTCCTGCGCCGAGACGGCTTTGTGCGCGGGAGAGCGGAAGTTCAGGGCCTCGGAGGCGACGTTGGGCGAGGGTACGAAGTCGAGGAAACGCAGCGCCTGGGGGCTGAGGGCGGAGACGGGGATGCGATTGTCGACGATGCCGACGCCGAGGGGGTCGCGGAGGTGGATGGGCTCGCCGGTGCGGGCGTTGACGAGGCCGCGGAAGTCGCCGAGGCGGGCAGTGTCGGAGGGGACGTTGAGGAATTCGCCGACGGTGCCTTCGCGGAGGCGGCCTGCTTCCCAGTTGAAGAAGAAGAAGGTTTTGGAGTCCGGGGAGAGTCCCTTGGGCGGCTTCAGCGGCCCGCCGATGTTGCCGCCGAACTGGTTGCGGTTGAGGCGGGGCGTATCGACAGGGGCGCGGCCGATGGCGTCGCGGGTCTGGGTGAAGTAGTCGTTACGGTTGAACAGCCAGAGGGTACCGTGATAGCGCTGGCCGCCGCCGAGGGTGATGAGATCGACGTGGGCTCCGGGGGCGGCGCCGTAGAGGGCGGAGTAGGTGCTGGTTTCGATCTTCATCTCCGAGATGGCCTCGATGGAGGGGGAGAAGGGGTAGATGGAGGAATCGAAGTCCATGAACTCGACGCCGTCGAGGAAGAAGCGGTTTGAGGTGTCGCGGGCGCCGTTTGTGGAGATGGCGGTAATGCCGGTTTCCGGTGAGCTCTGGCCGATGGAGCCGCGTCCGCGCGTGACGGTGACGGAGCCGGGCGAGCCGGGGAGGACGCCGGGGAGGAACTGGGTGAGCTGAATGAAGTTGCGCCCGTCGAGCGGCATCAGGATGATGCTCTGGCGGTCAATGTTGGTGGAGACCGCGGAGGATTCGGTCTGGAGGCGCGTGTCGAAGACGGGACCGTTGGCCTGGGCGCCTTCGCCGGGTTCGAGGACGAAGTCGAGGCGGAGGGTCTGGCCGAGGTGGAGTTGCAGGCTTTCGACGCGCTGGGAGCGGAAGCCGGTGCGCTGGACCTCGATGCGGTACTCGCCGACCTGGAGGAAGGAGATGGAGAAGTTGCCGTCCGGGTCGGTGCTGGCTTCGCGGGTGATGCCGACGCCCAGGTTGGTGAGGATGATATCGGTGTTCGGCAGAGGGTCGCCGCCGGAGGCGTTGCGGACAGTGCCGACGACGGTGGCGGTGGTGAACTGCGCGAGAGCGGACGGGGCGGCGGTGAGGAGTAGGGTGAGCATCGTGAGTTGTAGCCGTGCGCGTCCGATTGAGGCGAGGTAAGGCATAGGCATCAGAAGGTCGGACGGTTGGGCACGTCCGGATCTTCGACTTTTCGGAGTTTGAGCAGGAGGTTGGTGAAGATCAGATGCCTGGGGGTGCCGGCCCCCGGTCTACGGCCATCCCAATAGTAGCCGATATCGAGCATGACTCGCGGGCTAGGAATCCAGCGAATACCGGCGTGGGGACGGTTGGCCCAGAGCCCGTTGCGCCAGGCGAAGACTTCGTAGCCGAGCAGCGGCGAGACCTTCTTACCGTAGAGGCTGATACGGGAGCGGTAACGGAGACGTGTGTAGTCGGTCAGGGTGCCTTCCGGCCCGCCCTGAAAGCGTTCGAGCAGGATACGCGACTCGAGGAAATATTTGGGCTTCTCGTCGCCGCCGAGGTAGAAGTAGTTCTGCATGCCTCCGAAGTAGCGGTGCGAATCGCCGGTGCCAGGCTGGCGCGGAGCTGGTTCGCGGCGATAGTAGTAACCGCCGACAAGGTACAGCCGGGGCTTGGGGGAGTACATCAGGATCGGCCCCCAGCGTCCCTGCAAGAACTCACCAATCGGGCGCTTGGTGCGGAACTGGCTGTGGACGATCACGAACGCCTTCTTGTTGATGCCGATCTCATTGGTCCACCAGTGCCACATTTGCATGTCTTCGGCGCGCAGGACGGGCGCGAGGAGCCCGAGCAATCCGGCGAGGGCGAGAAGCCTACAGACGGGGAACACGGCAGCGGGTCCGGGAGTACAAGCACCCAGGGTAGAGCTAAAAATACTGCGGGACAGAAAGTTACTCCTTCGCTTTCCGATCCGCACTCCCCAACTCGTGTCTGAAGAACCTGACAGAGCGCATCCTGGATCCTCCGTTCTGATTGAGGATCTCGTGATAGTAGTGAGGCAACAGGTGGTCGCCGACCATAATTTTTCCTTCCTGCACCGTTTCGGCTCGCTCGAGCGCCTTCGTCTTGATGTCGAAGTATTGTGTCGCGAAGACCTGGGCCGTCTTTCGGCCCTGCGCATCCCTTTCGAGATGGAGGATGTCGATGGTCACGGTGCGAGTGGAGTTGGAGCGCACGATCTGGCGGACTTCGCCCTCCCTGATTCGAAAGGAGGTCCGAAAGCGATCGCCGTGGATATGGAGCAACTGGCCGAGGGGGTTGAGATCGTCTTTGCCGAAGGTGACGCCAAGTTTCTCGTAGCGGGATTCGAACTCGGTCCGATAGGCGCTGGAGACGATGGACCGGATGGAGCGCTCAGCCCAGGCCTGGGCTTCCTTGTCGTTCATCTCGGTGACTTCGATCTTGTCGCGCGCGCGCACTTCGAGTTTGCCGCGGTGGGTGGCGCCGTCCATGAATACCTCGATGGCGCAACGGAAGCCCGGGAAGTTTTCATCCCAGCCGCTGTCGGACTCACGGATCTGCTTGAGCAGAGCCTTGGCATCGGGGTCGTTCGGCACTTTCCCGTTCTGGGCCGCGAGCGGGAGCAGGGCTGCGAGAAAGAGCGCACCTAGCCGAACCGGGGAGATCGGGCGAAGCGTCGGCCTTATTGTCAACAGTGCATTCACCTCAGTTCATCTTGAAGCAGAAACGGTCACGAGTTCAAGTCATGCGAGTTCAGACTTGTAAACGATTTTAGACTTGTAAACTGAAAAGGCGGTCAGCCTGGCAGGGCCAACCGCCTTGGTTCAGTTAAGAAATGGTGCGGAGGACAGGACTTGAACCTGCACGGGATCGCTCCCGCTAGCACCTCAAGCTAGTGCGTCTGCCAATTCCGCCACCTCCGCGTTATAAGAACTGCTTAGTTCGCCGGGGTCTGTTCGGCCGGCTGGTCGGTACCGGGCGTCGAATCGAAGAGCGGCTGCGCGGGCGCGTTGGGGTCCGTTTGCACGGAAGGCGCCGCGGGCTGCCCCGGAGCGGACTGCGACTGTTCCGGTACCCTTTCGAGCACGGTGGGAGAGACTCCGGCGCCGCGCGTCGTAATGATCGACAACGTCAGGGAAGTCAGCATGAAGAGCGCCGCCGCCAACGTGGTGGCTTTCGATAGCAGCGTCGCCGAGCCGCGCGGGCCGAAGGCCGTCTGCGAACCCATGCCGCCGAACGCCCCCGCCAGATCGGCCGCCTTCCCGCTCTGCAACAGAACCACAATCACGAGAAAGAAGCAGACCACGACGTGGATGACCGTCAATAAAATTGCCATACTTTTGAACTCAAATCTGTGGACAGATCTCGACTGTCAAAGGGATCGGCCCTGACATCCACTAGTCTAGGAGACCACAGAGGATGCTGTCAACGCCACCTCTCGATATCGGTGGGGGCGGGAGAATCCGGGGTTTCGGGCGGCGGGGGCGCGACCGAGGGCACCGGCGCGGGCTCCGGGCGGAATTCGTTTGGCAAAATTTGATTTGGCGGCTCGGGGCGCGGCACGGGTTCTGTGGAATCTTTTGATTCTGCTTGGGTTGTCTCGGATCCGGACCCGGACTCGACCTGGGCCTGGGCCCGCGCCCGGCGCTCGGCCTGGAGTTGGAGCAGGGTCCGGAGGGTGCGCTCATAGGCCCGGCGGATCCGGGTTTCGTAGCGGTCGAGCAAAGCGAGAGCTGGGCCTTTGGCGAGGCTTTCAAAGACGTGGGCGATCCGGGCGTCGTTCGAGATTTCGGCGCAGTAGCGGCGGAACCACCCCTCCATATCCTCCATCTTGTTATCGAAGGTGGAGGTTTCGATCCGGACGATGCGGTCGAGGCGCCAGCGGTGATTGACGAGGTCAGCGGTGAGTTGGCGCTCGATTTCGGTTTCCGGCTGGAGCTCGGCAAAGACGGCCTGCTTGAGGGCCTCGTACTGTTCGGGCGATTCGTAGTCGAGCACGACCTGGGCGGCGGTCAGGCCGTGGCGGATCGCGTTACGGGACGAGCGTTGGCGGCCTTCGGGCGTCCTGGGGCCGCGTTTGTTGGGTGCGTTGTTGTTGTGGGCGGGCATAGATGTCTCCGACCGGAGTATAGGGCATGGGCGGAAGAGTTTTCGGGAAATCTCCCGGACTGGTCTTTTGTTTTGATAGGGTTGGATGAGTTTTGAGTTTCGTGACCCGGAGAACGGGATATGCCATTTCGAGTAAGACCGAGACTGCCGGCCGATCAGGTGCTGGCGGAGCGCGAGTCTGTGGCGGCGGGATTCGACCCTCCTGAGAGGATCGTGGTTCGGATCGGGTTTCCGCGGCGTTCGAGCGGTGGGCGGTATGTGTGCATTGCGGAGTTCGAGGACGGCGAAGAGATCAGCGTGAAGCCGATGAATGGGGTGGACGCGCTTGAGGCGGTGCAATTGGCGTTGATGATGACCGGGACCTTGCTGCAGCATAGGTCGGGGTACTCGCCGGGTGGGCTGAGTTGGCTGGGAGGCGAGCGGTTGGATTTGGGAATGGTGACGCCGGAGTGGATGGGCGAAGGGGAGGCACAAACCTCGCGTTGAGGGTGGGGTATCTTTGAGATGACGTGAGCGCGATGGAGACGGCTGTGACCGGCAGAGCGCCTCGGTGGTTGAGGCGGGCGGCGTTGCTGGCCGGGGCGGGGTTGACCGCTTACGGGATGGCGGCCGAGGGGTTGTTCGGGCAGGAGACCTGGGAGCCGGAGGGATGGGAGCGATTTCTGCGGCTGGCGGGCGGCTACGGGCTGGCGGCGGGGATTGCGGTGTGGCTGCGGCCGGGATGGCTGAGTCCGGCGACGGTGGCGGTTGCGGCGGGGTATACGGCGTGGGCCATAGGTCCGGCGGCTTTGGCGGCGGGGGTCTTCTTCTTCTTTTCGGCGTGGATGCTGGGGCGGCGGATGCTGCGAGGTCCGGCGGATGCGCAGGAAGAGTCCGTAGCGCTGCTGCTCGGGGCGAGCGGAATTCTGACGGCGGTTTCGATTGCGGTGATGGCCCCGGTGAATTACGGGGCGGTTTACGGGGCGGCGTTGGCGGTCCCGATCCTAGCGGCGCATCGGGAGTCCTGGGCTTGCCTGCGGCGGGCGGGTTCGGCGCTGCTGATTCCAAGGGAGCGGGGGCGTGGGTGGGCTGCGGGGTGCGGTCTGCTGGCCTTCGTCCTGGGGACGCACTGGCTGGTGGCGCTGAAGCCGGAGGCGAGCTCCGACGGACTGGCGATGCACCTAGTGATTCCGTCGCGGGTGGCGCAGGCGCACCGGTGGAGTTATGACATCCACGAGTTCACATGGGCCGTGATGCCGATGGGCGGCGACTGGGCCTTCACGGTTGGCTATCTCCTCGACGGCGAGGCGGCGGCGAGGCTGATAAACCTGGGATTCCTGCTGGTGCTGGCATGGCTGGTGGCGCGGATTGCCGGGCGGTGGGTTCCGACTCCGCTGGCGCTGTTGGCGGCGGCGTTGTTTGCCTCCTCGCCGATCGTGCAGTTGGTGACGGGTTCGCTGTTCATCGAGAACCAGTTGGCGGCGCTGGTTCTGGGGAGCGCGGTGTCGCTGGGGCTTTATCGCGAGCGGCGGGAGCGGCGCTGGTTACTGGCGTCGGCGGCGCTGGCCGGGTTCGCGGTGGCGACGAAGTTCGGCGGGTTGGCGTTTGCGGTTCCGCTAGGGGTGGCGGGGTTCCATGAGATCTGGCGGGAGCGGCGGAAGGAGGGTTTCCTGCGGCCGGCGGCATTCGCGGCGGTGTGCTTCATCGGGATGGCGGCGATGCCGTATGCGAATGCGTACCGGTTGACCGGGAATCCGGTGTTTCCGTTCGTGAACACGGTCTTCCGGTCGCCGCACTTCGATTCGGAGACGCCGTTTGTCGACCGGCGATTCCGGCAGGGGATGGGCGCGGACATCCTTTATCAGATCACGTTCCAGTCGGGGCGGTACCTGGAGTCACAGAACGGCTCGCTGGGATTTCAGTACCTGGCGCTGCTGCCGGTGTGCCTGGTGGGGATTGCGCGGCAGCCGTACCTGGGACGGCTGGCGCTGGGGGTGATTCCGGCCGGGTTTCTGCTGGTATTCGCGGGCCAGACGTATCTGCGCTATATCTATCCGCTGCTGCCGCTGTTTACGGTGGGGCTGGCGGCGGGCCTGGCTCAGGTCCGGGCGCGGGACCGGTGGCTGTATCGTGGGGTGGGTGTGGCGGCGGCTGGGATTGTCCTGTTGAACCTGTACTTCCTGCCGGCTTCGAGCTGGTATCACCGGGAGTTCTACTTCGATGCGCGGCGGAATCCGGAGGCGGCCGAGGAGTATTTGACGCGGTCGGCGCCGAGCCGGGCGCTGGCGGAGTATCTGAACCGGGAGGCTCCGGGGGCCAAGGTCGCGTTTCTGGAGGAGAACGGAGTGGGAACGCTGGCGGCGCAGGCGTACGCGGATGCGTGGCATAGCTATACGTATTTCATGCGGCTGAACCGGGCCGAATCGGCGGTGGATTTTCTGCGGCTGATGGCGGAGCTGGGGGTGGAGTTTGTGATTGCTCCGGCGAAGGAGAGCGGGATTCCGGCGCGGCGGGTTTACACGGCTTCTTTTCTGGAGCAGTTTACCGAGCCGGTGAGGACGAACGGGCGGCTACAGTTGGCCCGGGTGCGGGAGGAGTTCGTGGCGCTGCTGGATGGCGGGGTAACCGAGGCGATGTATGCGCAGCCGGGGAGCTATGACGATCTGAATCCGTACCTGGACTATCGCGGCGTGTGGACGCGGGACCTGCAGTTTGGCGAGGCGTCGCGGGGGAGCCTCACGTATTCGGAGGCGCGCGGGGCAGAGGTGCGGCTCCGGTTCGAGGGATCGCGGGTGGTGTACCTGCATACCCGGGCGGCGAACCGTGGGATCGCGGAGGTGCTGATCGACGGCGAGCCGTTCGGGGAGATCGATCTGTATGCGCCGGAGACGGAGTGGCAGGCGCGGAGCGTATTCGAAGGGTTCGCTCCGGGGCGGCATGTCGTGACGATTCGGGTGTCGGGGCGGCGGGGGCCGGAGGCGCGGGGGGCGTTCGTGGATATCGACGGGTTGGTGGTGGAGTGAGGTTTCTGAGATGCTGGGTAGTCTGACCCTCCGATGAACCTGGAACTGGCGATCCTGAATGTCTCCTTGTTGTGGCTGCTGACGACGCCGCACGAGTACGCCCATGCGTGGGCGGCGACGCGGTTGGGCGATGACACGCCTCAGCGCGAGGGGCGGGTGACGCTGCATCCGCTGGCGCACGTGGACTGGATTGGGACTGTGCTTCTGCCGGCGATTACTTCGCTGATCGGCGGGGGATTTATCGGGTGGGGGCGCCCGGTGAATACGAATCCGTCGAAGCTGCGGTATGGGATGTGGGGGCTGGCGCTGGTGGCGCTGGCGGGTCCGGCGAGCAACGTGGTGTTCGCGGTGATTCTGGGGGCGGTGGTGGCGCTGACGGCGTCGGTGCTACCGCAGGTGGCCGAGTATTGCGCACATGGGATCCGGCTGAGTCTGTACCTGGCGCTATTCAATATGCTGCCGGCGCCGCCGCTCGACGGGTCGAAGCTGCTGCTTGCGCTGCAGTTGCCCCGGATCATCTATGAAGAGCTGGCGCGGTTCGGGTTCATCCTGCTGATCGTGGTCTTTTCGACGACGGGGTTCGGCGTGTGGATGACGGTGGTGAGCATGGAGTGGACGCGCCAGATCCTGGGGTTGTTCGGGCTGTAGTCAGCGGTAGGCGGGGATGCCGGTGACGCGCTCGCCGATGACGAGCGTGTGGATGTGGTCGGTCCCTTCGTAGGTCTTCACGGTTTCCAGATTACACATGTGGCGCATGATGGGGTACTCGTCCATGATGCCGTTGGCGCCGAGGAGGTCGCGGCTGAGGCGGGCGCAGTCGAGGGCGATGGCGACGTTGTTGCGCTTGAGCATGGAGATATGGGCGGGCTCGGCTTTGCCCTGGTCCTTGAGGCGGCCGGTGTGGATGGCGAGGAGCTGGGCCTTGGTGATTTCGGTGATCATCCAGGCGAGTTTTTCCTGGACGAGTTGGTGGGAGGCGATGGGGCGGCCGTCGAACTGTTTGCGATCGATGGAGTATTGGCGGGCGGTTTCGTAGCAGTCCATGGCGGCTCCGAGGACGCCCCAGCCGATGCCGTAGCGGGCTTGGGAGAGGCAGCTCAGGGCGGCTTTGAGTCCGGCGGCGCCCGGCAGGAGGTTGTCGGCGGGGATGCGGCAATCGGAGAAGGCGAGGCTGGAGGTGACGGAGGCTCGCATGGAGAGCTTTCCGTGGAGGTCCGAGGTGGTGTAGCCGGGCGTGCCTTTTTCGACGAGGAAGCCGCGGATGCCCTGGTCGGTGCGGGCCCAGACGACGGCGATGCCGGCGGCGGAGCCGTTGGTGATCCAGGTCTTTTCGCCGTTGAGGATCCAGGTGTTGCCGTCCTTGCGGGCGGTGGTCAACATGCCGGCCGGGTTGGAGCCGAACTGGGGCTCGGTGAGTCCGAAGCAACCGATGGCGTCGCCGGACTGGAGGCGGGGGAGCCAGTGCTGTTTCTGCTCGTCGGAGCCGTAGGTGAGGATGGGGTACATGACGAGGGCGCCCTGGACGGAGACGAAGCTGCGGAGGCCGGAATCGCCGCGTTCGAGTTCCTGCATAATAAGGCCGTATTCGACGTTGTTGAGGCCGGCGCAGCCGTAGCCCTCGAGGTTGGCTCCGAGGAAGCCGAGGCGGGCGAGTTCGGGGATGAGTTCGGCGGGGAAGCGAGCGTCGCGGTAGGCGTCGCGGATGAGGGGGAGGACGCGATCGTCGACGAACTGCCGGGCGGTCTGGCGGATGAGGAGTTCGTCGGGGGAGAAGAGGGAATCGATTTGGAGATAGTCGACGCCTCGGAAGGGCATGAGTTTATGGTAGCGGGTTTGAGGGTGGGGGAAGAACGGCTATAGCGTGAGTTCGCAAAGCTGTTTGTGGGCGGCGCCCTGTTTGAGGGCGTGTTTGAGTTGGCCCTGGCCGGCTAATGACCGGCCAAAACGCCGGATTCGGCCGGATGCGATTCGTTGGCGTTCACGCCGTGAATTCGATGGAGCCGTGCAGAGGGACAAAGTATACCGCGATTGTCATTCATGGCGATGAGAGTCCGCGTGCAGAGCATGATGCGATAGGATTCACGCGGGCTGGGGGACGGCACTCGATCAGCTTGTGGCTGTTATGAAGGCGGGTTGAGGAGGGCATCTTGGCGACTCCTTCCCGCGTTCAAGGGAAGGCGGCTCAAGAGCCTGAGGTCCGTGATTTACTTCGGACACTCATAGCGGATTACGGCTCACGCGGGGTTTCATGAGTATATTTGTGCTATGACAACAGGAGTAAAAATCATAGCCGAATGCCACTTCGGCTATGAACAATCATTTTGCGGGAAGGTGAGGATGCGTTACCCAATTGCTCTTGCAGCCATTGGTAGTCTCGTGACTGGCTGTGGCACCCCTCGGGAGTCGAAGGTCATTCCAAGTGAAGTGACATTCACAATAGTTAAGGAAGATAAGATCCCAGGCGCTAAGCGCAGCCTCGACATTCGATTGAACAAAAAGGTCTCGGAAGAAGTGCTTCGGGCTATTGCGTTGAAATTGAAGGCCCAAGACGCTGGGGCATACGAGCGCACCTTCATAGCGTACTATCTTCCGGAAATGACGATCGGCACCGGGGCATGGGCGACAACCCACTTCAATCCGGATCTCGAAATACGGATCCTCGGCTTGGGGGTTGAAGCAGAGAACAAAGCATTGAATCCGCCCGAGCCCGCACACCGCGAAATCATCGGACGCGATGAGAGGCCCTTTGTGGCGAACCGCATCAGTATCTTCCGGGAAGGGGGCAAGCTATTCATTGAGAGAACCTTCAAGGATGGCAGCAGCCTCAAAAAGGAGCTTGCCGAGAAAAACTCCCCACTGGGTCGCCGGTTCGACGACGTGGACGGTTCCGACGCTGGGGATCATTTCGTAATCGCGACTGACGGAAATCTACAGATCCGAGACAATGATGGACTCATTACTGCGGCGAGAAAGGTGGAATGAGATCCGCATGAGAGGCGAGACGTCCGGCCGGCACTAAGCTATGGATGAGAGTGTTCTTGTGGCTGGCGGCTTGTGGGGTGGCTTGGGCCGGCGAGGGGCCGGGGGCCCTCGATCGGGCTTATGAGGCGCTGCGGGCGGGGGAGTATGATGCTGCGGTCGCGGGGTTTCGGGCGGCGATTGCGGCGGAACCTTCCCGGGCGGCGGTTCGGAAGGACCTTGCCTATACCTACCTGAAGATCGGGGAGAATGAGTCGGCTCGGGAGGAGTTTGGCGAGGCGTGGCGGATCGATCCCTCGGATGAACATGCGGGGCTGGAGTATGCCTTCCTCTGCTATGAAACGAAGCTGGAGGCCGAGGCGCGGCGGATCTTCCTGAAGCTTCGGGAGTCGCGCGATCCGGAGGTCCGGGCGACGGCGGCGCGGGCGTTCGAGAATGTCGACCGGCCTCTCGCCGAGGGGATTGCGCGGTGGCGGGCGGCGGTCGAGCAATCGCCCGATAATTTCAGCGGACATCATGAGCTGGCTCGGCTGGCTGAACAACGGGACGAGATCGCTCTGGCGGCGGCGCACTATGAGCGGGCGTGG
The DNA here is from genome assembly GCA_046289265.1 of Bryobacteraceae bacterium. GTDB lineage: Bacteria > Acidobacteriota > Terriglobia > Bryobacterales > Bryobacteraceae > JBKBWD01. The sequence continues at coordinate 31,049 of JBKBWD010000001.1, read as the reverse complement.
CGGCTGCGGCCGGAGAAACGCTCGCTGATGCTCGACCTTGGGCGCGTGTGGAAGGCGCTCGGGCGCGAGGAGGAAGCGCTGGCGCTGCTGCTGGCGGCATCGCGCGGGGCCGAGCCTCGCACGGCCGAGGAGGCCCGGATGCTGCTGCCGGGCCGGTATCCCTACGTCTATGAGTTCCGGCGGGCGCTGGAGCTGGATTCCGAGAATGTCGAGTTAAGGCGGGAGCTTGCCTATCTGCACCTGGCTATGGGGCAGCGCGCGGAGGCCGAGCAGGAGTTTGCTTTGCTGGTCGCGGCCGCTCCGGAGGATTTGCTTTCGACGGCGCAGCTCGGGTTTCTGCGGCTGGCGCGGGACGACGCCGAGGGGGCGATGCCGCTGCTCGAACGCGTACTGCAAGGGGACGACGAAGAGCTGGCGGACCGGGTGAGACAGACACTGAAACTGCCACAGACACTGCGCGGGCGACGGGAGACTCCGCGGCGGCAGGTGGCGGTGGAAGCCAAGACGCTGGCCGAGCGGAGCCTCGATGCCGGGTATCTGAAAGATGCGTTGAAGTATTTGCGGGTGGCGCATGAGACCGATCCGGTGGACTTCGACGTGATGCTGAAGCTCGGGTGGACGCACAACATCCTGCAACAGGACGGGGAGGCGGTGCGGTGGTTTGGGCTGGCGAAGAACAGCCCGGACACGGCCGTGGCGCAGGAGGCGGAGCGGGCCTACCGGAACCTGCAGGCCCAGGAGGCGCGGTTCCGGACGACGGCCTGGGTGCTGCCGTTCTTTTCGTCGCGGTGGAACAACGTATTTTCCTACGGGCAGGTGAAGGCGGAGTGGCGGCTGGGGAAGCTGCCGCTGCGGCCGTATCTTTCGAGCCGGATCGTGGGGGACCTGCGCGGCGCGGCGGGATTGCAGCAGTCGCAGGGGGTGCAGCCGCAATTTCTGTCGGAGAACTCGGTGATTGTGGGGGCCGGGGTTGCGACGAACGCGTGGCGGGGCATCAGCGCATGGGCCGAGGGCGGGCCGTCGTTCAGCTACCTGGGGCGCCGGCACGATCTGGCGGCGGTGATTCCGGATTTTCGCGCGGGGCTGAATGCGAGCCGGGGGATCGGCCGGCTGCTCGGGGGTGAGCGGGCGGGCCTGTTCGCCGAGGCCACGTTCGATTCGGTGTTTCTGAGCCGGTTCCAGAGCGATGTGCTGTTTTACCTCCAGACGCGGGGCGGGTATACGCTCCCGGCGTGGGAGGCCTTGGACGGGCTCCAGGTGCAGCTTCACTGGAATCAGAACGGCACGACGGACCGGCTGCGGCAGTATTGGGCGAACTTCGTGGAGTCGGGTCCGGGGCTGCGACTGCGGACGCGAAGCATGCCGCGATCGCTGTTCTTTTCGGCGGCTTTTCTGTGGGGGCGGCACACGGTTCAGGAGGGAAATCCGCGACCGCGGCACTTTACGGATTTGCGGGTGGGGTTCTGGTATGCGCATACGAGGTAGCAGAGGGTTCGTGCTGGCGCTCGCTCTGGCCGTGGCGGCGGAGGCGGCGCCGCAGTTTTCGTTTCACGTGCTGGGGGATGAGCCGGGGGCGTGGCCGCGGATCTTTTCGTCGCTGGGAATGACGAGCGGGGCCGAGGGCGGCGCGCACGTGATTGTGATCCCGCGGGGCGATGAGACGGAGGCCGGGCAGTGGGTGGAGCGGGCGAGGGCAGGGGCGTTTCTGGTGCTCGAAGGGGAGTCCGAAACGGCCCGGGCGCTCGGGTTTGCCGCGACGGAACGGCGGATCGCAGCGCGGAGCGTGGAGGACGTGCACCGGCCGGGGTTGTCGATTGTGTGGGAGCATCCGGTGGCGATGAAAGTCCACTCGGTTCCGGAGGAGGCCAAGGTATTCGCGAGGGAGCGGTGGGAGCGGTCTCCGCTGGTGGCGGGGATGAAGCTGGGGGCCGGCGGCGCGCTTTGGGTGGCGGCGCCGCCGGGCGAGCGCGGGTATGAGCGGTTCCCGTACCTGGCGCAGGCGCTGGCGGAGCTGGGGCTGGAGTTTCCGTTCCGGTCGGGGCGGCTGTGGGCGTTTTTCGACGGGGCGTACCGGAGCCGGGTGGACCTCGACTACTTCGCGCGGCGGTGGCGCGAGGCGGGAATCAGCGCGCTGCACGTGGCGGCATGGCATCACGTCGAGCCGGATAAGGAGAAGGATGCGTTTCTGCGGCGGCTGATTGCGGCGTGCCATAAGAACGCGATCCTGGTCTATGCGTGGCTGGAGTTGCCGCACGTGAGCGAGCGGTTCTGGGAGGAGCATCCGGAGTGGCGGGAAAAGACGGCGCTCGGGCAGGATGCTCACCTGGACTGGCGCAAGCTCATGAATCTGATCAACCGCGACTGCTTCCGGGCGGTGGAGCGCGGGGTGCGGCGGCTGGTGGAGCGGTTCGACTGGGACGGGGTGAACCTGGCCGAGCTGTATTTCGAGTCGCTCGAAGGGCATGAGAACCGGGCGCGGTTTACTCCGATGAACGACGATGTGCGGCGGGAGTTCCGCGGGCTGCACGGCTTCGACCCTATGGAGCTGTTCGAGGGCCGGCGCGGCGGGGCGGAGATGGGGAAGTTTCTCGAGTACCGGGCGGAGCTGGCGCGGCGGATGCAGCGGGAGTGGATCGAGAGCATCGAGGGGGTTCGGCGGGGGAAGCCGCACCTGGACGTGGTCCTGACGCACGTGGATGACCGGTTCGACTCGACGATGCGGGAGAAGATCGGGGCGGATGCGGCGGGGCTGCTGCCGCTGCTCGGACGGCATGATTTTACGTTCCTGATCGAAGATCCGGCGACAGTGTGGCACCTGGGGGCGGAACGGTATACGGAGATCGCGAACCGATATCGGCCGCTGACGCCGCAGCGGGAGAAGCTGGCGATCGATATCAACATCGTCGAGCGATACCAGGATGTCTACCCGACCAAGCAGCAGACGGGGCTGGAGCTGTTCCAACTGGTCCACCTGTCGTCACGGGCGTTTCCTCGGGTGGCGCTGTACTTTGAGAATTCGATTCTGCCCGTGGATGCTCCGCTGTTGGGGGCGTCGGCGGCGGTGGTGGAACGGGTGAGCGAGGCGGCGGGGAAGCTGGTGGTGGATTCGCCGCACGGGGTCGGGGTGCGGTGGGCCGGGGGCGTGCGGGTGAACGGGCGTCCGTGGCCGGTGACGGATGGGCGGACGGTGTGGCTGCCCCCGGGGCCGGCGGCGGTGGAGGCGAGCGAGGCGGAGGTGCGGACGCGGCTGCTACGGCTGAACGGGGAGCTGCGGACGGCGGCGGCGCTGCCTGGCGGTGTGGAGTTTTCGTATGTGAGCGCGGCGCGGGCGTTCGCGGTGTTGGACCGGCGTCCGGTGCGGATGGAGATCGACGGGATGGAGACGGCTCCGGAGGTGGTGGCGGAGGGTGGAGTTTACACGGTACGGCTGCCGCGCGGGCAGCATCTGGTCACGATCGAGACCGAATGAACGTATAATACGGCTGCATGCCGAAAACGACTACATTTGCAGACGTTCAACTGGATGTGGCTCCGGGCTCGGCCCGCGTGCAGGCGGCGCCCGATAGCGATACTCCATTCCGCATCCTGGTTCTGGGGGACTTCAGCGGCCGCGAAAGCCGGGGAGTTCGCGAGCCGGAAGGCATCCGGCAGCGTAAGCCGATCCCGATGGACCGGGACAACTTCGAGAGCGTGATGGAGCGGCTGGCGGTTCGGCTGGAGCTGCCGTACGGGGACGACTCGGGCCGGCGGCTGGGGATCGATTTCACCGAGTTGGACGATTTTCTGCCGGACCGGCTGTATGAGAGGCTGGACCTGTTCGCGGAGTCGCGGCAGGCGAGATCGGAGCCTCCTCCGCGGCGGGCGGCGGCGGCGAGTCCGGCGCGGAGTGTCGAGCCGACGGCGGCTCCGGCGCGGCCTTCGGGCGATCTGCTGGGGAGCATCCTGGAGGAGACGGCGGAGCGGTCGGCACGGAGTTCCGATCCGCTGGCGTCGTATATCGACCGGATCATGGAGCCGCACCTGGAGCCAAAGGGGGATCCGGACCTTCCGGCCTGGATCGCGCAGGTGGATGAGGCGGCGAGCCAGCAGATGCGGGCGGTGATGCACCATCCGAGCTTCCAGGCTTTGGAAGCGGCGTGGCGAGGGCTGTTCTTCCTGGTTCGTCATGCGGAGACGGGGCCGGATTTGAAGATTTATATCCTGGACGTCTCAAAGGAGGAGTTGGAGGCGGACCTGCGCGGGACCGACCATCTGCCGGGGACGGGGCTGTACGAGGTGCTGGTGCGGCAGACGGTGGGGACTCCGGGGGCGCATCCGTGGGCAGTGTGCGTGGGGGATTACCTGGTTTCGCCCGAGCGCGCCGGAGACATCGACCTGCTGGCGCGGGTGGCTCTGCTGGCGGCCGAGGCGGGGACGCCGTTTCTGGCGGGAACGCGGGCGCGCTGGTCCGAGGGCGCGGAGGCGAACTGGGAGGTGCTGCGCGAGCTTCCGGAGTCGGCCTACGTGGGGATCGCGACGCCGCGGTTTCTGCTGCGGCTGCCGTACGGGAGCCGGACGGACCGGGTGGAGCAGTTTGACTTCGAGGAGATGCCAGAACCGCGACACCAGACGTATCTGTGGGGCAATCCGGCGTTTTTCTGCGCGACGCTGCTGGCTGCGGCGTTCGCGGAGGAGGGGTGGTCGATGCGGGCCGGAACGGCGTGCGAGATCCGCGGGCTGCCGATCCATACGTACGAGCAGGACGGGGAGACGAAGATGATGCCTCCGGCCGAGCATTGGCTGACGATGGAGGCGGTGGAAGGGCTGGTGGAGCGGGGGTTGATGGCGCTGATTTCCATTCGGGACAGCGATGCGGTGCGGGTGGCGCGGTTCCAGTCGGTGCGGCGTCCGCTGGCGGCGCTGGCGGGACGTTGGGGGTAGGGGGGAGCCGCCGAAGCGCTCCCCTGGCGGATACCGGGATCTATGAGGGGAAGCGGATGTCGAACGCCTCTTCGTACTTGGCGTCCGGCCGCTTCACGCCTGACACGCGGAAGGTACAGGGAATGTACAAGCTCTCCCATGCGGCATTGTAGGGCACGTTTAAGAGCTGCTCCCGGAGATTGTCATCGACCACCTTTTTGATATTGGCGTAATAGATGGTTCCGTCCTGCGTCTTTATGAATCCATAACCGTTAGAGCGGAAGAAGGTCACGAAAGCGCCGTCGATGACACCGGCGGGCTTGGCCTCGGGAATCGTTCCTTCTTTCCATTTCTGGGCTAAAGCGCTCGCGCTCGAAATGATGTTGGTGGGCCGAGGCGCGACCGACACTGCGTTTCCATTTCCAACGTCGGGGCCGTTATGGGCGGGCACCGGCATCGAGTACACGGGTTTCACACTTAGAACCTCATCGACAGTCCGGAATTGATAGGTAAGGTCGTCGTACAGGGTGACGACTGCCATGGGTTGGTGCGCGTACAAGGAATTAAATTGAAAATTCATCAGAATCGAGAGGACAGCGGGAGTTCCGCCTTTTTCAAAATTCATGTTATCAGCTATCTCAAGATAGAGAGCCTTTGCTGTAACAGGATTTGTTCGATTTATAGAAGCGAACTCTTTCAGTTTCTCGATATCATTTAGTTTCGAGGTAACCTGCACTCCTAGTGAATAGAACTTCGGGTTCTCTGGGAACCTAACTACTACGAAATCAATTTTCTGTTCGTGGTCCAAGCCTGGATCACGCTGGACTAAGAAACCGCAGGACTCAAGCGCCGCGGTAATCCTATCTTCGATGTGGAAGCCTTTCTGAAACAAGGCCATAATCGGGATTTTCCTTTCGATCAGCATGGTTCTTACCCGATACGGGCACCACGATTATATCATGGCGAATCATTTTCCGACCGGGAATGGAAAGCGAACGATTGGGCGAAGACAGAAGAGCGACGCGGTGCGTAAGTGGGGAGCAGGCGGGCGGCCTTGTGCGCGGGCCGCCCGGATCCTATGTTAGTTGATGCGAACGTGTTCGCCGGGTTCGAGGCCGGAAAGGATCGCCGCGTGAAGGTTGTTAGAGCGGCCGACCTGGACCTCGCGCTTTTCGAAGTTCTTGCCCTGGCGGACGTAGACGTATGTCTTGCCGTCCTCGTCATGGATGGCGGCGAGGGGGGCCACCACGGATTTTTCGGACTTTCCGATGACGACGTCGGCGTAGGCGGAGAGGTCCGGGATGAGGCGGGGGTCGGCGCCGTCGATGGTGACTACGACGGGGACGCTGCGGATATAGAAGTTCTCCCGCCAGCCACCGGCGGCGAGGGCGCCGATGCTCTGGATCCTGCCCTTGAACGTGACTCCGGGAAAGGCGTCGAGGCCGACTCGGGCTTCCTGTCCGATGCGGATCATGCTGCTTTCGGCCTGGTTGACGGTAGCCTCAAGCTGCATGCTCGACAGGTCCACGATCTTCATGAACGCCTGACCGGGGCCGACCTGATCGCCCTCGGCGACCTGGACCATGTCACCTCCACCACGGACGACGGTGCGCATGACGGCGAGGCCGTCCATGGGCGCGTAAACCGTGAAGCGCTCGGCATCGCGTTTGTGGCGGTCGCGGTGGCGGACGTGGCGCAGGGTGGTGTAGTCGAGGGTTTTGAGTTCGGCTTCGTGAGAAGCCTTCTTGAACGGGAGGTCGGCCTGGAGCTGCTTGTAGCGGGCGGCCGCCTCCTCAACCATGAGGGCGAGGAGTTCCTGGTCGATGGCGGCGCGGATTTCGGCGGCGGAGTGGTCCAGTTTCGCTTTGTCCCACTCGGCCTTTGCGAGGCGGAGACTCTGTTCGAGGTTGGCGATGTCGAGCGACTGTTCGGCGCGGCGCTTGGTGACGTCAAGTTCGGCCTGCACGACGGTGGAATGGACGTCGTCGATGTGGTCGAGCAGACTTTCGCCATCGATCAGGGCGACTACGTCGCCCTTGCGGACCTTCGAGCCGGAAGGAACAAGCTTCTGGAGGATCATGGCACGATTGGCGTCGGGACCGACCAGGCGCGGGGCGCTCAGGTCGGCGTACTGGCGGGCCGCAGTGGCGCCGGAGAGTCGAATGGTCTCCTCGACGATGCCCAAGCCGACTTCGGCGGTCTGGAAGGCCGGCAGCGCGGTGGCCTGGGACGCGGCCTGGCGAGCCTGCCAGAGCTGGTAACCGCCTACGACGGCAACCACCAGAATGAGCAGGAGAGCCCAAAGTTTCCATCGGCTTGAGGGCTGAGGGGCTTGGGGAGAGTGAGCGGGTGAGACCCGCTCGGGTGCGGTTGGCGGCGGAACAGGTCTGGTGATAGCAGACATCGTAACCTCAAGTGGTTGCCGAACAACGAGTTAACTGCTTTTTAGATGCCGGCGGGCGGGAGCGGGGCGCTGCCGCCTCCCAACGGTCCTTCAAGAATACATGACGTAACGTCCGAAAAAAAGGCGTACTCCGGCTGAGAAAAGTTACGGGGGGAAGTGGGGCGGGCGGGGGCCCGCCCCTTGTGGGCTAAAAAACATACTTGAGGGCGAACTGGATACGGCGGGGGTCGTCGGCGTTGGTGATCAGTCCCGCCGCCGGAGCGCCGACGGTAGTGTTCGGGCGACCGAAGTTGGCGGTGTTGGTGAAATTGAAGCTCTCGAAGCGGAATTGCACTTCGTGCCCTTCGCGGGGAAGCCGGAAGTTTCGCGCAACCATCACATCCAGGTTCCGGGCTCCGGGGCTGACGATAAGGTTCCGCCCGGCATTGGACAGGACGCCGGGAGCCGACGGCGCGACGAAGGACGTGTCAAACCACCCATCGATGCTGCGCTGGGACTTGGGGAGGTTGGGGTTCCGCACCCAGTCGCCGCGCACGCTGCCTCCCAGGTTCTGGTTGTTGACATTGATGGTGTGGGGGATGGGGAAGCCGGAGTAAAAGCTCACGATGGTTCCGATCTGCCAGCCGCCGAGGATCCATGATCCCGGACCGGACTGGAGCATTGACGAAAGTGGTCCTAGTTGTCAAGACCATTTTTCGCCCGCAATATGTTATGGACCAGCGGGTCCGATTTTAGGGGCGACCGGAGCCGCCCCAGCCATTCCGGCCCTTGAGCCGGCGCTCGGGTTCCATTCCTGGAGAGCCCTATCCTCCGCTCAAGTGCATTGATTCTATCGCCGCCCATTCTGGCGGTAAAGCGATAAATTCCGGGGGGTTGGGGGCGTGCGTCCGAGAGGACTTGATGAACTTGTTGATTGAAAGGAATCGACTCGGGTAATGACTCGCTCACCCGATAGTCTGATCCCCTCTGACGCTGAGCAATCGGCGGCGGAGAAGCGGGATGACAAAGTCTCCACCTATCGGCTGGGAGGCGAGGCGAATCTGCGGGCCGCAACAGAAGTAAACGCCGTTTCAGCATCGACAACCCCACCAGCGATCACGCCGATTCAGCTGGAGTTATTCCCGGGGCGAGCCTGTGTCCCTAAGGCGAAGCCTGCCACGGTTCGGAGTACAGCGAGAAACACTCCGAATCCCCGGGACGGTGGATCGGGCGGCAGCACGCAGAGACAGAACATCAAGTTAACCGGAGAGACCCTGTTCGGTCCGTCGGAGGAAACTTCGGACGGTAGGGAAGCGTATAAGGGGCGAACCCGAAAGCGCGGAAACGAAGCCGGGCCGGGAGTCGGAGGTGGCCAAAGTACCGATGAACTTCGGGAGAACCGAAGGGAGGGAAGGGCCGCTACTTTCATCAAGCGAACGAAACAGGGAAAGGCAGCCGGACTGCCCCCGCAAGGGAAGACTCAACCCCGGACCCGTCAAGCCAGGCGCAAAGCGCCCGCAAGACTCGACAATGCCCGCAAACTGCAACGGACGCTATACCGAGTGGCCAAGCAGCAACCGGAAAGGAGATTCACGCTTCTCTACGATAAGGTCTGTCGGCAAGACATCCTGCAAGAGGCCTGGAAACGGGTGAAGTCCAACAAAGGGGCGGCGGGAGTGAATCAGGTAGATATCGAGGCTGTCTGCAACCACGGCGAAGAGCGGTTTCTGTGCGAACTCGCGCACGAATTGCGAAGCCGGAGTTATCGGGCAGCATTGGTGCGCCGAGTTCATATACCGAAGCCCGGACAGCCGGGGAAAACCCGGCCGTTGGGCATTCCGACGGTGAAGGACCGAGTGGTGCAGATGGCAGTGAAGTTGGTGATCGAGCCGTTATTCGAGGCTGATTTCGTGCCCTGTTCATTCGGGTTCCGCCCGAAGAAGACGCCGCGGATGGCGCTAAGCGCGATTGTGCAAAGCATCAACGATGGTTATTCGTTCGTGGTGGACGTTGACTTGAAATCCTACTTCGATACGATTTCGCACGAACTGCTGATGCGGTTGGCGGAGCGTCGAATCGGAGACGTTCAGGTCTTGCGGCTGATCCGAGCCTGGCTAAAGGCGGGAGTGATGGAGGAAGGCAAGGTGACGCACCCGGACCGGGGATCGCCCCAGGGCGGAGTGATTTCACCAACGCTATCCAACATCTTTCTGCATGAAGTAGATCGTCAGTGGTGCCGAAGCGACGGAGTCGCAACCGGCAAGGTCCGGCTGGTCCGTTACGCGGACGATATGGTGCTGATGGCGCGGACGGAGCGGGAGTCACAGGCGGCGTGGGAACATCTCCAGGCGCAGTTTGCCGCTCTTCGATTGGTGGTGAACCAAGAGAAGATCCGGTTGACGACGCCACGCTGGTTTCGGAAGCCTGGCCGGCGGAGCACCGGGCCAAGGCGATCGGGTTCATGCAGTCGGGCTGGGCGCTCGGCTACATGCTGGCGGCGGGCCTGAGCGCGGCGATTCTGCCGGTCTACGGGTGGCGGGTGCTGTTTCTGGCCGGCATCTTCCCTGCCCTGTTGGCGCTGGCGGTGCGTTGGAAGGTTCCAGAGTCCCGGATCTGGCTGGAGCAGCAGCGAAGAACGGAGCGGCCGCACCGCTGACTGATCTTTTCCGGGATCCTCTGCGGCGGCGGACGCTGGCCCCGATGACGCTGACCGGGGCGGTGCTGTTCGCCTATTGGGGCGTGTTCACAAGGCTTCCGGGATTCCTTTCGGCGCCGATCGAGGACGGGGGCGCGGTCCTGACGCTGGTCCGAAGCAGCGGGTTCCTGATTGCGGTGCAGGCCGGAGCCTATGCGGGCTATCTGAGTTTCGGGTGGCTGGCGGACCGGTACGGCCGGCGGCCGGTGTTCGCGGCGTATGTGCTGGCGGCAGCGGCGCTGACTCCGATCTACGGGTTGGCGCCGGTGTATGCGGGCCGGCACATCGAAGCCGTCCTGCTGGTGCTCGGGCCGGTGATGGGGTTCGCCGGTACGGGCTACTTTTCGCTGTTCGGGGCTGTGCTGGCCGAGATCTATCCAACGCGGATCCGGGGGTCGGGCCAGGGACTCACCTATAATGCCGGGCGAATCGCGAGCGCGCTGGCGCCGTACCTGGTCGGGCGGGCAGCCGACCGGGCCGGCATCGGAGCCGCGCTCGGGATTGCTTCGGGTTTTTTCGCGGCGGCCGCGGCGCTGGTGTAGAGCCGAACTTCAACGAGTGGCTTCCACGGAACCAGGAGAGCCCGTTGAGGAATTGCGTATCGCGAATCGGCGTCTGCACACGGCCCGGAACGCCACCCAGCGAGGCGTAGCCTGGAAGCGTGAAGACTGGGAAGGCCGCGCTGCTGACGCCCGTTCAAGCCGAGCTTTCCGGCCAAGTCCGAATCCGCTCCGTAGCGGCGGTTGACGAAGCGCCGCTGAAGGAAACTGACCTTCAGATCGTTGACCAGCGACGGACTGAAAATGTGGGCGTGGCCGCCAAGAATGTTCTGGACCCGCACGTCATTCAAAATTCGCGTGCGGATCCGACTCGCGGAGTTCGAAAGAACCCCGGTTCTCGATGCCGGCATCGTTGGCATAATATCTCGCAGTGAACTGGTCGCTCGCGCGGAACTGGTGATCGAGTTTCGCGACGAAGATGTCCCTGCCGAGGACGGAGTTGCTGTTGCGGCTGAAGTTGTTCGCCGCGGAGCCTGCGCCGGCGCGATTCGGCTCGGGCTAGTAGCGCAGTGCGGCCGCCGCCACCGGATCGAAGCGATGGACCGGAATCCGGTTGCCCGCAAAAGGCTGCCGCGAGGTTCCGACAGTCGTGGCGGGATCATAGATCGGGATGACGTTGCCGGCCAAATCGCGCAGTTCGGAGAAATCGCCCTGCCGCTGCGCGGCGTCGGAACTGTCTGGAGTGGCGTTGTGCTGGAAAGCTGTCGGGTTCGCTCCCCTGATCCGAAGAAATGCGTCCCGTCCCGCCGGATCGGCCCACCCAGGGCCGCGCCAAACTGATGCAGCCGGACCGGAGGCCTCTCGGCCGCGAAGAAGTTCCGGGCATCGAAGGCGCTGTTCCGGAGGAACTCGTAAATGCTTCCGTGGAACTCGTTCGTCCCGGAGCGCGTCGTCAGGCTGATCACGCCGCCGGCAGTGTGGCCGTACTCGGCGGAGTAATCGTTCGACATGACTCGGAATTCCTGCATTGCATCCACTGGCAGGCTGGTCATTTGCATCGGGCGCGTCAGGCCGGAGGCATTGGTCGCGTTGCCCCCGTCCAGAGAAAAATGCTGGTTGCGCCCGCGGCCTCCCGCCACGCTGAAGACTGGATAGTTCTCCGCTCCCTGCCCGCTATCGATCATGATGACGCCCGGCGCGAGGTCCACTAGAGCCGAGGCCGCGCGATTCGGCATGGGCAGGTTGGCGACCATCCGACGGTTGACGAGTTGCCCGAGGCTCGTCGACTGCGTCTCCGCAAGCGGACTTGCCTCCACGACGGTTACCGTCTAATTGGCCGCTCCCACCGATAGGACCGATTCCACCGCGACCGTCTGCCCGGTCGTCACCGTCAGGTCTCGGCGGATGAGAGCCTCGAAGGCCTCCTTGGACGCTTCGATGCGGTAGTCGCCCGGATTGAGCGATGTCACCCGAAACTGGCCCGCCTAATTCGATATGGTGCCGACTCGAGCGCCAGAGTTCTCGTTGATGACAGTCAGCAGAGCGTCCAGCAGCACCGCTCCCGTCTGGTCCTTCACGGTTCCGGACAACCCGCCGGTCCCGGTCTGCGCCCAACCGGCGCGAGCAGCAGCATCGATGTAAGCACCAGGGTGGCAGCGCGCACCTTGGCGGAAGTCGAACGCGATTTCATTGATCCTCTCTCGTGTTGTCTTGTGTGAGTCGGTTGCCCCTTAAGTGCCCATTAGGGTCCGCCGATCGGACTATAGTGGTTCCATGCTCACCCGGCGAGAAGCCCTTGGCACACTGGCCGCTGCGCCGCTCCGTTCGCAGTCGCGGCCGCGTCCGAACTTTGTCTTCCTCATTGCCGACGATCACGCCGCGTACGTCATGGGGTGCGACGGCAATCGCATGGCTGAGACACCGAACCTCGACCGGCTCGCCTCGGAGGGGACCCGGTTCGCGAGGCACTACTGCAATTCCCCGGTCTGCACGCCGTCGCGCCAGAGTTTCTTCACGGGGCAGATGCCGCACATGGCCGGCGTCACGCGCCTCACTACGCCGCTGTCGGAAGAGAAGCCGACGCTGGCGAAGCAGTTGAAACAGGCCGGCTACGCGACGGCCGTCTTCGGCAAGATGCACTTCAATCGGCCGGGACGCTCCGGCCTCCACGGCTTCGACATCGCCATGACCGAGCGCGAAGTGACGGGGGAGTGGATAAAACAGGTGCGGCCGACGCCCGTCCCGGAGCAGATTCGCACACGCCCGGACTGGCGGCCGTTCAAGGACCCCGCGCGCATCTGGCTCAATGCCGACAAGCTGCCGTTCCCCCGCAACGAAATTGAGATGAAATCCACCTTCCTGGCCGGGCAGGTCGATCGCTTCCTCGAAGAGTACCGGTCGAAGCCGTTCGCCCTCTGGGTGAGCTTCCAGGAGCCACACTCGCCCTTTGATTTCCCCATCGAGCATCGCGAGCGATTCGACCCAACGCGGTTCACCCCGCCCCAGGTCGGCAAGGAAGATCACTGGCAGATCCCGCTGATCTTCCGCGACCTGAGCGACGATGACAAGAGCGGTATCGCCGCTGCCTACTACACCTCGACGCGGTTTCTCGACCGCAGCGTCGGCCGGGTGCTCGATAAGCTGCGGCAACTGGGCCTCGAGGAGAACACCTACATCGTCTACATGGCTGACCACGGGTACAATCTCGGCCAGCATGGACGATTCGAAAAGCACTGCGGCTACGATCCGGCGCTGCGTGTGCCGCTGATCATGCGCTTCCCCGGCCGCGTGCGCCAGGGCGTCGTCCAGGACTTCACCGAGCATATCGACGTGCCCGCCACGATTCTCGACATGCTGAACGTCGATCCGCTGCCGGTACAGCACGGGCGGAGCCTCCGGCCGTATCTCGAAGGTAAGCGCCCGGCGAGTCGACGCGATCACATCTTCAGCGAATACCTGGAAAACGAAGAGGCCTTCATCCGGACGGACCGCTGGAAGTTCATCTTCTGCTCCGGCAAGCGCTCGCGCACCGACGGGTATGAGACCGACAACCCCACACCGGGCCGCTACATCAGGCTTTACGATCTGAAGTCCGATCCCGGCGAGTTCACCGATGTCGCGGCGAAGAACCCCAAGGCGGTGGCCAAGATGCAGTCGCTGCTGCTCGACCGCTTCCGCACGACGCATCCCGAAGTAGAGAAGGAGCCAGGATCGCTCAGCCGGGAAGAGGCGATCGAGTGGTATCTGCGGCCGCGCGACGCTTAGAAATACCGCGCGAGCGTGGACTTGGAAGGCTTCGGCGTCAGTAGCGAAACCACGATGACCAGCAGGGCCGAGACGATCGTCATCGGCACCACCGGCTGAAAGCCGAATATCTCGGTGCCGCCGGGAGTCCGAACGATCCAGGAAGCGGCGTCCACCCGCCCGAGCGGAGCGGGGACAACGGACTGGAAGATCGCGATCCCGGCCACGGCGGCGGCTGTCCAGAGCGTGGCGGCGAGCGCGCCCCACTTGGTGCTGCCTTTCCAGAAGAGCCCGGCAAACAGCAGCGGCGAGAGCGCAGCGTAGCCGGAGAAGCCGTATTGCACCGCCAAATCGAAGATCCGCTGCGGCGCTTGCAGCGCCAGAATGTAGGCGACGATCGTGAAGCCGACGACAAACAGGCGTCCGGTTTGCACCTGTACCGCCTCGCCGAAACGCGTCTTGCCCCCGTAGAAAGCAAAGACGTCCTCGGTGAACATCGTCGAGAGCGCGAGGATCTGCGAATCGCTGGCCATCACGGCCGCCATGATTCCGGCGCCGAGCAGCCCCGCGAGCCACACCGGCGCGAAGTTGTTCAGCAGGATGAGCAGCACATCGTCGCCGGCCATCCGGCCGCGCGCCTCGGCGAGTTCCTCGGGGCTCATCTCGGCAGCCGAACTCGCGATCATCTGGCGCGCCTCAATCTTGGCTCGAAGCTCCGGCACGTCGGTGACACGATTCGCAACCAGCCCCAGGAAAACCGCGGGCAGCCAGATCGCGAGCATACAGATGGGGTAGAGGACGACGGTTTTCTTGAAGTGCGCCATGCGCCGCGCTGTCAGGCAGAAAATGCAGATGTGCGGAAAGGCGATCGACGAGAGCGGAATGAAGGTAAAGCTCAGAAAGAATAACGGTGAGACACGGTCGCGCGTGAGCAGCGAGGCCGTATCGGGTGAGGCCAGCAGTTCCTCGATTGCGGCCGAGAAGCCGCCCATCTTCGATCCGATAAACAGGATCGCGATTGAGCCGAACAGCAGGAACAGCACCGTCTGGAAGGTGTTCACCCACGCCGTTCCGCGCATGCCACCGAAGAAGACATAGCTCATCACCACGATCGCGACCAGCGCGCCGCCGAACCAGTAGGGCACCAGGCCGCCGCTGATGGCATACAACGCCGTGCCGCCGCCCATCACCCCGATGATGATGTAGGGGATCAGCAGCGCGGCCTGCACCGTGAAGATGACGGTCCCGATGTGGCTGCACTCCCAGCGGTCGCGGAAGAACTGCACCGGAGTCATGAAGCCGTACTTCTTGCCAAGCGCCCAGAGCCGTGTGCCGACCAGAAAGATGCAGAGCGGGATGACGAGCGCGGAGGAGGAGGCCATCAGCCCGTAGGTCACCATCCCGTTATGAAAGGCATGGCCC
Organism: Bryobacteraceae bacterium; assembly: GCA_046289265.1. Lineage (GTDB taxonomy): Bacteria > Acidobacteriota > Terriglobia > Bryobacterales > Bryobacteraceae > JBKBWD01. The sequence continues at coordinate 15,907 of JBKBWD010000001.1, read as the reverse complement.
GACGAGCCGAGGATCGCAAACGCCGTCATATTGGTGCCGAACAGCGAGAGTAGAAACACGACCGGCCCTAGCGAACGGCCGGCGAGAAAGTAGTCCTCCGCGCCGGACTTCGCCCCGGAGCGGCGGAAAGCGAAGATCCCGATGTAGACGACAATTGCCAGATAGGCAAAGACGACGAGGGCCGGAATCAAGCGGACTTCCCTGCCCTTCCTGAAGGATCAGAAACCTGTTCTTCGGCCACGCGTTCCAGATGCGCGGGCCAGGCATAGCGCACCAGCAGCCAGAGCACGAACGAGGTCGCCAGCGTGTAGCAGGCGTGGTAGAAGAGCCCGATCGGCAGGAACCCGAAGACCAGCGGGCGCGCGCTGTGCCAGAACCAGATGTCCTGGTGCAACAGGTAGAGCACGGCGACAACGGCTCCCAGGGCCAGATGTTTCTTTTTCTCCCGACGCATCGCGATCTATGAAGGTACTATCTCACAGCTTCCCGAGCGGCTGCACGAGAGCCGCACGGGCCGCGACAGCGGCGAGCCGGATCGCGGATAATGATTGCATCTCATGGAAACCAAGAAAGGAAAATCGATGCTCTGGGTGGTCTTTGCGTTTGGCGCGGCCTTGTTTTGGGGAATGTATGGACCGGCGCTGCATAAAGGACAGGTCCAGCTCGGCAATCCGCTGCGGGCGCTTCTGTGCGTGGGCTTCGCCTATTTTCTGGTCGGCGTGCTTGTCCCGGTTTTTGCGCTCGGCTCCCAGGGCGGACTGAAGGGATTCTCGACGAACGGCGCACTCTTCGCGACTTTCGCGGGCGCGCTCGGCGCCATCGGCGCGGTCTGCATCATCTACGCTTTCAAGAGCGGCGGGGTGCCCAATTATGTGATGCCCCTGGTGTTCGCCGGCGCGCCGGTTGTCAACGTGATTGTCACGATGTGGATGCATCCGCCGAAGACGGCGCCCAATCCGATGTTGTACATCGGGTTTTTGATGGCGGCAGCGGGAGCCGGCATGGTTCTGTACTACAAGCCGCAATCGTAATCGCGGCAAAACCGCGCAACCGAACGACTGCACAAACGATCTAAGGGACAAGGCTGCAAGCGCGCGCCTGTCTCCGGGATGGTGGAAGCCCTCGTCCGGTTCCTAATCAATCTGGGTGGCATCGGGCTCCTGCTGCTGAGCGCCGCGGACTCGTCGATGCTGTTCATCCCATTGGGCAACGACCTCCTTCTGGTCGCCCTCACTGCGACGCGTCCCGATCTGGTGTTGTACTTCTGCTTCATGGCGACCGCGGGATCCGTGATCGGCGTTGCACTCGTCGACCTTGTGAGCCGGAAAGGAGGCGAGGCGGGCCTTGAGCGGCGCATCTCCCCCGAACGTTTCCAGTACGTAAAGCGGAAGGTGGAGAGCCGAGGCGCCTGGGCCCTCGCGCTGGCCTCGGTTCTGCCGCCTCCGTTTCCTTTCACCGCATTCGTCGCCGGCGCCGCCGCGCTGCAGTATCCGCGCAAAAGGCTCCTCCTGGTGGTCGGCGCTTTTCGCTTCCTGCGGTTCCTCGCCGCAGGGTTTCTCGCCGTCTGGCTGGGAGAACGTGTTTTTGTCATCGGAGAATCGGCCGCGTTCCGTCTCGCCGTCTTCGCACTGATTACGGTCTCGATCGCGGGCAGCATCGTCTCGCTCATCCACTGGTTCCGCAAGGCGCCCCGGCCGGCGTGATAGTCTAATCGGGACTAGTGAGACACGACATGACGCGACCAGTCGCCGTAATTTCCCTATTATTTATCTCCGCCATCTCTGCCTCTGCGCAGCTTCCAGCCCCAAACGAAGCCGGAGTTGCGATGGGACACCTTCACATCAATACCGCCGACGAAGCCCTGCAGCGGAAGTTTTGGACCGACGTCCTCGGCGGCCAGCCGATACGGATCGGGCCATTTGAGGCCTTCCGTTTTCCCGATGCCATCGTGATGGTGAGACGGCAGGAACCTGCCGGCGGCACGGAGGGCTCCGTGGTCAATCACCTCGGCTTCCAGGTGCCGGACCTGCAGGCGATGCTGGCCAAATGCCGCGCCGCGGGCATTCCCGTGGTGCGGGAAATGCCCGAGACCCGCCAGGCCTTCGTTATGGTCGAGCAGGTCAAGGTGGAACTCACCGAGACGCCGGGCCTGAAGACGCCGGTCGCCCATCACCATATCCACTTTTACAATCAGGCGGTCGACGAAACCAAAGCGTGGTACGTAAGGATCTTCGGCGCGATCCCCGGCAAACGGGGCCGTTTCGAGGCCGCCGACGTCCCCGGCGCTAATTTAACTTTCTCGCAATCGACAGAGCCGGTCGCGCCCACGAAAGGCCGCGCAGTGGACCATATCGGATTCGAAGTGCGAAACCTCAAATCCTTCTGCGAAAAACTCGAGCGCGATGGCGTAGCTTTCGAGGCGCCGTACCGGGAGGTCCCACAGCTTGGAGTGTCAATCGCGTTCATCCGCGATCCATGGGGCACCCTGATCGAACTTACTGAAGGATTGAGTAAGTATTGACGCGCCGCCGAACCCGCCGGTAAATCTTAACGTCCAGCCAGAGCCAAAACAGAGTACAACCGAAACGTTACGTCCGCTTGCGTTGTCTACAGGGTGACTGAGCAAGGGGGGACGAACGAAAATGCAATTCCGACTTCAAAAGCTCATGGCCGTTCTGATTGCCTTCGCGGTCGGGACGATGTTTCTGCTCCCGGCCCGTGTGGCCGCACAGGATCACGTAGCGCCGCTCGGCGAGCTCTACCGACAGGTGGACGATGCAGCGAAGACGAGAGCGCAGAACCTTTCGAAGGTCGAGAGGTTCTTCTCCTCGGATCTGGCGAAGGATGCCCTGCGGATCGGCAAAATCGACCCTGCCGAGGTCCAGAAGGCGATTCCGATGCTGAGTGATGAGGAGCTTTCCCGGCTGGCGAATCAGACCGAGAAGATCCAGAACGACTTCGCGGCTGGCGCGCTGACCCGTGGGCAGGTGAGCCTCTTGATTCTGGCCGCTGCAATCGTGATAATCGTCATCGTGATTGCCGCAGTCGTGTAGACGAACGTAGGTAGATTGAGCCGGCCGCCTCTTGTATGAAACACGAGAGGCGGCCCGATTCCGTTTCGGCTCGAAGTTCAGTAAGCTCTAAAATTATGAGACTGATTCGGCCGGCGGTTTCCTATATCGTCTGTCTCGCTCTAATCCTCCCAGCTTACAATTGCGGAAGGCAGGTACCGCTCCCGGAGACGCCGCTGGCGCCGGTTGTCTTCGAGCCCCTCCGCGACAGCGTCAACAAGTCGTATACCGATCTGTTTCAGGAAGCTCCCCAACTCGAATTCAGTTCTACGCAGCTTCGCCAGATGCGAGGCTACTTCGACCAGGCAGAACGCTACTGCGTCCACGAATTCAAGCAACGCGGCCGGGAATACGAGCGCGAGATGAACGAGAAGCAGCGCGAACTGCGCCAGCGCTCCAGTAATCTCGATTCGGCCGTACGCCGGGAGTTGCACTGCCGCGTGCAGCACCTCCGTGTACTCAAAAGCCAGACCGAGGTGCTCGCCCTCCAGGCGATTCCGGTGGCTTATGAAAACAAGCGCGCCAAGCTCGAGCTGATCGAGCACTGGCCGTCGGAGCTCCGCGGCATCCAGGCCGAGAAGGCCAGCGGTGAATACCGCAAGCGACCGCACAGCGACGTCCTCGACATCGGCTTCCGCAGCGTAGGCGAAGGACAGGAGGGCGACGTGCGACTGGGCCGCGAGGCGGTCGAGGAGATGCGCCGCGCCGGCCTGCTGCCGCCGGAGGTCGACGATCCCGTCGTCCGCTCTTACGTTACGAACCTGACGCAGAAGATCGCGGCGCACTCGGACCTGCGGGTACCGGTCCAGATCTCGGTCCTCAACTCGAAGGAGATCAACGCATTCGCGCTGCCCGGCGGATACCTGTTCGTTCAGCGCGGGCTGCTCGAGGCAGCCGAAGACGAATCGCAGCTTGCCGGCGTCATTGCGCATGAAATCGCGCACGCCGCCGCCCGCCACGGCCACAAGCTGATGCGCCGCGCCACCATCGCCTCGATCATCTACCAGGTGGCGCAGGTCGCCGCGATCATGCTTGTCGGGCCGGTAGGCATCGGGACCTACTACGCGCTCCAGTACGGCTTCTACGGACTCGGCCTCGTGTTAAATCTCAACCTGCTCGGAGTCAGCCGGGACTTCGAACTGGAGGCCGATCAGCTCGGTGTTCAATATGCCTGGAGCGCCGGCTACGATCCGACCGGCTTCATCCGTTTCTTCGACAAAATGGCGACCCGCGAGGGCTACGTCAACGGAGCAAGCTGGTTCCGCACCCATCCGCCCTTCTACCAGCGCATGGTGAAGGCGCAGCGCGAGATCATGTTCCTGCCCGAACGCGAAAGCCTCATCCAGCAGTCCACGGCATTCATGGAGATGAAGAAGAATCTGGTGGAAGTCGCCGCGCAGGCCGAGAAAGACGAGAAAGACCGCCCGAGCCTGCTCCGGCCCGAAGAGGACGACTGTTCTCCTCCACCAAAACTTGAGTATGTGCCCGGACAGAGGATCGAAACTTTATGCTCCATACCTCCACCCGGGGGCGGAGCCGTGGCGCAGCAGTAGCTCTCGTTGTATTACTTCTGTCTCCGGTTGCGGCCCCGGCCGCCCGAATCTCTCCGCAACGCGGTCCGGTCTCCCTGTATGTGACGGTGGAGGACCGCGACGGCTTCGTCCACGGACTCGGCCCCGGCAACTTCCGGCTCTTTGAAGATGGCCACGCGATGCCGTTCCGACTGGAGGCGCCGGAGTCGCCCGCCCATGTCGTGATCCTCGCCGAGTTCAGCAGGCTCTCGGCGCCGTACCTCCTGGCGATCCGCCGCGCCATCTACGAATTCCCCTCAATCGCGCCCGAGGGGCATTGGTACGCGCTTGCGACGTTCGACCGCCAACTCGAAGTGCGGGTCGACTTCACGCGGCAGCGCGGCCGCATTCCTGTCGGGTACTTCGATCTGGGCCATCCCGCGTGGCGCGAACTGGCCGCCTATGACGCCGTCTACGAACTGATCGAAAAGCTGGAGCGCCTTCCCGGCCGCCGCGTCCTGATTCTTATCGGCTCCGGCGTCGACACGGACAGCACCCGAACATTCGCCGAAGTGCAGCGCAAGACCGAAACGTCCGACGTCATCGTCTACGGCATCGGCACGAGCGGCGTGCTGCGAACCCGTCAGGATCCGTTTTCCGCCGCGCCGGCCCGTATGCGGCTCATGCAAGGCGACGCCTTCCTCCAGAAGCTCGCGGAGCGCAGCGGCGGCTACGCCTGGTTTCCGGGAACGGACGACGACTTTCCCGCAGCGATGAGGAACGTGATGCTTGCGATCGAGAGTCAATATCGGCTGGTCTACCAACCCCGCGAGGAGGCGGTCCGCGAGTTCCGCCGTGTCCGTGTGGAGGCCTTCCAAATCGTGAACGACCGGCGCCGCAATCCCAAGGTGCGGGTCCGATCGGGCTGGCGCTTCCCCGATCCGGGGTAGGCTGAACGGCCCAATCTGGTAATGTGGTGGCGAAGGGGCCGGGCGATTCCGTGGAACAACACGATTATCAGATGATTGAACGCGCCATCTCGGAGGGCGGCGCGCAAGCGGCGTTCGAACACCTGGCGGAGCGGTTTCGGGCCGAGAAGAACTACCCCCTGCTGTTCGAGACCCGGCTGATGAAGGCGCGCTACGATCTCGGACTGCCGCTGGTGCATCTCGATAACGAAATTCCTGACGACAAACTCGCCGCCTATGAAGCGGCGACGATCGGGGCGGCGCGAGAGACCGGACGCCTGTTCCTGGATGACGGGCAGATCGAGCGTGCCTGGCCCTATCTGCGCGCAGTGGGCGACATCGACGTTGTGCGGGCCGCGATCGAGCGGGTCGACAGCGGACGGGAGAATCTCGACCGCCTCATCGAGATCGCCTACCACGAGCGCGCCCATCCGCTCAAGGGCTACGAACTCATCCTCGAAACCTATGGCACCTGCCGCGCGATCACCTTCTTCCACCAGTATCCCGATGCGAAGACGCGCGAGGAGGGCCTGCGGCTGCTCGCGCGGCGGCTGCACTCGGAACTCACGGCGAACCTTCGCCGCGCTATCGAGTCCGTCGAAGGGACCGCACCGGAAGGAGGGTCGATCCCTGAGCTGATCGAAGGCCGCGGCTGGCTTTTCGGCGAGTATGATGCCTATGCCGACACCTCCCACGTGGTCTCGGTGTTAAACTTGCTCGCCAGCGCCGATGCGCGCGATCTGCACGAACTGGGCGTCGAAATGGCCGCCTACGGCCAGCGCCTCGCTCCGATGTTTCAGCAGCGGTCCGATCCGCCCTTCGACGACTTTTTCCGCGATATCCACACCTACCTCAACGCGCTACTGGGCAACGGAGTCGATGGCGCCGCCGAGCACTTCACTCACAAGGCGCGCGAATACGATCCCGATCAGTACGGCTATGGCGCTGCCGAGGCGCTGGTGGTGCTGTTGGCGCGCACGGGCCGTTACGCTGAAGCGATCGAGGCGTCACTCGAGTTTCTGAGCGGCGCCAACCCGCAGCATGTCGGCGCCCCGACGGTGCTCCAGCTCTGCCAGATGGCGGGCGATGCCGAACGGCTGCGCGCGCTGGCGCGGGAGCGCGGCGACCTGCTCCACTACGCCGCGGCCGCCCTCATGGACCAGCGGGTGTGTTAGCGTAGTGTCCTGATTTCGTCCTGGGAGACATCATGCGCACACTGCTTCTTTTCGCCGCATTCGCGATTTCATTCGTCCCGTCGGCTGCACAGACGCCATGGGAAAACCCCGTCCGCAAGCAGCTCAAGGAGGGCAAACCCGTGATCGGTGCGACGATCACGATCCCCAGCCCGGAAGTCGCCGCGCAGGCGGCCAATATGGGCTTCGACTTTCTCTGGATCGAGATGGAGCACAGTCCGATCACTCTCGAAACGGCGCGGAACATGATCCTGGCTACGCGCGGCCTCAAGGCGATGCCCTTCATCCGGGTGCCAGTCAATGAGCTCTGGACCGCCAAGCGCGCACTCGATGCGGGCGCCATCGGCGTCATCTTCCCGTTCACTTCGACGCCGGAACTGGCCCGCCAGGCGGCCGATTCGGCGAAGTATCCGCCGGTGGGCAGGCGCGGCGCAGGTCCGGGACTGGCATCGTTCCGCTGGGCAGGGCCCGAGTCCTACTACGATTTCTCCGACCGCAACGCGATGGTAATCGTCATCATCGAAGAGGCCAGGGCGATCGAAAACATCGACGCGATCGCATCCACACCGGGCATCGATGTGCTGTTCATCGGAACCAATGATCTCGCCTTCTCCTACGGCAAGCGCGGCAACTGGGAGGATCCGCAAGTGAAAGAGGCGATCCGCAAGGTAGTGGCGGCGGGCAAAAAGTACGGGATTCCGGTCGGCCGCCCTGCGGCGACGCCCGAGCTGATCAAGCGCTATATGGAGGAAGGCTTTCTGTTCTTCCAGGGACCGGCCGATCTGGTAATGTTGCGATCCGGTGCGCAACCGCTGCTGAAGTCGCTCGACAAGAGCGGACTCGATCCTTCCAGGCAGCCGCTCTATTGAGAGGAGAGCGGGCGGGAACTGCTCCCGCCCGCCCCATGCCGTTACCGGCGGCAGCAGGCCTGCTGTTTGCTGCAGCAGGCCTGGTTCTTCTCGCAGCAGTCGGCGGCGTTGCCTGTGGCAAAGCCGGCGCCGAGCGCCATCGTGAGAATCATTGCGAGGCCCAGAAGGCCCTTCTTCATACGGTTCATTTTCAGTTCTCCTGTAAAAAATCCGGAAATCACTCCAAAGACACTGGCAGCACACGTGTGCCCTGCCAGAATACTTTCAAGCAGGAGAGTTTCTAGATCAGGAAAACGCGGTTCTTCAGATGGAGGGAACTCTGGTCCGGCAGCCGTTCGGTGATGCGGTCCAGAGAGGATTCAGACGAGTCCGCCAGCAGCGCAACCGGCTGTGTCAAATTGATGGCATCGGCAGACTGCACTTTCCCTTCGGTAATTCCGAGCTTCGCTTCGGTGATATAGAAGGGGCAGATCTCAAGAGTTGGGGCCAGCGGGCAGCGCGGGGCCTCATGCTGATCGTGCTTTGGGGTGGGACAGCAAGGACTCTCGTGGGCGCCGGCCGGGTCAGGCGAGAAGAACGGGCAATCAGCTAACTGGGTCGCCGGAAGCAGCGCCGCCAGGACGAAAATCATCGCAAGGGCGGAAGCAAGCCGGATTATCCCAAAGGTGTTGCGCATGAGACTCTCGCCTACCTCGTATTTTACCACTCGCGGCGAAGTTGCCTATAGTATGTACCTACTAGTGTAGTGTCTACGAATGACCGGAGACCACACTAATACTTGGGAACCGAGGGGTCGACCTTGTCGCTCCAGGCGAGAATGCCGCCCTTCATGTTCTTGACCTTCTTGAAACCCGCCTGCTTGAGGAAGTCGACAGCTTTGGCGCTGCGCATTCCGCTCTTGCAGTGGGCGACGATTTCATCGGCCGAGCTCAGCTCATGAACGCGCTTGGGCAGTTCGCCGAGCGGAATCAGCTGTGCGGTCGGGATGCGGCAGATCTGATACTCGTGCGGCTCGCGGACGTCGATCAGGACGAAGTTGTCGCCGCGGTCGATGCGGGCCTTCACCTCGACCGGATCGATTTCGCCTTCGGCGACTCCCGGCGCCGGAGCAGCCGGTTCCTGCGGCACGCCGCAGAACTGGTGGTAGTCGATCAGTTCCTTGATCGTGGGATTATCGCCGCAGATGGGGCAGTCGGGGCTGCGCCGCAGCTTCAGCTCGCGGAAACGCATGTTGAGAGCGTCATAGAGCACCAGCCGGCCGATGAGCGGCTCGCCTTCGCCCAGGATGAGCTTGACGGCCTCGGTCGCCTGGACGATGCCGATCATGCCGGGCAGGATGCCGAGCACGCCGCCTTCGGCACAACTCGGAACGAGTCCGGGCGGGGGCGGCTCGGGGTAGAGGCAGCGATAGCAGGGACCGTTTTCGGTGGCGAAGACGGTGGCCTGACCTTCGAAGCGGAAGATCGAGCCGTACACATTTGGCTTCTTCAGCAGGACGCAGGCGTCGTTGACCAGGTAGCGCGTCGGGAAGTTGTCGGTGCCGTCGATAACGAGATCGTAGCCCTCGAGGATGTCGAGGGCGTTCTCGCTGGTGAGCGCGACCTCGTGCTTGACGATTTCGACGTTCGGGTTGATGTCGGCCATGCGGTCGGCGGCCGAGTCGAGCTTCTTCCGGCCGACGTCCTTGGTGCCGTGGATGACCTGGCGGTGCAGGTTGGTGTGGTCGACGACGTCAAAATCGACGATGCCGATCCGGCCGATGCCGGCGGCGGCCAGGTACAGGCCGAGCGGCGCGCCGAGCCCGCCGGTTCCGACCAGCAGGACTTTCGAGGCCTTCAGCTTGAGCTGCCCCTCCATGCCGACCTCGGGCATGATGAGGTGACGGCTGTAGCGCAGAATCTCTTCGTTTGTCAGAGTGGCCGGCTTGGAAACTGCTTCAGTGGCCATTCGTTCCTCCCGCGATGCTCGGGACGATGGACAGGGTATCGCCCTCCTTGATGGGGGTGGCTTCCTTGCTGAGATACCGGATGTCTTCGTCGTTCACGTAGACGTTGACAAAGCTCCGCAGCTTGCCCTCGTCGTTGTACAGGTGACGGCGGAGGTCCTGGTAGGTGGTGGTGAGGGCTCCGAGCGCCTCGCCGACGGTTGCGCCGGACACCTCCACGCTGTCCTTCTTCTCGGTGTACTGACGCAGAGGGGTGGGAATGAGAATCTTCGCCATGGGGTTCTTCCTTACCTAAACTAGTATTCTAACGGTTCTTTATCCGCCGCCGTCTGATCGGGATTCGGCAGAAAACTGTTGGCGTGGTCGAACTCGCCGTTCTTAATCGAGAGCACGAGGAACGAGTACCACGGGCACGAGTTCTTCAGGTCCGTCTCGGAAAAGTAGGCGTCGCAGTCGGGGTGGGAATGGAAGATACCCACCAGATCCATGCCCTGGGCACGCGCCTCCTTCTCGGCGCGAAGGAGGTCCTCGGGCCGGAGCTCGTATCGGGCGTTCTGCGCGCCGTTGTAGGCGTTTTCGAGCGGAATCGCCACCTTGACGAGCTTGGCGTCGCCGTCGACTGCCCCGAGCATCGCGCCGCAACATTCATTCGGGTAGGTGGCGCGGGCGTGAGCGACCATGACCTCCCAAGCCTGATTATTAATCCTGATCATCCCAGAACGGTTCGCTAAGGTATTTCGAGGCGCCGTCACAGAGCACCGTGACGATCACGCCAGTCTCCCCGGCTTCGACGAGGCGCCGGCCGAGCTGGCGGGCAGCCACGAGGTTGGCGCCGGAGGAGATGCCGACCAGAACGCCCTCGCGGCGGCCCATCCGGCGGGTCATCGCGTAGGCGTCCTCGGTCTCGATCCAGAGATTGTCGTCGGCGAGCGTCTCGTCGTAGATGGCGGGGACGATCGCCGTCGGCATGTGCTTCAAGCCTTCGAGCCCATGAAAGCCGGAGGAGGGCTGGGCGGAGATGCATTTCACGTGCGGCATGTCGCGCCGGAGACGGCGGCTGACGCCTGTAAACGTCCCGCTCGTGCCCATGCAGGCGACGAAGTGCGTGATTCGGTCTTCGGTCTGCTGCATGATCTCGACGGCCGTGGTTTCGTAATGCGCCTTCCAGTTGGCTGGATTGCTGTACTGGTCCGGATAGAAGTAGATGTCCGGATCGGCCTCGTAGATTTCGCGGCACTTGCGAATGGCACCGTCGGAACCCTCGGCCGGATCGGTGAAGATCATCTCGGCGCCGTAGGCGTGGAGCATGCGCTTGCGCTCCTCGGAGGCGTTGGCCGGGAGGCAAAGCCGGATTTTGTAGCCGCGGACGGCGCCGATCATCGAGTAGGCGATGCCGGTGTTGCCGCTGGTGGCGTCCAGAAGGATGCGCTCGGGGACAAGCTGGCCGGTGCGCTCGCCTTCGAGGATCATGTTGAGCGCCGGACGGTCCTTCACCGAGCCGCCGGGATTGAAGAACTCGGCTTTCCCGTAGATCTCGATCCCGGGGAGATCTTCCGCCATCTTTTCCAGCTTGAGCAGCGGTGTATTGCCGATTTGGGCCAGAATCGATGTCGCCGGAGACCGGTAGAGCTGAGGCGACACTACTGCAGGAGCCATGTGGTTATTAGGATGGCCGGAAGACCCTCCAGGATTCATTGTAGAGGAATCTACCCAATCTCTGTCAACTTTAGGGGGATTGGGGTCCCCGCGAACGTTGAAGTCCCGGAAGATCTGCTCGAGAAGGCGCAGCAGGCCTGTGGCGGGGGCATCACGCAGGCGGTCCGAACGGGTTTGCGGTTGGCCGCCGCGTCGCAGAGCTATGCGAAGGGCGGCAGCTCCGCGGGAAGGTTCGCTTCACGCGGTCGCTGGCTGAATTGAGAGACGATCGATGATCGCCGCAGACACGAGCACATGGATCGCCTATCTCGAGGGCGACGCCGGGCAGGATACCGAGCTTTTGGATCGTGCGCTTGAGGATCGCCAGGTGTTGATGCCGCCTCCCGTGCTGACAGAGCTGTTGAGCGATCCGGAGCTTCCGGCCGAGGTTTCGAAAACATTGGTGGACGTCCCGCCGATCGAAATCCGGTCCGGCTACTGGCAGCGAGCGGGGGTCTTGCGGGCAAAAGTGCTGGCAAGGGGACGCAAGACCCGGCTTGGTGACGCGCTGATCGCCCAAAGCTGTCTCGACAGGCGGATTCCCCTGCTGAGCAGAGACCGGGACGTTCTGGCGTTCGTAGAAACTGCAGGACTCGATCTGGTAATCCAGCCCTGAACGTGGGATGGCGTTCGGCGCGATTCGGTTGCGCCCGGCAACAGCCGCTGAAAGCCGCGATTCCCAAATGCCCACACCAGCAACCATGCGCTCGATGCGTTCTGGGTGGCGGGCGGTCGAGAATTTCCTTTTCTTTTGAAAAACCTTCAGATATCATCTGAACGGCCCAGAGCAGGTGTGGGCATTTACCGCGATTCGATCAGGGGGATTGGGTGCAGATGAGATCAATTCTGAAGCTTTTGCCGCTGTGTGCGATTTTCTCGCTGCAGCTCACCGCGCAGCAGGCCCGCGTCGAAGGACGCATTTTTGACCCTGGCGGGGCGCTGATTCCGAACGTCACGGTCGTGGCGCAGAACGAGGAAACGGGGGTTCGGACCCAGGCCGTCAGCAACGACGCAGGGATATACGTGTTGCCGTTCCTGCAACCGGGACGCTATACACTCACGGTCTCTCAGACGGGCTTCAAGCGTTACGCCCGGTCTGGCTTGAATCTGCAGACGGCTGACGTAGTCTCGCTGGACCTGACGTTGGAACTGGGCGACCTGGCCGAAACCGTAACGGTCAGCGCCGAGGCCCCGCTCCTGGAAAGTGCCAGTTCCACGGTTTCTCAGATGATCGACAGCCGCGTGGTCAGCGATATGCCACTGAGCGGCAGGCGGGCGCTTGAGTTGACGAAATTGATCGGCGGTGCGGTTTTTGTGAACTATGCGGGCCAGGCTAAGCCGAATTTCTCGCTCGCGGGCGGCCGGGTCCAGAATCAGATGTTCTGGCTGGATGGCGGAAATATCCAGAACATGCGCCTTGGGATCGGCCAGGTGGACACCGACCCGCCTGTGGAGGTGATCAAGGAGTTCCGAGTCGTTCAGAACGGCTACTCGGCCGAGTTCGGCGGTTCCGCCGGCGGCCTTATTATCTCGACGACAAAGTCTGGCACCAACCAGATCCATGGGAGCGCATTCGAATTCTTCCGGAACGACAAGATGGATGCAGCCGGCTTCTTCGCGCCGATCCAGGGTGGCCGAAAGCTCCGGGCGCCGCTGCGCTACAACCTGTTCGGGGCGACGCTCGGCGGTCCGGTTATCAAGAATCGCACGCACTTCTTCGGGGGGTACGAAGGAACGCGGCGCTCTGACGGCTCCACCCAGGTTCTGACGGTTCCGACCGAGTTGCAGCGGAGCGGGGATTTTTCGCAGACCTTCAATGTGCAGGGAAATCTGATCCGAGTCTATGATCCGCTGTCGAACCAGACCGTGGATGGCCGCATGACCCGGCAGCCTTTTGCAGGCAATATCATTCCCCAGAACCGGATCGACCCGGTATCACGGCAGCTCATCGACTTCTGGCCGCGGCCGAACCGCGCCCCCGCCAACGTCGCCGGAGCGCAGAACTTCAGCGCGAACCGCTCCCAGCGCTTCGTCCGGGACAACGTGACAGCACGCATCGATCACGTCTTCAGCAACGCCAACCGGTTCTACTTCCGGGCCGTCATCAACAAAGACCCGATCTTCTGGACCAGCGTCTATCCCGATCCGATCGCCGACCCGCAGGGCACCTTTACCTCCGACCGTCTGCAGCAGACCTATCTATTCGCGGACACCCACACGATCAGCCCGAACCTGATTCTGGACCTGCGGTTCACGCTCGCCACGCGGCGCGCGATCGCGGCGCCGGCCGGCCTCGACAGCGACATCGTCCAGCGGATCGGCCTGCAGGGCGTGCCGACAGGCGCCTTCCCGGTCATCAGTCCGGCGGGGGTAGCGAATCTTGGCAACGGCACACACCGGATGCAGGCACCCATCCAGCAGCAGCAGATCGTTCCGTCGCTTACCTGGGTGAAAGGCACTCATCTGGTCAAGTTCGGCGGCGAGGTGCGGCGGAGCAGAAACCACGAAATCTTCCGGCAGATCACTTCCGGGCAGTTCAATTTCGCCACGACCGGCAGCGGTTTGCCCGGCAACGCGCAGACCGGAACTGGGCTGGCGACGTTCATGCTCGGCTTCGTCAACGGCTTCCAGCAGCGCGAGACCGAGGTGCTGGACCGCTACAGCTACTACTTGGCGGGCTTTATTCAGGATGACTGGAGAATCAAGCCCACCCTTACCCTGAACTTTGGCCTGCGGTGGGAGACGGATACGCCGATCACCGACGTAAACGACCGCATGAATAGCATGGATCTGTTCCAACTCAATCCGGTCTCGGGTACGCCCGGCGTCGTGAAATTCTCCGGCGTGGACGGATGGCCGCGTCAACCCTACGATACGGACTGGAACAACCTGGGGCCTCGATTCGGTTTCGCGTGGCGGCCGTTCGGCAGCGACCGGTGGGTGGTCCGGGGTGGCTACGGTATCTTCTTCGAGCACCCTTTTGCCGCGGGCGCGCCGAATTCCGCGTCGCTCGGGTACGAGCTTTCGGCGGCACGGAACTCGCCCGATAACGGCGTGACTCCGGCGTTCTTCCTGAGGGACGGATCGAACATTCCGCTGCAGCCGCAGGCGCGCGATGACTCGTTCGGGGCGGTGCGGCTGGGTCAGCAACCGACCACCAACGTGCAATTCTACGAGCGCGGACGCCGTACCGGCTACGCCCAGCAGTTCAACATGAGCGTGCAGCGGGAACTGCGGGCCAACCTGCTGCTGGAGGTCCAGTACCTGGGCAATTTCGGAAGGAAAATGCCGATCGGGAATATCAATATGAACCAGGTCCCGTTTCACCTGCTCGGTCCCGGAAATGCACAAGGCCGGCGGCCATTCCCGCAGTTCAACAATGTGCAGATACTGCTGCCGACCATGGGCGCCAACAACTATCACGCCGGCGTCGTGAAACTGGAGAAGCGCCTGTCAGCGGGTCTGAGCTTCCTGACAACCTACACTTTTGCTAAGAACATCGGCAACATCAACCAGGCCGCAGGCTTCGGCGACGACCAGATCTTCATGGATTTCTACAACCGCCGACTCGACAAGGGACCATTGAGCATCGATATCAACCACCGCTGGGTATCCAGTGCGGTTTTCGATCTCCCCTTCGGCAAGGATCGCCGGTGGATTCGAAACGGCGTCGTCTCGCACGTGTTTGGTGGCTGGCAGATCGGCGGCATCTCGACAGTGCAGGGCGCCGGTCCGTTCACGGTTACGACCCAGACCAACACCACCAACTCATTCTCGGCGGGGGCACTGCGCGCCAACCGCATTGCCAACGGCAATTTCCCTCGCGATCAGCGAACTATCAACCGCTGGTTTGACGTGAACGCTTTCCAGGCGCCGCCTGACTTCACGTTCGGCAACGCCGGCCGGGGGATTTTGCGAGGCGACAATCTGGTGAACTTTGATTTCTCGCTGGTAAAGAACATCGGTTTCGGCGAGGGCCGCTACGCCCAGTTGCGTGCCGAATCCTTTAATGCGTTCAATCACCCGGACTTCGGCCTTCCGAACCGGACCCTGGATTCTCCGGGATTCGGAACCGTGACGAGCGCTACTTCACCGCGGACAATGCAGCTCGGACTTCGAATCATCTTCTAAGAAAAGGCTGAGCACAGCGCGGCGTAGCCGCAACCAAACACTGACGGCGTTTCCGATCTCGTAGGATATTGGTTTTCCACGACCATCCATCCGAGGAGAAACAGAAACGCCATGCATGAGTTTATCGCGAAACATGAGGACAAGATCACCGGAACCCTTTCCGGTTTTGACCGGCTGGTTTTTCGAGGGACACTGCGTTCGATTGCGCACGACGAGGGGATGAAGCGCTACCTCTGGGCGAACCAGGTATTGCTGAAGGATTTCGGCTCACACGTGGAGCGGGTGAGCCGGCGGCTGAAGGAAGCCTCGCTGGCGGAGGCGGAAGCCTTGGGGCGGCCCGTGAAGTATCTGGCCTCCAGCCAGGTGAGCAAGGAAGAGATTGCCCGCGGCATCGCGGCTGAGGAAGGGATTCGGGAAGGACTGGTGTGTGTGCTGAGTTGCGTGGAGAAGGGAACAGGCAAAGCAGCGGTATACATAAGGTTCAGCAGGCTGGCTTGTGTCGATAACTCGACCACTAGCCCGCC
>JBKBWD010000019.1:0-79927 GCA_046289265.1 Bryobacteraceae bacterium | reverse complement strand
ATTGCGCTCCCGCTTTGCCGCCGTTCGAGTCCGCCCGGCGCATCGCGATTACTGGAAGGCGGAACCGCACGCGGAGGAGTGGCTGCTGATCGAATGGCCGCGAGGAGAGGCGGAGCCAACGAAATACTGGATCTCGACTTTGCCTGAAAACACGAGACTCAGAGACTTGGTCAAGTTGGCCAAACATCGCTGGATCATCGAGCGGGACTACGAGGAGTTGAAGCAGGAGTTAGGGCTGGGCCACTTTGAAGGTCGCAATTGGCGCGGGTTCCACCATCACGCCACGTTGTGCATCGCAGCCTATGGGTTCCTGGTAGCCGAGCGGAACCGTTTTTCCCCCTCAGCCCACATCGGTAATCTTAGATTCACTATCCCGGAGCCAGCGCAGGAGTTCCGCCCGCGGGGGTCACCGCATCCGCCCCGAGCGGCATAATCCATACTCGATCGCAACGCTACGGATTCAGCTGGCGCGGGCCTTGCTGCGGCGACTGCCGCGATGTCCTTTCTGCGGATGCCGCACGAGCGTGCCTCAGCGTCGATAGGCCGCACGAGGTGATTGGCGCCGTACGCTGCCAACCAGTGCGCGCCGTGTCGATTCCACCCAGGCCTTCCCATCATGCTTGCCGCAGCACGAAGCCTCGCTGCGCGATTCCAGCCAACTCTGCACGAATGCCGTCCCTCTGAGTCGCACAAGGCGGGTGCGAGAGCCGGCTGTTGTCGGCAATCGCCGAGTCCGCCGCCGCTTCCGAAGTCGTTGAATCCTGTGCCGGGGCAGCCCGCGAAGCGAAAGACCATCTCCTGTGGCGCTCACCGGTTCCGTTTTTCGCCTTTCGCTATGTTTATGACCCAGTAATATTAAGAAGCTCGCCGTAATACCGATGGGTGCTGTGCGGTTCATTGAGGAACATCGCCAGGAAACACTTCGTTTGAGTGGCAAGAGATACCAGCCTGTCGCGGCGGACTCCAAGGTGGTCGTACTGCTTCGACCGCCGCTCGTAGTACAGGGGCTCCTTTTGGTTGCGTCCAACTGCAAGGAAATATTCCTCAAGCTTCTTTTGAAACGGTGAGAGTGATTCAAACGCTTCCAGCTTGACTTCGGTCTGGCGATTCGTCCCCTGGATAATCTGGTTCGTCACGTCACCGTCAGTCGTGACGATTAACTTCAGAGGAAGGTACGCGTTTGCAGACAGGTGGTCGCGGTTGTTGAAGAGTATGTGACTAGTCTGGCAACCATTCACAATCTGGTAGTCGACGAGGCGAAAGGCGGCTCCGACAGGATTGATGTCTCTTGCGACGATTGTGACTCCGTTGTTCAGGAGCGCGAAACGGTCCCTACGGCTCGAATCTCGCACCGTGGCCTCGATTTCACGATTAACGGGATTGTTGCCTTGGAAATCTCTGACATTATCATAGAAAAGACGCCTATTGAGAGTGCCATCTTCGTTCACGAGCAACTTCAAGTATTCTAGGCATGGAACGATGCCGATATACGCTGCCTGAACGCCGCCGATCTGGGGGAGGATCGTATGCTTTTCGAACAGGATTTCTCTGACGATCTTGTGATTGAGCTCACGATGAGTTTTCTTGAGAACTTCGAGATCAACAGGCACAAATCCAACCGAGCTGAAGAGTGACGTCCGCTTGAGATCCGAGACGCCTTGATCTATCCGCGTAAGCAGCGGCTGATGTTCTCTCCAGGCGCCAGTGCTCGCATAGTAGAGGTGGCAAGTGGGGCTACGGTCCATGTGGATGGAGGACTCGAAAATGTGCTCCTTGATGGCGTGGAGATCGCGGAGCGACGCATTTGCCTCCGTCGGCAAGTTGCGTTCGAAGAACTGTCGTGCTCCGGAGATGAACGTTCCGATCTCGGTGGCTTCGAACCGCGGGGAGGTTTTTGCCTGTACAAAGACGAATTGAGCATCAAGGCGCCGGAGCGTCTTCTTGAGGTGATCGACATCTTCTTTCGAGAAAACAAGATTGTCGTTGACGATGATCGCCACGGCGTCGAGTCCTAGATCGCCAGCGCCACCGACACACACTTCGTCGGGGTCAAATGTCCCCGCGTAATGCTTTGCGATCACGCAATAGCTAACGAAGCGCTCGAAGGCCTCATCTTCTTTCAGGCTCCGGGGCCGAACTTCTCAACGAAGTCACGAAGATAGGCGCTTAGGATCTGATCGTGCACGGGCTTCTCCTGTTTTCAGAGTGTCTCACAAGTGGCTGACGGACTTCTCCACCTTTTCGACCCTCGCCGCACCGTCCAACTCCAGGGCTTCTCCGGCCGCGCCGCCACCACCACGCTCCACGACGCTACCGAGACAGGCTTCCAGATCTCGGGCATCTTCCAGGCAGCCGAGGACTTCGCCAATGTCCAGCTCTTCTCTGCCTACGACTACTTCAACCACCTGCGCGTGAAGCCGCTGCCCGTGGCCGATCTCTCCGGGCTGACGCTTCAGTACGACATGGAGATCCTGCCGGTCAACGGCGAGGAGGGCAACGTCCGGCCGGACTGCGTGCGGTACGCCTCGGTCGGATGGGACAAGCTCACGATCACCACCGGAGCAGGCGATATCTACGAAGTCCCGCTGATGCACCACGCGGCAGTCGTCTCAGGAGACTACGCTCCCAGCCTTCGCGACGGTCCGTAATTGATTTTAATTGATTTGAACCCATTTTAGGTGAAACCGCGGCAATATCACCTGCATTTTCTGCTTTAGCATGGAAGTGTACCACTACTGTCCAAATTAGCTGCATTCAACGCGTTTTCCACAGCCTAACTTATTGATGCCATGAAGGCGTGTGAGTCATTGCCGGAGCAGGACCCTCCTGCCCGTCAGATGCTGTCCAAATTGGCAGCGTGCCGCTGGACAGTCGTTTTCGACCAATCCACAGCGCCCAATGCTTGGATTGCGGGCTTTGGAGCCCGCCGGGAGCGGATCAGCAGCGGCGGCGAGATCCTCAGATGCTGTCCCAGCCGTTTGGTGCGGAAACTAATTTGGACAAGAGTGGAACGCAACAAGCGATGCCGGTCGCATCGATAGGTCTCCTGGATCCCTGCCATTCGATTGGCTGAGGAACCGTTGAAATTATCACTCATGATAACGGAATAATCCATGAATGCACATGCTATTTGGCCGCGCCGCCCGGAACCGCGATGGGCGGATTTGCTCTTGAGGTACACTAAAGCTCACATGGAAGATCAACTCAACAGCCTTCTGCCCCCGGCCGAGTTGGACCGGCGGAAGATGGTGGCCGGCCTGGCGGCCGGTTTCGCCCTCGCCGCGCGGCCGATCTCGGCCCAGACGATCACAACCGATACCAATGGACTCGAAGCCGGCGAGGTCTCGGTGCAGGCCGCCGACCGGCAGATTCCCGCCTATCGCGCGATGCCGGCCGAAGGCGGGCCATTCCCGGCCGTCATCGTCGTCCAGGAGATCTTCGGCGTCCATGAGCACATCAAGGACATCTGCCGCCGCCTGGCCAAGCTCGGCTACATGGGCATCGCGCCTGACCTCTACGTGCGGCAGGGCGACGTCTCGAACCTGGCGAATATCCAGGAGATCATCTCCAAGGTTGTTTCGAAGGTTCCGGATTCGCAGGTGATGTCGGATCTCGATGCGACCGTTGCCTATGCCGAAAAGAGCGGCAAGGCCGACATGAACCGTCTCGCCATCACCGGCTTTTGCTGGGGCGGGCGCATCGTCTGGCTCTACGCCGCGCACCAGCCGAAGCTCAAGGCCGGCGTCGCCTGGTATGGCGGTCTCGTCCGGCCCGCCAGCGAGATGACACCCAAACATCCGATCGATGTCGCCGCCGAACTCAAGGCGCCTGTCCTCGGACTCTACGGCGAAGCCGACGGCGGAATTCCGATGGACACGGTAGAGAAGATGCGCACCGCTCTCAAAGCGGCCGGCGGGAAGAGCGAGATCGTTGTCTATCCGAACGGCCCGCACGCCTTCTTCGCCGACTACCGCCCCAGCTACCGCAAAGAGATGGCCGAAGCCGGGTGGCGCCGGCTCCAGGAGTGGTTCAGACGCCACGGTGTCGCCTGAAGCGGCTACATACAGGGGCCGACGTACTCAACGCGGGTCGCCGCGATCACCGGTGTCTCGCCAGCCCGCTTCGTCCCCTGCACCTTCACCTTCTCACCGACGTAGTTGGCGAAGTGCTCGGTGCGGAACCCGCGGGCGCGCAGTACGGCGGACTTCTGCATCGACTCCGAGTCGAGCAGGACGAACTCCTCACCTTGCTGATCGACGCAGCCGATGTAGGTGGCCGGCCGCGCGCCCTGTGACTGCTTCGGCGTGTCTCCGGTTTTGCCTCGATTCTGCTGCGCGTCGCCGCCCGCCGCACAGGCCAGAGCGAGGACAAGGACCATTCGAAGATGCATCGTTTCTTCTCCTTTCCGTGGTGGCGCCCATGCCGCCTGCTACCCTGAAACAGAATTCCTCAATCGGAGTCCAATCCCCGAGGAGAGCAACTATGTCCGTCAATCCGAACGAAACCATCCCGTCACAAATGCGCCAGGGTAACCAGAGGCAAATGGGACAAGGCCAGTATGGCACGGAAGCCCAGATGCCGCGCTACGGCCACCACGAGGGCGAGGGAGAGTGGTCGGGCTCGCGCATGGGTTTGTACTCGGCCATCGCGGCTGGTTCCATCGGCGCGCTCGCCTATATGCTCATGAGCAGCAAGGGCCGGGGAATCGCCGAGGAGAGCTGGGAGCACTTCGGGGAGCGCGCTCGCCGGTCCCTCCGCGGACCCGAAAGCAGCCAGATCGAAGTGCGCGAAATCATGACGGATTCGCCCGCCGTCTGCACTCCCGACACGAGCCTGAAGCAGGTCGCTGAGATGATGGTGGAATGTGACTGCGGCGCCATCCCGGTGGTCGAGAGCCGGAGCAGCCGCCGCGCCGTCGGAATCATCACCGACCGCGACATCGTCGTGCGATGCCTCGCGAAGGGAAAGAACCCGATGGACGCCACGGTCCGCGACTGTATGACCCAGCAGGTCTACTCGGTCCACCCCGACCAGACGGTCGAAGAGGTCTGCGAACTGATGGAAGACAAACAGGTGCGGCGCGTCATCGTCGTCGATCGAAACAACAAAGTCCGCGGTATTGTGGCGCAGGCCGATGTCGCTATGTATGCGCCCCGGCGCGAGGCCGCGCAGGTGATCCGCAGAGTTTCTCAGCCCTCCAGCAGCCTGGTCGGATCCTGGAGCCGTTAGAGCCCATAGCCCCTCGAAACTTCGCGATGGCCGGTCATGCTGCTCGGCGTGCCGGCCCTTTTTCTTCCCGCCAGCCCACTACACTGAAGAGTGCATGTACTCTCGTTCCGAGAAGATCGCGTTTTCTTCGCGCCTGCATTGGGACCTGCAGCCCAACCGGCTCTCCGCAGCCGTCGAACGCAAGCGGTTGCGCGGTGAACCGCTGCTCGATTTAACGGAATCGAACCCGACGCGGGCCGGCTTTCGCTATCCGGAGGGCGAGATTCTTCAAGCCTTGGCGGACCCGCGAGCGCTCGGATACCGGCCCGCGCCGCTCGGCGCCGAAGAGGCACGGGTGGCCGTCGCCGAATACTATGGCGTCCGCGTCGAGACCAGCCGGATCGTCCTTACAACGGGCACCAGCGAGTCTTACGGGTTGCTCTTCAAGGCGCTCGCGGATCCTGGCGATGAGGTGCTCGTTCCGCGCCCTTCGTATCCGCTCTTCGACTTCCTGGCGAGTCTGGAATCGGTGCGCGCGGTCCAGTATCCGCTGCATTATCACGGCGGCTGGTACATTGATTGCGATGCGCTCGAAGCCGCAGTGACGCCGCGGACGCGGGCCATCGTGCTGGTCAATCCCAACAATCCGACCGGATCGTTTCTCAAGCGCGGCGAACTGGAGCGGCTCGGCTCGATCTGCCGGCGGCACGGCCTGGTCCTGATCTCCGACGAGGTCTTCGCCGACTACGCCTTTGAAGAGGACGCACCGCGCGTTGCCTCGCTTGTCGATGCGGGCGAAGTCCCGGCCTTCAGTCTCAGCGGCCTCTCGAAGGTGTCGGGGCTTCCGCAGATGAAGCTCGGCTGGATCGTGGTGAGCGGACCCGCCGAATTTCAGGCCGCCGCGCTGGCGCGCCTGGAACTGATCGCCGACACGTATCTCTCGGTCGGGACGCCCGTGCAGCTTGCAGCCGAGGCGCTGCTCGGCGTACGCACGGAGTTTCAACGGCAGCTTGTCGATCGTCTGAGCGGCAATCTCGCCTTCCTACGGGAGCGCGCCGCGCGCTCGCCGTCGATGCGCGTCCTGGACGTGGAGGGCGGCTGGTACGCCACTCTGCGCGTACCGGGCATTCGCAGCGAAGAGGAGTGGGTACTGGAACTGCTCGAACAGGACGGTGTCCTGGTGCAGCCGGGATTCTTCTTCGATTTCGAGTCCGAGGCGTTTCTTGTCATGAGCCTCATGACTCCCGAAGAGGAGTTTCGCGCCGGGATCGAGCGGATCTTTTCGCGCGACGTGTAGAGCGGCTTACGGTTCTTCGGTGATTCCGACGAGCTGCGACTCGCTGGTGAATTTGCGGTAGTCGCCGAATTCGATGCGGTTGCGCACGCAGTGCCGTTTTGTGCGCCAGCAGGCAAGGTTCTCCGACTGCGTCGGCAGAAGGTGCTGCTCCGAGCCGATCGGCACGAAGCTGTACTCTACCATCATCTCGACTTTGTCGAGCGGAAATTCATGCGGCAGTCCGATCGCCTCCATCTCGATCCGCAGCGGCCGCGCCGTCTCCTCGTCGAGCCAGACCGAACCTTTATAGGCGGTGAGCACGTATTGCGACGGCATCCGCACCTGCCAGCGGGAGCGGTGGCGCGCGACGCTGAAGTCGTAGAGCCGGGCGCTGCGTCCGCCGAGTTCAAGATCCTTCACAAACTTGAATTCGGCGGCGGTATCGGAGGCGAACAGGTGCCGCAGAATCGTGCCGAACTCGCCCTTTGACCAACTGCCCGTCACTTGCTCCATGCCCTGTGCCTTCGCCGGCTGTCCGTTCAACTGAATATTGCGGTAGCGCTCCTGGCCCTTTTCGTAGATAACGTCGGCGGAGACGACGTCGAGGGTACGCCAAGATTTGTAGGTCTCGCTCTCGAAGCGCGTCGTGCTCTGGCTGCAGATGTAGTTCGGCAGGTCGCGCGCGAAGCGCGTCGCCTCCCGGCGGGCCTTTTCGATGAAGGAATCGACGATGGAGTCGCCATCGAAGACGGCCGCGACGCGGCGTTTGAGTCCGGGAAGCTTGTCGGGGACACTTCCGTCGCCGATCACGACGGCGACGCGGTCGGCGTGGAGGAAGCCATCCTCATCCTCGCGGGCCTCGATCCGGAGATCGTCGCCCGGCTGCAGGGAGCTGAACCTGGTGCCGCGCCCGTCCTTTAGGTATCTGGTCTGTTTGGAGACGCGAATTTCGAGGTAGCGGCCGTCGGCCAGCTCGACTACGATCACGCCGGCGGCCAACTTTTCGAGCCGCCCGCTATAGACGGTGGCGAATTCACTTTGCGCATTGGAGCGCGGGCCGATGAGCAGCACGAACGCGAGGGCCGCCCATGCCGCGCAGCGACTGCGTGGAAAACTAGACAACTGCATCCCTTTCTGATCCCGCTATTCTACACCTGACGGCTCACGTTGCGTTCTGGTTTCAGCAGGACTGTTATACTGTTTCCGCTCAGGCACCGACATGAAAAACAATCGTCTACTCCCGATCGCCCTTGGCGCGGCTCTTTTCGGCGCCGGATATTTTGCCGGCACATCCAGCGGGACGGCGGAGGCCGCCTCGAATCGCGTCTTCGAAATCCGCACGTATACGGCGAACGAAGGCAAGCTGCAGGACCTTCATGCCCGCTTCCGCAACCACACGACACGGCTGTTCGCCAAGCATGGCATGCAGAACATCGGCTACTGGTCGCCGAAGGAAGGGCCGCTCGCCGAGGACACGATGGTCTACATCCTGGCGTATCCAAGCCGCGAGGCGGCGAAGAAATCCTGGGAGGCATTCCGCAACGATCCGGAATGGCAGCGCGCCCAGAAGGCCTCCGAGGTGAACGGCAAGCTGGTGAAGAAGGTCGACTCGGTGTTTCTCGATCCGACCGACTACTCGCCGATGAAGTAGCTCATTAACGGTTCGCCGCTCGCGGATCGTGCAGACGAAGGGCAGGTCGCTCTGCCCCGCCGCAACCCGCGAACTGTGATGGAAGGCGTTACGCACCTGCTGATCCAGGAGACGACCTCGACAGGCCGGGCCGCTGGGGTATGACGCTGGTGGTGGAGCAGAACAAAACCGCCTCGTTCTGGATTGAGAAAGAAGAAAAAAGAAGCCGGGACACGGCCAGCGTGGGGAATGGTCCGCGTCCCTTTGCGGCTTACATTCAGAAGAGTAGCGTAGCGACGGGATTGCGTAAAGTAAATCGGGTGTTAGGACCTGCTATTTACCCCAGTGCAAAAGGGGGTTCTCCGGCCAGGCATGGCGGGGGTAGCGGCGGCTGAGTTCGCGGCGGACCTGCGGATAGAGGCGGTCCCAGAAGCCGGCCAGGTCCGTTGTGGTCTGAACGGGGCGCTGGTTCGGGGCGAGCAGATGCACGACCACCGGCACCTTTCCGCGGGCAACCCTCGGGGTTTCTTTCAGGCCGAAGAAATCCTGGAGGCGGGAGGCTACCCAGGGGGGCTGGTTTGCTTCGTAGTTTACCTTCGCGTTCCGGCCGCTGGGGAGTCGGAGGCGCTCCGGAGCCACCTCCTCGAAGGCGCGGTGGTCCGGGAGACGCGATTCGAGGAACTCGAAAAACGCTCCGGATTCGGTGACTTTCCTCAGATCCGCGAAACTGCGCTGACCGTAGCAGAGGGCGCATAGCGCCTCCCTCAAGTCGTCTTCGGAAAACGCCGGCCAGCCGAGATGTTCGGCGGCGAAGTTGACTCGGGCGGTCCAGGCCGCAAGCCGGTCGGGGTCGATGAAGCGGGCGAGGCCGGCTTCGAGGGCCTTGCGGGCCAGGAGGCTGGCCGCCTGTAGCGGGTCCGGCGCTCCGCTGCGGCTTTCGTCGATCGTCAGGTTCCCGTAGAGCAATGCGCTGACGGCTTCGGCTCGTTCGGCGGTGCGGTTCCATTCGACTCCCTCGCGGGTGGCGATGCGGCCGGGGAAGAGGTCGAGGAGCCAGTCGGGTTCAATCGCGGCGGCGAGACGGATCGCGGCGCCGCTAAGGTCTATAGCTACGATCCAGTCGGGAAGGATTTCTGACTGCAGGCGGGCCGCGCCGCCGGCCGAGAGCAGGTATTCGTAGGTTCCGGGGCGGCGTTTGGCGACGCGGTCGGGGTAGGCCGTGAGGATCGCGATGCGGAGCGCGGTTTCGTCGTGGCCGGCTTGGCGGGCCGGGCGGGCGAGGCGGCGGATCTGGTCGTAGAGCCGGCGGGTTTGGGGCTCCCAGTCGCGGTCGAGCAGCGCCAGAACGTCGGAGGCGCCGCGCTCTCCGGTGGTGAGCAGAGCCGCGATCGCGCATCCGTCCTCGCCGGCGCCCCTCGCGTCAGCCTCCACGACCAGGCGCGCCAGGCGCGGGTGGAGCGGGTAGTGCGCCATGCGGCGGCCGGTCCCGGTCAGGGCGCCTTCGGGCGAGAGAACTCCGAGGAGCGTTAAAAGCTCCTCGGCGGCGGCGAGGGCGGCGGGCGGGGGCGGATCGAGCCAGGGGAGCGCCGTCGGATCCGGCAGGCCCAGGGCGTGCAGGTCGAGGCAGACCTGCGAGAGTTCGCGGCGTGCGATCTCGGGGGCGTGCTGTTCGGGGCGCCGCACGAAATCGTCCTGAGGGTAGAGGCGGATGACACGGCCGGGTCCGGTGCGGCCCGCGCGGCCGGCGCGCTGGGTGGCCGAGGCCTTGCTGATGCGGCCGGTTTCGAGGGTCGGGAGGCCGGTCCAGGGCGAGTCCGAGGCGATGCGGGCGAGGCCGCTATCGATGACGCAGCGGACGCCCTCGATCGTAATGGAGCTTTCGGCGACGTTGGTCGAGAGGATCAGCTTGGGGCGGCCGGCTGGGAGGACGGCGCGGTCCTGCTCGGCAGGCGGCAGGTCGCCGTGGAGGGTGGCGAGGATCAGGTTGGCGCGGTCGGCGATGGGGGCGCAGGCGCGGGCCGCGCGGCGGATCTCGGCGGCGCCGGGGAGAAAGACGAGGATGTCGCCGGAGATGCCCTCGGCGAGTGCGCGTTCGACCGCGGCGGCGACCTGGTGCTCAAGGGGGTCGGCGGAGTGCGGAGTGTGGGCGATCTCGATCGGGTGGAGGCGGCCTTCGGAGCGGAGGATGGGGCAGTCATCGAGGTAGGCGGCTATGGGCGCGGCGTCGAGGGTGGCGGACATGACGACGAGGCAGAGGTCGGGGCGTGCGGTGCGCTGGAGTCGGCGGAGGAGCGCGAGGGCGAGGTCGCCTTCGAGGCGCCGCTCGTGGAACTCGTCCAGGATGACCACGCCGGCGGATCTGAGCAGCGGATCGGAGAGGAGCTTTCGGGTTAGGACGCCTTGGGTGAGGAAGCGGAGGCGGGTGCGGGGACCGGCGACCTCCTCGAATCGGACCTGGTAGCCGACGGTTTGGCCGGGCTTTTCCCCAAGTTCCTGGGCGACCCGGCGGGCGGCCATGCGGGCGGCCAGGCGTCGGGGTTCGAGGACGAAGACCGAGGCCGGGGTGAGGGCGAGGAGGGCGGGTGGGACACGCGTGGTTTTGCCGGCTCCGGGCGGCGCTTCAAGGACGAGATTCCGGTGTGTCCGAAGCGCGGCCAGAATGTCAGGGAGGATGCGGTCGACGGGGAGCAACCTCTTATTTTACAGCGGCAAAGCGGACAGAGCGCCTGCTATCTTAGAGTGTATATGTCTGATTCTTACTCACCGTTGTACCCGCCGAAAAGGCTGCTTTTCGGGCCGGGCCCGTCTCCGGTGGATCCGCGAGTGTATGCCGCGATGTCGCAGCCGATCGTGGGCCACCTTGACCCTTACTTCTTCGAAGTCGTTCAGGAGATCCGTACGCTGTTGAACGAGGCATACGGGACCGCGAACTCATTCACGATGGCGATTTCCGGGACCGGCAGCGCCGGCATGGAGACAGCGGTCGCAAATTTCGTCGAGGCAGGGTCGAAGTTCGCAGTGCTGGCGAATGGTTTTTTCTGCGACCGGATTTCGGAGATGGGCCGGCGGTACGGCGCCGAGGTTGTGCGATTCGAGAAGCCGTGGGGCCAGATGTTCAGCGACGAGGAGGCGCGGGAGTTCATCCTGCGGGAGCGGCCGGCGGCGGTGGCCTTCGTTCACGCGGAGACCTCGACGGGGGTGTTGCAGCCTGGCAGGGCGATCTGCGAGGCGGCGCACGAGGCCGGGGCGCTGGTGCTGGCCGATTGCGTGACCTCGCTCGGAGCGATGCCGGTGGAGATCGACAAGACCGGGATTGATGTAGCCTTTAGCTGTTCGCAGAAGGGGCTGAGCTGTCCTCCGGGGCTGGCTCCGATTACGGTTTCGCCGCGGGCGATGGAGCGGCTGCGGGCGCGGAAGGAGACTCCGCGGGTGTGGTACTTCGATTTGAAGCTGCTCGATGAGTACTTCGACGGGGCGCACCGGTATCACCATACGGCTCCGATCACGATGTTCTACGCGCTGCGCGAGGCGCTGGTGGCGATTAAGGAGGAGGGCCTGGAGAACCGGTTTGAGCGGCACCGCCGGAATCACCTGGCCGTCGTGGCCGGGTTGGAGGCGATGGGCCTGACGATGCTGGTTCCGGAAGGGCACCGGCTCTGGACGCTGAATACGCCGCGGGTTCCGGAGGGTGTGGATGACCTGAAGGTCCGGCAGCGTTTGATCAGCGAGCATGGGATCGAGATCCAGGGTGGATTCGGCCCGCTGGCGGGCCAGGTCTTCCGGATCGGGACCATGGGGGCCGGTTCGACGAAGGAAAATATCCTGCTGTTGCTGGAGGCGCTGCAGGCGGCGTTGGAGGCGGAAGGATTTAAGGCCGCAGGGAATGGCAAGGCAGCGGCGGAGCAGGTGTACGCAACGGTCGCGGCCCTGTAGCGTGTTGAACTGCAGAGCCGCGACCGTGCGGTCTTACCCGCGTGTCCGCATCCATCCTGGCTGAAGCTCAAGTTCTTCACAGGTTTTCGCGCGCGGCCAGGTACTCGATCATTCGCTGGAGGGCCTGGCCGCGGTGGCTTACACTCATCTTGCGGTCGGGGGTGACCTCGCCGAAGGAGCTGCCGAACGGCTCGTACCAGAACAGAGGATCGTAGCCGAAGCCGCCCTCGCCCCGCGGCTCATCGAGAAGCCTGCCTTCCACAGTTCCGCGGAATGTGCGGATGAGCGTGCCGGATTTCGCGAGCGCGATGATGCAGACAAAGCGCGCCGTGCGGTTCTCGACGCCGCGCATCTTTTCGAGTACCAGCCGGTTGTTGGCCTCGTCGGTCGCGCCGGGTCCGGCGTAGCGGGCCGAGTAGACACCGGGCTCTCCGCCGAGCGCATCGACCTCGAGTCCGGAGTCGTCGACAAAAAGGTACTCGCCGGTGTGAGCACTGTAGTAGAGAGCTTTCTGGATGGCGTTCTCCTCGAAGGTGGCGCCGGTCTCCTCGCACGGCGGAATTTCTTTGAGGTTCGGGAGCGGCTCGATCGTAAGGGCGTGTCCGAAGTGCTCGGCGGCCATGCGGAACTCGCGCAGCTTGCCCGGATTGGTGGTCGCGCAGTGGAGCTTCACGGCAGTTGTACGATCGACCGCTGTTGGGCGATCAGTTCCTCGATGCCTTTGCGCCCGAGCGCCACCAGTTGCGCCAACTGCTGGTCGTCGAAGGGAGTCTGCTCGGCGGTCGACTGGAGTTCGACGAACTTGCCCTTCCCCGTCATCACGATGTTCATATCCACCTCGGCGCGGGAGTCCTCGTCGTAGCAGAGGTCAAGCAGCGGCTCTGACTTGAGGAGGCCGACGCTGGTGGCGGCGACGTAGTCGCGGACCGGATGGGTCTTGACGGCCTTGAATTCGACCAGTTGTCCGATCGCCTTCGCCATGGCAAGGAAGGCTCCAGTGATGGCGGCCGTGCGGGTGCCGCCGTCGGCCTGGATGACGTCGCAATCGACGATTACGGTGCGCTCGCCGAGCGCGTGCAGGTCGACGACGGAGCGGAGAGAGCGGCCGATGAGGCGCTGGATCTCCTGCGTGCGGCCGGAGGGCTTGCCCTTGTTCACCTCGCGCTGGGTCCGCTGGACCGTGGCGCGCGGGAGCATGGCGTATTCGGCCGTCACCCAGCCCTTGCCGCTGTTGCGCAGGAACTGCGGGACTACCTCCTCGATGGTGGCGGCGCAGAGCACGCGCGTGTTGCCCACCTCTATCAGGGCGGAGCCTTCCGCTGTCTGCAGGTAATCCATGGTGATGCGCACGGGCCGCATCTGATCGGAAGATCGGTTATCGATTCGCATGTCGGTCGGTACGAGCTGCGTTTTAGCTCTGCATCACAAAGTAAAAGAGAAGGCCGATGAGTGCAAACGCGGCCAGCAGGAGAATCAGGCAAGGCACGGCGCCCCGGGCCGATGCCGCCGGTCGCGGGCGTTGCCTGGCAGGTCTATATCTCGGCATCGTTTCTCCTGGCGCTCAAGCCTTCGCCGCTTTGAGCAGCGAGGCGACTTGGCGGAAAAATTCGCTGAGAGCGTCGAGTGTCTCGTCTTCGAGGTCCTTCAGCGAAATCGAGACCACCAGCCGGCCGCGCTCGGCGAGCGCCATCTGGGTGGCGAGGAACTGGGCGCGGTGGTAGTCGGCGGTGTAGCCGGCCTCGGGGAGCTTTTCGGCCTTGTCGCTAATGAGAACGGTCGAGAGGCACTTGCCGTGGCCGATGACCATCTCGTGGAAGGAGTGGTTCATCGCCGGACCTTCGTAGACGTCCACGGGCATCTTGAGGCGCTTGCGGAAGACCTCCTCGGCGGCGCGGTCGAGCCGCTTGCGGACGGCGCGGCCTTGCGGCGAGTAGCGCATGTCGCCGAAGAAGGTCAACTCGCCGTATCCGATCCGGCGGTTATCAGCGAGGTTCTGGAGCAGGCCGGCATACAGCGCGGCTGCGTTCTTCTCGTTGGCAATGAGGTCCGAAGGCAGCCGGTTGAAGCGCAGCGTGATGCCACCGCGCCACTTCGCCTGGCAGGCTGTGCCTTTCATCTCGAGCCACTCGCGGGTCTTCTCGATCCCGCCGGCTTCGCCGGCTTCGGCGTGGAGGCGGTTGGTGATCGCCTTGTAGAGTTCGACGCTCGGCTGCGTGACGAAGTTCATGTCGCGCAGGTACCCGAGTCCGAAGACGACGTAGTGGGTGAATTGCATGTAGCGCGAGAGCAGTGAGTTGCGCGGTAGCGTAAGGGCGGCCACCGGATAGCCGGCCCGGCGGAGCAGCGTGGCCTTCTGGGCGGCGCCGTCGGGCTTGCCCTTGATCTGGACCGAGAGGAAGACGCGGTCCTGGAGCGGGTCCTTGGGCGGGCGATAGTTGGCCAGCCGGACCGCTTCGTCGATCACGATCTTGATGCCGAGCGCTTCGCTCTTGCCGAGGCTTTCCTCGAAGTCCTGCTTGGTCCAGAGGCCGGCGCCGGCCCACTCCTTGGGGAGCAGCAGCGTCACCTTGTCGCGACCCGCCGCGCCGTGTGCGTGGAGGAACGAGGCCAGCCGCAGCGCCGTCTCGATCTCTTCGTCGGTGAGGAAGGTGGCCTCGATCCAGGTGCGGAGGTCGTGGCCGGCCAGGCCGAGCGGGTAGAGACTGCCGCGCGTGAGGGGGCCGCTGTGGCGTCCGGCCGTGCTGTTGCCGTTGTCGGGCTGCAATTCGACTTTGCGATATCCTCGGGAGGCGCCGAACTGATCGAGCAGCGAACCGGGTAGTGTCATGTAGACAAAGTTCGGACGGCTGTCGATCCTGTGCTTCTCATAGAGCTTCGCCAGCACCTGGAGATTGACGACGGGCTCGTAAGAGGTCATCCCCATCGCCATCCCGACGACGAGGGTGCTCCGGAGCACCTCGGGCAGCGGCGCCTTGGCGCGGCGGGTCATGTCGTCGAGGATGTGCTTGAGCTTGGAGGGGTCGGTCGAGTCGAGCACATAGACGCGCGGGCCGCGGCGCAGCAGGCCGGCCGCGTTGTACATCGCCTTATCTTCTGACGAGCCGCCCATGCCGGCCCAGATGAGGAAGCGGAGGGGCTTCCTGTGGGTCTCGCGGAGGCGGGCGCGTATCTCCTGCAGTTCCGTTGCGATCGTATCCGGCCATTCGGGATGCTGCTGCGCCAGCCAGCTCAGGTGGAAGACGCCGTAGCCGTTCTTGGTGACGAGGCCGGTGTCGTCGATCTCCATCCCGAGCG
Organism: Bryobacteraceae bacterium; assembly: GCA_046289265.1. Lineage (GTDB taxonomy): Bacteria > Acidobacteriota > Terriglobia > Bryobacterales > Bryobacteraceae > JBKBWD01. The sequence goes on along the minus strand of JBKBWD010000019.1, from coordinate 64,586 downwards.
AAATGAGAGGGCTCTTCGCCGGTTCGAGCGAGTCCAGACCCTTCGTGCGGGCCTGTTCGTCCACTGTTCTCAGCTTCTGAATGACTGAGTTCTTCCGGAAGGTTTCAAAGTGTGCTTCTGAATCGGAGTGATCGTGGAAGACGGAAAGCTGCACCTACTCGTTTTAACATAGAAAACAGCCTCATGACTTCCCCGATGACCCGCAGATATTGGATCGCCGCTCTGCTGATGGCGGCCGGATGCCGCAGGGAGGAGCCCCGTCTGCTGCTGCCCGAGGCGGTTGGGGGCGAGTGGACGCTGGCGGAATCCGAACCGGTGGCAGCGGAGGAGGCGCCCGAGACGATCCGGGCCCTGGGGCTGCGAGAGGCGGCACGGGGCCGCTACACCGGTCCGGAAGAGATCGGCGTGACGGTCTACCGGATGTCGACGGGCGCGGGCGCCTTCGAGGCGCTGCAAAAGCACAGGCCGGAGGAAGGGAAGCTCGCTTTTTACGAGGGCGTCTACTTCGTGATCGCCGAGTCGCCGCAGGCCGGCCGCGAGCGGCTGACCACCTTCAGCCGCGCCTTCGGAAGAGCGCTTGCTAAAATGTGAAATCATGGCCCGCTCCGCGGCGAACCCCGCAGTTCCGAGGACGTCGCTAAACCGTTTCTTCGAATTCGCGCTCCTCGGGCTGCTGACGAGCGGCTATCTCGCGGTGGCGGGTTCGGGTTCGCTCGACCTTCCGACGATTCTTGTCGCGGGCCTGGCTCTGTTCGCCCGCGGACTGCACACCGCAGGCCTCATCCGCATTGAGCTTTCGCCGCGGCTGGTCACGGCCGTCACGGCCTGCTACATCGCCTTTTACCCGATCGACTACGCCTTCATCTCCGAAGGATTTTTGCCGGCCACCGTGCACCTGATCTTCTTCCTTGCGGTGATGAAGGTGCTTGGGGCCAGAACGAATCGCGACTATTTTTTCCTGACGATCCTGGCGTTTCTGGAGATCCTGGCGGCGTCGGTTCTTTCGGTCAGCCTGAACTTTGTCTTTTTCCTGGCCTGCTTCCTGGTCTTCGCGGTCGCGACGTTTGCGAGCTTCGAAATGCGGCGATCGGCCGCGCGCGCTGGCGTCGTTTCTCGTCCGGGTCAGCGGGGCGTCTATGGGCGGCTCACTGCTCTGACAGCCTTCACGACGCTGGGCATCCTGCTGATGACGGCCGTACTGTTTTTTCTCCTGCCGCGAACCGCGCGGGCCGCCTTCCGCCACCTGGTGCCGGAGCGGTATCACCTTTCGGGCTTCTCGAACGAGGTCACGCTTGGGGAGATCGGCGAGATCAAGCGGCACAATACGCCGGTGATGCGCGTCCATTTCTACGCCGCGACGCAGCCGCCTTCGCTGAAATGGCGCGGGACGGCGCTGGCGGAGTTTGATGGCCGGCGTTGGTTCAACTCCTCGCACGCGGGGCAGAAGCTCGAATCGCGCAGCGGCCAGTTCACGCTCGACAGCCATTCGCAGAGCTGGCGGCTGGGGCGCCGGGTGGGCTATGAAGTTCACCTTCGCCCGATCGCTTCCGACACGCTCTTCTTTGCGGGGATTCCGGAGTTTCTGCAAATTTCGGCGCCGCTGTTGATCCGGACGCCGGTGGACGGCTACAGGCTGGGCTATACGAGCGTTGACGGCGTGCGCTATTCGGTTTACAGCTTCCTGCCGGAGGAGGATCGTTCGGCGCCTCTGACCAAGGCCGACGGTCTGGTGGTTCCGGAGCTCTCGGCCGAGCAGAAGGAACTGTATTTGCGGCTTCCGCGGCTCGATCCACGGATCGCGGAGCTCTCGACCGGGGTCGCGCCAGGCGCGAGCGACGCACGGCGTGCCGAGGCGATCGAAGAATTGCTGGCTACCCGGTTTGGTTACACCACGGAGCTGCTCAGGCAGGAGGTGGAAGACCCGATCGCACACTTCCTGTTTACGCGGCGCAAGGGCCACTGCGAGTACTTCGCCTCCGCGATGGCGGTCATGCTGCGGACCCAGGGCATCCCGGCGCGCGTGGTGACGGGCTTCCAAAGTGGCATCTACAACCCGTTGAGCGGCTGGGTGGTGGTGCGGGCCGCCGATGCCCATAGCTGGGTGGAGGCTTACCTGTCCGGCCGCGGCTGGACTACGTTCGATCCGACGCCGCCCGATCCGGACGGCGACGTCGTCACGCTGTGGTCGAAGATGCTGCTATACGTGGATGCCGCCGAGACGTTCTGGCAGGAGTGGGTGGTCAACTACGATCTCGACCGGCAGTTGAACCTGGCGGAGAAACTCGAGGCGTCGCGGCGCAAGGCAGGCTGGTTGTGGATGGAGCGGCTGAGCCGTGCGGCGGCGGAGTTCAAAGAAGGGGTCGTGGCGACGGTGCGCGATTCCGGGCTTGTGATGCTTGGATGGACGCTGGCCGCGATCCTGGCGATGGCGTCGGCGCCGCTGCTTTGGGTGCGCTGGGTGGCTATGCGCCGCGCGGAGCGCGTGAGGCGCGGAGAGGTGAGCGCCACTGACGCGACCGTTCTTTACCGGGGAATGCTGCGACTGCTTGAGAAGCGGGGAATCGCCAAGCCGGCCTGGATGACCCCGACGGAGTTTGTCCGGGTGATGCCGCGCTCGGAGACGGCCGAACTGGTGCAGGAGGTGACGGCGGCCTATAACGATCTTCGCTACGGCCACGACCCGGCGGCGGGCCCCCGGCTGATGGGGCTATTGCGGCAGTTGGAGCAGCATCTTCAGCAAGGGACCGGCGCCGCCTCGGTGCGCCAGCCGGCTTAACGGCCCGTGACAGAAGGGCCGCGGGCCGCGCGACTTCTGCTACGGGCTGTTATGTTAACTCTCGGCGATCGTCACCTTCGTCAGCACATCGCCCTGCTGCGTGGAGTTGACCACTTCCTGGCCGCTGCGTACCTGACCGAAGATGGTGTGCTTGCCGTCGAGCCAGTCGGTGACGATGTGGGTGATGAAGAACTGGCTGCCGTTGGTGTTCGGGCCGGCGTTGGCCATCGAGAGTGAGCCCACCTGGTGACGGTGCGGGTTGCCGGCGAACTCGTCCTGGAAGCGATAGCCTGGACCGCCGCGCCCCGTTCCGGTCGGGTCCCCGCCTTGAATCATGAAGTCCTGGATCACGCGATGGAAGGTGGTGCCGTCGTAAAAACCTTCCCGGGCCAGGAACACGAAATTATTCACGGTCACGGGCGCCTCTTTGGCGAACAGGTCACATACGATGGTGCCGCGCGAGGTCTCGAAAGACGCGGTGTAGCTCTTGTTCGGGTCGATGGTCATCGGCGGAGGAGCCGAATACTGTTTGGACATGAAATCTCCTCCATCCAGTGTAGCGGTTGGCCCGCTACACCCGCCCGGCCTTCATTTCGGACGCAAGATAATCCGTCGCGCGCCAGGCGAGCGCCAGGATCGTCAGGGTCGGGTTCTTCTCCGAGGCGGTGGTGAAGGCCGCCCCGTCCACGATAAACAGGTTCTTCACATCGTGGGACTGGCAAAAGCCGTTCAGCGCGGAGCGCTTCGGATCGTCACCCATGCGGCAGGTGCCGTGCTCGTGGATGGCGCTGCCCGCCACGTCCACTTCGCCGCGCTTGAAGGGCAGAATCTCGGCCTTGGCGGCCCGCAGAATCCCCTCGGCGGTGTCGTACATGTCGCTGATCATCTTGCGCTCGTTCTCGCCGATCTTGAACTCGATCCGCGCGACGGGCACGCCGAACGGATCGAGGCGCGACTCGTCGATGACTACGCGATTTTCAGGGCGCGGCAATACTTCGCCGTAGGGATGCATCGCGACCAGGGCGGGATAGCGCTGCTTAACGGCGTGCTTGAAGTCGGCGCCGAAGCCGGGGATCTGTTTGGCGAAGCCCGCGCCCGCCTGCGAGCCGGTGCCCCAGAACTGCGAGCCGAAGCCGCGGAGGTAGTCCCGTTTGCGGCCGTCGCGGTGATTGAAGCGCGGCATGAAGATGTGCTCGCCGCCGATGCCGTCGTCGTTGTGCACGGGGCCGCCCATCAGTTCCGGCACGAAACCGTACATGTGGAAGCGCACCTGTTCGGTCAGATAGCGCCCGATGACATCGCTCGAATTGCCGATTCCGTTGGGGTGCTTGCCGGACTTGGAGTTGAGCAGGATGCGCGTCGAATCGATGCAGGAGGCCGCGACGATCACGCGCTTGCCGTAAACGCGGTGCTCTTGTTTCGTCGCGCGGTCGAAGTACTGGACGCCGCTGGCGAGGCCCTTGTCATCGACCAGGATTCGGGCGACCACGGCGTTGTCGATGATTTGCAGCCGCTTGGTCGCGAAAGCCGGCTCGATGAGATAGTCCGAGGAGTTGAAAAAGGCCGAGACGTCGCAGCCGCGTCCGCAGGCGCCGCAGAAGTGGCACTGAGCGCGGCCATTGTGCGGGCGCGTGAGGACGGCGCGGCGCTGGGAAACGATCGAAATTCCGATGTTCGCGGCGGCCTTCTGGAGCAGGCGCTCGCCGCAGCGGGGCGCAGGCGCGGGGAGGTGATATCTGCTGCCCGGCAGCGAGTCCTGATCGTCGTCGCCGCCACAGACGCCGATCAACTGCTCCACACGGTCGTAGTAGGGCGCGATGTCCTTGTATCGGATCGGCCACGGGATCTCCCAGCCGTCGCGCGCCGGTCCTTCGAAGTCGAGGTCCGAGTAGCGCAGGGAGACGCGCCCCCAGATGTTGGTCTTGCCGCCGCGGCCCCAGACGCGGACGAGGTCGAAATACTGGCCGTCGGGATAGGTGTAGGGCTGCTCTTTTGTGTCGAGGAGGAACTGGGGCGGGCGCAGGCCGCGCTCGACCCGGTCCTTCCATTCCCAGGGCTTGACGTGGGTCCAGAAACTGGCGCGCCGGAACTTCGTGCCGGCGTCGAGCAGCAGGACGTTGACGCCCTGGCGCGTGAGATTCCAGGCCGCCATGCCGCCGGACGCGCCGCTGCCGACGATGATGACATCGTGAACCTTGGGTGAGCGTTTGATTTGCATCAGGCCTGGTGCTCCGGATGGGTGCAGCCCTTGAATTCGGGCAGATAGGTGTTTGCGTTCCAACCGAGTTCCTGTTGCAGTCCCTCGCGCGAACTGTAATAGGCGTCGACGGTCAGGTTTTTGACGATCCGGACGAAGGCGCCGGGTTCGGTGCCGGGCTCCTCGCTGATTGGCTTCAGGATCGCTATCTGCCGGTCCTCGGAGAGCCTGCCGAAGTTTGTTCCATGGAGCGTGGCGGCGCGGCGGTCAAGCCAGCCGAGACCGGTGCGTAGCTGCTCGCCGAGCTTTCGGTCGCGGGCGGCACGCCGGTCGATGTCCACAGGGACACCGGCATCCACGGCGCCGGGCGTGTCGGTGCGCGGGATGATCAGATCGACCAGCGTACCGAGGAGAGCGTATTCTTCGGGTTGAAAGAACTGCGGCTTGTAGGGCGCCGCGTCCATCTTCTTGTCATCCGTCGCGTGCTGGTGCTGCTGTGCGTTGAGCACCGGGAGCGCCGATGCCGCAGCCATCGCCTTCAAAGCCTGTCGCCGGTTCGTTTCCGAAGCCATGTTGCCCTCCTGCTAAGTACACATCTTAGCGGGATGTGGGCTGCTGCGTCTGGGGGTTGAAATAGGGGTCCGGCTCGGGGATCGCTGCGCCATCCTTGCGCGGAGACGAGGCTCCGTACCTGGTCCCGGAAGCGGTGTCGAGCAGGATGGCCTGGCCTCCGCCCATCCAGCTTGAGAAATCGCCACGCACGTCGAGTTGATGGCCGAGCCGGGTGAGGGCCTGACGGACCTCCGGCGGCACGCGGCCCTCAATCATGACGCCGCATCCGCCGAATTCCAGCCGGGTGAAGCGGGGTGCTTCCAGCGCCGCCTGGATGTTCATCCCGTGGTCGACGAAGTTGGAGACAAACTGGGCATGCGCCTGCGCCTGGTTCAGCCCGCCCATGATGCCGAAGCCGACGTGGACGTTGTCCTTGCGCATGTAGGCCGGAATGATCGTGGTGAAAGGGCGCTTGCGTCCGGCGAGCACGTTGGGGTGGCCGGGCTCCAGGGTGAAGAGTCCGGCGCGGTTGTGCAGATGGAAGCCCATGCCATCCACTACCGTCCCGGACCCGAAACTCTGATAGATGCTCTGGATCAGCGATACGAGGTTGCCATCGCCGTCGATGGTGGTCATGTAGATGGTGTCTCCGGCGCCGGGCGGATCGCCGGGGGTAAAGTCGCAGTTGGCCTTTTCGCGATCGATCAGTTTGGCGCGTTGGGAGGCGTATTCTTTGGAGAGCAGCCCTGATACGGGGACGCGGCTGAAGCGCGGGTCGCCGACGTAGCGCTGGAGGTCTTCATAGGCGAGCTTCTGGGCCTCGATTTTGAGATGGAAGGCCTCGGCGCTCATGGGCGTGTAGAGGCTGAGAGGGAACTCTTCGAGGATGTGAAGCATCTCGATGGCGGCGATGCCCTGCGAGTTGGGCGGCAGCTCAAAGACCTCCCAGCCGCGATAGTTGCCCGAGATCGGCTGGACCCATTCCGATTCGAACTCCTTGAGATCGGCCGGTTCGAAGACGCCGCCGAGGCGCTGGGAAGTGTTGAGAATCGCCTGTGCAACAGGGCCATCGTAGAAGGCGCGCGCGCCGCCGTCGGCTACCGCGCGCAGAGCCTTCGCCAAATCGGGGTTGCGGAAGATCTGGCCGACATTGGGCGCGTTGCCGTTGGGGAGGAACAGCGCCCGGGAGTAATCGCTCATCGAGAGCTTCATGAAGCCGTCCTGCCAGTGGCCCTGGATGATTTCGGTGACAGGGAAGCCGTGCTCGGCGTAGTAGATGGCGGGGACGAACAGTTCCTTCCACGGCAGGCGGCCGAAGCGCTTGTGGAGCTTCTCCCAGCCGTCGACGCATCCGGGCACGGTTGCCGACAGGATTCCATCCTGGGGCATGACCGGGAGACCGCGTTCGGCGAGGAATTCGGGAGTGAGGCGGCGCGGCGACCAGCCGCTGGCGTTGAGGCCGGTCAGCTCGCCCGACTTTGCGTCCCGGTAAATGGCGAACAGATCGCCGCCGATGCCGTTGCTCATTGGCTCGACCACGCCGAGGACGGCGTTGGCCGCGATGGCGGCGTCGATGGCCGAGCCGCCGCGCCTGAGAATCTCGACGCCTGCCTGCGACGCCAGCGTCTGGCTGGTCGCGACAATGCCGCGCTGGGTGATGACCATGGAGCGGGCGTGGAATCTCTCCTGGGCGGGTGCGGCCGTCAGGGTAACGATGGTGGACATAAGGATGCTCAAGCACGCAAAGCGCATGGAGCAGACATTGTATCCCGGTTCGCCGTTCCTTGTGCTGTATTTCCGGCTTGTGATATTTTTCCTATTACTGGAGGTTCCATGAAGCGCCGTAGCTTTCTGGGTGGCGGTGTCGCCACTGTCGGAACGATTGCACTCAACGCTTTCCCGCACCACCTGTTTGCCGCCAACACAAAGAAGTACGCCACGGATCAGATTGAGCTGGGTCCGATGAAAGTCCGGATGAGCCGCCTGGCTCTCGGGACGGGCACCAACGGCTCGGGCGGCAGTTCGAATCAGACGAAGAAGCTCGGGTTGCAGGGCGTCGGCGATCTTTTCCGCGCCGCCTATGACCAGGGCCTGAACTTCTGGGATTCCGCCGATCAGTACGGCAGCCATCCGCATCTGAAGGAAGCGCTCAAGAGCGTTCCGCGCGAGAAGGTAACAATCCTGACCAAGACGCACGCCAATACAGAGGAGGAGATGAAGGCAGACCTCGACCGCTTCCGGCGCGAGATCGGTACGGACTACATCGACATCATGCTCCTTCACTGCATGCTGGATGGCGACTGGCCGGAGCGGAAGAAGGGCGCGATGGCCGCGATTTCGGAAGCGCGCGAGAAGGGAATCATCCGCACGCACGGCGTCTCCTGCCATACGCTCGATGCGCTGAAGACGGCGGCGCGCACGCCGTGGGTCCAGGTGGACCTGGCGCGAATCAATCCGGCGGGCGTCGCGATGGATGCCGATCCCGAGACGGTGCTGGGGGTGCTCCGCCAGATGAAGGCAGCGGGGAAAGGCATTATCGGGATGAAGATTCTTGGCGCAGGCAAGTTGCGGAATCGCGCTGATGAGTGCCTGCAGTATGCGCTCGCTCTCGACTGCGTCGACTGCTTCACGATCGGGGCGGAGAGCCGCCAGGAGATGGAGGATCTGCTGCGCAAGATCCCGGCGGCCAGCGTTCGCGGGTAGGATCGGTTACGGATCGAAATAGAAAAGGATAAAGGACAATCATGAGGAAGTCGATTCAGTTGGTGCTTTTGGGCCTCGGCGTGGTGGCTATCTCGGCCACGTTGATTGCGCAAAGCGGAAAGAACTCTTCGAAGAAGGGACCGGGAATCCTTCAGCCCCAGATGGTGGCTGAGACCGGGAGCTATTCGAAACCGCATGGGAAGCTTGGTACGAAGCCGGCCTCGGTATGGACGGCGACGACGCTTGGCGCCTCGGTGGACGGCAAGCCGAACCAGGCGCAGGCGGCGACGGTGGTGGGCGAGATTCTCGATTTCTCCTGCTACCTGCAGATCGGCAAGCATGGCGAGAAGCACCGCTCCTGTGCGCAAAAGTGCTTTGAGGCGGGCCAGCCCATCGGACTGCTGGCCGAGGACGGCACGCTCTACATGCTGATGGAAGAAGAGCACGATCCGCGGCGGGACGGGCTGACCAATTTCCGTCAGGCCGCCATCGAGCATGCCTCGCACATCATGGAAGTGACCGGCACTCTGTCCTCGCACGGTGGCTATCGCGCCCTTTACGTGCATGGTTTCCTTAAGAAGTAGGCGCTCGCGATGATGAGGCTGTTTTCTTTCCGTTCGTCGAAACGGCTGATGGGGCTCTCATCAGCCGTTTTGTTATTGGGTATGGCTGGGCAGCTTGCCGCGCAGTCCGGTGAAGTGACCTTCCCGTCTGAAGTCAAGGTGCCGCTTGGTTTGCTGCCCATCGCATGGCCGGTCGAGAATCCTTACAGTCCGGCGAAGGCGGAGTTGGGCTACTTCCTTTATTTCGACAAGCGCCTGTCGGCCGACAATACTGTGGCGTGTGCAAGCTGTCACGATCCGAAGTTCGCCTTCACCGACGGCGCCCCGGTTTCGACCGGCATCCGGGGGCAGAAGGGCGGGCGCAGCGCGCCTACGGTGCTAAATCGCGCCTACAGCCTGGCTCAGTTCTGGGATGGCCGCGCCCCGACGCTGGAGGAACAGGCCAAGGGTCCCATCGCCAATCCGATCGAAATGGGCAACACCCACGAGAACGTGGTTGCGACCCTGAAGAAGATTCCCGGATACCGGGCGATGTTCAAGAAAGCGTTCGATACCGAAGACTTCAACATCGATCACGTCGCCATGGCGATCGCCACCTTCGAGCGCACTGTGCTTTCGGGCAACGCGCCGTATGACAAGTACAAGGCAGGCAACAAGCGCGCGATGACGCCCGAGCAGATTCGCGGCATGGAGGTGTATTTCAACAAGGCAAAGTGCGATCAGTGCCATGAGGGCATCAACTTTACTTCGAACATGTTTGCCAATATCGGCATCGGGACCGACAAGCCCGAACCGGATGTCGGCCGCTTCGAGGTGACGAAGAAGCCCGGGGATTGGGGCTCCTTCAAGACTCCGACGCTGCGCGAGATCGCCAAAACCGGGCCGTACATGCACGACGGGAGCCTGAAGACTTTGGAAGAGGTGGTGGATTACTACAATGTCGGGGGCCTGAAGAACAAAAACCTCGACGAGAAGATGAAGCCGCTCAACCTGACCGCTCAGGAGAAGAAGGACCTGGTGGACTTTCTGCATGCTCTGACCGGCGAAGGCTGGCATCACATCAAGGCGCCGGAACGGTTCCCGGAATGATCAAACTCAGGTACGCGTTGGCGCTGGCCTCCCTTTGCGGAGTGCTGGCGCCTTTCTTTTTGATGACGGGCTGTAACCGCGAGAAGAAGCGGGTGATCGGCGTGGTGCCGCAGGGGCGCGCACACCTGTTCTGGCAGTCGGTCAACGCGGGGGCGGTCGCGGCCGCAAGAGAGACCGGGGTGGAAGTGATCTGGAACGGGCCCACGGCCGAGACGGACATCCCCGGGCAGATCAAGATCGTTGAGTCGATGATCAATCGGCGGGTTGACGCGATCGCGGTGGCGCCGATCGACCGGAAGGCGCTGGTCAGCGTGGTCGAACGGGCCGGGCGGGAGAAGATCCCGGTGATCATCTTCGACTCCGGCATCGCTACCGAGGAGTTCGTCTCGCAGGTCGCGACGGACAATTATCTGGCGGGTGAGATCGCGGCCGAGCGAATCGGGAAGATTCTCGGGGGCAAGGGCGTGATCGCGATGGTGCAGAACCAGCCCGGCGTGGCCTCCACGATGGCGCGCGAGCAGGGTTTTCAGGATCGCATCCAAAAGGACTTTCCCGGAATCCGAATCGTCGACCAGCGCTACGGGATGGCTGATTTTGCGAAATCGCTGGCGATTTCCGAGAATATGCTGACGGCGCATCCGAATCTCGACGCGATGTTCTCTTCGAATGAGTCGAGCACGGTTGGTGCGGCGCAGGCATTGAAGGCGAGGCAGAGCAAGGTCCGGCTGGTTGGTTTCGACTGGAGTCCGACGCTGCTTGACGACCTCAGGGCCGGCGTGATGGACTCGCTGGTCGTGCAGCACCCGTTCAAGATGGGGTACGAGTCGGTGATGGCCGCAGTGAAGACGCTGGACGGGGCGAGCGTCGAGAAGATCAACAATCTCGCCCCGCTGCTCGTGACGATCGAGAACCTGGACCTGCCGGAGGTGCAGGCTCAGTTGAATCCCGATCTGAAGAAGTACCTCGACTAGAGCGGGCAACCGGCGCCGGCTCGTGGCCTACTTCAGGCTCTTACCTTATGAAACCTGTTGAAACAGGTTCACGATCTTCGAAAAGATGGTGCTGACGGCGGGCATAATCGTGGGTGGCAGCACGGCCGCCACCGCGATCACGACGAAGCCGGCGAGCAAGGCGTACTCGATCATGTCCTGCCCGCGCCGGTCACCCCAGAGCCGTGTGAGGGGAAATAATTTGCCAGTGAACCATTGGAGCGTCATCAGCGGCCATTCCTCCGGATGTTTCTTTCCCATAGTGATCCATTACAAAAGTCCCGGCAAGCCAGTTTTGACCGTAGAACTTCGTGGAAAACTCCTTAGGGGTAGCCATCGATGGCGGACCGCCACGGCGGGCGCCTACGGATTGGCCTGCGCCGGATAGCGGATCACTGTAAAGTTCCTCAGGGATATCGTGTCCGCCGTGGAGGCGTCCATCTGACCGAGGATTTCGACGACCACGGGGAGCTCAGCGCCCATGTTGTGGGTCCCGGCCCCGACAGCCAGCGGCAGGGACGAACCCCAGCTTTGCACGCTCCAATCCGTATTCGATGCGGTGATGCCGAGGTCGGCCCGCCCGGAGAGGCGTGACTCGGAGGCCGCGCCGCCGCGGACCAGAATTGTGGAAGAGGACCATCTCACCTCGATCAGGAAACTGGTGGCGGCCCCGGCGTGCGAATAGTCGAAGCGAAGATCAATGCGATCGCCGCTACGGAGCAGGCCGCCAGGGATTTGGCAGGTCCCGAGCAGGGATAGGGCAGTCGAACTCGTGGCGCCGCCCGTGCTGCTGCAAATTACCTGCGGACTCGTGTGCACCTGGCCGGATTCGCTCGATTTCCTCGTGTTTTCGGTGGAATTGTGCCATGTGTCGCCGTCGTTGCGCGAGGTTGGGTCGGTGGACGTGCCGGGATCCCGCCAAGCGGCCCTGGTTGGGGTCGAAGCTCCCTGAAAGCCGGCGCCGACGAAGTAGCCTTGCGCATTCATGCGGGCCAATTCGACGCCGTTGGAGTCGAGCCAGCGCTGGAGTGGCGAGGAGCCTTGGCCCTGCCCGGCGCGGATCGTGAGACCGGTCGAGCCGACGGTCGGTGCGGAGTCGTACAGGTAGAGTGTCGAGAGGGACTGGTCGGTGCCGATGGAGAGCCGGCGGTTGGTGTTATCCCAGGAGAGCCTCGTCGTGTTTTGGGCGAGATTGCCCAGCGAATCCACAAAAGGGATGCTCCCGGCGGCGAATCCGGTGAACAGGCAGGTGTTCCAGACTGCGTCGACGCCATTGGACATCAGGCAGCGGTTCGCCGGACCGAGCGCCAGCCGCCTCCATGTAGTCGGCGAGGCGCCCTGGGCGACGATCAGATCGCCGCGCACGGGCGAAGCGGCAGTCGTGTCGCCGTGCTCGGCGCCGAGGAGTCCGTGCGGCAGCGGCATCCTGGCATTGCTCAGCCGGCTGTCCTGATCGGTTACGTAGCGATTGGTTGTCGACGGGGCGCCGGCCGTGCCTGCGAGCGCCGCTTTCTGGTCAGTCGTGGGGTCATTCGCATTGGAGTGGGTGGGAAAGTTGAGCGCCAGTTTCGACTCGGCGATCGCTGCGTTAGGACTGATGTTAAGGTTGGTGATCACTTCCGCCGCGATGGACGGACTCGGGTAAAAGCCGGTCAGCGCCCCGGAGGCCTCACCGGTGGGGGAGGCGGGATCGTCCAGCCGGTAGGAGGACAGCAGGACGTCGCCGACCGACGGGATGGCGCTGCTCAGGAAGGTAATCACGTTGCCGGCGAGCTGATAGTCCAGGTTTTCCTTCTGGCGGACGCCGTTGCGGAACAGCGTCAGACTTGAGGCCGGACTTGGGGCATCGGCCAGGGTGAAAACGGCATTGGTGCCGTTAATCAGGCCTGCGGGCGTTTCATTGTCCACGAACTGGGGGCCGCTGCCGGGAGTGCCGCAGGGACCGGAGGTGCCGTCGACGCGAACGCAATCGGCCAGATTGCCCACGGCAGATTCGAGGGCGCCGGCGCTGTTGATGACGGCGGCACGGGACGGGGCGAAGCCGACGCCGCGCGGTGGGCGGACAGCCAGTTCCTCGCTGAGCCCGATGACGTCGGGAATCGTGACCTGCGTCATCACGGGCGGGGGGATCACGCCTCCGGAGCCGGGCGGCGGCGCCGCGATGCGCACGTCTTTTAACTTCAGCGGCACCGGGCTCAATGGCACGACCCAGGTCTCGGTGAACTGGATCCGCCCGTCACTGTTGTAGCGGACGGTGTAATACGCTGACGGGCTCACAGTCGTGGTGGGCGCCAATTGCACGTACAGGACGCCGTTAATGATCGGGACGACGGCGCTCTGGGTCGCGACATTGGAACTTCCATCGACCTGGAAGCCCTTCCACTCGACAAAGGCAAAGCCCGAGAACAATGTGCCGTCGGCCTTGTAGAGTGTGTCCTGGATGGTGGTAAGCGTGGGCGCCGCGGAGAGAAGCGGTGACAGACACAGTGCGATCAGGGCGGCCGCGACGTGCGGCCCTCGAATATACAGCATGGTTTGCCTCCAAAAAGAAAAAGCCCGGATTCCGAAGAAGGCCGGGCTGACGGAAACGATTCGTCTCGGCTTCAGTTTAGCGGCGTCATGCAAGGAAATCGCCCGAAAAACAGCGCGGACATCTCCCAACTGATTGTCCTGTTTCGGTTTATTTCAATGAGGCAAAATTGCGAAAATCTGTGACTGCTATTGTAGCAATCCCTCGCGCGTGATCACTTCGCAGTTCAGGTAGGGCCGCAGCGCCTCGGGGACGACGACGCTGCCGTCGCGCTGCTGGTAGTTCTCCAGAATCGCGACCCAGGTGCGTCCGACGGCGAGCCCGCTGCCGTTCAGCGTGTGGGCGAACTCGGCCTTGCCCTTGCCGGCCTTGCACCGGATCGAGGCGCGCCGGGCCTGGAAGGCCTCGAAATTCGAGCAGGAGGAGATCTCCTTGTACTCATTCTGGCTCGGCAGCCATACCTCGATGTCGTAGGTCTTGGCCGCGGAGAAGCCCATGTCGCCTGTACAGAGAACGACGGTCCGGTAAGGAAGCCCGAGGCGCCTGAGAATCTCCTCGGCGTTCGCCGTCAGCTTCTCCAATTCGTCGTAGCTCTGTGAGGGCTGGGTGAACTTCACCAGTTCAACTTTCTGGAACTGGTGCTGCCGGATGATGCCGCGCACATCTCGCCCGTAGGAGCCGGCCTCGCTACGAAAACAGGGCGTGTAGGCGCAGAGGCTGATGGGGAGCCGGTCGGCATCAAGTGTCTCTTCGCGGAACAGGTTTGTCACGGGCACTTCGGCGGTCGGGGCCAGCCAAAAGTCGAAGTTCTCACACTTGAACAGGTCTTCGGCGAACTTCGGCAACTGGCCCGTTCCGAAGAGGCTGGCCGAGTTGATCAGAAAGGGCGGCAGCACCTCGGTATAGCCGTGCTCACGCGTATGGACGTCGAGCATGAAGTTTATCAGGGCGCGCTCCAGGCGCGCTCCGGCGCCCCAGTAGACAGCGAATCGCGCTCCTGTCACCTTGGCGGCGCGCTGGAGGTCCAGGATGCCGAGTTCGGCGCCAAGATCCCAGTGTGCCTTGGGGTCGAAGTCGAAGATGCGGGGCTCGCCGTGGCGCCGGATTTCGACGTTGTCTTCGGCGCTTCTGCCCACCGGCACGGACTCGTGCGGGATGTTGGGGATGCCCGCCAGCCAGCTCCGGAACTCTTCGTCGAGCTGGCTGACCTGCTGATCAAGCGCCGCGATCCGGTCGCCGATTTCCCGGACCTTCTGCTGCCGCTCGGACGTATCGACGCCCTGCTTGCGGAGTTTGCTGATCTCCATGCTCTCGGAATTCCGGAGCGCTTTCAGGTTTTCGGTTTCGGTGACGGCGGCGCGGCGGCGGGCGTCGAGGTCCCGGAAATAGTTCGTGTCCAGGGTGAAACCGCGTGTTGCGAGCCTCGGCGCGATCGTGTCGTGGCTCGACCGGAAAAAGGATAAGTCGTGCATGGGGACGTTAGCGTTCGGAGATGGGAGTCCAGGGCTGACCCACCGGCGCTCCTTTGTAATCGGCGCGCGGGCGGATGAGCCGGTTGTTCCGGTACTGTTCGAGGATGTGCGCGGTCCATCCGGACATGCGGCTCACCGCGAAAATCGGGGTGAACAGATCCACGGGGATGCCGAGCGAGTAATAGGTGGAGGCCGAATAGAAGTCCACGTTGGCGTTCAGATCCTTTTCCGACTTGACGGTCTCCTCAATTCGTTTGGAAATTTCGTAGAGCCTGAGGTGGCCGGTCCGCCGGCCCAATTCTTCCGAGAGCACGCGGAGGTGGGTGGCGCGCGGGTCCTCGGTGCGGTAGACGCGATGGCCGAATCCGGGAATTTTGATCTTCTGGGCGAGTTTCTGCTTCACCTGCTCGACGGCCTGATCGGCGCTCTCGGTGGCGAGCAGCATCCGGATGACGTCTTCGTTGGCGCCGCCGTGCAAAGGACCCTTGAGCGCTCCAATGGCGCTGGTGACGGCCGAGTAGATATCGGAGAGCGTCGCGGCGGTGACGCGGGCCGCGAAGGTGGAGGCGTTGAATTCGTGATCGGCATGAAGGGTGAGGGCGACGTCGAAGGCGCGCTCCATGACCTCGTCCGGTCGCTTCCCGGTCAGCGTGTACAGGAAGTTGGCGGCAAAGCCGAGCTCAGGATCGCCCTCGATGACCTCGCGGCCATTGCGAAGCCGGTCGAAGGTGGTGACGATCGTCGCGGTCTGGGCCATGAGGCGCTGGGCCTTCGCGGTGGCGGCTTCTGCCGAAGTATCGGTCGGGGAGGGGTCGTGCAGGGAGAGCATCGACACGGCAGTACGGACCACGTCCATCGGGATACCCTTCGGGACGCTCCGGAGAAAGTCGATGACGGGGGCAGGGAGCGCGCGGTTTGCAACCAGCGCCTGCTTCAGGCCGGCGAGTTCGGACCGGTTGGGGAGCCGACCGGTCCAGAGCAGGTAGATGACCTCTTCGAAGGTGGCGTTTTCGGCCAGCGTATGGATGTTGAAGCCCTGGTAGCTCAATAACCCGGCTGCGCCATCGATGTAGCAAATGCTGGATTCCGCGGCGACGACGCCTTCCAAGCCTGCGCCTGTAACTGCCATGTTTTCGGTCTTGTCTCCTTTTGGGTTTGTTTTCAACGGAGAATGCGCCCAGTGGCCGGGCGAACCTCAGCGGCGTGACTCCCCACTATTCTATTAACCCCGGAATCGCCGCTGCAACCCAAGCCGCCGCTCGTGTATTCGATCCCGCTGCTTGCCTCTAAGATAAACTTGAACAAGGGACGCAGACGGAGTGTCAACGCGATCGGAAATCACGGCCGCGCCTGGATCTTTCCCGTATCATGGCCTGAGCCGGGAGGATCTGATCCGGGCCTTCCGCGCGATGCATCTCTCGCGCCGCCTGGATGACCGCGAAATTCTGCTGAAACGGCAGAACCGCATCTTCTTCCAGATCAGCGGCGCGGGGCATGAGGCCGTGCAGGCGGCTGTCGCGATGGCGCTGCGTCCTGGGCACGACTGGATCTATCCCTACTACCGCGACCGCACGCTCTGCCTGATGCTTGGGGTGACGGCCGAGGATATGTTGCTCCAGGCCGTGGGCGCGGGCAGCGATCCGGCCTCAGGCGGCCGACAGATGCCGTCGCACTGGAGCTCGCCGGCCCTGAACATCGTCAGCGCCTCATCTCCTACCGGTACGCAGTTCCTCCAGGCCGTCGGCTGCGCTCATGCAGGCCGGCTCCTCGATCCTGAATCCGACGAGATCACGGTCGTCTGCACGGGCGATGGCGCCACCAGCGAAGGTGAATTCTGGGAGGCGCTAAACATGGCCTGCCTGGACCGCTTCCCCGTACTGTTCCTGGTGGAGGACAACGGCTACGCGATTTCGGTCCCGATCGAGCGCCAGACAGCCGGCGGTAGCATCTCCCGCATAGTGGCGGGGTTCCCGGACCTGTTCCGGATCGAGGTGGACGGCTGCGACGTTCTGGCGTCCTACGAGGCGGCGCGGAAGGCGGTTGAGCACTGCCGCGCGGGACGAGGTCCGGCGCTGTTGCACGCGCATGTCATCCGACCTTATTCGCACTCGCTCTCCGATGACGAGCGGCTCTACAAGACAGCGGCCGAGCGTGAGGCCGAGGCGGCGCGCGATCCGGTCCTTCGCTTCCCCGAATTCCTCGTCGAGCACGGGGTGCTGGACCGCCACGCTCTGCAGAACCTGGTCCATGAGGTCGAACTCGAGGTCCAGCGGACCACCGAGTGGGCGCTGAAGGCCGCGCCACCACCCAAAGGGTCGGCGCTGCGGTTCCTCTACTCGGACCGTGTCGATCCGACCTCGGCGGTCTTCGAGACCGAACCCCGGCTGAAGGGCGATCCGCGGACGATGGTGGATGCCATCAACCTGACGCTTGCCGAGGAGATGCGGCGCGACGAGCGGATCGTGGTTTTCGGCGAAGACGTGGCGGACTGCAGCCGGCAGGAGAGCCTGGGCCAAGTCAAGGGTAAGGGCGGAGTCTTCAAGGCCACTGCCGGGCTCCAGACCGAGTTCGGCGCCGCGCGCTGCTTCAATACACCCCTGGCCGAGGCCGGCATCGTGGGGCGCGCCATCGGTCTGGCGACGCGCGGGTTCAAGCCCGTCGCTGAGATCCAGTTCTTCGACTACATCTGGCCCGCGATGATGCAGATTCGCGATGAACTGGCGACGCTGCGGTGGCGGTCCAATAACGGCTTCTCCTGCCCGGCCGTGATCCGGGTGGCGATCGGCGGCTACCTGAACGGCGGCGCGGTCTACCATAGCCAGTGCGGGGAGGTCCTGTTTACGCATATCCCTGGACTGCGGGTCGTGATGCCCTCGAATGCGCTCGACGCCAGCGGCCTGCTGCGTACCGCGCTGCGCTGCGACGATCCGGTGCTGTTTCTGGAGCACAAGCGCCTCTACCGCGAGCCCTATAATCGTTCGCCGCATCCTGGGCCGGACTACACCATCCCCTTCGGCAAGGCGCGCTTCGCCAAGCGCGGCGACAGCCTCACGATCGTGACCTATGGAGCGCTCGTGCAGAAGTCGCTGCAGGCGGCGCTGCAGATCGAGACGCGCAACATCCGGAAGTCGATCGAGATCATTGATCTGCGCTCGCTTTCGCCCTACGACTGGGCGGCGATCGCTGGCTCGGTGGAGAAGACCAGCCGGCTTCTGGTGGTCCACGAGGATACGCTATCCTGGGGATTCGGAGCCGAAATCGCGGCGCGCGCCGCCGACGAGCTATTTCACTTCCTGGATGCGCCCGTGGGGCGCGTTGCCGCTCTCGATACGTGGGTCGGATACCATCCGCAACTCGAAACCGAAATCCTTCCGCAGGTTGAAGATATCATTCGAAAAGCGGAACAGATCCTCGCCTACTGACCGCGATCCCGTATCCGGTCTTACATTTGCGGAGCCGTCCGGCTCGACCCGCAGAAAATTTTTGAAATTCCGGAACTTTCCCGCTAACTGAACCGTATTCACGGTGTCTGTAGTATTTGGGTCGTGTCCACAGGAGGAAGCGCAAGCAGCATGAGTGCTCGGGTTCGGGTGTATGGATTTCTGGCTCTGGTCCTGGCGGTCGCCGGGGGTGTCTGGCTGGTCAAGAGCAAGAAGATCGGCCCCTTCGGCGTCGAGGCCAAGGAGAAGGGATCCGACGGGAAGGCGAAAAAAGACAAGACGGGGGAGCGGGAGTTCATCCCCGTGGAACTCGTTGCCGCCGTTCGCGGACCGATCTCCTCCTACGTTAGCTCGACCGGCAATCTGCGAGCGCTCCGCGACGTCGCCGTAGCGACCCAGCAGGAGGGCATCGTGCAGCGCGTCCATGTGGAAGAGGGTGATCTGGTGAAGGAGGGCGACGTTCTGTGCACTCTCGATGACGCCCAGCTTCGCATTCGTCTCGAACTCGCCAAAGAGAAGATGGCGCAAGCCAAGGTGCAGTTGGAGAAGGCCCGCATCCGGTGGGAGAAGGCGGCCGTGCAGATCGACAATGCCCGGACGGAGTTTGAGCGGTACTCAAAGGCGCATCGCGAGGGGTTGGTCAGCGCGCAGGAGGTCGCCCAGTACAAGTACCGGCTCGACGAGTTTGAGCACGACCATCGTGTAGCGACCTCGGAGATCAAGGAGCTGTCGCATCGGGTGGCCGAACTCGAGGCCGAAATCGCGCAGGCGGATCTGGAACTCTCGCGAACCCGCATCCGCGCGCCGTTCTCCGGTCTGATCACCAGGCGGTCCGTGGAACTGGGCCAGCGCGTGCGTACTCTCGATGCTCTGTTCAACCTAGGAGCCTTCTCGCCAATGTATGCCGACATTTATGTTTCCGAGCGGGAAGCGCAGCGCGTCCGCCCAGGGCAGGGCGCGACCATCCGCCTTGGATCCGACGGCACGGCCGCCGAGCCCGGGAAGGTGGAGCGCATCAGTCCCATCGTCGACCAGGCGACCGGGACCGTGAAGGTGACGGTCGAGCTGAATCCGCGCGACCCGTCCTTCCGGCCTGGCGCTTTCGTCCGCGTCGAGGTTCGAACGGACACGCGCAACGACGCGGTCCTGATTCCCAAGAAAGCGCTGCTCGAAGAAGACGGGACGAACTACGTCTACATCGCCGAGGGCGAGAAGGCGCGGCGCAGCAAAGTGGATGTCGGATACGAGGCCGAAGGCATGGTGGAGGTCAAGTCCGGCGTGAACGCGGGCGAGAAGGTGGTGACCGCGGGGCAGGGCGCTCTGAAAGAGGGCTCCAAGCTCAGGGTCATCGAGAGCTGAGGCGCGCGCTCCGGGAGATCGCTCATGAACTTCATCCGAACCGCCATCGCGCGGCCCGTGACTGTTTCGATGTGCGTCGTTGCGGTCGTGCTGTTCGGCATCGTCTCGCTGGACCGGCTGGCGCTGAACCTGCTGCCGGATATCTCATACCCGTCGCTGACGATCCAGACCAACTACGAGGACGCCGCGCCGGAGGAGGTCGAGTCGCTGATTACGCGGCCGATCGAAGAGGCCGTCGGCGTGCTGCCGGGGCTGACGCGCATCAGCTCGACCTCGCGCTCCGGCCAGTCTGAGGTGGTCCTTGAGTTCGCCTGGAAGACGAACATGGACCTCTCGGCGCTTGAGGCGCGCGAAAAGCTGGACTTCGTTCCTCTGCCTCGCGACGCGGCGCGGCCCGTCATCCTGCGCTTCGATCCCTCGCACGATCCGATCATGCGGCTGCAGCTCTCGGGCGACATGAGCCTGAGCCGCCTGCGCTATGCGGCCGAAAAGGAGCTGAAGAAGGGACTCGAATCGACCGAGGGCGTCGCCGCGATCAAGGTGATCGGCGGTCTGGAGGAGCAGGTCCGGATCGAGATCGACGAGAAGCGCCTGGCGCAACTCGGCATTCCGATCACGGAAGTCTCGCGCATCCTCGCGCAGGAGAACCTGAACCAGGCCTCCGGCAGCCTCTACGACCTCGACGCCAATTACCTGGTGCGGATGCTGAACCAGTTCCGCTCGGTCGAGGAGATGGAGCGGATCATCCTGCGCGACCAGGACGGCCGCAAGATCGTCCTCGGCGACGTGGCGACAGTGACGCGCGGCGCCAAGGACCGCGACATCATCGCACGGCTGAACGGAAAGGAGAGCGTCGAACTGGCGATCTACAAGGAGGGCGACGCCAATACCGTGACGGTCTCGCGCGCCGTCCAGGACCGGATCGCGGCGCTCAAACGCGCCAACCTGTTCCCCAAGGACACTCAGCTTGAGATCGTGTTCAACCAGGCCGACTTCATCAAGCAGGCCGTCAACGACGTGCTGCTGTCGGCGATCCTCGGCGGCATTCTCGCGACCATCGTGCTGTTCGTCTTCCTGCGCGATCTGCGCAGCACGACGACGATCGGCTTCTCCATACCGATCTCGATCATGGCCACGTTCGCGGTGATGTACCAGACCGGCATCACGCTGAACCTGATGTCGCTCGGCGGCGTGGCGCTGGGTGTCGGGATGCTGGTGGATAACTCGATCGTCGTGCTGGAATCGGTGCACCGGCACAGGTCGAAGGCTGCGGGGCTCGCAGAGGCGGTATTTCGCGGTACGCGGGAGGTGAGCACGGCCGTTACTGCTTCGACCCTGACGACCGTTGCGGTGTTTCTGCCGCTAGTTTTTGTCGAGGGCATCGCGGGGCAGCTCTTCAAGGACCAGGCCCTCACGATTACGTACTCCCTGCTGGCCTCTCTGCTGGTCGCCCTTACGGTGATTCCGATGATCCTGGCGCTCGGATTCCGTAAGGAGGACGATCCGGACGAGCAGGAGAGCGCTCCGGCCGTGGCTGAGGACGAGAATGCGCCGCCGGCTCATACTGTGGTCCGCCGTTTTCGCGTGGCCCGCGGAACCGCGCGGCGCGTCCGGGCGTTTGTCTTCGGAGAGCTGGTGACCGTCTTGGTGATGGATCTGCGCCGCGCGATCCGGTGGCTGGGACGGATGGCGATGCGCCTCATCGGACCTCCGCTGGGCGCCTTCGAGCGCGGCTTCAACGCGCTGTCGGGCGCCTATCCGGCGCTGTTGAACTGGTCGCTGAACAATAAGCTCACGGTGTTCCTGCTGGCGGGAGTGCTGATTATCTCCGCCGCGGTGGCGTCGGGGAATCTGGGCGCCGAGTTGATTCCGCCTCTGACGCAGGGCGAGTTCGCCTTTGAAATCCGGCTGCCCAAGGGCAAGGCGCTGGCCCAGACCGACCGGCTGATGAAGGACATCGAACGCGAGGCCGCCGAAATCGAGGGAGTACGGTTGGTCTATTCGAGCGTGGGCGGCAGCAACAAGAATCAGTTTGCGCAGAACACGTACGAGGAGAACGTCGCACAACTCTACGTGGTCATGCGAAACCGTTCCGACGATGCGGCCGAACTGCGCGCCATCGAACAGCTCCGCAGCCGCCTTCGCGAGTATCCCGAGGTGTCGTTCACGTTCAGCCGTCCGACGCTGTTCAGTTTCAAAACGCCGGTGGAGGTCGAAATCTACGGCTACGATCTCGACGATCTGCGGACGGCAGCCGACCTGGTAGCCTCGCGGCTGGAGCGGATTCGCGGACTGAGCGATCTGACCACCAGCACCGAGCTTGGAAACCCGGAGATCCAAATCCGCTTCGATCGCGCGCGGCTGGCGCGGCTCGGACTCGACGAGGCGCAGGTGGCTAACGTTCTGCGCAACAAGATCCGCGGTGACGTCGCCTCACGCTATCGCGAGGAGGACAAGCAGATCGAGATCCTGGTGCGCGCCGACGAGGCAGACCGCAGCACGCTGCGCGAAATCGGCAACCTGGCGATCAATGTCGATTCCTCGGGCCGGCCGATCCAGCCCGCAGGCCGCGGACAGCAGGGGCAGGAGGAGAGGCAGCAGCCGGTACGCACGCCGGCGCCGCAGCCCACGGAGGCAACCCCCGATGCGCCGCCATCGCCGATGATTCCGATCCGGC
Organism: Bryobacteraceae bacterium; assembly: GCA_046289265.1. Taxonomy (GTDB): domain Bacteria; phylum Acidobacteriota; class Terriglobia; order Bryobacterales; family Bryobacteraceae; genus JBKBWD01. The sequence continues at coordinate 42,239 of JBKBWD010000019.1, read as the reverse complement.
TCGCCTCGGTGGCGGACATCGTCGTCGACCGCGGGCCTGCCGAGATCCGGCGCATCCGCTCGCAGCGCGGGGCCGTCGTTTCGGCGAACCTCAGCGGTCGGGACCTCACAGGCGTTTCCAACGAAATCCGCACTGAACTCGATGCCTTGCGCCCGCAGCTTCCTCCGAACCTGACCGTCGGGCTCGGCGGGCAGAACGAGGAGATGAACAACTCCTATCGCAGTCTGATACTGGCGCTCGGACTGGCGGTCTTCCTGGTCTACCTGGTGATGGCTTCACAGTTTGAGTCGCTTATCCATCCGTTCATTATCCTGTTCAGCGTGCCGCTGGCCGTGGTGGGGGTTGTGTTGGCGCTGTTCGCCACGGGCACAACCGTGAATGTCATGGTCTTTCTGGGCGTGATCATACTGGCGGGCATCGTCGTGAACAATGCGATCCTCTTGGTGGACTACACGAACCAGCTTCGCGTCGATGGCCTCAACAGGCGGGACGCCCTGATGCGCGCCGGGCAGGTGCGCCTGCGCCCGATCCTGATGACGACGTTGACGACTGTGCTTGGCCTCATCCCGATGGCGCTCGGGTGGGGCGAAGGCGCGGAGATCCGGACGCCGATGGCGATCACGGTGATCGGCGGGCTTTCGTTCTCGACATTACTCACGTTGGTCTTCATCCCGGTGATGTACGAAGTCATTGACCGGCGCAGGCACGCGTCGGAGATTGTCGCGCAACGGCGGGATGACAAGGGTTCGGATCGCTCGGGTGCGCTGGCGGGGGAATCATGGACGGCCTGAAACAGGAACCGCACGGCGCCGAGACCGAAAGCTTCGGATGGCGGCTGGCGCGGTTCTCGATCGCGCACCCGGTTACCATCTGCATGATCTTTCTTTCGCTGATGGTGCTGGGAGGAATTTCGCTCAACCGGATTCCACTGGTGCTCCAGCCCGATGTCAGTTTCCCGTTTGTCGGCGTCGAGGTGCCGTATCCGAACGCCACGCCGGAGCAGATCCAGGAATCGATCACGCGGCCGATCGAGGAGGCGCTCAGCACGGTCCCGAATGTCCAGCGGCTTACCTCCAGATCGAGCGCCAGCAGCGCCTTCGTGGGGATGTTCTTCGATTGGGGACGGGACGTGGACTGGCTGCGGGCCGAGGTGCGCGAGAAGGTCGAGCAGATCCGGCATGAGCTGCCTTCCGACGTCCGGCAGATCTACGTCCTCAACTTCAGCACGCAGGACATTCCGATTCTCGAAGGCCGCATCGCTTCGCGCAGAGACTTGCGGAACTCCTATGATTTTCTCGACGCTAAGATCAAAATGCCGCTCGAGCGCATCCCGGGTGTCGCCGAGGTCAACATCTACGGGGTACAGCGCAAGGAGATCGACATCTACCTGCGGCTCGACGATATCAAGCGCTACCGTGTGGATGTCGGTTCGCTCTTCAGCCGGCTGGACAGCGCGAATCTGAACGTATCGCTCGGCCGCGTGACCGACGGCGAGGCGCGATACGGAGCGCTGGTGCGCGGCGCGGCCGACTCGGTCGAGCAGATCCGCAACTTCCCTGTGAACGAGCGCGGGCTGAAGCTCAAAGATATCGCCGATATCCGCTTCGACAATCCGATCCGAAACTCCGGGCGGCATCTCAACGGCGAGTACGCCATCGGTTTCGAGGTACGGAAAGCGTCGCAGGCCAACACCGTCGAGACTGTCCGGCGCGTCGAGGATGCGATCGAAGCGATGCGCAAGGACCCGGCGCTCGAGGGCATCGACGTGCTGATCTGGTTCAACTCGGCGCGGGAGATCACGAAGTCTCTCTCGGGGCTGCTCGATGCCGGGACAATCGGAGCGCTGCTGGCGGTGATCGTGCTTTACCTGTTCCTGCGCAAGCTCGGCCCGACCCTGATTATCGGATTCGCAATTCCGTTCTCGATCGTCCTGACGATCGGTTTTCTCTATGTGCTGGGCAAGACGCTGAACGTGCTGTCGATGATGGGCCTGATGCTGGCGGCGGGTATGCTGGTCGACAATGCAGTCGTTGTGCTCGAGTCGATCTACCAGCACCTGGAGAAGGGAAAGGACCGCGTCACGGCGGCGTGTCTCGGGACGCACGAGGTTGTCACGGCCGTTGTTGCCGCCACCCTGACCTCGATGATCATCTTCGTTCCGTTGGTCTTCGGGAAGAAGACGAACTATTCGGTCTGGCTGGGCGATACGGGCACGTCGATCATGCTGGCGCTGATGTGCTCGCTGTTCATTTCGCTCACACTCATTCCGCTGGCGGTCGCGAAATTCCTAAAGCTCGACGTCAGCAGCCGGCCCGTTTGGGAGCGCAGGCTGGCGAAGTTGTTCCGCCGGGATGCCGGCGAGCCGGGCCGCTTCAAGGAACGCTACATCGGGCTCGTTGCCTGGTGCCTGCGGCATCGCTTTGTCGTGGGAATGCTCGTGATTCCCGCGATTCTGATCGGCTCACTGTCGATTCTGAAGCGGGTCCCCGACAACTCGCCCGACGCCCAGGATTTGCAGAACCTGGCGATTCAGTATGAATTCAGCGAGAACTACCATTACGCCAAGATCGAGCACGACTACGTGGTCCCGGTCGAGAAGTACCTCCTTGCCAACCGCGAGAAGTTCAAAATCAAGGACATCTACAGCACCTACAACAACAACGAGGCGATGACGCGTGTCTACTTTGATAAAGAGCGCGTGACGCTGGAGGAGCTCAAGGAACTCCGGCCGAAGATTGCCGAGGGGCTGCCCGTAATTCCCGGCGCCGATATCAAGCTCGGCCGGCAGGGCGGCGCCGAAAGCCAAGCGACGATCGCCGTCAACGTTTTCGGAGAAGACAGCACGACGCTGCAGGCGCTGGTCGCCGAGGCGCGCGCACGCATCCGGAGGGAGCCCGGCTTCAACGAGGTGGGCACCGATCTGGACCGGTCGCGCGAGGAAGTGCAGGTCCGCCTGCGGCGCGACCTGGCCAGGAAGTTCAACGTTTCCCCGCAGTCAGTTGCCGAAACGCTCAGCATCGTTGTGCGAGGCCGGCAGTTACGGGGTTTCCGGACGCCGGAGGGCGAGGTCGAGATCTGGACGCGGCTCCAGCCGGGCGATCGCGAGGACCTCGAGGACTTAAAGTCCATCATCGTGGGTGCTGGAACAGGCGGCGAGCCCATCACGCTCGCGCAGGTAGCTGAGCTGGACATCGTGCGGACACCAGGGGTGGTCCAGCGCGAGGACCGCCGGACCTACACCTGGATGTGGGCCAGCTACACGGGCGAGAAGGTCGAGGAAGGGAAGGCCGCGGTCACGAAGGTGATGGAAAGCCTCGACTACCCGCCAGGCTACGGATGGAGCTACGGCTTCTGGACCAAGCGGCAGGAGAAGGAGGATCGCGACTTCCTGTTCAATCTGCTGCTGGCGCTCTTCATGGTGTACTTCGTCATGGCGTCGCTATTCGAGTCGCTGGCGCATCCCTTCGCGATCATGCTGTCTCTGCCGTTCGCGCTCGTGGGCGTGGCGTGGGGGCTCTACCTGACGGGCACGCCGTTCAACATCATGGCGAAGATCGGGTTGATGGTGTTGATCGGGATCGTGGTCAATAACGGCATCGTGCTGCTCGACCACGTCAACAACTTGCGGCGCGGCGGGATGCCGCGTTCGGAGGCGGTCCTCATGGCCTGCCGGGAGCGCTTCCGCCCGATTCTGATGACCGCGTCCACGACGATCGTCGGTCTGATTCCGCTGGCCATCGGCGACACGGGAATCTTTGAAATGCGCTACTTCCCCCTGGCGCGAACCGTGATGGGCGGGCTGATATCGTCGACGGTCCTCACGCTGATCGTGCTCCCTACCTACTACACGCTCTTCGACGACCTGGCGCGATGGCTCAAGCGGGTGTGGGCAGAGAGCAAGCCGGTGCCGGCCCCGCTGGCGGCCACGGAGGAGTCCGCATGAACTGGCTTACATTTGCTCTGGCGCTCGGAGGGGTCTATCTGATCGTGTTCGCGTGGCTCATGCGCCGCCGCGGCTGGAGCACCGCCGCCGCGCTCGCCGGCGTCCTTCACCTGTTGTTTGCCACTTTGAACTCCGCGGCGCCGTTTCGCGCCCTGGTGGACGGCATGTACATGGGCTGGCAAATCGGCCTGCTGCGATTCGAGGGCCGGACCGCCGCTATTCCGTCGATGATCGTGCTCGCCTGGGCGCTCGTTTCGCTCTGGCTCTGTGCCGAACGGCCGAGTTCGCGCTGGATGCGCGTTGTCGTTTGGGGCGATCTCTTCTGGATGGTGAATCTCCTTGGAGCCGCCGCACTGATGCTGCTTTCGGGCCGGTTACGGGGAGCCAGGATTCAGGCCGGCGAGTACTTCGAGATCGAGGGCATCTGGGTCGGGATTGCGCTGATGCTGATCGTTCCCCTCCTGTTTGGGTCGAGCGCGGTCTGGGCGCACCGGAGTTTGCGGCAAGCAAGCTAGTCTTCAGTGCCCGTCGTGAAGGCCGGCGTCGAGGAAGGCCCGCAGGCGGTGGCTGCGGCTGGGATGGCGGAGTTTGCGGAGCGCTTTGGCTTCGATCTGGCGGATACGTTCGCGGGTGACGGCGAAGTGCTGGCCGACCTCTTCTAGCGTGTGCTCGCTGCCGTCCTGGAGGCCGAACCGCATCTTGATGATCTTCTCTTCGCGAGGGCTGAGCGTTTTGAGGACCTCGGCCGTCTGCTCCCGCAGATTCAGATTGATCACCGCTTCGGAGGGCGACACCACCCGGCGATCGACAATGAAATCGCCCAGGTGCGACTCTTCTTCCTCGCCGACCGGCGTCTCGAGCGAGATCGGCTCCTGCGCGATCCGCAGAACCTTCCGCACCTTGCCCACCGGCAGATCCATGCGTTTGGAGAGCTCCTCGGTTGTCGGCTCGCGGCCCAGTTCCTGCTGCATCGCCCGCTGCGTCCGAACGAGCTTGTTGATCGTTTCGATCATGTGGACCGGGATGCGAATCGTCCGTGCCTGGTCAGCGATGGCGCGTGTGATGGCCTGCCGCACCCACCAGGTGGCGTAGGTGGAGAACTTGTAGCCGCGCTGGTAGTCGAACTTGTCGACGGCCTTCATCAGGCCGATGTTGCCTTCCTGAATCAGGTCGAGGAACTGGAGCCCGCGGTTGGTGTAGCGCTTGGCGATCGATACCACCAGCCGCAGGTTGGCTTCGATGAGCTGCTTTTTCGCGCAGTCAGCCTCCTGCTCGCCGCGTTCGACGATCTGCAGCGTCCTATGGAGTTCGGTCGCGGTCGCGCCGAAATCTTCTTCGAGTTCGTGAATGCGCTGAGTGCAGAATTTGAGATCCCGGCGGACGTCCCTGGTTCCAGCTCCGTTTACGTCGCCAGTGGCCTGCTGGAGCTTCACGATCTCTTTCTCAACGGGCCGGAGCTCCTCGACGGCGAGCCGCAGCCGGGTCGATAGACGGCGCAGCATGTATGGGCTGAACTGAATTGTCCGGATCATTTGCGAAACCCGCACCACCGACCGCGCCAGACTGTATCGCAAATTACGTTGCTGTTTCGGCTTCAAGTTGCGCGCGGATGTCTGCAATTTCTGGCGAAGTTGCAGCGCCTTCTGGTATTCGGCCTTAATCTGTTCCAGGGCGCGGAGGAGGTCGGCCTGCTGCTCTTCCAGGTTTTCGTCATTCGCCAGAGGGTCCGGAAGCAGCAGCAGTTCGCGCACCGTAATCGTGGAGGTGCGCAGATCGTCGACAAGCTGGAGAACTTCGCGGACGATCAACGGCGAGCGGGACAGCGACTTCATTACGCTCTTGTGGCCGCGCTCGATTCGCCTGGCGAGCTCGATTTCGCCCTCCCGCGTCAGCAGCGGGACAGTCCCCATCTCGCGGAGATACATCCGGACCGGGTCATTGGTCTTGTCTCCGGTATCCTGGCCGAGGTCGAAGTCGGAGAGGTCGTCCCCGTCTTCGGATTTCTTCTCGTAATCGAGTTTGGGCTCTTCGAGGATCTCGACGCCGGCGCTGTCCAAATCGGCCAGCAAATCATCGAGTTCGGGGCCGGTCGAGATGTCCTCCGGGAGAAGTTCGTTCACCTCATCGTAGAGGACGAACCCCTTCTCTTTGCCCATGCTCATGAGCTGTTGGATGCGGCCGTATTTGTCGTCAGCAGCCACTCAGACCCCGTAAATGCGGTGCTATCGAGCCCGATCCCACTTATATTACAACATCGGGAGCAAACGATGGTTCATCCTGCCCCCCTCACTCGCGCCCGCCGGACCCGCTCCAATTCCGCGGCCAACCGCAGCGCTTCGTCGAGATTGCCGGCCCGCTCGGCAGTCCTGATCCGGCTCTGCAACTCCGACGCGCTCATTGCCTGATCCTGTGCCTCAAGCCGCCGGAGACATGCCTCGGCCTGCTCGATCGAAAAAGCCTGTTCTCCTAGTTCATCGGCAAAAGCCATCGATGCCAACAGGGCTTTGTCGGACTCTTCGAGCATTCGCTCCAGTTCGCCGAACGTCAAATCGGGCCTTTCCTCGGCCAGTTCGAACAGTCCCTGAAAGATTCGCCTGCTTTGAAAATGGCTTACCGCCGGCATGGTTTTCAGTCTGGGAAGAATCCTCACCCTTGCGTCAGCACTAGATAGTAGCGCATTCAGGAGCATCTTCTCCATTGGGGGTATCTGTGCGGCGATAACGGCGGGAGAGGTCTCGGCACGGTTCCTGCGATTCAGCGCGGCCTTGCGGAACTGTTCGAGAATCAGCCCCGGCTCCACGCCCAGATAGCCGGCCACGTCGTTGGCTACGGCGACGCGTTCGAGTTTATCCGACAGCCTCTGGATCGCCGGGAGCAGAAACTGGAAGGCCTCCATGCGGCCATCAGCGCTGCGCACGTCGAACTTCGCGCGGGCGCGGTCGGCGAGCCAGTAGAAGTAAGGATCGGCCTTGTCGAGCGCTTGCCGATACGCCTCGGCGCCGTTGGCCTTCACGAACTCATCCGGGTCGAGCCCGCCCTGGAGTTGCAGCACTCGGACGTGCATGCCTTCTTCGAGCAGCAGATCGATCGAGCGCTCGGCCGCGCTCGCGCCAGCGGCGTCCGGGTCGAAGTTGACAACCACTCTCGAACCATGACGCTTCATGGACCGCACCTGGGCGTGCGTGAGCGATGTGCCGCAACTGGCAACCACCTCGCGCAGGCCCGCCGCATAGACGCCGATCACATCCATGTAGCCTTCGACCAGAACGATGCAATCGCTCTTGCGCGCTGACTGCTTGGCGCGGTGGAGGTTATAAAGCACGTTGCTCTTGTGATAAATCGGCGACTCGGGCGAGTTGAGATACTTCGGCTCGTCCTCGCTCGCCAGCGCGCGTCCGCCGAAGCCGATGACCTTGCCCGACTCGTTATGGATGGGAAACATCAGGCGGCCGCGGAAGCGGTCATAGAACCCCGATCCGTCGTGGCGGCGCAGCACCAGGCCGCTCTGCTCCATCTGCTCGGGCGAGAAGCCCTCGGCTTGCAGCCGCTTGAGCAGCGCCGTGCCGCCGCGCTCGGCGAATCCGAGACCGAACTCCTGGGCAAGCTCTTCGCCGACGCCGCGCCGGCGCAGATAGTCGCGGGCGGCCGCCCCGGCGGCGCCGTAGAGGTTGGCGCGGAACAGCGAGGCCGCGATCTCCTGCATACGGTAGCAGGCCTCACGTACCCGGCTTTCCGGATCTTTCTCCTCCCGGCGTTTCGGCATCGGAATGCCATAGCGTTCTGACAGCAGCTTCAATGCTTCATAGAAGGTGACGCCCTCGATCTCCATGACGAACTTCAGGACGTCGCCGCCGGCGCCGCAGCCGAAACACTTGTAAAACTGGTGCGCGCCGTGAACGCCGAAGGAGGGGGTCTTTTCGGTATGAAACGGACACAGTCCAACCCATCGCGTGCCCGCCTTCCGCAGCCGCACATACTCGCCGACGACGGAGACAATATCGACCGCGGACTTTAACTGCTCGACAAAATCCATAGCGATGAGCTTTGCTTTATTATCCCCCGGCGGGGCGCCCTGAAGGGAGGCGTGCCTCTACTGCACCAGGCGGCGTTCGAGTTCGGCGGTGAGCTGCGGCAGCAGCTCCGGATTGCGCAGTAGGTTGCGGACGTAATCGTCGCCGAAGTCGCGGTACATCGTCTCGACCGCCGCCAGGGCCGAAGCATAGGCCAGCGCCGCGTGCTGGGTGCTGAGGCGCGACCAGGTCTGGCTCAGGTTGCCGAGACGCGGAATTGCTCCGTTGCGCAGCTCTGCCTTCAGCCTGGACAGAAGCGCCGGCGAAAGCGATTCCCCGGAGTGCTTCTGCGCGAGCCCTTCGTGGAGCCAGGAGGGAAAATGGCCCATCGCAGCAAGGCAGGCGTGAACGATCTCGTGCGCGAAGGTGCGGCGCGTTCGGGCTCCCACGCCGTGCTCCATCAGAGCGACGCGGATCCGGCCGTCGTAGAGGCCGCCACTCCACTCGGCCGCGTCGGTGGACTTCAGATAGGCCTCGCGCGTCTGCACGATCGCGGTGATCTGCTCCTCGGCCCGGCAGCCGAGGGCGAAGGAGATGCGCGCGTACTCCTCGTCGAGCGCCTGGACCATCTGCTGTGCGACCGCCGGCTCCACGGCCGCGCCGTCGTAGCGCAGTACGAAGCGCATTCCGTGGAGCTTCTGTGAACTGACGTCGGCGGCCAGTTCGCGTTCCGCCTTGCGGTAGAGCTGCTGGATCGGGGCGCTCGGCCGCAGTTCGAGCGACTCGCGCCAGTACTCGATCGCCTGCCGTGGATTATCGTTCTGATAGGCGGCCAGGCCTGCGAGCGCGAGCACCTCGGGGTCCCTGGAGCCCTTGCCCAGGACGCCCTCGAGAACCGCCAGCGCCTGGCGAGGCTGTCGCGATTCGATCAGCCGCACCGCCTCCATCATCGGCCCCGCCCCGCTGCCGGCCGGCAGCGACCTCCGGATCGATTCGACCTCGGCCCGGATCACGCGCGGGACATCGATCTCCGCGGCCGAACGGCGTTTTCTGTCGAAGGCGTCGAGGCCGTCGAGCGCATCGGCTGTCAGCCAGCCCTCGACGGCGGCGCCGTCGATCTGGGTCCGGACCTTATAGCATGGCGTCTCGCTGCCGGAAAGACCGTAGCGGATTTCAACGGGATGGCCGGGCGGGAGCGCGGCGATGCGATCGTCGTCGGGCAGGCAGCCGGTGCGCAGAAGCGCGCCCCCGTCCTTGACAAGTGTCGAAGCCGGGCACAGGAGGATGGTGAGCAGGAGCAGGCCGGCGAGGCGCGCCATAGCCCGATGGTACGGCGGATCGCCTGTCCCGTCTCTCGGGGAAAGCCCTGAATTCGGGAGGCGCCGTCACCCGCGTTTCCGGCGTGGTGTGTTAGACTCGGCATCGCTATGTTGCCCGTGTACCGGCTCGGCATCCTGTTCCTTCTGCTGACGGGCGCCCTCCGGGGAGAGTCCGAGTGGCTCGACCCGGACCGCACCGCTTCGGCGGGAACAACGTACCAGACCTTTCTTAGCAAGGCCATCGGAGGCGAGGCGAGCTTCCTCCTCTATCTGCCGCCCGGCTATGAGGCATCTGCAGACCGCCGCTATCCGGTCCTGTGCTGGCTTCACGGTCTGAACGGCACCCAGCGCCGGGGCGAGTTCCTGGTTGGCCAGCTTGACGCGGCGATTCGCGAGGGTCAGGCGCCGCCAATGATCGCCGTGCTGGTCAACAACCTGCGCGACAGCATGTACATCGATTCAAAAGACGGCAGGCGTCCAATTGCGAGTGTCATCGTGTACGATCTGATTCCCCACGTCGACCGCACCTTCCGCTCGATTTCCTCCCGCGATGCGCGAGCCATCGAAGGCTATTCGATGGGAGGCCATGGCGCCGCCGTGGTCGGCTTCGGGCATCCCGATGTCTTCGGACTCGTCTCGGTGATGGCGGGCGCGCTGCATGATGAGACGTCACTCGCCGAGCGAAGACCGGAGGTTTTTCAGAAGGTTTCGGGTGGCGATCCGTCGTACTATCGCGCACGAAGTCCGTGGACCGTGTTGGAGAGGAATGCCGGCCGTATCCGCGGCAGGACACGCGTCCGCATCGGCTGCGGGGATCAGGACGGGCTGATCGAGTGAAACAGGAACTACCACGCGCTGCTCGGCAGGCTGGGCATCGAAGCCGAGTTTCTGGAAGTTCAGGGCGTCGGCCACAACACCCACCAGTACTACCGGCTTCTCGGTCCGAAAGCATGGGGCTTCTATCAGGACGCCTTCGCCGCAACCGCCGGAAGAGCGGCTCCTTAGTTTAGCGGCCTGTGGTTTAGCTCCCGGAGGGCTGTTTGCTGGCGAGCGCGGCCCTGTCGATTCAACCCGTTACGGAGCCGCGATCTTGAAGGGGCGGATATCTGCCGTTCAATAGCCGGCAAGCGCCGCTGGATGACGCGCGCCGTTCCGTAGAGTCAATGTGTTACAGGTCCGCGACCGTGGGAGAGCGTTTTCTGCCATGGGATGTCAGGGAGAATTTACAGGCGTAAGTACATCCCGGTGGTTAACTCCTTGTCCAGTCGCCGCCGGTGCGCTGGCACGCGTCCTGCTTATGCGATGGACGGAGGATTCATACGGTGAACTGGGATGCCCTGAAGGGAAACTGGAACCAACTGAAAGGCTCAATCAAAGAGCGCTGGGGCCGTTTGACCGACGACGAGATCACCGAGATCTCCGGCCGCAAGGACAAGCTCATCGGCAAGCTCCAGGAGAAGTACGGAATGACGGTGGAAGAGGCCGAGCGCGAGGCCAGCGAGTGGCTCAGCACCAATCAGCCGACCGGATCGCGCTTTTAGGAATCATGAAAGCGGGGGCCGCAGTTTACACTGGTTCTCATGAATTGGAATGATGCTGCGGAAGACCTGCTGAATCAGATTCTCTCCCGGACGCCGCGCCCCGTGCGCGACCAGACCGAAGAGTCCTTCCGGCAGGAGGCCGAAGCGCTGGCAGAAAAGGACGGCAGGAACCGCGTCGGAGTCGAGACGGTGATCGCCGCCTGGGTTCGCACAACTCCTGAAGTGCTTCGATCGGAACTGCCCCGGCAGATAGAGTCGCTCGGTTTGGACCCTGCGGAGTACGACGCGCTGCTCCGGGAGATTTGAGTTCGCCGGTCTGGCCAGTTGGCCCGAAAGGGTTGATTGGCTGGTCCCGGCGGAAGGGGTAGGCTAAGACCCTACCCTTTTTTTGTACTTCTTACAACTCACGCTAAGCTGGGATGTAAGAGGACACCGCATGAACCTCCGTTTTCGACTCCCCGTCGTCACTGTCGCGCTCGTCGCCGTTGTGGGCACAGCCGCCCCGGCGCAGGCCCAGAGGCGCTCGAAGGCGCCAACCGTGGCCGAGGCCGCCGAGTTCATGAGGGAAGTCGAGGAGAAGCTCGCGCAGCTCTCCACCGACGCGGGCCGCGCCAACTGGGTCCAGGCGACCTATATTACGCACGACACCGAGATTCTGGCGGCGCAGGCCAATGAGCGCGCGATCGCCACCACAGTCGATTTCGCCAAGCGCTCCACTCGCTATGACAGGCTGGCGCTTCCGCCCGATCTCGCCCGTAAAATGAAGCTGCTCAAGCTCTCGCTCACGCTGGCCGCGCCGGCCGATCCGAAGGAGAGCGAAGAGCTGACCCGCATCGTCACGGGTATGGAGAGCACCTATGGGCGCGGCCAGTACTGCCCGCAGCCTGACCGGTGCATGGACTTGCAGGAGATGTCGAGGATCATGGCTACCAGCCGCGATTCCGGCCAACTCCTCGATGTCTGGCGTGGCTGGCGGACCGTGTCGCCTCCGATGCGCCGCGACTTCGAGCGGTATGTCCAACTGGCGAACAAGGGCGCGCGCGAGCTTGGTTTCGCGGATACCGGGGCGATGTGGCGGTCCAAGTACGATATGCCGCCCGACGACTTCGCCCGCGAAGTCGAGCGCCTGTGGCAGCAGGTGCGTCCGCTCTATGTCTCGCTGCACGCCTATGTTCGGGGCAAGCTGCGGGAGAAGTATGGAGACGCGGTTGTGCCGGCCGACGGCCCGATTCCGGCGCATCTGCTCGGCAACATGTGGGCGCAGTCGTGGTCGAACATCTACCCGCTCGTGGCGCCGGCCGGCGCCGATCCCGGCTATGACCTCACTGAAATTCTGCAGGCCCGCAAGATTGACGAGCGCGAAATGGTTCGCTACGGCGAGCGTTTCTTTACATCGCTTGGCTTTGCGCCATTGCCGCAGACGTTCTGGGAGCGGTCGCTATTCGTCAAGCCGCGCGACCGCGAGGTGGTCTGCCATGCGAGTGCCTGGAATATCGATAACGTCGATGACCTGCGCATCAAGATGTGCATCGAGATCACCGATGAAGAGTTTCGGGTGATTCACCATGAGCTCGGGCATAACTTCTACCAGCGCGCGTACAACCAGCAGCCGTTCCTGTTCCGCGACAGCGCCAATGACGGCTTCCATGAAGCGGTCGGCGACGCGGTCGCGCTCTCGATTACGCCCGAGTACCTGGTGAAGCTCGGGTTCCTCGCCCAGGCTCCGGACGCATCGAAGGACATCGGGCTGCTGTTGAATCAGGCTCTCGACAAGGTGGCGTTCCTTCCCTTCGGGCTCCTGATTGACCAGTGGCGCTGGAAAGTCTTCTCCGGCGAGACGCCGCCGGAGCGCTACAACGCCTCCTGGTGGGAGCTGCGCGAGCGCTATCAGGGTCTGTCCGCGCCGGTTGCGCGCAGCGAGCGTGACTTCGATCCCGGCGCCAAGTACCACGTTCCGGCCAACGTGCCGTACACGCGGTACTTCCTGGCCCACGTCCTCCAGTTCCAGTTTCATCGCGCACTCGCGCAGGCGGCCGGCTGCAAAGAGCCTCTGCACCGGTGCTCGGTCTACGGAAGCAAAGAGGCCGGCGAGCGCCTGAATGCGATGCTCTCGATGGGGCAGAGCCGCCCGTGGCCCGATGCGCTCCAGGCGCTTACTGGCCAGCGCGAGATGGATGCGACCGCCATGCTCGACTACTTCGCTCCCTTGCAGCGCTGGCTGGACGAGCAGAACCGGGGTAAGCCCGTAGGCTGGTAGTCTCGTTTCCAGAACGCGATCGTTGTGCGCCAGCGTCACTGTAGCAGGGGGCGTGATTATGACAACTTTGGCGAAGCGTGCGACGATCTGCGCCGCGGCCGGCGTGCTGGTCTTTGCTGCCGGCTGCGGGCAAAGGCTTCAGCCCGCGCCGGGCGCTCAGGTGGTTCCGGGCGATCCGCGATCCGCTATGGCAGAGGAGGGGGGCATCCGCATCTCGGCGCGAGCGAACGACTGGCGCGGCGATCCGTCGAACCTGAATGAAGTCGTGACGCCCGTGCGGCTGCGGATCGAGAACAACAGTCCGGCGCCCGTCCGGATCCGTTATAACGAGTTCAGCATCGTGACCGGCACGGGTTTTCGCGCGATGGCGCTTCCACCCCGGCACATCACCGGAACGGTAGACCAGCTTCAGCCCGTGACGGTGGCGCCGGGCTTCGGATTCAGCCGGTTCCAGTTGGCGCCGTTCTGGGGTCCTTACTATCCGGGAGTCGGCGTCTGGCCCGGCCCGTTCGCCTACGATCCGTTCTATTACGACACCGCGTGGGTGCGATGGGCCCGTCCACTGCCCACCACCGACATGATCCGGCGGGCGATTCCCGAGGGCGTCATCCAGTCCGACGGCCATGTAGAGGGATTCATCTTCTTCAACACGCCCGGCAAGGACGTCCGGAGCATGACAGTCGAGGCCGATTTCGTCCACGCGCAAACCGAACAGCAGATTGCCAGTCTGCGCATCCCGTTCGTCAGGAGGTAACCCCTATACTGTAGAGAGCGCATGAAGCTCTCGATCCTGATCCCTGTCTATAACGAGCGGACGGTCGTGGAGAGGAGCATTGGCCAGGTGCTGGCCACGCCGCTGCCCGAACAAATTGAGCGTGAGTTAATCGTGGTCGACGACTGTTCCCGCGATGGGACTTCGGCGATCCTGGAGCGCCTCGCCGCAAGCGATCCAAGGATTCGCCTGTTTCGCCACGGAGTGAACCAGGGCAAGGGCGCCGCCCTGCGTACCGCCATCCAGAAAGCCACGGGCGAATTCTGTCTCGTTCAGGATGCCGATCTCGAGTACGACCCGGCGGAGTACCCCAAACTGCTTCGCCCGCTGCTCGACGGCCATGCCGACGTCGTCTTCGGCTCCCGCTACCTGGCCGGCGACCAGATGCGGGTTCTCCCCTTCTGGCATTCGATGATCAACAAGGCCCTGACCCTGATCTCGAACATGTTCTGCAATCTCAATGTCACAGACATGGAAACCTGCTACAAGGTTTTCCGGACGGACTTGCTCAAAAGCATCCCCATACGGTCCGACCGCTTCGGCTTCGAGCCCGAAATCACGATGAAGTGCGCCAAGCGCAGGCTTCGGATCTACGAGGTGCCCATCAGCTACCATGGCCGGACCTACGAGGAGGGCAAGAAGATCAGCTGGAAGGACGGCGTCAAGGCTCTGGGCGTCATCCTCTATTTCTGGCTGATCGATGATCTCTACGCCGAGCCATACGGCCGCGCTTACCTCAACAATCTGACCGGGACGCCGCAGTATCTGAGCTGGATGGGGCGCATTCTGCGCCGTCATATGGGCGACTCGGTGCTCGAGATCGGGGCGGGCATCGGCAATCTTGCAGGCAACCTCATGGGCAAGCGCCTGCGCTACGTCGCCGCCGAGCGGGACCCGCTTTATCTCCATGCGCTCCGGAACCGCTTCCTGCGGACACCGAGCGTTGAAGTACGCAGGCTCGATCCCGCGAACCCTGGTGATTACCGGGATTTGGAGGAATCCTTTGACACGGCCCTCTGCATCAACGTGCTGGAGTACATGGAGCGGCCGGAAGAGGTGCTCGCCTCCCTGAACGGCTGTCTGCGCCAAGGCGGTTCGCTGCTGGTTCTGGCGCCTCAGTCGCCGTCACTGTTCGGAACCCTCGACCAGCGGCTCGGCCATAAGCGACGCTTCCGCCGCCGCGACCTTGAGGCGATGCTCGCCGAAGCCGGGTTTGAGATTGTGCATATCTATCAGCTCAATAAGGTCGGGAAGCCGGCCTGGTGGTTCTTTAGTAAAGTGCTCCGGCGGAAGGCGATCAATAAGGTGTCGCTGAAGCTTTTCGACAAGACCGTCTGGTTCTGGAGGCGTGTGGAGCGGTTGCTTCCCTGGCAGGGGCTCTCTCTGGTTCTGGTGGCGCGCAAGCGATGAAGGCCGTTACTCTGGATTATGGAGAACGCCGGCTGGCTGGGCGCGACGTTCCCGAGCCTGGGCTGTCGGCTCCCTCCGACGTTCTGCTTCGGGTTCACGAGGTCGGTGTATGCGGCACCGACTATAAGCTGGCCTCCTTCGAGATCGGGAGGCCGCCCGAGGGCGAGTGCTACCTTGTCCTCGGACACGAAGCGCTCGGGCAGGTCGAGGCGGTTGGGAGCGGAGTTGAAGGTCTTGCAAGGGGCGACTGGGTGGTTCCAATGGTCCGCCGCGCCTGCGCCCCGCCGTGCGTCTCCTGCGCGCGCGGGCGAACGGATCTGTGCCTCACCGGCGGCTACACCGAGCGCGGCATCGTGGGCGCGCACGGCTACTTCGCCGAATACGCCGTGGACGCGGCGGCCCACCTGGTCCGGGTGCCGGCGGAACTGGTCGATCGCGCGATCCTGATCGAGCCCTTGAGCGTGGTCGAGAAGGCGATCGAGACGGCGCTGCGCCTGCGGGAACCGGGTCCCCGGACCGCGACGGTGCTGGGCGCCGGAACCATCGGGATCCTCGCGGCCCTGGCATTGCAGCAGCGCGGCTTCGACGTGACCGTCTCCTCGCTGGAGCCGCCCGATCATCCCCGAGCCCGCCTGATCGCCCGCGCCGGCATCGGTTATCGCGAAGGACTCGAAGTTATAGCGCCGGCCGGAATCGTCCTTGAAGCTACCGGCTCACCCAAGGCCGCGCTTGCCGGTTTCGGGCTGCTCGGCCCGCTCGGCGTCTACGGCATCCTTGGGGCAGGGAACCTTGCCGGCGAAATCCCCCTCAACGACATCGTGATGCAGAACCAGGTGATCTTTGGCAGCGTCAATGCCAGCCCCGCCGCCTTCGAAGCCGCCATCGAGGACCTGGCGTGCTTCGACGCCCGAATCGTCTCCGCTCTCATTGCCCGCTACGGATTCGACGACTTCGAAAGTACGTTGAAGCCGGGCTCCGGCGAGGCGGCTAAATCCGTACATCGATTAACCGGCTGAGGTTGTGCGGGCGGTGGACAAACGCATATGCTGAAGGTTCGAGTTCCGGCGCTGCCGCCGGCTCGAGGTAGCGGAGGATCGATATGGCTTTCAGATTCCGGCAGGCGATCTGCAACGAAGTGTTCCAGGGATGGGACTTCGCGAAGGCGTGCAAGGCGATCCGCGAGGCCGGCTATGACGGCATCGAAATCGCTCCTTTCACGCTGGCAGAGGACCCGGCCTGCATCACGCCGGCTGAACGCCGCGAGTACCGCGACATCATTCTCTCCGAGGGACTGGAATTTGTCGGGCTCCACTGGCTCATGGTGTCGCCCAAGGGCCTCCACGTGACCACCTCCGATGCCGCCCTCCGGGAGAAGAGCTGGCAGCACATCCGCCACCTGATCGAACTCTGCGCCGATCTCGGTGGGAACCAAGCCTTCAACGGAGTCCTGGTCTTCGGATCGCCACAGCAGCGGGCCACCGTGAAGGGCGTGAGCCGGGAGGAGGCGACCCAGTCCTTCATCGAAGGGATCGCGGCCGTGGCGCCCCGCGCCGAGGCTCACAATGTCTCGATCCTGGTCGAGGCGCTGCCCAAGGCGCAATGCGACGTCGTCCAGAGCCTGAGCGAAGCCGCCGGAATCGTCGAACAGATCGGCAGCCCGGCGGTGTGGACGATGTTCGATGTCCACAACGCCGTAGACGAGGTGGAGTCGCACGCCACGCTGGTGGAGCGCTATTTCGACAAGCTCCGCCACGTCCATGTGAATGAGATGGACGGGCGCCATCCCGGCACCGGCGACTACGATTTTGTGCCGTTGTTTGAGACGCTGCGGCGTCTCAACTACCAGGGCTGGGTGTCGATGGAAGCCTTCGACTTCTCTCCCGGCGCTCTGACGATCGCCAACGACTCCCTGCGCTATCTCGAGACTCAGATCGAAAAACTCAAGTCGGAATGAAAAAATACGTGGTTACCGGCGGGGCGGGCTTCATCGGCTCCGCGATCGTGAGGGCCCTTCTGTCCGAAGGCGCCGGCCGTGTGACGGTCATTGACAACTTAGTGAGCGGCAAGGAGGAGAACCTCGAAGAGATCCGCCCGGCGGTGGATTTTTACAATGCCGACATCCGCTGCCACGACGAGATCGCCCCCATCGTTCGAGGGGCCGATGCCGTCTTCCACCTCGCCGCCATCCCCTCGGTGCCCAGGTCGATCAAGGACCCGGTCCCGTCGCATCAGGTCAACCTCGACGGCACCTTCGAACTGCTACGGGCGTGCCTGGCCGGCGGGGTGCGCCGCGTGGTCTATGCCGCCTCGTCGTCGGCCTACGGCGACACCGAAGTGCTGCCGAAATCCGAGTCGATGGCGCCGAATCCGAAGTCACCGTATGCGCTGCAGAAGCTCGCCGGCGAGTACTATGCGCGCATCTTTTACTACTCTTATGGGATGGAGACGGTTTCGCTGCGCTACTTCAATGTTTACGGGCCCCGGCAGGACCCGTCCAGCCCGTACTCCGGCGTGCTGTCGCTGTTTATTACGGCGCTGCTCGAACGCCGCTCGCCCACCATCCACGGGGACGGTGAGCAGAGCCGCGACTTCACCTACGTCGAGGACGTTGCGGCCCTCTCTCTCAAGGCCGCGGCCGCCCCGAACGTCGCGGGGAATGTGTACAACGCGGGCAACGGGAATCGCTACACACTAAACCAAGTCTGGGCCGAGTTGCAGAGAATCGAGGGGGTCGAGATTCCGGCCAGGTACGGCCCTCCGCGCGAAGGAGATGTGCTGCACTCACAGGCGGATACCGCCGCCGCACGGCGCGACCTCGGCCACGATCCGCGCTTCGGTCTCGAAGAGGGTCTGCGCCGGACGCTCGAATGGTATCGCTCCCGCCGGTGATAAAATAGGGGCACCGGGCCGCACACTGCGCTTATGTCGTTTCTGCAGAATCAGTTCGAGCGGAATTTCCTCACCACCTCCGTGGACTACGTCTTCAACTGGGCACGAAAGTCCGCCATCTGGCCCATGACCTTCGGACTCGCCTGCTGCGCCATCGAGATGATCGCCTCCAGCACCGCGCGTTTCGATATCGCCCGTTTTGGCGCCGAGGTCTTCCGCCCGAGCCCCCGGCAGTCGGACCTGATGATCGTCGCCGGCACCGTGACCCTCAAGATGGCGCCCGTGCTGAAGCGGATCTACGATCAGATGCCGGAGCCCAAGTGGGTCATTTCGATGGGGGCCTGTTCGAGCGTCGGGGGACCGTTTAATACCTATAGCGTCCTACAGGGCGTGGACAGGATCGTGCCGGTAGATGTCTATGTCACCGGCTGCCCGCCGCGTCCCGAGAATCTCTTCTACGCGCTGTTGAAACTCCAGGACAAGATCGACCGGATGACCACGCTCGTGCGGCGGCCGACCGAGATCCGGCTCGACGAATCGATGCTTGAGGACTTCAAGCGTCAGGTGATGATTGCCCAGGTCCAGAATCCGGTGTAGTGGAAGTCTTGAGCCCGTTCGAGCAGACTGAGCACCGGACTTTGCAGGCGCGGCCGCTGCTGGCCTTCGACTGGCTCGGCCACGGCTTCGGCACGCGTGCCGCTGACCCGCCCTTTCCGGCCGTGCAGTTTCGAAAACAAATTCACTCGGATCGGGTCTTCCGCGTCGACCGGCCCGGAGTGTGCGACATCGAGGGCGATGCTCTGGTCACGGATCGTCCCGGCCTCTTCGTCGGGGTCCGGACGGCTGATTGTGTCCCGCTGCTGTTCGCCGATCCGGTGCGCCGCGCCGTCGCCGCTGTGCACGCCGGCTGGCGGGGTACTGTACAAAATATAGTCACCCGAACAGTGGGCCGCATGCGGGAGGAGTTCGGGTCACACCCCTCGGATCTGCACGTGGCCATCGGGCCGTTCATTGGAAATTGCTGCTTTGAGGTGGGGGAGGATGTGGCGGCGCTGTTTCGGGAACTGTTCCCGGAACGGGACGACTTGGACCGAAAGACCCGGCTCGACCTCGGCGAGGCGAACTGGCGGCTGTTGCTGGAGGCGGGGGTTCCGTCCCGACAGGTTTATCGTGCACCGGTGTGCACATATTGCAAGCCCGCGCTGTTCCATTCGTTCCGCCGGGAGGGCGCTGCCGCCGGCCGGATGCTGTCCGTGATCGGCATCCGCGGTCTCTAGAGACAAGAAAGGCGCGAACCTCAACATTCGCGCCTTTCCCAAAGGATGGATGGAACGTTACGCAGCGCTGACGAGGAGTTCCTCGAAGTCGTCCGAGCCCTCATCGTCGCGATGCCGGTCATACTGCTCCTGGCAAGCGATGCAGAAGGGCGCCCACGGCACCGCGTTCAGACGCTTCGGGCTGATCTCCTCTTCACAGTGCAGACAGATCCCGAACGTACCCTCGTCAATGCGGCGGAGAGCGAGCCTCACATTGCGGAGCAGGTTGGACTCACGGTCCAGGTTGCGAATGGCAAGCTCGCGCTCGGCGGCATGTTGGACTTCATCCAATGCGTCCGGGCTCTTCTCGATCGCGATGCCTTCGCGGTTTCGGAGGACCTGAGACAGCTCAGCTTGCCTGGTCTCCAGGATCTCCTTGAATTTGTTGAGTTCGGTCTTCGTCATGGCTACTTCTCCTTCGTGCTGTTCGTTCCTCTCCTTAACACCCTTTAGACGTTGAAATATGCCTCAGGTTTCAAAATCTTAGCGTAAGCAGCTAAGGTAATATGATTGCTCTGCGCGCCTTCGCTCGGATTCCCGTTCCGGCTCCTGACGCGTAGAGTACCAAGTATCATAGCACAACCTTTAGCAATTACAATGCCAACTTTGCCAGACCGACTCCCGGTCCCGACTCCCGGTCCCGGCTCACTACCATATCGGCCTCTCGCGTCTCAAGAATTAGAGACGTAATCCTTTTGACGAACAAATCTTCGGCAAGTTTCAGACTTTCGCCGACATTGAGCGGATTTCATGCAGGCAAAAACGACGGGGTGGCTGAGGAAAAATTCCACCGGCACAGTGTCATACTGCACTGCTGCGACACCTCTATGGTCGCTATCCTTACCGGATTGCGAACGTGCCGAATGCCAGTCCGAGCGGCCTCGGATCCTGTTGTGCGCTGAACGTCCGCTCCACTTCGAGGGAAATCTCGACCCGATCTTTTCCCACCGCTTCGGGCGGCAGCGACAGGGATGCTTCGAATCGCAGTGCGGCCGGTTGGATGCGCACCGGTCCGACCGGATGACCGTCCACGTAAACCTCTAAATGCAAAGTGCCTTTTGCGATCTGCTCGGGTGGGCAGTAGCCTGCGAGGTATAGCTTCTCTTCAGTTGTGGCCGGGCCGCCGAGGAAGACCGAAGCGCGCTGCGGCATCCACCGAATCCCGACTTCGAGAGGATACCATGTCGTACCGAGAAAATCCTCGAAAATCACCCGTCCTACGTCGATTCGCTTCGGAGACCCCGCAGGCACCCATTTCCCCAGTCGTTTCCGATAGGTGTCCGTTACGTTCCAAAGCTTGTCGCCGCCGAAGGAGTATACTACGGCGCCGTCGCGCTGGAGCACCCTCCAGGCGACCTCCGGGGCGAGTACGTAATCGGCGACCTCGCCCAACTCCGGATGTTCCTGGATCGATTCTTCGGCTCCCGGCGCCAGGTAGACGTCGCGGATCCCATAAAGCCGGAAAGGGTCGTCGAAGACGCCTGCCCAGAACAGGTCCGTATGGACACCGGTCAGCAGGATCGCCTTCCCTGGATGTAACTCATGTGCACGGCGCACGCCGTAGGTCAGCGTTTCGACCGCCCGCCCCCGGTCGTAATGCCAGAGGATCAAGGCTCGGGTGACGGGCAGCGTGGTTCCCAGATAGATGCCCAGTCCGGCCAGCGCCACGGCCCGGGTTGACCACCTCCCCGCCAGGCCGGACGCAATCGCCCAGCCGCCCAGCATCGCGAGCCCTAGTAAAGGTAACGTGAGGTAGTAGTCAGAGAAATGATCCCGCAGCGGAAGCACCGGCGCCAGCACGATCAGGAACCACGAGAGGAAAAACAGCGCAACTCTCTGATTTCGAAAAACCTTCCAAGCCGCGAACGCAACGAGCCCCAGCGTCAGAAATATAATTGCAAACGCAGTGAACCAAACCGAAACCTCTTTGACTTCCGGCAGTCTGCCGGGACCGATCGCCCAGGACCAGTATCGGGCCAGGGTTGTCAGGATGCTCGAGTCCCAGTGCATCGCGTAGACTGATGGCGTTTCGCTCGGCGCCGATGCGCGATGTAGCGCAGCGTAGGCGCAAGACGCGCCAAACATCGGGGCGACTCGCCACAGGTGCTTGCGCGCCTGGAGAAAGGCATAAGATCCGGCCAGCGCGGGATAGACCACGTTCAACTCGAGTGCCCCGAATCCAAGGACGAAGGCAGCCCACTGGCCGATGTAGTACCGGCGTTCGCCCGTGTCAATGAAACGCAGCCAGAGTTGGAAGGCCAGCAGGAGAAAGAACCCAGCCAGAATCTGGTTGTAGGCGGATGCCCAGCACATGGCCACGCCTAAAACGGAGTTGGCGCACCACAGCACCGGGGCGAACCAGCCGGCCGTCCGGGAGCCGGTCAGGCGGCGAGTGATGGATGCCAGCAGGGCGAGGTTGGCGAACTGGGTCGAGAAGGCGACAATGCGGAACGGCAGCGGATCGATGCCGAACATCGCGGTCAGCCCTATAAAAAAAGCCCGCTCGCTCAGCGGCCGGATAGTACCCTGCGCCATCGGCTCGAACAGGATGGGTAGTATATCGCGCCAGCTATGGATCTGAAGGCGCAGGCCGAGCCAGGCGAAATCGTCCTGCTGAAACCAAGTCCGGAACGCCAGCCAGTAAATCGCCACGCAGATGGCGGAAGGCGTGAGCCACCAGGCCGCCCGGATCATGCCCGGGAGCCGCTCCCATTCGGGGCTCTTCATTTGGCTTCGAAGCCGACCGCCGTGACGATCACCCCCAACTCGCGCTGATCGACAGTGCCGGCCGGGAGGAATTCGTTTAGCGAAAAGTTCACCGTGACCGCATCCTCCATAAGGGAGCTGGCCGGCACCTCCTGCCGATAGGTATACTCGCCGGACTTCTGGACTGTCTCGGCGGGCAGGTCGAGCCCTTCGATGCTGGCAGAAAGCGACACCTTCTTAATCCGGTCGATCAACGGGTCGGGCGCGACGTATCGCAAAACCAGAACCGCGCCCTTCTGCGGAGCGTTGGCCGGCGGCCGCAGCGCCACCGAGAACTTCCCCATCGTCCAGCGCCAGGCGTCCTGTTCGACACCATGAAAGCCGCGCAGCAGTTGTGCCGACGTTTTCGGATCGGCCACGTGCACCATGCTGGCGAGTCCGGGGGGTTCTTCTACTGTCGCCGACTCCAGCCGCACCCTTTCCTGACGCCCGCAGGCGAGGCTCGTGAGAAGTACCGCCGCCAGCGCGGCGCTCAGACGCTTGTTTGAACCTGGTTGTCGCATCGCTCCACTTGCACCAGACAGTTGTAGAATGTCGCGCCCCCGCCGAGATCGGTCAGCCGGTCCGAAACGAGAACATTGGAATTGTAACGCTCTCCGGAGGCACGGGGCGAGCGCACGGCCGGAGCCTTCACCAGGCCGGGTCGCACGCTATCATCCACCGCAGCGGTCAGGCGCAGGCAGCCGCGGTCGTTGTAAATCCGGACCGGATCGCCCGGCGCGATGCCCCGGGCCGCCGCGTCCTCGGGGTGCATCGAGACGACGGCCGTCTGACGGTCCACCTCCGGGCGGTTCCCGAAGGTCGAGTTCATGCTGTCGTCGTTCTTGGGTGTCACCAGTTCCAGTGGAAACCGCGAGCGCAGGGCCGGATCGCCGAGGCGCGACTCAACCGGCGGCGTGTAATCGAATGTTGAGGCGTCGAGATTGCACTTCCCGTCGGGTCCGCCGAAGCCGCCCCCGGCGAAAGGAAGAAAGGGCGTCCCTTCGGGCGAAACCCGCAGGCGGATCCAGTGCCGGCGCTCAAGTTCTTCGAGCGTGATTCCGTCGAGGAAAACATGCCCGGAGTCCAGCGCCGCGCGCATCAGGTCATCGTCGGAGGCGCGCAGTTCCGGCTCGTCAAAGCCCAGCCTTTGCGCCAGAAGCCGGAAGATCTCGGCATTGGACTTCGCCTCACCCGGCGGCGCGACGGCCGGCCGCGCAAGCTGGAGATAGTAGTGTCCATAGGCCAGGTAAAGGTCGCTGTGTTCGAGGAACGTCGTCACCGGCAGAACGATGTCGGCGAACGCCGTGGTATCGGTTCGGACCTGCTCGAGCACTACGGTGAACAGGTCCTCGCGCTCCAGTCCTCGATGCACGAGCGCCTGGTTCGGAGCCACCGCCGCGGGATTCGAGTTGTACACCACCAGCGCCTTCACCGGCGGATCGGAGAGCGCCGTGAGCGCCTTCCCCAATTCGGACATATTCACCAACCGCGCCGGCCGGCCGAGCGGCGAGCGCGACTGAAGGTCGGGCCGTTCGAGCGCCGTCCGGTCCAGGTGGAATGCCTGGGAGGTGGAGAGTTGCAACCCTCCTCCGGCATCGCGCCATGCGCCGGTGAGCGCCGGGAGCAGCGCGATGGCGCGGACGGCGCTTCCGCCGCGCTCGTTTCGCTGCACGCCGTAATTCAGCCGGATCGCTGCCGGCCGCGTCGTCGCATATTCGCGCGCCAGCGCGACGATCTCCTCGCGCGCAATGCCCGTGAGTGTCTCGACCCGTTCGGGCGGAAATTCGCGGACCCGCGCCCGCAGGGATTTGATTCCCTCGGTGTGCCGGGCGATGTAGTCGCGGTCTTCCAATCCTTCGCCCAGAATCACGTGCATGAGGCCGAGCGCCAGCGCGAGGTCGCTGCCCGGATTTACGGCGAAGTGCCTGTCCGCGAGCCGTCCGGTACGGTTTTTCACCGGATCGATCACGTAGAGCTTCGCCCCGTTGCGCCGCGCCTCGACAATGAAGGGCCACAGGTGGATGTTCGTGCCCAGAATGTTGGCGCCCCAGGCGAGAATTAATTTCGAGTGGCGGAACTGCTCGGGCTCAATGCCGTAGCGTAGGCCGAGCGCCTCGGTGAGTCCGGCGGTGCCGGCCGTGGCGCAGATGGTCCGGTCCAGCCGCGAGGCCCCCAGCCTGTGAAAGAACCGCCGGTCCATCCCGGCGCCCTGCACCAACCCCATCGTGCCGCCGTAGCTATAGGGAAGGATCGATTCCGGGCCCCAGCGCTCCGCGGCTTCTCGCAGATGCTCCGCCACAATGTAGAGTGCTTCTTCCCAGCCGATCCTTTCGAATCGTCCTTCTCCCTTGGGGCCGGTGCGCCGCAGCGGGTAGTGCAGCCGCTCCGGCGAATATTCGCGATCGAGGTACCGTGCGACCTTCCCGCAGAGGAACCCTTGTGTGACGGGGTGCTCCGGGTTGCCGCGCAATTTCGTGGCGACTCCGTTGTCCACCGTCACCAGCAGCGAGCAGGCGTCCGGGCAATCGAGTGCGCAGACACTATGACGCGTTTCCATGGGAGCCACTCTCAATTCTACTGCTTATCCCAACTGCTTATCGAGGGGTGAAGCTGAAGTTAGACAGGCCCACCTGGTCATTCTGAGGGATCAGGAAGCCAAACTTTCCCTTGGTGAAGTCGCGGCCCGGCTGCTTCCACTCGTCGAGCGTCCGCCACTTCTCCTTCTCGTAGACCCGGTGAACGACGGCCTCGGGCGTGATCTCAACCTGCAGGTTATGGTAGGCGTCGCGGTCCTGGCCGAGCGGCACGCGCGCGAGGTCGAAAGTCTTGCCGTTGACCACGTCCTTGCGGTAAAGATGCCGCTTGTCGGTTTGGAACAGCGCGTAGTTCCTGTCGTCGCTATAGTTCAGGATCCATTGGAGCCGCCGGCCTTTCAGCAGTGCGACGGTAAAGGTGAACGTGCCGGCCGCCGGGGACACGTCGTAGAGGACCGAGTTTCCGCCCGTGTGGACGAGCCAGGCGCCCTCGGCACTCCATTGCTTCGGCTTCTCCCAGCGCTCCATTCCGAAGATCCGCGCTTCCGGAGCGGCCGCCGTACGGCTATCGGCGGCCAGCGAGATATTAATGTTTTGGGACCGACCCGAGGTGACCTGCAGGGGGAAGCTCTGGGGTGTGTGGCCGGGGGCCGTGGCCGCCAGGATGTAGGAGCCCTCGGGCAAAGACAAGGTGGTCTCCCGGACGATCTGTTCCTGACGCTCTTCCGCGTGCCGGATCGTCACGCGCGCATCCGGCGGAGAGAACGTCAGCTTCACCGTGCCCGGGATTTCCTCGAGCGCCGTTTCCGTGGGCAAGAGTTCGACGGTGTCGCCCGCCCGGAATGCTTTGATGATCCGCCTCGGCCTGAACTTCGCCTTGCGGAGTTCGATCATCCGCTCGCCAGGAGAGATGTTGACGGCCGAAAAGCCTCCGTCCGGCAAGACCGTGCCGATCGACTCTCCATCGAGTAGCACCTCGGCGCCGGGCAGCGCGCCGGCGACCTTCAACGCCGAAACACGCGGTAGGGGGCGGAGATCAAAAGCCAGCCGTGTCTCCTCTCCCTTGCGAATTGTGGCCCTCTGTCCTTCGACCGGCTCATACCCGCGTTTTTCGACACGCACCGTGTAGTCGCGGACGTCGAGGAAGGGGATTCGTATCTGGCCGTCCCTGGTGCGCCGTGGATACTCCCGGCCGTTGAGATAGACGATCGCGTCGTCCTCTCCCGTCGTCACGACCAGGGTGCCGGCGTTGACATCCAGCTTCAGAAAGGCGCTCAGCGCGGGATTCGGTCCGATACTGAGGTAAACCCGACGCATCTCGGAACCGTCGGAGAAGGTCAGCTCGTGGTCGCCCGGACCGATGCCGGCGAGTTCCGTTCCCTCGACCGTCACCACTCCCGCTTCGCGCCCGTCCAGGCTCAGCAGCATGCCCGCGCTGCTGCCATAGACGCGTGCGTGCCGCTGGCTGTGGGCAACGAGTACGGCGAGCGCATTTCGAGCCGAGACCGGGCCGTCGACCTCCGGAACACCGCCGTTCGGAACCTGCAGCGTGAATGACGCCTCGCTGGCTCTCCCCGCGACGCGGATCACGTGGCGGCCGGGTTCGAGCGCCGGCAGAACGAACTGCCCGTCCTGGAGCTCGCCGATGACGTCACCGCTCAGCCAGACCTTGCCCTGGTCGAGATCCGTCATCAACCGGAGCGCTGTCGCCAGGGGGATCAGCGAAAGGTGTACCGCCGGCGTCTCCGGACCCGCCACAACGGTTGCGACAGCCGGCTGAAAGCCGTCAAGCAGCGCCTGGACACGGTGCTCGCCGGCCACAAGCCGGACTGTCGTGTCGGAGCGGCCGCGCTCGGAGTCGCCGACCAGAATCGTCGCTCCCGGCGGCGATGTCCGGATCTCAACCGCATAGAGCTCGCCTGAGCCGCCCCGCAGCCAGGTGAAGATCGAGAGAGCGCCGGCAAACAGAACCAGGCCGAGCACGGCGCCTGTGGCCATCGCGCGCTGCCATGCGATCGACGGCGGGGGCAGGGGCGGGGGATCGGAGGGCGGCGGCTGTACCGGCTCAGGTTTCGAATCGGGAGGAGGCGCGGCGGCGGGCGGAGGCGGGGCACCACCTTCTTTGAGAAGATTCGCGCGCGCGACCAGTTCCCCCTTGATCTTCGCGACCGCGGCCTGAACTTCGGATTGGCCTTCGTGAGCTTTCGCGAGGCCCTCGATGCCGTAGTAAAGCGGTCTTAAATCGTCAAGGCTGGAAGCTTCCGCGATCCTTACGCGCAAACCCTCGAGTTCTTCGAGCGCCCTCCTGATTCGTTCTGGATGCATCCGTTGAAACCGTTGTCAGCTATCGTATTCGAAATTATATGCTGATTGCGGGAAAAAAGAGAGACGCCCGCCGAACGGCGGGCGTCTCTGATTGCGCTCACCGATTGGGGCGTTCTATCGGCTCGGCTGCGCTGTGCCGGGCTGAACCATTCCAGGCTGGGTGACGCCCGGCTGCATTGTGCCAGGGGGGATCCCAGCAACCTGGCCGGGCATGGGCGTTGGCCTGGTCAAGGCGATCACGTTCGGCCCGATTTGGAGTTGTCGTGCGAGCAGAGCCGGATTCCGGTCGTATTCCACCATGGACCCGGTCACCTGGATCCGGTCACCTGGATTGAGCTGTAGTCCTCGAGCGCGGAGAGCGTCCGGAGCTCCCATGAAGATCGTAACCATTCGGTGATCGAAATCGCTTTGCAGCAGGAGTTGTTTGCCTTCCCACTCGGCTCCGGGCGTCGTGCGGCTGATTTGCCGAATGGTGCCCGTGATCGTTGCTTCCCGAGCCATCACGTCGGTCGTTGCGGGCATCCACCGGGGATCGCCCGAAATCGTGCGCAGGGCCACGGTGTACTGATTGGAGCGCACGTCGCGGGCGAGCAGTTCCTGCCGCCCGTTCACGGTGACGAGCGAGCCGGTCACCTCGATGTCGTCTCCGCGATTGATAAAGATGCGATTCGCGGCCAAGTACTCTGTGGGGGCCATCCAGACGGTGACCCGGCGGTCATCGGGAGTCCGGATAATCACCTCGGTCCTGTCGCGTGCGGGACCTGCCTCCGTGTTTACCCGGTGCACGGTGCCACGAACCGTAGTGACTGTGTCCAGACGGTAAGGCGGAGAGTGCATCCAGGCGCCCATGCCTGTACCGTAGGTCTGTCCGTGGTGCGCCTGACTGTGGTGCGAGCCGGCCGGCAGGGCCGGAGCCCAAATTGTGGCTGCGAGCGCCACTCCGCACAGGGTGCTGAAACGCATATGCTTACCTCCTGTGTTTCTCGGGCAGGACATCCAACTTGCTTTCAGGGCTGGGAGCCCGCGTCCTGCACTTACTCATCACCGGAGCAATTCTCTCGCCAGCCTGTGGCGTTCCACTTTCCTTCGGGCCTGCAAAAGCGGGCGTTTCGGTCCATTTTTCCGGTTCGGCTCGGGCCGGAAATTAGATCCGTGTAAAAGATACCGGAGTGTAAGTCCAAACTGCAAGTTGTAAGTTCATGAGACTGCAAGCACTTACTTCAATTCTCTCCGGAAGATCAGCTTAGTGTAAGCGGGCCGGAATCCCGCGACAGGGTAGTTCCGCTCCGAAATACTGCCGGGTTGCACCGAGCCCGCGGCCAGGTCGTAGCCGCGGGCGGCGGCGAAGCGAAGGCGCGCACGGATCAGCGCCCGATGGACTCCGCGTCCGCGCCACGGCGGCAGAGTGCTGTCGGCAAGAAAGCTGGCGAGCCCGCCGTAAACGCTCACGCCGGCTGCCCCGGCCGGGGCGCCGTCGATAAATCCCAGGGACGCTTCGAGGACCGGAAACAGCACGCCGAAACGGCGGAGGCTGAGTTGGCCGCCGCCGGCACGCGGACAGCGGGCGGAGCGGTTGCGGTCGGAATCTGTGGCGGCCAAGCGGTTTTCTTCGGGGCGGGTTCTCCGCTCGTTACGCTCTCCCGGAAAATTCTTACCATCCTGTAATCTTCCGAATTCCTGGAACGCCTTCTCGTATAGTGCTTTGGGATGCTTTCAGAATGTTGCGACCGGGTAGGAATCCGTACCTCCCGGTGCTGATTACGGGATTGTTCGTCCTGCCACTCGGCGCACAGGAGGCGCGATTCGGAGAGGTGGTGCAGCCTGTCTTGCGGCGGCACTGCTCCGTCTGCCACAACGCCAGTCTGGCCTCGGGCGGTCTAAGCGTTGAGGGCTTCTCGGATCCGGCTTCGATTGAGGGCCAGCGTGAAACCTGGGAGCGAATTGTGCAGAAGATCCGGTCGGGAGAGATGCCGCCCAAGGGTGCGCCCCGGCCGACCAAGGAGCAGGTGGATGCCCTGGTCGCGCATCTGCATGGCGAGTTCGACCGAATCGACCGCTCGCGGCCGCCCGATCCGGGCCGCGTCGTCGCCCGCCGCCTCAACCGCGTCGAATACGCCAACACGATCCGGGATTTGCTGGGTATTCGCTTCCGCGTCGACGAAGAGTTCCCGCCGGACGATTCCGTGCTCGGCTTCGACAACATCGGCGACGTGCTGACCGTTTCGCCGCTGCTTGTGGAAAAGTACATCTACGCGGCCGAACGGATTGCCTCGCTTGCCGTCGGCGCTGACCCGCTGCCCAAGCCGGTGGTCGTGGAGATCAAGCCCGAACAGGTTCGACGGACCGACATCGGCGCTACCGAGTTTACCGATTGGGTCGACTACGACGCCGAGTATGTCTTCCGCGTTTGGATCCGCGGCCACCTCGGGCCCGAGGGCCAGACCGCGAAACTCCGGATGTACGTGGACGGCAAGCCCGTCCGCACCGTCGAGATCGAAACCCGCGAGAACGAAACCAGCACCGTCGCCCAGGATATTCAACGCATCAACGAAGAGGTCCGGGTCTACCTGACCGCCGGCTATCACACCCTGCGCGCCGAACTGTTGGGAGACGAGTTCCGCAGGCCGGTGCCGCCCCCGCCGGTCGGCCGTCGTCCATCGCCTCGTGAACCGATCATCTATCCGGAAAGATTCGACTTGCAAGGGCCCTTTCCCGCGAAGGGCGAGCGTCCTATCCGCGACCGGATCCTGATCTGCGATCCGGCTACGGGCCTGGACTGCGTTGAGCGAATCATGACGCCGCTGGCGCGACGCGCATACCGCCGCCCCGCCACCAAGGCGGAAGTCGCCAAGCTGGTCGGTGTGGCCAGAGAAGCGCTCGACAGGGGATTCAAGCCCGATCAGGCTGTACAATTTGCGATCCAGGCGATGCTGGTTTCGCCGCACTTCCTGTTCCGGATCGAGCGCGACCCGGAGGGCGAATTCGGTCCGATTTCGGAGATCGAACTCGCCTCGCGCCTGAGCTACTTCCTCTGGAACTCGATGCCGGACGACGAACTGCTGTCTCTGGCCGAGGCCAATCGGCTCCGGCAGCCTGGAGTGCTCGACGCCCAGATCGCCCGCATGTTGGCCGATCCCAAATCCGAGGCGCTGGCCGAAAACTTCGGCGGGCAGTGGCTGGAGACGCGCGGCCTGGCCGGCGTGAAACCCGATCCGCTCAAGTTCCGGTTCTGGAACAACGCGCTGCGCGACGACATGGCGACGGAAACACGCATGTTCTTTGACTGGATCCTCCGCCAGAACCGCGCGATTTCGGAGTTCATCACGGCCGACTACACTTTCCTTAACGAACGTCTCGCCAGGCACTACGGAGTTGAAGGCGTGGTCGGGCCGGAGTTCCGCCGCGTCCAGGTCGACCCCGGTCAGCGTGGCGGCGTTGTCACGCACGCCAGCGTCCTGACCGTGACGAGCTATCCGGTTCGGACGTCGCCGGTGCTGCGCGGCAAGTACATTCTCGAAGTGCTGCTCGGCGCTCCGCCGCCGCCTGCTCCGCCGAATGTGCCCGCGCTCAATGAGGACAAGGTCGAGTCGGCGGCATCGCTCCGCGAGGAGATGGAGCGCCACCGCTCCGACCCGGTCTGCAATTCCTGCCACAGCCGGATGGACCCCTTGGGATTTGGGCTGGAGAACTACGATGCGGTTGGCCGCTGGCGCACCGAGGATGGCGGCGCGCCGATTCAGGCCGGCGGCACGCTCCCCAACGGCGCCGAGTTCTCCACACCGGCGCAGTTGAAGGAACTGCTCCAACAGGATCTCCCCGAGTTCACGCGGAACCTGACTGAAAAGATGTTGACCTATGCGCTCGGTCGCGGCCTGCAACCCTATGACCGCGCAGTGGTGCGTGATATAACGGCTACGATGGAGCAGTCCGGCTACCGCTTCCAGACTCTGATCCGCGAAGTCGTCCATAGTTTGCCGTTCCAGGCCCGCCGGGGGCGGCCGAAAGAAACGAGGGAGGTAGCGAACAGATGATCATTACCAGGAAGGCACTCGACAGACGCACTCTTCTTAGGGGATTGGGCGCGGCCATTGCGCTTCCCATGCTCGACTCCATGACGCCGGCCCTCGCGGCTCCAAAGCCGGGTCCGCTGCGGGTTGCCTGGTTCTACGTCCCCAACGGCATCGACATGCGGAACTGGGTGGTCCCGGAGCCCGGTCCTCTTGGGAAGCTACCGCCGATTCTTGCGCCGCTCGAGCCGCTCAAGGACGAGTTCCTGATGCTCTCGAATCTAACGGCGAACTGGGGGCGGCCGCTGCTGGTCGGCGCCGGCGACCACGGACGCGCGCTGTCCGCCTACATGACCGGCAGCTTCGTGCACCAGTCGGTCTCGAATCTCCGGCTGGGCGTTTCGGCCGACCAGATCATCGCCGACGTCGTCGGTAAGCAGACGATGCTGCCGTCGCTCGAACTCGGCCTGGAGGAGACGCGGCAGGCCGGCAACTGCGACAACGGCTACTCGTGCGCCTACGCCTACAACATGGCCTGGAAGACCGAGACTCAGCCATTGCCGCCGATCTCCAGCCCGCGCAACCTTTTCGAGCGGCTCTTCGGTTCCGACGTCTTCGCCTCGCCGGAAGACCGCGCCCGCCGGCTGGCGATGCGCCGCAGCATTCTGGATTCCGTGCTCGAGTCCGCCAAGAACGTTCAGAAGGGGCTCGGGCCGGTCGACCAGCGCAAACTCGATGAGTACCTGACCTCCGTGCGCCAGGTCGAGCAGCAGGTCGAGAAAGCCGAGAAAGACGGTGTCGTGATCGACCCAGGCATGGAGAAACCCTTCGGCGTGCCCGCCGACTTCAAGGACTACTTCAGCCTGATGAGCGACATGCTCCTGATCGCCTTTAAGGCCGATCTCACGCGCGTTGCCACCGTCATGATCGGGCGCGAGGGCTCGAATCGACCCTATCCCGAGATCGGCATTCCGGACAGCCACCACCCGATCACGCACCACAAGAACAACCCGGTGCTGCTCGACAAGATTAGCGCGATTAACGCGTATCACACGCAGCTCTTCGCAAGCTTCCTGCAGAAGCTCAAGGACGCGCGCGAGGGCGACTCGAATGTCCTGCACAACTCGATGATCGTCTATGGCAGCGGTCTCTCCGACGGCGATATGCACCTGCACGACGAGCTGCCCACGATTCTGGCCGGCCGCGGCGGCAACTGGATCTCGCCGGGCCGCCACGTCATCTACCAGCGTGAGACCCCGATCACGAACCTGTTCGCGACGATGGGCCAGCGCATGGGTGTGCGGGCCGAGCACATCGGCGACTCTACGGGGCAGCTCGCAGAGCTGAGCTTGAGTTAAGGCCCTGCGATGCAGTTTCGAGGCCGTCCGCCGGTTCCCGGCATTATCTACAACACGACGATGAGCCGCCCTGACGCGGCTTTCACGCTTGCGCTGCTCTACGGGTTCGAAGGGAAGCAGGAGGCGCGCGTCGCAGCGATCGCGGTGACCGAGAACAGTCTCGGCGCCGCGGCCTTCGCCGACGCGGTCTTCCGCTTCTACCAGCTTGGGCCGATTCCGAACTCCAACCGCGTTCTGCCGATCGGGCTCGCTGCAGACAGGCCTCTTCCGCCCGATCCGCCCTTCATTAAGGCGGTGCTTGATCGCACCGATGAGAAGGGCGACCCGGTATACCGCCATGCGATGCGGCGCGTCAGTGACACCGCCGAGACTTCGGCCCTGATGCGTAACTCGCTGGCGTATTTCGAGGACGGAATGATCAGCGCCGTCCTGAGCGCGCCCGCCACCTACATGGCCCGCATCCTGGGCTACGCCGGGAGCGCGGACCTGATCCGGCAGAAGGTTCGGACCACCCTCGTGATCGAGCGCAAACAGGACGTCCTGGCCATGCGGCGGATGCTCGCCGACTGGCCGGCGCCGATGGTGTTCTGCGGGAAGGAGATCGGCGCCTCGCTCCTCTATCCAGGTGCAGGCATGGAGAGCGACTTTGCGTGGACCCAGGCCCATCCGGTCGTGGACTTCTACCGCGCTTACAAGTCGATGCCCTACGATGCGCCGATGCAGGATCCGGCAGCCGTGCTCTACGCCGTGCGGCCCGATGCCGGCCTGTTTCGGCTCTCCGGTCCGGGAACGATCGACGTATCCGACGACGGCGATATGCGATTTACCCCTTCGGCCTCCGGCAAGCATCATCGGCTGGAGGTTGTGCCGGAGAAAAAGGATGAGATCGTAGAGACGCTGCGGGAGATCGTGAGCGCTAAGCCTGTGCCGCCTCCGCCGCGCCGCCGCTTCACGCCGGAAGAGCTCGAAGAGCTGCGGAAGCAGCGCGAGGAGGAGCAGAGGAAGCGGGAGTTGGAAGAGCGGAAGAAGGCGGCTGCCTCCAAGTAGCCGCTATTGGCCGGCGAGCTTCCGAACGAGTGTCTCGGGCAGCCCCATCCGAAGGCTCAGGACACGGCCTTCCCGCTCAATCGGGGCGGGCAGGTCCCAGCGGCCGAGCGTGGCCAAAAGGTTCAATGCGTCGGCGGCCTGCCCGGCGTCAGCCTCCCCCCGATATGTCGCTTTCACCGCGACATCGACGCCCTTGGCGAGATCCACTCCGAGCATTGCGCTCTCCACCGAGCCGAACATCCGGCGCAGGTTCGCCGCGTTCCCTCGCTCCGGAATCGCCAACTGATCGAGGAATGCAGGCCCAAGGCTCACGGCCCAGAGGTCACTTTCGCCCGGCACATCCCGCAGGAGTTCGCTCAACTCGCGTGAAGGCCCCAGGGTATTGGCGCCGCGCTGATCGATCAGGTTTCGCAGCGTGCGCGTCCGCCCGGCGACCGCCGTGCTCGCATTGAGGAACACCACCGCCGAGTCCTCATCCCCAAGCAGCGTATAGCCCTTGTAAGCAAGCCGCCCGACGCCGTCTCCGCCCGGCTGCGGCTCGCGCCCGTGGGGAGAGAAGCGCCCGCGCGCAAAGGCCATCGACTCGCTGCCGTTCGAGGTGATGAGAACCTCCCACAGGTCCCGCTCCGGGTCAATGCCCGTCCGTTCCTGGAATTCACGGGCGCGGAAGATCTCCCCCTCGGCTGTGAGCGTCTTGTACAGAGGCGAGGTCCGCACTTTTTCCAGACGAATTCCGACCATCGCCACCGTATCGGTCGGGGTCATCGATAACAGCGCCGGATCGATCCAGACCTGCTGCGGGCGGCTCCGGCCGCAGCCCCACGCAGCGAGCCCCAGGCTCACGGACAGACAGATCGCCACAATGCGAAACATAAGGTAAGTACCGCGGATGCAGTCTCTCTCTTTACTATGTCACACTACGCCGTAGAGCCATGCGCATCGACTCACATCAGCACTTCTGGGAGGTCGGACGCTTCCCCTACGCCTGGATGCCGGAGGACCCGAGTTCTCCACTTCGCCGCAACTACCTGCCCGAGGACCTTGCCCCGATTTTGGAACGCAACAACTTCGATGGCAGCGTTCTCGTCCAGGCAGCAACCGGCCCGGGCGAAGCGGACTGGTTTCTCGATCTTGCCGACTGCAACGCATTCATTAAGGGCGTCGTAGCCTGGGTGGACCTCACCAGTCCCGACCTCGGCCACGAGCTCGATCGCCTACAGCACCGGCCGAAGTTCAAAGGCGTCCGCCACCTCGTCCATGACGAGCCCGACGTGCGCTGGCTTCTCCGCGAGCACGTCCTGGCGGGGCTCCGGGAACTGGCGCGCCGGGACATTCCCTACGATCTGCTGCTGCGCCCGCCGCACCTGCCCCACATCCCCGAACTCCTCGACAAGGTGCCGGGTCTCCGCGTAGTCATCGACCACATCGCCAAGCCGCTCATCGCCGAAGGGCGTATGGACGGCTGGGCCGAAGACATGGAACGCATCGCGCAGTATCCGCAAGTCTGGGTGAAGCTATCGGGCATGATCACCGAGGCCGATCACAAAAACTGGAAGCCAGCGGATCTGGCGCCGTACGTGGCGCACGTTGTGCGCTGCTACGGCCCGGAGCGCCTCATGTTCGGGAGCGACTGGCCGGTCTGCCTTCTGGCCGGATCTTGGAAGGAGGTGCTGGCGGCATTCACGCAGGCCCTCGGGCCTCTGCCCGCCGACATACGCGCCCCGATCATGGGAGATAACGCCGCCGCGTTTTACCGGCTCTGACTAAAGCATGGGGCGGTTCGGGAACGCCACCGCCGCCGAGCCGTACGGATCCAGGAAACAAAAACTCGCCGCCGGCGTAAATAGAGTGGGCCTATGTCTCTGATTAACGTCATCCTGGTTCTGGTTCTCGTCGGAGTTGTGCTCTGGCTTATCAACGCGTACGTACCGATGGCGCATAGCATCAAAACCATCCTCAACGTCGTCGTGGTCATCGTCGTCTTGCTTTGGCTGTTGCAGGTTTTCGGAATCACCGACGCCTTTGATCGCGTACGTTTGACGTGAGCCTGAAACCCGTGTGAATCCTGGTCCGTCAGTGTTGTTGAAGAGAGATTGCTCTCTTCGAACCCAACCCACAGATTCACACTGAGGAGGACACTATGACCAGGAGACTGTCTGCAATGGCATTCGACCTG
Organism: Bryobacteraceae bacterium; assembly: GCA_046289265.1. Lineage (GTDB taxonomy): Bacteria > Acidobacteriota > Terriglobia > Bryobacterales > Bryobacteraceae > JBKBWD01. The sequence goes on along the minus strand of JBKBWD010000019.1, from coordinate 6,587 downwards.
GCCGTGGCGGCCATCTCTCTGGGCCTGTTCGCGGCTGCGGTTATCTCGGTCGCCGATCGCAGCATGGATTCCTTCCGTGCCTTCTTCCTGATGGACGGCGCGGCGATCGCTTTCATCTTTAGCGTGATGCGCTTCTTCTACGACAGGGAGCCTGAGCCCGTCAGTATTCTCAGCCATCCGTCCGAGGCGGCGAGGACCGACCGGTTCACGCTGCTCGATGCCATTCGCGGCATCGTGCCACAGCGCACTTAAATGCCTTCGAGGAAGGCCCGGATGCGCGCCTCGATCTGGTTGCGGACCTTTCGGAAGGCGGCAAGGCGTTCGTCCTCGCTGCCTTCCACCGCAGCCGGATCCTCGAAGGGCCAGTGTAGCCGCTCGCCGTTGCCGGGGAAGACCGGGCAGGATTCCCGCGCGTTGTCGCATACCGTGATGATGTAATCGAACTCGCGTCCCGCGAACTCATCGACCGACTTCGACCAGTGGCCGCTCAAATCGATCCCGACTTCACGCATCGCCGCGATCGCCTCGGGCCGCACCGCCGTCGGCCGTGTTCCGGCTGAGAAGACCTCGAATCGGTCTCCTCCGAGTTGCCGGAAGATACCCTCGGCCATCTGGCTCCGCGCGGAGTTTCCCGTGCAAAGTATAAGCACTGTTTTCATCAGACTCTCCCTTCCACCGGCCGGAACCAGTGTCGCGTCCGGTTGCAGGCCGCGCAGACCGAGAGCATCACGGGCACCTCCACCAGCACCCCGACCACTGTCGCAAGCGCCGCGCCCGAATCCGGTCCGAACAGCGCGATCGCCGTCGCCACGGCCAGTTCAAAAAAGTTACTCGCCCCAATGAGCGCGCCCGGCGCCGCGACGCCGTACTCTACGCCGAACAGACGCATCAATCCGTAGGCGAGCGAGGAATTGAAGTAGACCTGGAGTGTGATTGGCACCGCGATCAGCACCACATGGAAAAAACGGCCGGTGATGTTGTCGGCCTGAAACGCAAAAATGAACACCAGGGTGGCAAGCAGCGCCGTGATCGTCACGGGAGCGAATCGTGGTAGCAGGCTCTTCTCAAACCACTCGCTTCCGTGCCGGCCAATCAGCCACGCCCGGAGCGCGCTGCCTACCACGAGCGGAATCGCGACGAACACGAGGACCGAATAGAGCAGCACCTCGAAAGGGACTGTTAACGAGGAGGCTCCGGCCACCAGGAACTGCACCACCGGGACGAACAGCACCAGCATGACGAGGTCGTTTACGGAGACCTGCACCAGTGTGTAGGCCGGGTCGCCGTCGGTCAGGTGGCTCCAGACAAAGACCATTGCGGTGCAGGGAGCGGCCGCCAGGATGATGCACCCGGCAATGTATTGGTCGGCCTCGGCCGCGGGGATCCAGGGCGCGAAGACGAAGCGGAAAAAGGCCCACGCGAGCAGCGCCATCGAGAACGGCTTCACGAGCCAATTGACGAAGAGCGTCACCGCGAGTCCGGCCGGCCGGCGCCCGACGTTCCGGACCGCGCCGAAATCCACCTTCATCATCATCGGCGTGATCATGAGCCAGATCAGCGCGGCGATTGGAATGTTAATCTGGCTGCCCTCGCCGAACTCAAGACGCCGCAGGGCGTCGACGACGGCGGGCGCTGCCTTGCCGAGAGCCACGCCCGCCACCATGCAAAGCGCTACCCAGACTGACAGGTATCGTTCGAACGCGCCGAGGCGGTTGGGTTTCGCCGTGCTCACAGACGCGCGGCTCCAGCCGGCTTCACCGCCCGGACAAACGCGCTCAGGATCTTACTATCGACGTAGGGTGCGATCGCATCGGCGTCGATGCCGGAGTTCGACAGGAAGTCGCGAGCGTCATCGACCTTGTAGATCCGGGTCGGCTCCAGCTCGATCGATTCGAAGCCCGCAGCAGCCAGCTTTTCGCGATACTCGCTCTCCTCAAGCGCGCCCGCGACGCAGCCCACCCACAGGAGCACGCTTTTGCGGACCTCCTCGGGGATGCCGCCTCGCGTAACCACGTCGGAAACCGCGAATCGTCCGCCCGGCTTCAGCACGCGAAACGCTTCGCGCAGTACGCGATCCTTATCGGCCGAGAGATTGATGACGCAGTTCGAAATGATGACGTCCACCGAGTTGTCCGGAAGCGGGATGTTCTCGATCTCGCCCTTCAGAAACTCGACATTCTCGACCCCTGCTTTGCGCCGGTTCTCCTCGGCCAGCGCCAGCATCTCGTCGGTCATATCGAGACCGTATGCTTTGCCCGTCGGTCCCACGCGCCTGGCCGACAGCAGGACGTCGATGCCGCCGCCCGAGCCCAAGTCAAGCACGGTTTCACCACGGTGCAACTGCGCGAGAGCTGTCGGATTGCCGCATCCCAGCGAAGCCAGTAGCGCTGTTTCGGGCAAACTCTCCACTTGGCCGGCGTCATAGAGATTGCTCGTGATCGGGTCGCATCCGCCATCGGCCGGCTGCGCGCCGCAGCACGTACTCCCACCCGAGGTCACCCGCAGGGCCGCCTCGGCGTACTTCTCCCGTACCGTCTCTCGAATACTCGTGTCACTCATCTCTGATGCCTCCTCAGGGTTTGCAAAGCAGGACAATCGACTCCGGCTTGATCGCCTTACTGCGCGTGCAGCACTCGGCGAAGAGAAATCCCAACAGATCCTGCAATGCGGCCGTATTGGCGCGATAGCGCAGGAAGGTTCCTTCCCGCTGCACCGTTACCAGTTCTTCGTTCTTGAGTTTGTCGAGATGGTGCGAGAGGTTTGACCCGGAGATGCCGATCTCGGTCTGAATCTCCCCCACCACCAGTCCGTCCGGATGTGCCGACAGCAGCAGTTGCATGATTCGCAGCCGCGCCTCCGACCCCATTGCGGCGAACATGTCGGCGTAGCGCGCTGCCTGATCGTTGCCGCCCATCTTCATCGAAACCACATCCTTCAATATTTCAATAATAATAGAAATACTGGATATGTCAAGCGCGATCGTGCGATCCGCACCTTTAGAATCAGAGCACCACGAACGGGTCCGGCGACGCACCCGGCATCTGGAGCTCCGGCATTGGCTTGCCTGCGAACAGGCCGCGGCACACCCGTGCCATCCAGCGTGCCCAGCGGTTGGCGCTCTTCCGCCGTGCGCTGTCGGTGGCGATGCCGGTATTAGCGTACATCTGCCGGTAGAGCTTGGAGATGAAGACGAATGCGAGACGTGACTTCCAGGACTTCACGCAATCGGCGCGCTTCCAGATTTCGGCCAGTGTGTAGTAGCTGTCCCAGACGCGCTGCGTACCGGCGCGGATCTGCTCGGGCGTCATCGTCGGATGCTCGGTGTAGAGCTTCGGCCGGAGGTGGCCGGGAATGAGCCAGTACCGGGTGATCGGGATACCGGCCACTTGCGTCGCCGTGTTGCCCAGCGCCTTCTCCCACCTCTCGAAATCCACGGTTCCGGGAAATGGGGTCATCGTGACGAACTGCGCGAAGGTCAGGTCGGCGCGCTTGGCGAGCGTGGCGGTGGCGTCGAAGGTCTCCTGCCGGTCCGTGGGCAGCCCGAAAATGAAGGAGCCGAGCACGTGCACGCCATGGCGCTTGAAGGTCCGGAGTCGCTCGACCAGGTTGTCGCCGGCGAGGTTGAAATCCTTGAAAATCGCCTTGAGACCTTCCGGGGTGACCGCTTCGACGCCGACCAGTGCGCCGCGGATGCGGGCCGCGCGCATGGCTTCAAGAAAAGCCGTATCTTCGGCAGCCTCCATCGTGATCTGGGTGAACATGATCATGTCGGATGGTAGTTCCGCCAGTCGCCGCATCAATTCGAATCGCTCTTCACGCAACTGCCGGAGCGAGGCGACGCGGGCGGCGTTGTTCTGCCGCTCGGCCAGGCGGATGTCCTCGAGCGTCACCGGATAGAAGTTGTCATCCGCCAGCGCGATGAACCGGTATCCCATCCGGCGCAATTGAACGATTTCCGCGATGACCGCATCGGCCTCGCGCTGGCGCGGACGCTGTCCGTCCGTGCGCCAGACCGAGCAGAACGAACAGTGTTTGGGACATCCGCGCACGGTCTGGACGGAGGCCCACATGTATCGGCCGGGCTTCATGAGATCCCATCGGGCCTGGACGAAGTTTTCGGCCGAAACCCGGCCGCCCTCATAGAGGGGGAGCGGGCCGCCGTGCTCGCAGTCGGCGAGGACGCTCGCCCAGACCAGATCACCGTCGCCCTTGACGACGGAGTGTGCCGCGCCGTGCTCCATGGCCTCCTCCGGGAAGAGTGTCGCGTGGATGCCGCCGAAGATGACGAAGGCGCCGCGCTCGCGTGCCAGCCGTCCAAGCTGGAAGCCGCGGAGCGCGTTGGCTGTGTGGATGCCGATCCCGACGACGTCTCCGGGTTGAATCTCTTCGGGCCGGAGCTGTTCAAGGGTTTCGTCGACAATTTCGGGTTCGCCGAAGCGGGCCGGAGTGGCTCCGGCCAGGACGTAGAGCCAGCGGGGGGTGATCACGCCGACGCCGAACGATACATCGCTCGGGTTCACCAGATAGACTCGCAAAGACGCCTCCTGTGCCAGGGGTCAAACAGCGTTTGGATCCGAGGAAGGAGAGCCAGTCTCTCTGGATAAACGCCTGTCAAGCATAGCACGGCTTGAGGGATCCAGTGGATGATGGCTTTGTTAATGTTTCGGTTGACAGGAGCACGCACCCATAAGAGGCTGGACGATCCAACAATGTCGCCGGGCCGGCCGCGCTCGCAGTACTATTGGTACGCTGTGGTCATTTTAAATGGAGTAGGCGCGATTTGAGGGACGGCGACTGGCGCAGAGTATGGTCTTTGTTTCGCGATGCCAGTGAATCGGTGGGTGCGGAGGCGCCGCGCAATTTCGACTCGGTCGATGCAGACGTGATGTCCGAGGTACGCGAACTCCTGCGCGATCAGGATGAAGAGTCAACTTCGGCGGCACCCCTGGAATCCTTCGCGCGCTATCAGATCCTGGGACTTATCGGCGCGGGTGGAATGGGCGCAGTGTACGCGGCACGCGATCCCGAACTGAACCGTACCGTTGCGCTGAAGTTCGTCAGCAACCGGATCGTCGGCATTCCTGCTGCCCCGCACAGTTTGATGGCTTAGGCCCGGGCCGCATCCGCGCTGAACCACCCGAACATTGTCACGATCTACGATGTCCTTCGCGTCGCGAACCGTGTCGCGATCGCTGCCGAGATTATCGAGAAATTCTCGCTTCGGGAACGCTGCGGAAAGCCCGCGCCCATCGAGGACGTGCTCGAATGGCGCAGCCAGATCGCGAACGGCCTTGCCGCGGCGCACGCCCAAGGAATCGTCCACGGCGACATAAAACCGGAGAACATTATGATCCGTTCCGACGGGCTGGTAAAGGTTCTCGATTTCGGACTGGCGCGCCGCATCGAAAGCGAAGACACTCTGTCGGAGGTTCCACTCGGAACGCTCGGCTATATGGCGCCGGAGCAAATTCGGGGCGAGCCCATCACCGGCGCCGCGGACGTCTTCTCCCTGGGCGTTGTTCTCTGCGAACTGGCGACGGGTATTCACCCCTTCCTGGCCGATACCCGATCTGCGACCACACAGGCCATTGAGTCTTCGGAACCGTTTACCGGCGCCTTAGTGGACCCTCCGGCCGTGCTGCGCCCGCTGCTGCTTCGCATGCTCGCGAAGAGTCCGGCGGAGCGTCCGTCCATCGGCGCGGTCCAGGTCGAACTGGACAAGCTGCGCGCGAAACCGACTCGGCTGGCCGGGACACGCAGGGTTCTGCTGTGGTCTACGCCGGCCGTTCTGGTCGCGGTAATTGCGCTCGCAGTCTCCCTCGGAAACAGGACTGGCGACCTGCCCCGGTTCCGTGAGGTTCCCTTCACGTCTTACCCCGGAAGCGAAACGGAGCCGACGTTCTTTCCGGATGGATCGAAAATCGCGTTCACGTGGGCAACGGAGACCAGCCCTTACCGACCATTTACGTGAAGGACGTAGGCGAAGGGGAACCGGTCCGCTTGACCTCGGATGACGTAGATCACTATGCGCCGGCTTGGTCGCCAGACGGGCAACGGATTGCGTTTCTGCAGGGTCTCCGTGGAACTCCTCAGGAGCTGATGGTGATGCCGGCTGGAGGGGGGAGCGCCCGCCTGGTGACGCGGATCGCGGACACGAGAGGTTACGCGCGTCCCCTTGCCTGGTGGCCGGACGGCGAGTCGCTGCTGGTGCGCGATGCCCGGCCGGACGGCGTCCCGATCTTGCGGGTCTTTCTATCGGGATCTCCATCCGTGCCGGTCACGGTTCCGCCGCCCTTTGAAACGGACGCCTATATCGCAGTCTCACCCGACGGCAAACACTTCGCGTTCGCGCGGGACCGACCTGGCAGCGGCCGGCTCGTTTGTATCGCGCCAGCCGCTGGGGATACCCCGGACGCCTCGAATGACCCATGCATTGCCCGTTTCCCAAACGTCCGAGGCCTCGCCTGGAGGCAGGATAGCCGGGGTATCTATGCATCCGACCGGAGTGCGCTGTACTACTAACCCGTAGATTCTTTTCTGCCCGCGAAGATTTTCATGCCGCCACCGGAGTCAGTTGCCGAACCGTA
>JBKBWD010000198.1:0-2408 GCA_046289265.1 Bryobacteraceae bacterium | reverse complement strand
ATTCTGCTGCGAAGTGCCCCTTCACGCCCTCCGCCATCGCGGCGGCTCCAAATTGCCGTAATATCGGACAGGCTCTACTATAAATGGACGCCCATCGGCATCCGCAACGGCGGAATCGTGAAGTCCAAACGCGAAATCACCAACGACGCCATCGAGGCCTTCCTTCGGGCCATTGTCGAGAACAAGCCGTTCAGCATGGCGCTCGATTCGGCCACCGCACCCTCACTGCGATTCTCGGACGCATGGCTTGCGAACTGGAGCGCGATGTGACGTGGGAAGAGATGATGCGCTCGGCCTGATTCGTTGCCTTCCGTATATAATGGCCGCACCTATGTGCGCCCGACTACTTTCTTTGCCCCTGATCGCGGCCTCGTGCCTGCTTGCCCAGAACGCCACCCAGGCCGGGAAGTTCGTCGTCGAGCACCCGACGCTGCTGAACCTCGGATTCGAATGGTCCATCACCGGCGACGCCAACCGCAACGCGACCGTCACTGTGGAGTTCCGCGAAGTCGGCCAGTCCGCCTGGCGCAAGGGTCTCCCGCTGGTCCGCGTCGGCGGCGAGCGCATCTTCCGCCAGCGCGAACACCTGGACTATACGGTTCCCGACGGCTTCGCGGGCAGTATCCTGAACCTCAAGCCCGGCACCGAGTACGAGTGCCGTTTCAACCTTACGGATCCCGATGGCGTCTCCGGACAGGCGGTTCATACCGTGAAGGTGAAGACCCGCTCGGAGCCGATGCCTTATCAGGGCGGCCGCACCCTCCACGTCTACCCGCCGGATCATCAAGGCGAGCGCATCGAGCCCAGTTTCACCAGCATCCTGCAAGCCTACTACGGCGCCGGACTCGGCGACTGGAGCGTCGTCTGGGAGCGGCGCGCCCAGCCGGGCGACACAATCCTGGTGCATGCCGGCCTCTACAAGCCCGAACGCCATAACTACGTCGATCCCATGATGACGCCCTTCGATGGGACCATGTCCCTGACCCTCAAGGGCACACCCGACAAGCCCATTACGATTAAGGCGGCCGGCGACGGCGAGGTGATCTTCGACGGCGACGGCAACCATCGCCTCTTCGACGTCATGGCCTCGCACTACCATATCTTCGAAGGGCTCACGATCCGCAACACCGATGTCGCAATCTTTGCGGGCCAGAAGGAGGTGCTCGGAGCGGTCGGCCTGGCCGTGAAGAACTGTCGCTTCGAGAACGTCGGCTTCGGGGTCTGGACCGAATACGCCGGCTCGAGCGACTTCTACATCGCGGACAATATCATCCTGGGACGCGAGGACCGCGGCCGCTTGGTCGGCTGGACCGGACCGCTGTGGGCGAGCGCCGGACCCTACGGCTCCCACAAACTCACGAGTTACTATGGGATCAAGGTCTACGGACCCGGCCATGTTATCGCGCACAACGCCATCGCTTACTTTCACGACGGCATCGGCATCTCCACGTATGGCACGCCGGAGAAGGATCCGCATCGCCGCGCCTCATCGATCGATATCTATAACAACGACATCTTCATGTCGAACGATGATTTCATCGAGACCGATGGCGGCGTGCACAACATCCGGGTTTTCAATAATCGGGGAGTCAGCGCGGCGCACGGAGGCTACAGCGCGCAACCGCTGTTCGGCGGCCCCGCCTACTTCATCCGCAACCTGCTCTACCATGTCCCGAGCGGCGTGGCGTTCAAATTCTCAGCCAAGCCCGCGGGGCTCTTCGTCTACCACAACACGATCATCGGGGAGCAGGTGGCCCGCGACCCGTCGTCCAACGTCCACTGGCGCAACAATCTCTTCCTGGGGCGCGACACCGAGGGACGCGGCATCATGACCTGGGCCAACGCAACCGAGGCCTACAGCTCCGACTACAACGGTTTCCGTCCGAACAAGGGCGTTGCGCGGCAGTATTCGTGGTTAGCGCCCAAGCCCGGGCAGACCGCCTATGAGCCCTCGCAAAACGATTGGAAGTATTTCGAAACGCTCGCCGACTTCCGCAAGGCAGCCGGCCAGGAGACGCACGGCATCGAAGTCGACTTCGACATTTTCGAGCGCATGGTTCCTCCGGACCCGGCCAAACGCCACGCGGTATATCACGCCATGGACCTGAATTTCCGCCTGAAGCCCGGCAGCAAGGCCGTCGATGCCGGCATCCACATCCCGACCGTGAACGACGACTTCGCTGGCAAAGCCCCCGACCTCGGAGCCCTCGAAGTCGGCAAACCCGAACCCAAGTACGGCCCGCGGTGGGTCAACTGGCAGCCGTTTTATCGGTAGGCGGCCGGGCCAGAAGGACTCCCTGATTGTTCCCGTCCGGATGGCCTGTCCCCGAACACTCTTGTCCAAATTAGATTTGGCGCCACTGGAATATGGTGGTTGACGGAGGAGGCGGAAGCTGCGGTAGTGTAGA
>JBKBWD010000197.1:0-2415 GCA_046289265.1 Bryobacteraceae bacterium | reverse complement strand
AACCTTACCTACCTCATCAGCCAGGGCTGGGTCGAGGAGGACACCATCGAAAAATCCTTTAACTCGCCCGGCGGGACGGTCATTCCCTCGTCCACCAGCTACTACCGGATCACCGCTGCCGGCATTGACAAGATTGAGGGGCCCGGCGAATTTACGATGCCGAAGTTCCACGGAATCAATATCAACGCGACTGGCCAAAACATTATCACCCTTGGCGACGGCAATCAGATCAATGCCCGATTCAACGAGCTTGGCACCGCTTTGGTCGATCTGCGCGAAGCGATCACTAAGTCACAGGCTGACGAGGCGACCAAGCTCGCGCTGGTTGCCGACATCGACACAATCCAATCGCAATTGGCCAAGCCCCTTCCGAATAAAGGCATCATCGCGGCTGCATGGGAAGCCGTGAAGGGCGCGGCCACCATCGACGGCTGCGTTGATCTTGTCAAGAAGGCCGGAGGGCTCTTAGGAGGGCTACTGACATGAGGCCCTTCGATCCGGCGGTGTCCGAGGACGGAGTTGAGGGTTTTTCGGACGATGCGGCGATCGACGCCAACCTGAAGGAGTTTGGATATGGCGGGTGAGTGGCGAGAAGTGGCGTTAGCAAGTGTGGCCGTGATCAGTAGCGGCAAACGGCCGGCTCGCGTGCTCAAAGAGGCCGCAAGCGACTGTCAGATTCCGGTGATCGGAGGTGGCGGTCCTTCGGGGTATACCGACTCGGCCCTGTACGACGGAGGAGTCTTGATCACTGGGCGCGTCGGTACGCTCGGCAAGCTGTTCGCGCCGACTGGACCTTGCTGGCCGTCTGACAACGCGTTGGTGGTTCGGCCAAACAACGCGGAAACAGATCCTCGCTTCCTTCGCTACGCCCTGCAGCATGTCATCGGCGAAGCAGCCGGAATGAACCGAGGCGCGGCGAACCCTCTAATTACCCAAGGAGATCTGGGGCGACTCCGCATCGGCCATCCCCCACTCGCCGAACAAATTGCCATCGCCCACATCCTCGGCACGCTGGACGACAAGATCGAGCTGAACCGGCGGATGAGCGAGACGCTGGAGGCGATGGCGCGGGCGCTGTTTAAGTCGTGGTTCGTCGACTTCGACCCCGTCCGCGCCAAGATGGAGGGCCGCCTGCCTGCGTCCGCAGGACAGGCAGGCTGGCAGCGTGGCCAATCGCTCCCCGGCCTGCCCGCCCACCTCTACGACCTCTTCCCCGCCCGCCTCGTCGACTCCGAACTCGGCGAGATTCCGGAGGGGTGGGAGTGCGGCACATTCGGAGATGTGGTTGAGCAGCTTCGAGAGACCGAAACTCCCTTGGAGTCACCGGACGTCGTGTTTCATCACTTTAGCATCCCGGCCTACGATGAGGGGCAGTGGCCGATTCAAGAAGCCGGCGAGAGCATCAAGAGCCTGAAGTCACGAGTGCCAGCCGGAGCTGTACTGCTGTCGAAATTGAACCCCGAGATTGAGCGAGTGTGGCTGGTCGACGTTCAGCCGGAGGCTCGCGCGATCTGCTCGACGGAGTTTCTGGTGCTCGTTCCGCGTCCTCCACACGGAAGATCCTACGTGTACTGCCTCGCACGCTCCCCTTCGTTCAGACAGGAACTCGAAGGCCTCGTCACGGGAACCTCGAAGAGTCATCAGAGAGCGCAAGCTAGCGCGATACTCGCGCTGCGAGTCATCCGACCGCCCGATCCACTTCTGAAGCGGTTTGAACAGGCGGCGGAGCCGATCCTTGCGCGGACACTCGAATGCCGACGCGAATCCCGCACCCTCGCCGCCCTGCGCGATGCGCTGCTGCCCAAGCTCATCTCCGGCGAGCTGCGGGTGAGGGATGCGGAGCGGTTTTTGAAGGAGAGGGGATTATGAATAGCCAGGGCTTTTCGGTACGCATCTTCATACCGTCTGGTAATCCCGACGGCTTGCGTATCATTGAAAAATCACACTGGATCGGTCAGGGCTTATTTTTCCCACGCGCACTGTTTGCTGAAGCGCGCCAGCGGGATGAATTGAAACGTACGGGCGTGTATGTGCTATGGGGACCTGGAGAATCAGGACAGCTTCTGCGGATCTACGTCGGCGAAGGCGATTCCGTTCTGTCACGCTTGGACCAACACGCTAAGCAGAAAGACTTCTGGACCCACGCGGTTGTCTTCACCAGCAAGGACCAGAATCTTAACAAAGCGCATGTGAAGTACCTTGAAGCGCGCCTTGTGCAGTTGGCCGCAGACGCCAAACGAGCTGAACTCGACAACGGCAACATCCCACAGCTTCCCACCCTTTCGGAAGCGGACAAAGCAGATGCCGAAGCATTTCTCCAGGATATGCTGTTGTGCCTGCCGCTCCTCGGCTTAAACGTCTTCGAGAAAGCAAAGGTGTCCGGTAAACAGTCGAGCGACCTGATACTGAGAGGCA
>JBKBWD010000196.1:0-2417 GCA_046289265.1 Bryobacteraceae bacterium | reverse complement strand
GATCTTCCCGAGGACGGATGCCTTCGACCGGGCGTTGCCGGTCTTCGATTTTCCGCAGTCCAAGAGCTTGCGGCTATGGGTGCTGCCCTTCTGCCTGACCTCGCGACGGCTCGTGGTTCCACACCGCGCACCATTCGCCGATATGTTCATGGACAGCGATGCCGACGAAGTCAATCGAGAGACGTTGTCAGCCGTTGGTTGAACTTCCCGATCGCATACACACGAACACAGATTGCGAAAGGACCGTTAAAAGACTATATTCGGTCTTGTCGATCGCAGCAAAACGGCCATGCGCTACTCATCCCAAGTCAAGCCCATCAGCTACCTCAAGGCCAACGCCGCCGAGGTGCTCACCCGGCTTGCCGAACAGCGCGAACCCCTGGTCATCACACAGAACGGCGAAGCCAAGGCCGTGCTGCAGGACGTAGCGTCCTTCGAGGAAACGCAGGAGACCTTGGCCCTGCTGAAGATCCTGGCGCTGGGGCAGCAGGACGTGGAGGCCGGTCGCGTCAAGCCGGTCGCCGATGTCGTGGCGCGCCTGCGCGCGAAGCGGGCCACGGCCTGATGGCCGGCAGACCAACGCGTTACCAGGTCCTTCTGACAGAAGGTGCAGAGCAGGACCTGGAGGCGCTCTACGACCACATCGCCGAGTTCGACAGTGTGGCCAACGCCAACCACGTTCTCGACCGCTTGATGGAAGTCGTGAAGGGGCTCGCCCAGTTCTCCGAGCGCGACAGCTACCCCAGGGAACTCGTCGCGCTGGGCATCAAGGACTACCGCCAGACGGCATTCAAGCCCTACCGGGTGATCTATCGCGTCCTGGGCACTCGGGTCGTGATCTACCTGATCGTCGATGGCCGCCGGGACATGCAGTCGGTGCTGGCGCGCCGGCTGCTGGGCGCTTAGTGGGCAGTCAACGGGCATGAATCGAGCCGAGCGGCCCGGCCCCGGTTGACCGGGGTTGCGTGCAGGATCGTACTGATGTTGTATATACTTCGTCAGTATCATCCATCCCGGAGTCGGTCATGCCCAAAGAAGCCGTGTTCACCATGAAGCTGGAGCCTGAACTGCGCGAGGCTTTCATGGCCGAGGCCGAGGCCAGCCACCGCCCGGCGTCACAGATCGTGCGGGAGCTGATGCGCGAGTTCGTGGAGCGTCAACGGCAGGCCCGCGAGTACGACGCCTTCCTGCGCGCCAAGGTCGAGACGGCGCGCGCACAGGCCGCTTCCGGCCAGGTTGTGAGCAACGCCGACGTCCAGGCGCGCTTTGCCGCCCGCCGCGCCGCGCTGCGGGCCAAGGCCGGCGGCACTGACGCATGAGGGTTCTGTGGACCCTCGCCGCCGAGCGGGACCGCGCCGACATCGTCGATTTCATCGCCCAGGACAATCCGCTCGCTGCCATCCAGATGGATGAGCTTTTCGATGCAGCGGTTGGCCGTCTGGCCCAGCACCCGCTGATGGGCCGGCCTGGACAGGTGCCGGGAACCCGCGAGTTGATTCCGCACGAGAGCTACCGGCTGGTCTACGAGGTGCAAGCCGACACCGTGTGGATCCTGGCCCTGGTGCACACCGCTCGTCTGTGGCCGCCCCTCCGGCCTTGATGGGAGGGCATGTGTCAGCTTTCTACGCGCAAGCTCACGGATGCCCTCGGCATGACTCGTAAGCTCAACGGGCGCGGTTTGCGTTCGACAACTGTCCGCCACCAACACCAAGGGCCTGGATAGTCTCCGGGCCCTTTTTCTTGCGTGCGATCCCCGCGCCACGCGGGGTTCCGGCCATCCGTGCTGCGGGTGAAGCCCGGCCCGAGCGCCCGACATCGGCCGTTTTCTCGGCCCGAGCCGTCTCTGTTCTCCGTTTGGTCTGCGGGTAGCTGCAGCAACTGATCATTCAAAATCAATGGCTTACGCGCGGCGGTTCATCGTCAGCCAGGGTCGCCAATCAGGCATCGAACGCCGCCAGAGCCTCACCAGAGATGACTTGACTGTATCGCAATCGAGATACAAAATTGCGGGAACGGAGGATTCGATCATGGCCCGTTCCACGATGCTGCACGTCCGGGTGGACGACAAAATCAAGACGCAAGCCAGTGAGGCCCTGGCAGCCATGGGGCTGTCGGTATCTGATGCCGTGCGCATCCTGCTCAAGCGCGTGGTGAACGACCAGGCCTTCCCGCTGGAGTTGAAGGTGCCCAACGCGCAGACCCGCGCGGCGATGGAAGAAGCCCGCGCCATGGCCAAGGCGCGCACCGCCCGCTTTGACTCTGCAGACGCCCTGATCGATGACCTCGAGAACGCCAGTTCCGGCGCAAGCCAAAAAGTCCGCCAGCAGTAAGCGGGCGTCGCTGCCCAGGGCGAGCGATTACACCAAGACTTTCCTCAAAGACTGGGAACGCCTCTCGCGTTCGGGTCGTTACGACCT
>JBKBWD010000195.1:0-2461 GCA_046289265.1 Bryobacteraceae bacterium | reverse complement strand
CTCGAATCCCTCGCGCGCGAACTGCGCGCCGGGCGCTCGGCGCCGGTCGCGCTCGCCTGCGTGACCTCGGCGCTGTTCGACCACCTGCCGCCGCTGGTCCGCGCGATGCAGGCCGCGCGCCCAGAGGCGGCGATCGGCGTGCGGGAGATGGACACCGCCGATGCGATGGAGGCGCTCAGGCGCGGCGAGGTGGACCTCGCCTTGCTGCGCGCCGACCGGGAGGTGCCGCCGATCCGCCTCCGCCCGCTCGGCGAGGATCGCCTGGTCGCGGCCTTGCCCGAGGGGCACCCGCTGCTCGGCGGACCGGACCCGCTGCCGCTCGCGCTGCTGGCCGAGGCGCCGATGCTCGTGCTGCCGCGCGCGATCAGCCCCGCCTATTCGGATGCGATGACCGCCGCCTGCCGTGCGGCGGGCTTCGCGCCCCATGCGGTGCGGGAGGTCGGCTCGGCGATGGCGCAGCTCGGCTTCGTCGCGGCGGGGCTGGGTGTCGCGCTGGTTTCCGAGGGCATGGCACGGCTGAAGCCGCCGGGCGTGGCCTTCCGCGTCCTCGCCGGGCCGGTGCGCGGCGTGGGCGTGGCCCTCGCCTGGAATGCGGAGCGCGAGAGCGAGGCGACGCGGCTCGCTCAGTCGATTGCCGAGGTGACCTGGCCGCTTATTGCGCCGCGTTAGCCCGGGGGCGTCGCGAATGGTGCAAGTGTCCGGGGGCGCGATGCGCTGCAGTTTCGAATCACAGCGATATGTGGTCCATTGCGCTCATGCCCGATGGGAATGCACAGCGAACCGAGTCGGAAGTCGCCGAGGACCTACGCGCCTTTACTGCTGGGCGTCAGTTTGCCTGCGTACTGGCAGATCCCCCGTGGCAATTTCGGAACAGCACAGGTAAGGTTGCTCCCGAGCATAAGCGGTTGGCTCGCTATGCCACCCTCACCCTGCCGCAGATCATGGCTTTGCCCGTTGCGGAGTGCGTGGCGCCCGTGGCCCACCTGTATCTTTGGGTGCCGAACGCTCTCCTGCCGGAAGGGCTCGAGGTCATGCGCGCCTGGGGCTTCACCTACAAGTCGAACATCGTCTGGCACAAGCTGCGCAAGGACGGGGGCTCTGACGGCCGAGGCGTCGGCTTCTACTTCCGCAATGTGACGGAAATTCTTCTATTTGGTGTTCGCGGCAAGAATGCGCGGACTCTGCAGCCGGGACGCACGCAGGTGAACTATCTTGGGACTCGCAAAAGGGAACATTCGCGCAAGCCCGACGAGATATTCCCGATCATCGAGGCCTGTTCTCCGGGGCCCCGACTGGAACTCTTCGCACGCGGTCCACGTAAGAACTGGGTATGTTGGGGTGATCAGGCCGATCACTATCAGCCAACCTGGCCGACTTACAGCCATAACAGCGCGGTACAGACACCATTACTCAAATAGGCTACAGGTCATCTACGTCGTCCTGGCCAAGTCCCCTGCGGCGCATTCGGGAGCGTGCCTCGGCCTGTGCAGCAAGCGCCTTCGCAACGGCGGCATCGCCGTCGTCCACATAGAGCGCCGGAGTGATGGCGAAGGTGAGTACCGGGCAACCGCCGCCGCCTCCGCCCTCGACTTTCGGCCAAAGTTTCTCGTGGTGGGTTGTCGCCTGACCGTAGGAACTCCCCTTGCCTTCGCGCTTGAAGATGGCGTGCAACTCGGTGGCGCGAGTGATGATCACCCCGACTTGGATCGCACGCAGTTCGAACAGCAGGCGAAAGTTGTTGAGGTCGCGGTCGAAGAACGGATCTTTGTTATTCCACTCCACTTCGAGCGCCACACCCGCGCGAAAGCAGTCCACGGCGTGAGTCGGGCTTTCGATGCGCGTGCCATCCACGATGAAGGCGGTCGCGAAGTCCTTTTCCGCCCACCCCCGCGCGTAGAACGCGCCGTCGATCCGCCGGGATACTGGGGAACGGTTGCCGCCGCCGACGACGACCTCCGACCTCAGCAGGCGGAAAGACCGCAGGACCTCAAGCAGGTCACGCCATTCGTCAGGGCAGGCCGTCGTGAGAACACCAGCCGCGTTCCGCCACTCCTTGACGTGATAGAGAGTCCGAATGTCGGCCGGGACCAAGTGGAGCGTAGACATCACGTATGTCGTCCCACGATCGCCGGAGTCGGATCCAGTCCAGAGGCCGGTTTCTGCTTTCGACGGAGCTGCTGTAGGTTTCCAAGGATTTCGTGAGGAGAATGCAGCGCATGTCCGACGCCGCCCCCTTCGACCGCGTGATCCGCGGCGACATCGTGCTGACCGACCGCGTGCTGCGCGACGGCTATGTCGCCATCCGCGGCGAGACGATCGCCGCGATCGGGGAGGGGATCAGCCCGCCGGCGAAGGCGGTGGCGGACCATTCGGGCAAGTATGTGCTGCCCGGCCTCGTGGACGGGCACATGCACACCTCCTCCGCCCGCGGCTGGCCGGGCATCCGGGGCGCGTCCATGTC
>JBKBWD010000194.1:0-2501 GCA_046289265.1 Bryobacteraceae bacterium | reverse complement strand
TTGTTTTATACGCCATTCAACGGCAAGCCCAGCCAGCTCAATGGTAGAGGCTCCTATGCTTTCATTGGACAGGCTCTATAGTAGCTTCGCTCGGTCTCGACGGTGCCCTTGGCGCCGAGCAACTGCTCTTTCAGATCCCAGTAATTTGACGCCGGGAGCTGCGTACCGATGAGCCACCCCTTCAGTCCGTCGGAGTAGGTGTAGATGACGTTGGCGTGGTCGCTGTTGTCGCCGGGCTTGCGCGCCTTGCGGCCTTCATCGCCGAACGCCTTGAGCGGGTGGGATCCGGCGAACCAGTTGAGTATGCCGAGGCCGTGGCAGTTCTGTTCCACGATGAAGTCGCCTGGGAGCTGTTTGAACTGGTGCCACTGGCGGCGTTTCCGCCCCAGATCCAGAAGCTCATCATGATGGTGAGTTCGCCGAAGGTCTCGGGATCCCGGATGATCTTCTCGGCGGCAAGATACTCAGGGCTGAAGCGCCGCTGGAACCCGAAGGCGATCGTTTTCGACTTGTCGGCTCGCTCGGCGGCGGCGGGCTTTTCGCAGTAGATGTGCTTGCCGGCGTTGACGGCGGCAGGCACCCTGGTCTTCACACGGTCGATGCGTTCAGGAAAGATGTCGCAGACGGCGGCGAGTCTGGCGCTAGGATCCCGGGACATTAGATCGGTCACGTAGACGCCGCGGCCGCCGGTCCCGATCGTCCCGAATAAGACGGCGGAGTTGGCTTGCGTGCCGAATGCGGCCTTGGGCTTCACGATCCGGAGGCCGCCGCCGACGCCCGCAAGCGCCTCCCGGCGGGTCAGCTTCGTCATTCAGAATTCCTCGTTCTATGGGAAAATTATAATCCTTAAGGTGGTTCGCTGAATGTCAACAAATTCCCCTTCGGATGGATCATCCGTAAGTATCCCTACGCAGCCATTGAAGGTTGCATTTCTCGTTGGAGCCGATTCGGCCTCCACGCGCCTGGCCATTGAGGGTGTACTGCGTACCGGTGTGGTGACGTGTGTCGGGATTCTCTTGGATACAGATCGCACTCCGCTCTCGCGGCGATTTAAGAATTTGTCCCGGAACATCCGTCGGGAGGGCTTATCGTATGTTAGTTTTCGGCTGTTCGGTGCGGTGAACGAATATCTCAATCGGCTGGCTTCGAGTCCCGCGCCTCAATCCGAAGTCGATGCGCTGCTGCGAAAGGCTTTCCCGGACCGCTGTTACTCGCTCCAGGACCTGGCCGAGCGTTATGGCGCACGATTGCTAAGAGTTGGCAATATGAATTCCGCCGATGCGGTGGCTGCGCTGACGGAGTCGCAGGCCGACCTTGGCATCGTGATTGGCACAAGAATTCTGAAGCGGCGGATATTCGGCGTCCCTTCGTTGGGGTGCATCAATCTGCATAAGGGGAAAGTGCCTGAGTACCGGGGGATGCCGCCGGGTTTTTGGGAGCTTTACGACGGGGTTCCAACCGCGGGCGTGACGATCCACCATGTTGACGACGGTCTCGATACGGGGGACGTGATCGAGGAGGCGGAGATTCCGATTCACGCCTTGGACACACCAGATTCGCTCCGGACCAAACTGGACTTCGAAGGCGCGCGGATGCTGGCTCAGGCGGTTGTCTCGATAGCGCACGGTGAGGCGACGCGCAAACGCCAGAATCGGAGCGAAGGAGCCCTTCGTATAAAGCCGACCAGGGCCCAGCAGGCCGAGTTGGAGCGCCGTGCTCCCCATCTGGTCAAGCAACCCCGATTTCTAAGACAGATCTTCAAGACGTTCGTCTATCTTGGATTGTATTATTCGGGGATTTATGGCGCCGTGCGCCGGCTTAACAGGGACCGGGGGGTAATTTTGCTGTACCACCGGGTCAATGATTTCTCGGATGATCCACTCACCACCAGTACACGCAGGTTCGCGGACACTGCTGTCCAAATTAGCTGACCACCCTCAATCGGGCAGTTGATTCCAAAGGACATATCTGCGCCTTCTGAACCGTATTGCGGATCAGGTTGGGGTAAGCACCGAGCTGCGGTGGCGCTCAGCTGCTGTCCAAGTTCGCCGACTGTTGCGGCCGTAGGTGAGGGGTGGCAGTCATGATCGCAGCCGAAATGCTGTCCCAATTCGAGTTAACGAGCGAATTCCAGAGCCAGCTGCCCGTCATGCACGCCGGACAAGGCGGGTGGTGCTTGGAATGGATCGTTGAGCCAACTCATCAGGTCGCGGTACACAAACAACTGCTGGCGCAGCAGCGCCACCAGATTGGACAAGCTCCAGGCAAAGCTACTCCGAAGTTGCAGGTACTTCACCAGCAACATCGCGATCAGCGCCGTCCAAATCTGGGTCTGCACGGCGTTTTCGCTGGTCCCGACGAACGTTTTCACCTTTAGCGACTGCTTCAGCGCTTTGAAGAACAACTCGATCTGCCAGCGCTCTTTATCACTCTTGTCCAAATTAGTTTCCGCACCAAACGGCTGGGACAGCATCTGAGGATCTCGCCGCCGCTGCTGATCC
>JBKBWD010000193.1:0-2538 GCA_046289265.1 Bryobacteraceae bacterium | reverse complement strand
AGAGTTCCGCGGGCGCTCGAAGGCCGGCGACTACGGCGACTTCGCCGCCCAGGTGGACGCCGCGCTCGGTGAGGTGATGCGGACGCTGGAAGAGACGGGGCTGGCGCGCAACACGCTCATCGCCTTCACGAGCGACAACGGCGCCCACTGGACTCCAGAGGATAAGGAGAAGTTCACGCACCGGGCCAACGCCGGCTGGCGCGGCATGAAGGCCGACATCTGGGAGGCCGGACATCGCGTGCCCTTCGTGGCGCGATGGCCGGGGAAGATCCGGCCCGGGGCGGTGGCGGAGGAATTGGGCTGTCTGACGGACTTGCTCGCGACCGTTGCGGAGATCACCGGGCAGAAGCTTCCCCACGATGCCGGCGAGGACAGCTACAGTCTGCTTCCGGCGCTGCTCGGCCGGAAGGGCAAGCCGATCCGCGAGGCGATCGTGCATCACTCGGTGGATGGGATCTTTTCGATCCGGCAGGGCGAGTGGAAGCTGGCGCTGGGGTTGGGGTCGGGCGGATTCAGCGTGCCGAAGTCCGTCGAGCCGCAGCCGGGCGGGCCTGAGGGGCAGCTTTATAATCTGCGCACCGATCCGGCCGAGAGCATCAACCTCTACCAGAAGCGCCCCGAAATTGTGGCGCGGCTGAAGGCGCTACTCGATCGGTATCAGGAGCAGGGTTACAGCCGGCCGCGCGGCTGAGGCCCTGCTCAACTCACCACGTTGTGCATCTGTCCCTTGAGGAACGCCTCAACGTTTTGGACCGCGATGTCCATGAGGCGCGAGCGCGCCTCTTTCGTCGCCCACGCGATATGCGGTGTGACGAGGCAATTCTTCGCCGACAGCAGCGGGTTGGAGTCGGCCGGCGGCTCGACCGAGAGGACGTCGAGTCCGGCGCCGGCGATGCGGCCTTCGTTGAGGGCGTCGGCCAGATCCTGATCGACCACCAGCGGTCCGCGTGACGTGTTGAGCAGGAACGCGGTGGATTTCATGCGGGCCAGGCGCGCGCGGTCGATGAGTCCCTGGGTTTCGGGCGTCAGGGGGCAATGAAGGCTGACCACGTCGGATTCGGCGAGCAACTCATCGACTGGGACCCAGCGGAAGCCGTCGTAGTCGGGTGGGTTGCCGTGCCAGGCATCGGCGGCGATGACGGTCATGCCCATGGCGTGGGCGATGCGCGCGGTCTGGCGGCCGATGCGGCCGAAGCCGATGATCCCCATTGTCTTACCGGCGAGTTCGATCAGCGGCGTTTTCCAGAAGGACCAGTCCGGGCTGCGGGACCACTCGCCCGCGCGCACAGCGCCGCTGTGAAGTTGAACGTGGTGGCAGAGCTCGAGCAGCAGCGCGAAGGCGAACTGCGCCACCGACGCGGTCCCGTAGGTGGGGATGTTGGTGACGCGGATTCCGAGCTCGCGCGCGGCCTCGATATCGACGATATTGTAGCCGGTGGCGAGAACGCCGATATAGCGTAGCTTCGGAAGCTTTCGAAGCAGATCGCCGGGCAGCGGCGTCTTGTTCGTCATGACGAGTTCGGCATCGCCGATACGCTCCAGCGTCAGTTCGGAGGGCGTGCGGTCATGCACTTCCACGGCGGTGACCAGCTTCTTCAACGGCTCCCAGGAGAGGTCACCGGGGTTCAGACAGTATCCATCCAGGACGACGATTTTCATGGGTCTTGCGATATTCTATCCGAGATGACGGAACAGGATGCCGAGCACCTTCGACTGCTCTCGATTTTTCACTACGTGACGGCGGTACTGATCTTTTTCCTTGCGCTGCTTCCCATCCTTCACCTGGTGATCGGGATGCAGATGATTCTTAATCCCGACCAGATGGCGCATGGGGCGCCTGCTCCGATGGCGTGGATGGGATGGTTTTTCGTGCTGTTCGCCAGCTTGTGGATTGTCTCCGGACTCGCGCTCACGGTGACGCTGATCGCCGCGGCACACTTCCTGCGGGAGCGCCGCCGGCGCACCTTCTGCATGGTCGTGGCGGCGATCGCCTGCCTGTTTTTCCCGTTCGGGACGATCCTCGGGGCCTTCACTCTGATCGTGTTGTCGCGGCCGGCTGTGGCCGCGGCTTTCGATCCGCCTGCGCCCGGATATACTAGCGGGTGACATGCAGAGAACAACAGGGACGCTCTTATCGCGCCGGACGTTCGCCTCGGTGCTCGGCGCCGGCCTGACGGCGTGCGGGGTGAACAGGCCCAAGCCGAACATCCTCTGGATCACGTGCGAGGACATCGGCCCGCACCTCGGCTGCTACGGGGACACCTACGCCACCACGCCCAACATTGACAAACTGGCGGCCAAGGGGATGATCTACAAATACGCCTGGTCGACGGCTCCGGTCTGCGCGCCGGCCCGGACCACGATCATCAGCGGCCTCTATCCACCCTCCACCGGCAGCGAGCACATGCGGAGCGAGACGCGGCTTCCCGAAGGCATGTTGATGTATCCCTGCTATCTGCGCGAGGCCGGCTATTACGCAAGCAACAACTCGAAGGAAGATTTCAATCTCGCACACACGGGCAAGGTCTGGGACGAATC
>JBKBWD010000192.1:2079-2589 GCA_046289265.1 Bryobacteraceae bacterium | reverse complement strand
TTGAGCATAGAACATGAATTCCTTCTCCGCCCTCGACAATAATTACCGGCGGGGAAGGTGTCTCATTCATGTTGACATGGAGGGCTCACGCAAGAATTACCCCGATCCGCTGCGCCGCATCCGCTTTTACGATGCCGAGAAGAAGCGCCACCTCCGATTCCTCACCAACAACTTCGACCTGCCCGCGCTCACAATCTGCCTGCTCTACAAGTCGCGCTGGGCCGTCGAACTGTTCTTCAAGTGGATCAAAACGCACCTGCGCATCAAGGCGTTTTACGGATATAGCGAGAATGCGGTCAAAACTCAGATCTGGATTGCGGTGGCCGTTTACGTCCTGGTCGCCATCCTGAAGAAACGACTGGCACTGGAAGCCAGTCTTCACGAAATCCTACAGGTGCTCAGCGTGACCCTATTCGAGCAAGTGCCCATTTTACAGGCCTTCGGAGAGCTGGAGTCCCAAGAAAAATCCAGCTCATTTTCTAACCAGTTGAATCTGTGGGACTTATAGCC
>JBKBWD010000192.1:0-2072 GCA_046289265.1 Bryobacteraceae bacterium | reverse complement strand
AGAACATGAATTCCTTCTCCGCCCTCGACAATAATTACCGGCGGGGAAGGTGTCTCATTCATGTTGACATGGAGGGCGGAGCATCGGGAATTTCTCGAGGGCTTCGGAGCTCAGATTGGCAAACGACTCGGTGGTCTGATACCGACAATCGAAGTCACGGCCGATGCAGCACAGCTGGTATACGCATCGAAACTGAATATTCTCACCGAGAGAATCGCCGCAAACCCGGCATTCGATCTTGCGGTCGCGACCAACATCTTTGTCTACTTTACCGACCAGGAGCTCCTTCTGGCGATGCAGAACATCCGCTCAATGCTGCGGCCCGGCGGTTACTTCCTGCACAATGATGCCCGTGGTGTCGTCGAGCCGTACGGTCGGGCGTTGGAAATGCCGGTCGTGCATGCGCGAATGGTCAGCTTATCCAGGACAACCTTTGATGCTGTTGTGATCCACCGTGTTCAGCACTGAAAAGGAGGATATCGGAACTTCAACGTGAGGAGACTACCGGCTCCGGGGATTCCACTGAGATTCCATTCGCGCCCGTCCGAGGGTCCTTCAGTCCGTGGCACGTAGGCCTACAGAGTAACCCTGCTGACTGGATGGGAGCGAGACTGGCAATCAGATTTTGAAACTCGCGAACGGCAGAGACTTGGCGTTTTAGGACCTTGAGGGTGTGGAGCCCGAAGGTTTGTGCCGACTCCATCATCCGAGGGGCTCCCTGCTCTACACATCACCCGGCCGCTGGCTCGTCTCTGAGTGGCTCCAGAAGATGGGCGCAGTCCACGAAGACGTAATCGACGCAATCCGACAAATCTGGGAGACCGAAGCGGCCGATGGCCAACGGTTCGACCCAAAGCCATCGAGGGATCACGAATCAAAGAGGATGCCAAGTACGAGGGCGTACGAGTCAAAGTCCCAGCCAGCTTGGACGGCGCCAAGGTGCAGTTGCAAACTGATGTCGGATTCGGCGATGCCGTCGAACCCGCCGCGGACGACATCAACTTTCCCGTCATACTGCCAATGGAGCACCCGACCAATTCGCGCCTACCCACCTGAAGTAGTCATCGCCGAAGAGTACCAAGCGATGGTCCTGCTTGGCATTGCGAATAGCCGGATGAAAGACTTCTACGATGTCTGTCCATAACCAGGCTAGAATTAAGCACTTACAGGCGTCCAAATTTCGGCGCCGCGAGCCGTGATTCCATATGATTCCATTCGCGAACCGGAGAACGAACGGTGCGGCAGGATTTCTGCTCGGCCGGCTTCGGTAACTTTCTGAATAGAAAGGACGCTGAATGGCGAGCGTCTCCATTCCTTCTGTGACTGTCAGCTTGGTTCTTTTGACAGTCGCGGAGGAACTCGTCAGCCGTATCAGGGAAGTGAATCGGACGAGTTCGTTTCCACTCCCCGTGCTGCACTGCGAGGACGTAGCCCAAGACGGGATTTCCGCCGCCCCACTTCCCCTTCCTTCGAGCCGCCCCCATCTTGCCCGTGTCCGCTCGGAGATCATCTCGCTCGAATCGCGAAGTAATAGGAAGATTTTCAACGTCAGCCGCCCGAGGAACTGGTCGCTCGGCAAGGGCGCCGAGTCGAGCGGATCGACATGGCTGTTTTCGTCGGCTGCGATACGGCGCCGAGTCTCTCGGCCAGCCGCTCCACTTATTTGGTGGTGACGTCAATGCCGGCCAACTCGGCTAGTACGGCACGGCCCTTTTCAAAGCTCACCATGGCGCCGACGGCACCGATCATACGCAGGACGGCGGGCGATACCGAACTATGCTCGACGCCGAGATCGCGGTCGCGTGGCGAGAAGCCTTGGCTGCAATTGGTGCAATGGTAGTAGGCCCGATCCAGTTCCATCGGCCCCAGAACGGTTTGTACCCGCCTGTGCCAGCGTCCTGCATAGCGCGCGCTCTGTGTCCGCAGGGGCAGGGCAGATGCGGACCCCTCTGCTCGGAGTGATCGGCGTTGAAATGATTCTGGATGAGGCGAGCTGCTAGCGGGAGTTTACTCGTAGTGGAGGCATCCCCACGAGGCCGCAGTCGCTAACCCATTGCTGTTGAACCGCTTCT
>JBKBWD010000191.1:0-2662 GCA_046289265.1 Bryobacteraceae bacterium | reverse complement strand
GCTCGCCCTTGACCTCGACCTCGCCCGCGCCCTCGCTCGCGACCCCGCTCGAGTCCTGGGCCTCGACGTCACGATTCTGATCTCTGATCATAATATGGCGATCGCAGAAATTCTCCAGCACGCCTTCTTCCCAAGCCTCGAACGAAGCTGGCCGCCGCTAAATCTATTCTCCCTAAAGGGAAACATAGGCGATGCCATCCTCACCGCTCCGGGGATGTTCCGGTTCGATCGTCAGGACCGGCAGGTGCTGTTTGCAGATGAGCAGGGAAACGAGCCTCCTCGCCTCACTGATTTCGGCTATGACCTGTGCATTCCCATGACAAGCATCCCCCTCGACAGACTTCGCCGTGAGTTCGAACTATGGCGAACCGATCGGCGATACCGCTGTTTGGGCATGCTTCCCGTTCTCTTGCCCGAAGCGGCTGAACACTGGGCCGCACATGCCTCCAAATTGAAGGAGCTCTTCGCACCCATCGAAAAGCTCTACACTTTTGACCCCGCCCTTGACCTCTGGTTCAAGCCCTTCGCCGACTGGACCGAGGATGACTGGAACCGTCCCGATCACCGTTCCTATCTCTGGGATATTCCGAGTGGCAAGGTACTCACTGCGCCGGGACTTCTTCCTCGGAAAGAAATCGAAAACCAAGGCCAGCCCTACGCCGAGTACTACGCGGAAGCCGTCGACCGGGAAACCAGAAAGCAGCGCGCTACCTCGAAGTCTTAGCCCACTCCGCCGCCCGCCGCCGCATCTCCTCCTCCGGCACATCCTCAATATGCGTCGCGATCCACCACATGTTCCCCGCCGGATCCTTCACTCCGCCGTGCCGGTCCCCATAGAATTGGTCCGCCGACTCCTTGATGGAGGTCCCGCCCGCCTCGATCGCCTTTCGGTACACCGCGTCCGCATCCTCGACGTACACACACAGCACCCCGGGCATCGCACCCCACTCCTTCCGCGCCCCGCCGAGCATCACACGCGAATCCCCCACCTTCACCTCCGCATGCATCACCGCGCCATCCGGACCCGGCATCCGCATAATCTCCTCCGCCCCGAACGCCGTCTTCACCCGTCACCACCAGGTACGGCGTAACCGTGTGATAGCCCTCCGGCCGATAGCTAACCTTCGCCAGAACGGCACAGCCCCTTTCGAATGGTGTTATGCTTCAGGCGTGGTCACCGACCCCGCCGAAGTCCGTCGTCTCGGCGAATCCAAAGCCGCCGAGAATCTCGCCTTTCGGCGCCGCCTTACCTCCCGCGACGCCCAACCTTTCCAGATCCTTGCCACCGAGGTCGCCGCCCGCACCGACTGCACAGCCTGCGCCAACTGCTGCCGCGAACTCACCGTCACGGTCGGCCCCGCCGAGATCGAGGCCATCGCCCGCCATCTGAACTCCACGCCTGCCAAAGTCGCCCGCGAGTACACCGTCCCGGACCCGCTCGCACCCTCCGAACTCCTCCTCCGCCACACCGCCCAGGGCTGCGTCTTCCTCGACGGCAATCTCTGCATGATCTATGACGCCCGCCCTCCCACCTGCCGCGACTTCCCTCACATCGCCCCCGGAAGCCACACCCTCGGGGGCCGCTTCTCCACCCTCTTCCGCAACGTCCCCGTTTGCCCCATCCTCTACAACGCCGTCGAAGCCTACAAGCACCGCACGGGCTTTCCCCCTACAGCCCTTCCATGAACAGCAGCAAAGCCTCGACCCGCTCCTTCGGCCACCCCGCCACGATCGACCCGGCCAACTGCGCCGACGTAATCATCTCCATGCCCGGCCGCCGCAGCGAGATCCCCACCAGGCTCTTGATCCCGCCCGCATAGGTCGTATTCGATCCGTCCTCCCCGTGGCAGCTCCCCCCGCAATAGGCCACGAAGTCGGTCCGCCCTGACTCCCACTGCCGCAACAATCCCGGAATCTCCGCCCATTCGCTCGTCTCGAACTCCCGTACCAGCCGCACCAGTCCGCCCTTGTCGACCATCACGACCCGCCAGCGCTCCCCCGTTCCGGCCTCCCCGAGCGACACTCGCAAATGTCGGTTCTCGATCGCCCGTTCCAACTCCACCCGGCGCTCCGCCAGATCCCCCGCGCCCTTCGCCGGAGCCGTCACCACCGCCACCGGCGTACTCTTCGCCGCCTCAGCCACCCGAGCATCCGGAATCCTCTCCCTCACCCGCAGCGGCTCCTGCCCCTGCGCCATCAGCAGCGCCAACAGCCCGATCCACCCAGCCCTCATTTCCTCCTCCAGAGAACTCTGGCCCCATCATATCCCCGGATCCGCGCCAGCCGGGCCGTCCGGTCCTTAGTACGGCCGCCATCCCCCGTCCCGGTCAGCAATGTAATCCGGTATTCCATCTAAGCACTCTCCCCGATTCAGTCGGCATCCGTCTCCGCACTAGAATCGGATAGCGCGAGAAGGAATCTCTCAAAGTCATGGTGTTAAGACCAGCCAAAACACAATACTCGGAAAGAGAAGCGGCCGAGGCGCTGGGGGTCAGCGTCGAGCAACTGCGTTCCCTGATTCGGAACCACATCGCGGAGGGCGACGACGACCTCGCTCACATCGCCATAGCCAGCTTCCACCCCTCCGACCTGCTCCTGTTACGGATCCTCTCCAGTAAGATGGCGGCGGATCCGCAACCCACCCGCTGAGGGCGCGCGCGGC
>JBKBWD010000190.1:0-2710 GCA_046289265.1 Bryobacteraceae bacterium | reverse complement strand
GAGTTCCGCGTCAGCCGGCCCAATGCGCTGTGGGTGGTCGATTTTACCTACGTCCATACCTGGGCGGGGTTCGTCTACGTTGCGTTTGTGATCGATGCCTACGCTCGGCGGATCGTGGGCTGGAAGGTCAGCACCTCGGCGACGGCGGGCTTCGTGCTGGATGCCCTGGAGCAGGCGATCCATGCCCGCAGACCAAGTGCCGAGGACGGGCTGATCCATCACAGTGACAGGGGAACCCAATACCTCGCCATGAACTACACCCAGCGCCTGGCAGAGGCCAACCTCGTCCCGTCAGTCGGCAGCGTCGGCGACAGCTATGACAATGCCTTGGCCGAGACGATCAACGGTCTCTACAAAGCGGAAGTCATCTGGCGGCAGCGATCCTGGCCGAGCGTATCGGCTGTCGAAATGGCAACCCTGCGCTGGGTCGATTGGTTCAACAACCAGCGCCTGTTCGGCCCCATCGGGCATATCCCGCCCGCCGAGGCCGAAGCCAATTACTATGCAGCCAAAGAGAACCTCGATATGGTCGCATGACTCAAATGAAACCGCCTCCGGAAAACCCGGGACGCTTCAAAACACGAGCGTCTCTTCGCGGGGAATGCCGTTCGCCTCTAGGACAATCGAGAGCGGCGTGGTGTCTCTGTCCTCCGACCACACGAGATACTTGTAATTGCCCGCGAGGAATCGTTCGCCCTTGTCGAGCGCGCCGAGGTCCATCAGGACGGCGATGTCGGACCAACCCTGCTGCGGTGTCGCTGCGCCGTTCTTGACCCAGAAGAGCTTGGCGTCTTCGATTTCGCTGAGGGCGTCCAGTAGGTGCCGGGAATGAGTGGCGAGGATGATCTTGGTGTCGGTTGTGCCAGCGATCATCGCGAGGGTATCTGCCAAGAGTCGCTGGTTGCTGGGGTGCAAGTGGGCGTCGGGCTCGTCCAAGAGTAGAACCTTGGGTTCGTAGTTGGCCACGTACGCGATCAGCTGGATCGCCTGCAGGAGGCCGGTTCCGACTAGGTCAAGTGCCCGGGTGCCGGCGTTCTCACGAGTGACCGTCGATCTGATCCAGAGGTCGGCAGTGTCCTGGAACTGCGTGTCGACGCGAACGCCTGGGAACACCCGGTTTATGTACCCGTCGAAGCGGTCCTTTCGGACTTGGCTGCGTTCGATCCTGAGTAGGACGTTACGAAGGTAAAGGTTGGCGTCGCCACGGGCGATGCCGTTGCTTACGACCGCGTCAGATCGATACTCCTCGCGTATGGTGATCCCGGCTAGCCCCGGGACGTAAATCGAGAAAAATCCGCTCGGGTCGCTAATGGACTGAAGCAGCGGCCCCCCGCTGCTTACCGCAGAGACCACACCGTTTCGTCCTCGCTGAAGTGCGACGGCGGCGAAGTCGCCACCGCCATCGCCCTCGCCAGATGTTTCATAGCGAAAGTCGATGCTGGTGCCCTCCGTCAGCCGGCGGCCGTGGTGCAGGTCGAGAAAGTCGTCCGTGGGGCAGTAGCGCAGGCGTTCAGGTGGAAACTGCTGAACACCGGCCTCACGCCGAGCTTGCGCGAGCGCAATGCCGAAGTGGATACCCTGCAGGATGCAGCTTTTGCCAGAGTTGTTGCCGCCCACTAGCACGTTGATTGGACCGAGCGTCAGAGCAGCCTGCTCGATCTGCTTAAAACGCGCAAGGCTGACTTGGTTGATCATGACGCCAGCATAGCCCCCGCCAGTCTCCATGCAAGATCCGCGCGCCATTCCCAGTCATTTCTGAAGGAATGTCAAAAGCATCTCGCCAGCTGGAAGCTTGGCCGGCTAAACGAGCTTCCGCCAACCTCAGATGAAATTACAATCCCGACGGACCGCTTTGCACCAGACATCATCACCAGAACACGCATTACCTCAACCAATCTTTCCCGCGCATCGGGATCGACGTGCGATCATGACATCGCCGCTCTCGGCCGAACCTGCTATTCGACGCATAGCTTGGGAACGGCAACAAAATCCCAAATTCGGTCCTTCAGGCCGGTTTATAGCTTCGTGCGCTTGCGGGGGGGGAGGCAGTTCACTAGCGATGACCGGCTTCCGCGCGCCAAAACGATGCTGGCGGGGATTGGGAATCCAAGTGTCGAGAAGAAACGATCGAGCAGTTCTCGTCGATGGAGGTTCTCACGCACTTCCCGTTATGATAATAAAATCAATGTTTAGAGGGTGATCACCCAGTTCTCATTTTCATCCTTTCCGGCGCGCCATCAAGGCCCGCTGCCTGTATCAGGTGGCGGGCCTTGTTGGTTTTCGGGGTCACATCTTTGGAATTTCCGCCGCCGAGGTTTCAGTCTGCTTTCAGTCCGATAGGCTTGTTCAAGGTCTTGCTGCGGGGCGAGGGTGGCGTGCATCCGGCTGCGTGATGCATGCAGCAGGCTGCTCAAGAGGTGCGACGAGTTGAGCCAGAAACGCGACGAAAAGTATTTAACAATCATGGGTATGCGAAACATCTTGGGGTTGCCACTGCCCCGATGTCACTTTATTCGCCGGGCCTGATTTTCATCATCGGGCGGAACTGCGATCAGTTTTCCCTGTGCGTGTCCAACATCAAGTCCAAGGCATAACAGAAACATGATTCCGGACTCGACTTGCGCGGTGATTTTGGCTGGTGGCCTGGGGACCCGGCTCGGCGAGGAAACCAGCGTCCGGCCCAAGCCCATGGTGGAGATCGGCGGCATGC
>JBKBWD010000189.1:0-2767 GCA_046289265.1 Bryobacteraceae bacterium | reverse complement strand
CTGCACCGGCTGGGGACGGGTGCGCGCGAGGTCGCGCGGCTCCTCGGGATCAGCCCGAACACCGAGCGCGAGTACCGGATCGCCTTCTCGAAGGCGGGGCTTCTGGCGGGGGCGGTGGACGATCTCCCGACGCTGGAGGCGCTCCGGGCCACGCTCCCGAAGACGGTCCCGAGGCAGCAGACCTCGACGGTGGAGGACTGGTCGACCGAGGTGAAGCGGCTCGTGGACAAAGGCTGCGAGGCGCGGGCGATCCACGATCATCTCCAGCGCGAACGCTCCGACTTCAAGGGGAGCTACTACGCAGTGAAGCGCCTGGTGGCCCGCCTGCGACGGGCCGAAGGCGTGAAGCCGGCGGACGTGGCGATCCCCGTGGAGACGGCGCCCGGCGAGGTCGCGCAGGTCGACTTCGGGTACGTCGGGAAGCTCTACGATCCGGAGACCGAGACGCTTCGGAAGGCCTGGGTGTTCGTGATGGTGCTCGGCTATAGCCGGCACCAGTTCGCCCGCGTCGTGTTCGACCAGCGCTCGGAGACGTGGCTCGGGCTGCACGCACAGGCGTTTGCCTTCTTCGGCGGCGTGCCAGCGACGATCGTGCCCGACAATCTCAAGGCCGCCGTGACGCGCTGCGCCTTCGGGCTCGGGGAGGACCCGGGCCTGCATCGCAGCTACGTCGACCTGGCGCGGTTCTACGGCTTCAAGGTCGACCCCGCCCCGCCCCGCGACCCCGAGAAGAAGGGCAAGGTCGAGGCAGGCGTGAAGTACGTCGCCCGGAACTTCTTCGCGCCGCGGGATGCCGAGGAGGACATCACGGTGGCGAACGCCGCGCTGGCGACGTGGGTGCTCGAGACCGCGGGACGCCGCCGCCACGGCACGACGGGCCGCGCGCCCCTCCAGCTGTTCGAGGCCGAGGAGCGGGCCGCGATGAAGCCCCTGCCGCCGACGGGGTGGGTGGCGGTGTCGTGGAGGAAGGCCAAGGTCCACCGTGACGCTCACGTGGCCTTCGACCGCCGCTTCTACTCCGTCCCGTGGCGGAACATCGGCAAGGAGGCCTGGGTCCGGGCCACGCCTCACGCGGTCGACATCTACGTCGACGACACCCGGGTCGCCGCGCACGCGCGCCACGGGAAGAGCGCCTGGAGCACACAGGAGGCGCACCTCCCCGAGGGCCGGGTCGACCTGCGCCATCGCAGCAGGAGCCACTGGGAGAGCCGCGCGCGGGTGCTCGGGGAGGAGGTCGCCGCGTGGGTCGGCGAGCGGTTCGACGGCGCGGACGCGATGAGCCCGCTGCGGGCGGTCCAGGCCGTTGTGACGCTCCTGGAGCAGTACCCGCGGGAACGGGCGAACAACGCCGCCCGTCGCGCCCGGCACTTCGGCATCCAGGACTACCGCGGCATGAAGGACATCCTCAAGAAGGCGCTCGACTTCGAGCCCTTGCCGCCGCCGCTCTTCGCGCCGCCGGCGCCCGCGCTGCCCCCGCCGCGGTTCGCACGCCCCACGAGCCAACTGTTGGCCTCCATCCAGAAGGTGTCCCATGACGTCCACTGACGACCTCGCCTCCGTCCTCAAGAAGCTCCGCCTGTCCGGCGTCCTGCAGACCCTCGATCTGCGCGTCCGTCAGGCCGTCGACGAGAACCTCGACCAGGCGGAGTTCCTGTTTCGGCTGCTCCACGACGAGGTCGAGCGGCGCGACGCCAAGCAGCTCCAGCTGCGTCTCGGCCGCGCGAACTTCGAGCACGAGCGAACCCTCGAGGACTTCGACTTCCACTTCAACCCCGGCGTCCCACGGGCGAAGATCGTCGACCTCGCCACCTGCCACTTCATCGACCGCCACGAGGTCGTGCTCCTCCTCGGCGCCACGGGCGTGGGCAAGAGCCACCTGAGCCAGGCTCTGGGACATCGGGCCGTGCGGCGCGGCCACACGGTCCTCTACACCAGCGCGACCGCCCTGTTCGCCCAGCTCCGGGCGGCACGCGGGGACGGCAGCTACGACCGGCGGCTGCTCCGATACACGGGCCCCGACCTCCTGATCATCGACGACCTCGGCCTGATGCCCCTTCGCGGCGACGAGCCCGCCGACCTCTACGAGGTGATCCGCCAGCGCTACGAGCACGGCGCCATGGTCATCACGTCGAACCGCGCCCTCCCCGAGTGGCCCCCGCTCTTCGGCGACCCGCTGCTCGCCAGCGCCGCGATGGACCGGCTGCTGCACCACGCCCACGTCGTGGAGATCGAGGGCGACTCCTACCGCAGCGCGCGCCGGCCTCGCCCGCCGGCGACCACGTGAGCGGCTGCGATCAGTTTGGCCGCCCCGAGCGCGCGATGGTCGAGAGCTCGATCGGCTGGCGGCTCGTGCGCCAGATCGGCCTCCCGTGCGGCGGCCGATCCGGTGACCGTGGCGGTCTCGATCACCGGATCAGTTTGGCCGCCCCGACCGCGGTCAGTTCAGGCGCCCCTTGACAGGCGCGGGCGAGGATGGATTGGTCGAGGGTGGTGAGGTCGGTTGACAACACGCTCAGTGCGCTCTCGGCATCATCCAGCGTTTTCAGCTTGGTCGCTAGCACAGACGCCAAGGCGGCTTGCTCCGCAGCAGGCGGCACAGGGACGGGCCATTGGCGTAGCCGGGTGGATGTGAGATGCAGGATTCCAACCCCCGGGGCGAGCGAGAGGTACCGCCCCAGGAGGGCATCGGCCAAGCACACGAAGTACAGCCACTCCGGAACAATCTCGCTCGCGGGTCGAAGGCGGAGCACGGTAGCTTGGAAACAGC
>JBKBWD010000018.1:0-83315 GCA_046289265.1 Bryobacteraceae bacterium | reverse complement strand
AGACAACCAATCGCGCATCGGGAGTGCCGGCCAGCGCCTGTGCCGCGCCGTGAAAGTACGCCCGGTTCTCATCGGCAACCGCCAGCGCTCCGCGCCGCTTGTCGCGCATCACCGAGTAGTTAAACGGCAGCCAGAGAACGAAGAAGCTCGCTACGGCGGCCGGATGCAGACGCCCGGCCAGCGCCGCAAAGGCGAAGCAGAGTCCGATGAGCGGACCGTAAAGGTAGACGCTGAACAGCCGTCCGGGGAGGAACAGCATCGGAAGGAGCAGCAGCCAGAGCGCCGCGATGCCGAAGCGGACACGGTGGTCGCGAACCATAAACGGCAGCGCGAGCATCGGGAGCAGCCCGGCATAGGGAACGAGCAGCAGTTCGGAGGCGTAGAATCGCAGGCAGGTCCAGAAGGCCGCGGGCGTGAGGCGCAAAGTATAGTCGGTTTCGTGGCCGCGATTGGCGAAAATCGCCTGCAATCCGAACACGGCTGAGACCGCGAAGAACGGCAGCAGCCTCTTCCAGCAGCGTTCGCCGAGCCAGAACTCGTAGGCCAGCAGCACCGCCGGCAGCATGATGGCAAACTCTTTGGACTTGTAGGCCAGCCAAAACGCCGCGAAACTGACCACGATCCGGCCGTGCAGATATGCAAGGATCGCCGCCAGCAGGAAGAAGGCGCAAAGGACATCGAAGATATACATCGGCCGCCAATAGGCGTCGAAGGCGGCCATATGGAAGGCGAAGAAGAGCGCCGCGGCCAAGGAGGCGAACGCCGTCGCCTTCAGACGGCGCGAGATCAGCCAGACCAACCAGACGTTGACAAAGTGGATCCCGTGAAGGACGGCGATATAGCGCGGAAACTCGAAGCCCGCGGCCCGGCCCATGACACGGTAAAAGTAGTGGCCGATGGGCCGAAAGTTGTACTCCGAAAGCTGCGGCGTGAGGAGACCTCTCAAAAACTCCTCGGGAGCGGCGTCCCGCGTCCAGCTCAGGTTGTCGAGGTCATCGTCCTGGAAGAAGCCTTTGTATGCCCCCCGGTTGGCGACCAGGAACAGCAGGACCATCGCGGCGAGCAGAGCCGCGCCCATCCACTTCGGCATAAGGCTTCATTCTAGGCGAGCGCGCTACCCGCGCGGAACCGAGCCGTCTCCGCGCAGCGTGTATCGCCGCGCCGTCCGCGCTTTGCCGCTTTCCGGATCGGCCTCGACGATCACGCCATGCAGTTCGACTCCGCGCTTGGCCGGCTCCATCCGGATCGGCATCGAGGTCAGGAAGCGGCGCAGGATCGTCTCTTTGTCGACGCCGATCACCGAATCATACGGTCCCGTCATCCCGGCATCGGTCTGATAGGCCGTCCCGCCGGGCAGGACGCGCGTGTCGGCGGTGGGGATATGAGTATGGGTGCCGACCACGGCCGTGACGCGGCCGTCCAGATGCCAGCCCATCGCCATCTTCTCGCTGGTCATCTCGGCGTGAAAGTCGACGAAACGGATTTTGACATGCTCGGGCAGGGCTTCGAGGAGACGATCGCTCTTGCGGAAGGGGCAGTCGGTGGCGGGCATGTGCGTGCGGCCTTGGAGGTTCAGGACCGCGCACTCAACGCCGTTGCGAGCCTTCACGACCACGATGCCTTCTCCGGGCAACTCCTCGGCGTAGTTCGCGGGCCGGATCAGACGCGGCTGGCGGGCAAGGTATTCATAGATCTCCCGCTTATCCCAGACATGGTTGCCGGTCGTGAGTACGTCGAGCCCAAGGGCCAGCATGTCCTCGGCGATCTGCGGAGTGACCCCGAAGCCGCCCGCCGAGTTCTCCACGTTCGCGATAGCGAGGTCGATCTTTTCCGTCGAGAGAATGTAGGAGAGATGCTCGGCCACAATCCCACGGCCGGCGGAGGCGAATATATCGCCGATAAATAAGAGATTCATGAAACCAGGGAATGGTGGGAGCGCACCACCGGGCCGTGCCTGCCTCCGTCATTGACCCCATTTTGACAACGGGGGGAGTCCTCCGAGCGCCTTCAGGCTTCTCCATCGCGGATTGTCCGCCCGGAGCTTGCTCACCGGCACAAATCACGAGCCGGACTCCATGACATTGATTGTTGGATCAAATTTAGGAGGCCTTCACCTGCTTAGCAGACACGCTCCAGAAGCGATGATAGCACGGGCTCGCCGGGCGCATACAATGGAGGGTTGCTCGAACTGCTCTCAGGACTCACCGGCGCACTGTTCACGCTCGCGGCGGCATACTGGCTCGGGCGCACCTTTCTGCGAGGAAGTGTGCTGCCGCGTACTATCTATCTCGCCGCAGGTTCGGCGCTGCTCAGCTTCGTAATCTTCGCGCTCCTGGCGCTGAAGATCGCGCGACCGATCTCATTTCTTGCGGTCGGCGCAGTGTCTGTCGCGCTCGGTGCGGTCTACGGCCGGCGATCCAAAACGGACGACGAAATCGCCGGACTGACCGGATGGCTGCTCCTCGCGATCGGCGGGATTTACGGCGTGCTCTACGGGATTCACGCGCTCGCGCCGGAGATCCAGCCGGACGCCATCGGCTATCACCTCGGGCTGGTCGCCGAATGGCTGCGCGAGGGCCGGTTCCCGCGCCGCATCGGCTTCTACGAGGTGCTGCCGCTCGGGACCGAGACGCTGTTTGCCTTCGCCTACGCCGCTGGTGAGCACACGGGCGCGAAACTGGTCCACTGCGGGTTTCTGGTGGCCACCCTGCCCCTAATGATCGCCGCCGGGCGGCGCCTGGGACTCGACGCCTGGCAGACCGCAGGCGCCGCGCTGCTGTACGCGATCACGCCGGTAGTCGGCGTCAGCGCCACGAGCGCCTATAACGACGCCGCCCTAGCGTTCTTTGCGCTCGCGACCTTCTACCTGCTCCTGCGCTGGCGTCAGGACGACGACGCGCGCCTGCTGCTGGCGGCGGGCCTCACCGCCGGGTTCTGCTACGCCATCAAGATTACGGGCGCGCTGGTACCGCTGCTGGCGCTCGTCTGGATCGTGGCGAGCCGGCGCAGACCCGGGGATGCCGTGCACTTCGCGCTGCCGGCCGTTTTGGTGGCGGCGCCGTGGGTCGTGCGGGCATGGATCCTTACGGGCAATCCGGCCGCACCGCTGCTGAATCGGTGGTTCCCGAATCCCTATTTCCATTCAGCGATCGAGGAGCAGCTTGGCGCGCAGTTGCGGTCATACGACCTGGAGGGACTGGCGCAGGCGCCTCTCGAGCTGACAATCCGGGGCGAGGCGCTGCAAGGGCTGCTCGGGCCGGTCTTTCTGCTGGCGCCGCTCGCGCTTCTGGCGCTTCGCCGCCAGCATGGGCGGCTGGTTATTGCGGCCGCTGCGCTGCTGGCCGCGCCGTGGCTACTCAACCACGGGACGCGCTTCCTGATCCCCAGCTTTCCGTTTCTCGCCTATGCCTTCGCGATGGCGCTCCCCCGACCGGCTTTCCTTGCGGTGCTTGGCGCTCACGCTCTGCTGTCCTGGCCGCATGTGCTTGACCGCTACGCGGCGCCGGCCGCATGGCGGCTCCACGGCATCCCCTGGCAGGCCGCGCTGCGCCTCGAAACGAAAGATGCCTACTTCGACCGATACATCCCGGTCGAGTACGCCACGGCGCAGCTTACGCACGAGCGCCTCCGTCCGGGCGAGAAGTTCCTCGATCTGGCGGGAACAGCCGCAGCCTACACGCACGCGGTCCCAATCGTTCCATGGCACGCCACCTCGTCCGCGCGGCTGCTCGAAGCGCTGCGGCTGGCGGCGAGCCCCGAGACAACCGCGTTCTTTGCGGCCCGCAGCAGTTGGCCGATGGAGGTCTTCTCAACGCTGCGGCTCCAGCACGCCAAGGGCGGATCTCTGCCCTGGGCGGTTCACGATGTCGAGTTGCGGAGAGGCGAGAGGCGGGTGCGGCCCGATCCGCGGTCGACGCTCGCGGCTTGGCCCAGCCTGTACGAGGCACCCCTGGCTTTCGATCGCAGCATCGTTTCGGCCTGGTCGACCTGGGAGCCGGCGCCGCTGGGCGCATTCCTGGAGATCGAGTTCCCCGAGCCGCTGGCGCTTTCCGGAATCAACGTAACATACCGCAAATACTCGGGCGGCCCGATCGAGATCCACGGGCGCACGGCTTCGGGCGAATGGAGAATGCTGGACCCGGATCCGCAGGTCTATGAAGTTCCGGCGGCCAATCTACGGCGAGCGGCGCTCCGGTTGCTTCTGGCGCAGGAGATCCGCTATATCCTGGCTCCCGTGAGTGCGGACGGCTACGGACCGCTCGGGAAAACGCTGGTGCGGGATTCGGTGGAGTGGGGACTGGTTCCCGAAGGATCAGTGTACGATGTCCACTTACTGCGGATCCCGTAACTTCCGGGCGATGTCCTCGGCGATGCTCTTGCCGTGGAAGCGCCCGTTTTCGATGAAAATCTCGTTGGTGTGCATCCCGGCGACCAGAACGCCGGCCAGGTACATCCCGCGGCGGTCGCTCTCATAGGTCTCGGGATTGATCGGCGGCCGCTGCGTATCGGTGGCAAGCCGGATTCCGAGCCGCGCCAGGAACTCGATATCGGGGTGATAACCGGTCATCGCGAAAACATAATCGTTCTTCAGCGCGACCTCGCCTTCGGGCGTCGCGAGCAGGACCGAGTCCGGCAGGATCTCGACGACGCGGCTGTTGAAGTAGGCGCGCACTTCGCCGCGCTTGATGCGGTTCTCGATATTCGGCTTGATCCAGTACTTGACCGAATCGGAAATTTCCGGCCCGCGATGCACCAGCGTGACGCGCGCGCCGGTCCAGTAGAGTTCGAGCGCGGCGATCGCGGCCGAGTTCTTGGCGCCCACGACGAGGACGTCGTGATTGTAGTAAGGGTGCGGCTCCTTGTAGTAGTGGATCACCTTGGGGAGATCCTCACCAGGGACACCAAGCAGGTTCGGGCGGTCATAATAGCCGGTGGCGAGCACCACCTTGCGGCAGCCGTACTGCTGGAAGCAGCCGTAGCGGTCCAGGGTTTGAACAGTGAAGCGGCCGTCCTGACCGTGGACATCGCTGACCTGCTCGTACTGGTGGATCGTGAGGCGGTAATGGTCGGCGACGCGGCGGTAGTACTTCAGCGCCTCGGTGCGGCCCGGCTTCTCGTTGAGCGACGTCATCGGGATGCCGCCGATCTCAAGCAGCTCAGGCGTGGTAAAGAAGACCATATTGGTCGGGTAGTTGTAGATGGAGTTGACCACACAGCCCTTCTCCACCAGTAGGACGTCCAACCCGCGCTTGCGCAACTCGATCCCGCAGGCCAGCCCCGTGGGGCCCGCCCCAACCACCACAACGTCATGCGCCATTTACAGCATTCCTTCCACTGCTGTATAGACGCTCTCCAGTGCCCCCGGTAACGCAGAAGGATCCTTTCCGCCGGCTTCCGCCATATCAGGGCGGCCGCCGCCCTTGCCTCCGACCGCCTGCGCTAGGCTGCCCGCAAGCTTGCCGGCGTGGACCTTCGCGGTGAGATCCTTCGTCACGGCCGAGACGATCGCGACGTTGCTGTCCTCAGCCGAGGCGAGCACAATGACCGCCGTTTTCCACTTGTTCCGGAGCGAATCGGCAATCGAGCGCATCTGCTGCCGGTCAAGCCCTTCGACCTGGGCGGCCAGCACCTTCACATCTTTGATAACGCGGGCCTTCTGCTCGAGTCCGGCCACCTGTGAGTGAGCGAGCTTCTCCTTCAACTGGTCGAGCTGCCGCTCCAGAGCGCGCTGCTGCTGGATGAGCTTCTCGGCCTGCTCCACCAGTTCAGGTTCCGAGGTGCGGACAAGCTGGGCCACTTTGCCGAGCGAGGCGCTAATCTCCTGGAAGCGGCGCAGCGCTCCTTCGCCAGTAATGGCCTCGATACGGCGCACGCCTGCCGAGATGCTGCCCTCGTAAACGATCTTGCAAAGACCGATGTCGCCAGTGCGGTTCACGTGCGTTCCGCCGCAAAGCTCGCGGCTGAATTCGGGGATCGAGACAACGCGCACGCGGTCGCCGTACTTCTCACCGAACAGCGCCATGGCGCCGGTACTGAGCGCCTGGTCGAGTTCCATCAGGTCGGTCTGGACCTGCGTGTTCGCCAGGATTTGCTCATTGATGAGACGCTCGACTGTCTCGAGTTCTTCCGGATCCATAGCCGTGTAATGTGTGAAATCGAAGCGCAGCCTGCCGGGCTCGACGACGCTGCCGGCCTGCTTGACGTGCGTTCCGAGCACCCGCCGGAGTGAAGCGTGCAGCAGGTGAGTTGCCGTATGATTTCGCATGGTCGCTTTGCGCAGCGCAGGGTCGACGCGGGCGATCACCAGGTCGTCCAGGTGCACGGGGCCAAGCGAGCGGATTTTGAGCACCGTCAGTCCCGGCACCGGAGCGTAGGCGGTCTCGACCTCGGCGACCTTCTCGCCCGTCTCAACGGAATAGAGAGCGCCGCGGTCGCCGACCTGTCCGCCCGATTCGGCGTAGAACGGCGTACGGTCGAGAACGAGTTCGGCTTCGCTGTTCGGCCCGACATTCGGAACGGCCTGCTGGTTGACGATGAGTCCCAGGACACGGCTTTCGCGGGTTTCCAGTTCCTGGTAACCGAGGAACTCGGTCCGTCCCTTTTCAAGCAACTCCTGGTAGACCGGGGCCACCTGCGCCTTCTCTGCGCCCTTCCAGCTTGCGCGGGCTCGCTCGCGCTGCTTTTCCATCTCTGACTCGAAACCGCCGCGGTCGATCTGGAGTCCGTACTCACGGGCCATATCCTCCTGCTCGTCGAAGGCGAGGCCGTAGGTGTCATAGAGCTTGAAGGCGGCGGCGCCCGGCAGCACGCGGCCGGCGGCCGACTTCGCCTCTTCCTGGAAGACCTTTTCGGCCACCTGAAAGGTGGTAGCGTAGCGGTGCTCCTCGTCCTTGACGACGCGGGCGATGCGCTGGATGCTCTCCATCAGCTCGGGATAGGCCGGACGCATCAGCTCGGCAACGAAGCCGGTGAGCTTGTAGAGGAAGGGCTCCTGCATGCCGGACATACGGCCGTGCCGCATGGCGCGCCGCATGATCTTGCGCAGCACGTAGCCGCGGCCCTCATTGGAGGGCAGCACGCCGTCATGAATCAGGAAGGCCGTCGCGCGGCTGTGATCGGCGGAAATTCGCAGAGCAGTGTCGACGCGCGGGTCGTCGCCGGGCGTGACTCCAAACAGCTCGGCCGCGTGCGTCACGATGGGGTGGAGCAGGTCGCAGTCGTAGTTCGACAGTTTGCCCTGGAGCACGGCGGCGACGCGCTCCAGGCCCATGCCGGTGTCGATCGAGGGGCGCGGCAGCGGGGTGAGCACGCCTTCGGCGCTGCGGTCATACTGCATGAAGACCAGGTTCCAGATCTCGACGAACCGCCCGCCGGCGTCATCGGGGAACTGCTCGTGCTCGCGGCCGGGCTCGGCGGCGTCGATGCCGAGGTCGTAGTGGATTTCCGAGCACGGTCCGCACGGGCCGGTCTCGCCCATTTGCCAGAAATTGTCCTTCTCATCGAGGCGGAAGATGCGGTCCTTGGAGACGCCAGCCACCATCTGCCAGAGCTCTTCGGCCTCGTCGTCCTCGCGGAAGACGGTGACGTATAGGCGGTCCTTGGGAAGGCAGTACTCCTTGGTGATCAGCTCCCAGGCGAAGGCGATCGCGTCAGCCTTGAAATAGTCGCCGAAGGAGAAGTTCCCCAGCATCTCGAAAAACGTGTGGTGCCGGCGCGTGTAGCCGACATTCTCCAGGTCATTGTGCTTACCGCCTGCCCGAACACACTTCTGCGAGCTGGCCGCGCGGGAATAGTCCCGCTTTTCGCGTCCGAGGAAGACGTCTTTGAACTGATTCATCCCTGCGTTGGTGAACAGCAGGGTGGGATCGTCAGCCGGAACGAGAGAAGAGCTGCGGACCACGCGATGGCCGCGCTGGGCAAAGTAATCCAGAAACTTCTGGCGAATTTCGTGACCTGTCATGTGTAGTTTTATTTTGGCACAGGGAACGCGCCAGCTTATTCGATGCTTGCGGGCGGGGATTCGATGCGTACGGACGCTTGGGTGTAAAATTCACGAATGGAAAACCTTGCCAAGAAACTGATCGTCAAACCGGGGTCCAAACCCCGGCTCTCCAGGTTCGATCCGGGGGATACATACGGCATCGACAAAGCAACGGCGGCGGATCGGTTCAAGAAGAACCGCCGGCGGCTCTCCGTTCTTCAGTACCTGCTCTATGCCGAGTCGAAACGTGCGGTCCTGATCGTGCTGCAAGGGATCGACGCCGGAGGCAAGGACGGCACGATCCGGCGGGTGATGAGCGGGTTGAACCCGCAGGGCGTCTCGGTCAAGCCATTCAAAGTTCCGGAGGGTCAGGAGACGCGGCACGACTATCTCTGGCGCATCCACAAGGCCGTGCCGGAGTGGGGCCACATCGGCATCTTCAATCGCTCGCAGTACGAAGAGGTGCTCGTCGTGCGGGTGCATAACCTGGTGCCGAAGTCGGTCTGGTGCAAGCGCTATCAGCACATCAACGACTTCGAGCGAATGCTCGCCGACAACGGCGTCACCATCCTCAAGTTCCTGCTCTATATCAGCAAAGAGGAACAGGCCAAGCGCTTCCGCGCGCGCCTGGAGGACAAGACCAAGAACTGGAAGTTCTCGCGCTCTGACATCGAGGAGCGGGCCTACTGGGACGACTACATGGCCGCCTACGACGACATGCTCGAAAAGTGCAGCACGGACTGGGCGCCCTGGTACGTCATCCCCGCGAACCGCAAGTGGTTCCGAAACCTGGCGGTCTCCGAGATCGTGCTGAACGCGATGGAGGGGATGGACCTGAAGTATCCGAAGCCGATCGCAGACCTCTCCGAGATCACTTTCGAGTAAGCAGGCGTTTGACGAAGACGAGCTGTCCGAGATGGTAGGCGTTGTGGTCGGCGACGAGCAGCGCCTCGCGCAGCAGCGTCTGGCCGCTGCCCCAGGCGAAGGGCGTGTAGAGGTCGCGGCCGGGGTCGAGCACCATGCTCTCGAATTCCGCCAGGTCCTTGCGGAAGGCGCTGACGGAGGCAGTCCACCGGGATTTCCGCTCCGGCGCGGCAGTGGGCGGCCAGTAGCCGTGGGGCCAATCCGGTGAGACATAGTCGGGCGAGCGGCTGAATTCGAGGATGTCGTACTGGGCGATTCGCATGTGCTCGAGCAGCTCCCAGGCCGAGTGCGGCGCGCCTTCCGGCCGGATGCCGACGCTGTCGAGCGGAAAGCCGCGGATGGCCGTGTCAAAGGAAATGTGCGCGTGGCCGCCCCGCAGCAGTTGGACCAGATGTTCGCGGACGGCGGCGTCGTGCGTCATGGCTCAGACCGGCTGATACTCGATCAGCTCGCAACAGGCAGTATAGCCGATGCGGGCGTAAACGCCGCGCCCGGCCTCGGAGGCCTGGAGCGTAGCGATGGTGAACCCCTGGCGGCGTCCCTGGTCGGAGAGATGCCAAGTCATCGCCAAGCCGATGCCGCGGCGCTGGAATTCGCGGCGAGTGGAAACCATGTGAAGCCCTGCGACTCCGCCCCCCAGGAAGAGCTCGCCGGCAGCCGCGGCCCGTCCGTCGAGATAGCCGACGAAGAGCTGCATGGGGCACTCCGGAAGGAGCAGCAGCGGGGCCGCCATGTCATAGAAGGCGAGGACGGAGGGATCGGGCGAGTCCCAGTTGGCGGCAGTGACATCGGCGAAGTCGGCTACTTCCTCGCGGGAGCGAGCCCGGCGGATTTCAAGTCCGGCAGGGAATTCGTGGGTGGTGGGAAGGCGCGTAAGGCCGGCGGCCATCCCGAGCTCGCTTTCGGCCGGCTGCAAGCCATGGGCTTCCAGGAGGCGGCCAAGGCCTGAGGGCTGCGAGCACGGTCCGACCCACCACGCAAAGGGGCGGCCGGCGGATCGAAAGTGGCCGATCGCCTCGGACACCCGGCGGTGGGCGTCGGCATCGCGCAGACGCGCTCGTGCGATCTTGTTGAATGTGTCGGTGGGGAGGTGGGAATCGACCAGCAGGAGGTCGTCCCAATTCTCGACGGTCATGCCGGGGAGTTGCCGTTGGACATAGGCGATGTGACCATGCAGGTTCGCCTCCAGCGCCTCAAGCAGGTTTGGCAAGCTCAGGGTTCCTCTTTCGTCAGCAGAATCATCTGACCCATGCAGCCTTGCGGCTCACTGGTGATTCGCCGGGGTCCAACCGAAGTGTAACCTGGACTGTCTACCCAAAGCTCGTATTCGCCGCCCTTCAGTCCGTTGATGGCGAATGTTCCTTGAGAGTCAATCGACGTACGGCGAACCTCGTCGCCGGACTTGAGACGGACTTCACCGCCGGGGACGGGATGTTTGGGATCGAGTATCTCGTAGGCGAACAAATTATCCAGCGGGAGGTCGCGGCGATCGGAGGTGACAGCACCATAGAAGAGGGCGCCCTTGGAGTAAAAGAACTGGAGATAATCTCCCGCGTTGTCGATATGCGCAGTACCGCCGCACCCATGCGCTTTCATTCGACCGGTCTGCAAGTCGCGTTCCGCGAAGACGAGGTAGGTATCACCCTGATGAAATGTTACTCCGCAACTCGTCAGCTCCGTCCAGACCTCTGCATGGCTCCCGACATCGCCTCGAAATATTTCTGCTACCCTTACTCTGACTCGGATCCATGGAGTCAGCAAGTCCGGCAGTTCGGAAAAGGCCTTGCGTTCCCGCCCAGTCCGCGCCTTCCGGATGCGATCACGCAGAGAGTTCGGAATATCGCTGTACGCATCCAAGGTGAAGTCTTTGACCATGCCCAGTTCCAGTTCTGCCCTCTCGGTGAAATTGTCTGGGATTTGCCTCCGATACCCAGACCTCTCGTGATACACGTCTGTCAGCTTGCGGATATCGGGCTGGATCGACTCAACGGTGCCGACAAA
Source organism: Bryobacteraceae bacterium (assembly GCA_046289265.1). Classification (GTDB taxonomy): domain Bacteria; phylum Acidobacteriota; class Terriglobia; order Bryobacterales; family Bryobacteraceae; genus JBKBWD01. The sequence goes on along the minus strand of JBKBWD010000018.1, from coordinate 72,409 downwards.
GACAAATTCGGCTTTCAGGGTGCTGCAGCGAGTTCTTCCAAAGCAGGAGCAGGCAAACAAGGCATCGGGGAGACGTACGATCAGTAGAGCGAGTCCGATTCGCACCCTGGTCCTCAGTGTTTCGAACCCGACAGGTGAATGACATCGACCGTGCACGCGCCACGCTTGACAGTGATCCGGCGGGGACAGTCTACAAAGGTCTCATGATCGTAAACGACCTGAGTATACTCGCCGCCCTTCAATCCGTTCAGAGCGAAAATTCCCTGCCGTCCGGTCTCGGTGTATGGGGATTCGTCGTCTGATTTTAGTAGCACGATCCATCCCCTCTGCTCGTCGGACACGACACGGCCGTCGTAGCGGGCGCCCTCCGAGAAAAAATACCCCAGTGTGGGGCCGGCCTTGGACAACGACGTCGTGCCCGCGCATTCGTACGTGATCAGACGCCCACTTCCGTCAGCGCGGGCCTGAATGAGATAGCCCTTACCGGCCTCGAAGTTAATCCCGCAACTGACGGTTTGTGTCGCCGTCCAGACATCGACCTGCTTGTCGACCTCGCCCTTGAACACTTTCATCGTCTTCAGGCGGGCGTGGACGCCCCACAGGTGCATTGTCTGAATAGCGGTCTCCAGTTCCTGTATTGTCGTCGCATCGCGTACCGCTGCCGGCACATCGGAGAAAATTTGCCCGGCGAGTTCCTTGGCCTCCGGCTGCGGTATCAGCCTATGCGAATCCGGGTCCCGCAGCAGTTTGTAAAACTGCATGATGTCCGGCTCGATGGACTCGATGAATTCGACGAAGCCGATGAAGACCGCATCGGCTCTGGCGACCTCGTCACAAAGGGTCTCCAGCATGCAGTTACATGCATCGACAGCGGAAGGCAGCGCGAGGAGCAGCAGAGCGAGCACTCGCATGACCCATCATACTCCGAAGGGGGCCGCAGATTATCTCCCTTTCTTCGAAGTAATCCGCTGCACATATTCCGGATAATTCTTGTAAACCATGATGTGGAAGGTTGGCTGCTGAAACTCTTCCACCGCGTAAATAACGCCCTGGCGCTTCAGGGACGCCAGAACACGCCGCATCCACTCCACCTCCGCGGCCGTCATCGGAGTTTTCGAGATATCCAGTGTCGCACCCGTGAGGTGGGAGGAGGCGCGCGCGCCGGTCGCGGCGGCAGCATTCCCGTTGCGCCTGGCGAGCGCGTTCTGAAACTGCACCGTGCGCACCATGCTGGTCACCCGCAGGCGTTTGCCGAAACGCGCGTGATACTGCCGGCTGAGGCGGTCGAGGAACAGCTTGCTCCACGGCCGGAGGTAGCGGTAATTAGCCGGCACGGACTTGAGGTAATAGTGCCGCGAACTGGACGGCACGCGCTCCAGATATCCTGCACGATGGAAGCGGCGGACCATCGCCACATCGCGCATCCGGGAGAGATTGTCGGCATCGGCCCGGCGGTTCTGGATCAACTGCGAATCCCGGGTGGCGACAAGAGCCAGGGCCGCCTCCGCCCACGCCAGCGCCGGAAGCAGAAGGGTCGCGGCGATTGCTGGGAGCGGGTGAACGAGCACAACACCCTCAGATTAACAAATCTTCACAGGCAGCGAAAACATTCTACAGCGATTTGTTTAATCGGCCACACGCTCGAGGACGTGGACCTGCGTGTAAGAGGAGTCGAGCCGCAGTCCGCCGGGAATGCCTTCGTGCGCGAGTTTGTGCATCGGCCCGGAATACCAGGCGTGGAAGGAGGTGGCGTCGGTCCAGCGGGTCAGCAGGTAGAAGACGGCAGGGTCGTCAGCGTCGGTGTAGACCTCGAGACCGAGGAATCCGGCGGCTCCCTCGACCAGCCGCGGGCGGTTGCGGAAGACCTCGCGCACCTCGGCCTCCATCCCGTTGGCGACCTTGAAGCGCGACATTGCAAGAATCATCGTCCGCCAAGACCAGTGTTACATCCGTGCGTGGGTCATGCAACACAGAGGCTGGAAGCGAGTACAATAGAGCGCGATGGCAACAGCAGCCCCTACCGGCCCGGCGGCTACGCCGCTCAGCCCGGTCATGAAAGGTCATGGCTTCGGCACGGCCCCAGTCTTTCTGGCCGCGATCAGCACGATTCTCGGCGCGGTCATGTTCCTGCGGTTCGGCTACGCGGTGGGACACCTCGGCCTCACCGCGACAATTGTTCTAATCATCCTGGGCCACATGGTCACGGTGCCGACCGCCATGGCGGTGGCCGAGATTTCCACGAATCGCAGGGTCGAAGGCGGCGGCGAGTACTTCATGATCAGCCGCTCGTTCGGTACAACCATCGGCGGCGCAATCGGCGTCTCGCTTTATCTATCGCAGGCCGTATCCGTTGCGTTTTACATGATCGCGTTCGCGGAAGCGTTCCGGCCGATGCTGGATTGGATTCAGAGCAATGTTGGGATCGCGACGGACCCGAGAATGGTGAGCGTACCGTTTACGATATTGCTAGTCGCCACCATCATCTACAAGGGAGCCGAACTTGGCGTACGCGCGCTTTGGGTGGTGTGCGCGATCCTGGCGGTCTCGCTCACGCTCTTCTTTCTTGGCAAGGGGCCAGGCGCATCGCCGGACGGAAGTATTCCCATGTCGGCCCACATTGCCGAGGCCCATCCCTTCAACCTCGTCTTCGCCATCGTCTTCCCGGCCTTCACGGGAATGACGGCCGGCGTCGGACTGTCCGGCGATCTGAAAAACCCGCGGCGTTCGATCCCGCTCGGCACGCTCAGCGCGACGGTTGTCGGAATGCTGGTCTATATCTGCATCGCGGTCAAGCTGGCCGCGAACGTGACTCCGGAGCAGCTTGCCTCCGACCAGCTCATCATGAGCAAGATCGCCCTCTGGGGACCGATCATCCCGATCGGCCTTGCCGCTGCGACGATCTCATCCGCCCTGGGGTCGATCCTGATTGCGCCCCGGACTCTGCAGGCGCTGGCCCGTGACCGCGTCCTTCCCTCGCTTCGTCTTAACGCGATCCTCGCGCATGGACGCGGCAAGACCAACGAACCTGTTCATGCCACTATCGTCTCAGGCACACTGGCCCTGCTGTTTGTGGCAATGGGCGACGTCGACTTCGTCGCCCAGATCATCAGCATGTTCTTCATGGTGACCTACGGCGCCATCTGCAGCATTTCGTTCCTGGAACATTTCGCGGGCAATCCGTCATATCGCCCGTCCTTCCAGTCCCGCTGGTACGTTTCGCTGCTCGGAGCGTTCATGTGCTTCATGATGATGTTCCAGATGCAGCCGCTCTATGCCGTGCTCTCGCTCAGCTTGATGGCCGCGATGTACCAGGGGCTTCGCCATACCCGGCGGGGAGAGCGCAATCTGACGGCGATTATCCAGGGCGTCATCTTCCAGTTGACTCGCAAGCTCCAGATCGCGGTCCAGAAAAGCCGTGCCGATTCGCTCTCGGGCGACTGGCGGCCGTCGGTCATCGGCTTCAGCCGCAACAAAGGAGGTCGTCTCGGGCAGTTCGATCTGCTGCGCTGGATCTGCCACAGGCACGGGTTCGGCGAGTTTATTCAGTACATCGAGGGGCGTCTCTCCCCGGATTCCGAACTCTACTCGCGCGCGGTCGCCGAAAAGCTGATCCAGCGCGCCGAGATGAGCGAGGCCGGCATCTACGTCGACACCATCATCTCGCCATCGTTTGAGACCGCGCTGGCGCAGGTAGTCCAGCTTCCCGGCATCTCCGGTTTGCCGAACAACACGGTCCTGTTTGAGTTCACCGCGTCGAACACGGATGAGTTCGTGGAGGTGCAGAAAGGCGCCCAGCTCGTGGCGCCGCTCGGATTCAACGTCTGCATCCTGCGCTCCTCGGCGGCGCGCTTCGGCTTCCGACGGAACATCCACATCTGGCTGACCAAGAATGACTTCCAGAACGCGCCCCTGATGATTCTGCTTTCCTACATCATCATTGGGCATCCGGACTGGGACAAGGCCGAAATCAGCATCTTCGTCTGCTTTCCCGAAAGCGAAACCGAGGAAGGGCTGAGCCAGCTTAACAACATGATCACCGAGGGGCGGCTCCCGATTTCACACAAGAACGTTTCGGCGGTTCCTTATAGCAACGAAGCGCGTCTCGAAGATTCGATGATGGCTCTCTCAGGTGAGGCGGACCTCACGGTCCTCGGTCTTACAATGGAAGAGCTGCAAGGCGACGGTCACAGACTGCTCTGCTCGCCGAATCTGAAGGACGTCCTCTTCGTGCTGGCTATGCAGAAGATCTCGATCTCGTAAGCCGATGAAAGTCCGAAACGTTTCCGTTCACGTCGTGCGCGCCGCCCTGCGCCAGCCCTTCTCCTTCTCTCAATGGACTTACACGCATCGGGAGACCGCCCTGGTGCGCGTCGAGACCGATGCAGGACTAGTGGGGTGGGGCGAGGCCTTCGGCGTCGTGCCCGTCGCAGCGGAGGCCGTTCGTTGCCTGCTCGGACCGATGCTCATCGGGCGCGACCCGCGCGACGTCGAGGCGCTCTGGCACCTGCTGTTCGCCCGCAGCCTGGACTACGGTCAGAAGGGCTCGATCGTGGCCGCCATCGGCGCCATCGATATCGCCTGCTGGGACCTGAAGGCGCAGTCGGCCGGAGTACCGCTCTATCGCCTGCTCGGCGGCGCCGAGACCGAGGCGATCGACTGCTACGCCACAGGCCTCTACTCGACACGCGATCGCGGCTGGGAGGAGGCTCTCGCGCAGGAGGCCGAAAGCCATCTGGAGCGCGGCTTCCAGGCGATGAAGATGAAAGTGGGGTTCGGCATCGAGCGCGATGCCTGCATGGTCGCGCATGTCCGCAAGGTCATCGGGCCGGGCGTCAAGCTCATGATCGACGCCAACCACGCCTATAGCGCCGCCGAGGCCATCCGCCTGGCGCGCCTGGTCGAACAGCACGATATCTTTTGGTTCGAAGAGCCCGTCTCACCCATCGACCTTGCCAGCTACGAGGAGGTCAAACGCAGCATCTCCATTTCCATCGCTGGCGGCGAATGCGAGTACACGCGCTTCGGCTTCGAGCCGCTGCTGCGCCGCCGGCTGGTCGACTTCGCGCAGCCCGACCTGTGCATCTGCGGCGGCATCACCGAGGGAATGAAGATCGCGACGCTGGCATCAGTCTACGGCGTGCACGTCACGCCGCATGTCTGGGGAACGGTGATCGGCCCGGCCGCCGCGCTGCACTTCTACGCCGCGCGCTGCCGGCATCCCGGCACGCTGACTCCGGAAACGAAGCTGATTGAATGCGACCAGACCGAAAATCCGCTGCGTTCCGAACTCATCCCCGAGCAGATCCGCTTCGACTCCGGCCGCTGGATGCTGCCGCAGACGCCGGGCCTGGGCGTCACGATCCGGGAACAGGCGCTGCCGAGATTCGCGGTCGCGTGAGCGCCAGAAGATTCGCGTCGATGCCTTCGCAGAACTCCTCAAGCGGGAGGTCATTTGCATCGTCCCCGAACGGGCCTTCGATCTCGACGCCGATCTCCTCGATTCCGAAGAAAGTGTAGGTCAGGAGGAAGACGTCGAGCACCGTCGCCCAACCGAAGGTTTCCACCAGGGCGAAGGGTAATGTGAAGCAGTAGAGGACCAGGACGCGCCGCAAGTGGACGACATAGGCGAACGGCAGAGGCGTCTTTCGGATGCGCTCGCAGCCACCAAGATAATCGACCAGCAGCTCGATATTGCGGTCCATCGCGGTGAGGACGATGTCGCTGATCGCTCCGCGCCAGCGCGCCTCGGCGAGGCAGGCGGTCATTTCGATCGATACCGCCAATGCGGGATGCTGGGCGGCGGCGATGTACTCGACGTCGGGCGGCGGCAACAACCGCCCGAGATCCGCGTCGAGCGGCTCGCCCCGCAGCGTGCGCATCGCGGCCCAGGGAAAGGCGGCCGTCCAGAGCGTGAGACGGCGGAACAACTCCGGCTCGTCCTTCAGGTGCACATGCGCCATACGCACCAGGTTGCGGGTCTCATTGACGATGCCTCCCCAGAGCTTGCGTCCCTCCCAGAACCGGTCATAGGAGGAGTTCGTGCGGAAAACTAGAAGCAGCCCGAGCGCCACTCCGACCAACGAGTGCGCCACCGGCGAAACTCCGACCGGAGCGACACGCGTGTGGAACCAGACCACCGCCGCCGACCAGGCGACACAGAGCAGGACACGGCAGCTGATCTCCCGGATCAGCGAGCCCCGAATGTCGAAGAAGTGATCCAGCCACCGGTGCGGATCGTAGCGAATCATGCAGCTTTCATCCTGCACGCGGCAACGTGCGGCGGTCAACCGCCCCGCCCGGCAGCTTGCGAATTGAGATCGGGACCGTCCGGAAGCCGGCGTCCATACTTCGGAGGTTGCCGTGCGCATCCCCAGTCTGATGTGTGCGCTACTGCTCGCCGGTTCCTCCTGCGAGCCGGCGGCGCGAGACCCGGCGCGGGTCGAGGAAAGGGCGCCGGGAACCCTGGAGACGCTTGCGACCGGCCTCGACACGCCGTGGGGGATCGACTTTCTGCCCGACGGGCGCCTGATCTTCACCGAACGGCCTGGAGTTGTGAGCATCCTGGAGAACGGCGGGCCGCGCCAGGTGGGGCAGATCCCGGTTCGCGAGCAGGGGGAAGGCGGCCTGCTCGGCATCGCGATCGATCCCGATTTCGATCGGAATCGATCCATCTATCTCTACTACACGCACCGGACCGCCAACCGGGTGTCGCGATTCGAGCTGCGCAATGACTCGGAGCTCGCCGACGAAACAATTCTCCTCGACAACATCCCCCGAGCGCGATTCCACAATGGAGGCCAGATCCGCTTCGGTCCCGATGGCATGCTGTACGTCACAACAGGCGATGCCGAGGAACCCCGGCTTTCGCAGGACCGCACTTCTCTGGCCGGCAAAATTTTACGCATCCGCCCCAACGGATTCGTCCCAGACGACAATCCGTTCGGCAACCCCGTGTGGGCCAACGGACTGAGGAATCCGCAGGGAATCGCCTGGCATCCCCGGACTGGAAAACTGTACGCGGCCAGTCACGGGCCGACGCGGCGCGACGAGATCAATCGGATCGAACGGGGCGGCAACTACGGATGGCCTCGTCCCTGCGATGAGCCGGGCGACTACATCGCCGCCGTCCGCTGCTATACCGGGTTCACGCTGGCGCCCGGCGAGGTCGCCTTCCACGGCGACGATCTCTACGTCGCCGGGCTCCGGGGCAGCCAGGTGCGGCGATTGCGCATCGCCAACGGGGACGTCGTCGAGGAGGAAGAGTTCTTCACCGGCCTCGGCCGCCTGCGCGTCGCCGTGGTTCGCGACGGGTGGCTCTATGTCGCGACGTCGAACCGGGACGGGCGAGGCCGGCCGCGCCAGGGGGACGACCGCATCGTGCGGATCCGGCTGGGCGAATAAGGATCGTGTTCGCGCACCTCCAGCAGTCGCCAATACCCGCAGCCGAAGAGGCCGGTCTGATTCTGCGGACATTGCAGGAGCTCGGACAGGACCTTCTTGGGCGGCTGCCGTTTGCGGTTGTGGCGGCAATCATTTTCGTTCTGTTTATCCTGTTCGGGCAAGCCGTGAAGCTCGGGATCCACGCGGCCGCGCGCCGAACACCACTGACCGAGAGGCTCGGGCGGCTACTGGGACGGCTCGCCACGGTGACGTCCGCAATCCTTGGCCTGCTGGTGGGTGCCGTAATCGTCTTCCCGGCCTTCCGTCCCGGCGACCTCGTGGCCGGTCTGGGGCTCACCTCTGTCGCGATTGGCTTTGCCTTCAAGGACATCCTCCAGAACTTCGTCGCAGGCCTGTTTCTACTCTGGCGGCAGCCCTTCGAGATCGGCGACCAGATCCGGGTGAAGGACTACGAGGGCACAGTGGAGGACATCCAGTTTCGCTCGACGCGGCTGATCACCTATGACGGGGAGCGGGCGATCCTGCCGAACAACGATGTCTACACCAGTGCGGTGCTGGTCCGGACGGCCTTTCCGGCGCGGCGCCTGAAGTATGTGGTCGGCATCGGCTATCCCGAGTCGATCGAAGAGGCGCGCCGGGTGATCGAAGAAGCGCTCCAGCGCGCGCCCGGCGTGCTCAATGAGCCAGCCCCGTGGGTGTACGTCTCCGAGTTCGCCCCGTCCTCGGTGAATTTCAACGTCTTTTTCTGGGCCCGCTCGGACCAAACGAGCGTGCTGCGCGCGATCGACCAGGCCGGAACCGAAATGAAGCGCGCCCTCGACGCCGCCCGCATCGAGATCCCTTATCCCCACACCGTGCTGCTCGTCCAGGATCAGGCGCCCCATCCGCCGGAGCACCTGCTGCGGCCGGCGGCTTGAAACGTGGTATCCTGAAGCTGTTGTAGAAGCTAATCTCTGTACCTCTGTTTAGCCCTACCTCCAGTGCAAATCGAATGATCAACTTTTCAGAACTGCCTCTTTGCGAGGTCCTGCAAGTGAACCTTGCGAAGCATCAATTTGTAACGCCGACTCCGGTCCAGGCGCAGGCGATTCCGCCCGCGCTCGATGGCCGCGACGTTCTCGCCACGGCACAGACCGGAACCGGCAAAACTCTCGCGTTTCTCCTCCCCATCCTGGAACGGCTTCGCCGCAATCCGGCCAAAAGCATCCAGGCCGTGGTCCTGGTTCCCACGCGGGAACTGGCCATGCAGGTGATGGAGACCTTTACCAAGCTGCGCCCGCGGACGGGCGTGAGCGGCGCGCTCGTCGTAGGTGGACTCTCCGAGCAGCCGCAATTGAACGAGATCCGGCGGGGCGCGCAACTGGTTGTCGCCACCCCCGGACGGCTTGAAGACTTCATCCGCCGGAAGCTGATCCGGCTCAACTCCGTCGAGGTGCTAGTCCTCGACGAGGCCGACCGGATGCTCGACATGGGCTTCCAGCCCGCCATTCAGGCGATCGTCGCGCAACTGCCGGCCTCGCGCCAGACCATGTTCTTTTCAGCGACGATCGAAGATTCGGTCGCCCACCTGGTGAATCGCTACCTGGAGGACCCGGCCGTGGTCGAGATCGGCTCGACCAAGAAGCCGGCCTCCAGCGTGCGGCTGCAGGTCTTCGAAGTACGGCACGAGCACAAGATCGGACTGCTCGAGGAACTGATCACCAAAGAGCCGGGGACCTTTCTCGTTTTCACCCGAACCAAGCACGGGACCGATAAGCTTGCCCAAAAGCTCAGCCGATCCGGCCACGAAGCCGCCCGCATCCACGGCAATCGGACCCAGGCGCAGCGGACCGCAGCGCTCAAAGGCTTCCAGCAGGGCCGTTACCGGATCCTTGTAGCCACCGATGTCGCCGCGCGCGGGATTCATGTCGAAAACATTGGCCACGTCGTGAATTTCGACCTCCCGCAGGTGCCGGAAGACTTTATCCACCGCGTCGGCCGGACGGGGCGGGCCGCCTCAACCGGAACGGCCTCCACGTTCGTGACCCCGCAGGAGCGGTCCGACGTACGGCGCATTGAACAAGTGCTCCAGATCAAGCTGGAGCGGCAGCCGGTTTCGCCGGAGTTCGCGCCTCCGAACATCCCCGAGGCGGCGCCCATGTCGCGCGGCCGCAATGGTAGAGGCCGGGCACGCCGGCGCTTCGCTTACTCGGCTGTTTAGTCACCCTCGCCCGCATCCAGCACCTCATAGACGTTATCATCGGCGTCGATGACGCGCCTGGGCGGGGGTGTCTCCTTATTGCGCCGGTGTAGCATCGTGCGGACCGAATACGACGAGAGTGAGTAGACGCCGTAAAAGAGATTGGCGCGTTGGACCTCGTTGCGGATCGAGAGCACGAAACGCCGCGCCAGCCGCTCCGGGGTTCTGCCGCGCATCGGCACGATGCCGTCGTCGCGTCCGTCGATTGGCGGCCGTGGATCGAGGCACGCGTTCAGGAAGACGACGGCCATGCGGCCGTCCGTGACCATCCGGTCCCCGGTTCCGTTGCGGGCCTCGCGCGGCACATCGGGCCGTTCGACCAGGCGCACGGCATCCACGCAGCCGGTGAACTGGAGATCATTGACGATTTTGGCCCGTTCGTCGTCGATGTTTTCGTCGATGGTGTGGATGAAGGTCTTATTCCCGCGCGAGAGAGCGATGCCGTTATCTTCGGTCGCGGCACCAACCCAGACCGGCTCACCCCTCCATCCCGCTTCGCGAGGCCAGATCCGGATGTGGTGCCGCTTGGCGAAGGTGTTGAGAGCCTTCTGCCAGGTCATCTCCGGCGCCGCGCCTTCGAGCGTCAGGAGTGACATCGGCGCCTCCTGATAGCCCCGGTTCTCGGCGATCGCGTGCGCGGTCCGGAGCCTGGTGGTCATTTTCTTCGGACGGGCCTGGCACCAACCGGCGGCCTCAAAGGCCCGCTCGAGCGCTTCGCGCCGCCCTACGAACATCACGTTCGTGATATCGGAAGGCTTGTCACCCTTCGCAGTCCGCGTGAGGAACGGCTGGGCATTGACGTAGCGGGAAAGGCTCTCGGCCTCCTCCGCCGTCAGAACGCGGCGCTGCGGACGAGGCGCCGGGAGCCGGTCCAGACGCACCGGCTCCAGCAACCTCACCTCCAACTCGACGCCTGGCGGATAGTAGATCTCGGGCTCGGGGAATCGCAACAAGGTAAAGCGCAAAGCCCAGGGGGCAATCCCAAGGTACGGATTCCAGCTCATCGCGCGCGTGACGTAGCCGCCTATGCGATGCATGATGGTATTGGTTGCGCGGGTGCCCCGGATGCGGCCCTTGCCATCCACACGCTCGCGCGCCATGTCGACGCGGACCAACTGGGTACGAACCGGAATGACCTTCCCTTCCGGTAGCCATAACTCGTCGAGTTCGATCTCAAGCTGCGCGGCCTCGCGCCGCACACCCACGCCAACCCGCCTGGCGCGCTTCACGTACCCGTGGAGTTCGGCGCCCGGATGCACAGCGACTTCCGAGCCGGCGCGCACGGGCGCGATCAGGACGGCCTCGACGCGGTCGCCCTCCTCGGACCCATAGGAGGCCAGAGTCGTGAGCAGCCGCACGTCGAGTACGGCGCCGGCCGGAACTTCATGAGCCGGCAGCGCCGCGGGGAGCAGCAGCACAATTAGCGGAACGAGCTTCAAACCATGGCGACGGTACCGCACGGGAGTACGTTTCAACCTTCGCAAGCTGCTGTCTGTATCGACCTAGAGTAATACTTTCTTTACTACTTTTCCATGGACGTCTGTGAGGCGGAAATGCCTTCCCTGGAACTTGAAGGTCAGGCGCGTGTGGTCAATCCCGAGGGTATGCAGGATCGTCGCGTGCAAATCGTGCACGTGGACCGGATCGCTGACGATGTTGTAGCAGTAGTCGTCGGTCTCCCCGAGCGTCATTCCCGGCCGGATGCCCGCGCCGGCCAGCCACATGGTGAAGCAGCGCGGATGGTGGTCGCGGCCGTAATCATCGGCCGTCAGCTTGCCCTGGCAGTAGACCGTCCGGCCGAACTCCCCGCCCCAGACAACCAGCGTGTCCTCCAGGAGTCCGCGCTCCTTCAAATCCTGGATCAGGCCGGCGCAGCCGTGGTCGGTATCGCGGCACTGGTTGCGGATCTGCGAAGGCAGCTTGGCGTGCTGGTCCCAACCGCGGTGAAAGAGCTGGATGAAGCGCACGCCGCGCTCGGCCAGGCGCCGTGCGAGCAAACAATTCGCCGCGAAGGTCCCGGGCTTGCGCGCCTCCGGCCCGTACATCTCGAAGACACGGTCCGGCTCTTTGGACAAATCCACCAGCTCCGGCACCGAGCTTTGCATTCGGTAAGCCATCTCGTACTGCGCGATGCGCGTCGAGATTTCGGGATCGCCGAACTCCTGGAGCTTCAGTTCGTTGAGCTTCGCCAGGTCATCGAGGAAGCGCCGCCGCCCCGGCTCGCTCATCCCAGGAGGATTGTTCAGGTGCAGGACAGGATCGCTGCCGGAGCGGAACTTTACACCCTGGTAGCGCGTAGGAAGAAACCCGCTGCCCCAGAGCCGGTCGTACAGGGGCTGGTCGCCGAGGTTGCCCGTGCCCTGCGAAACCAGGACGACGAAGGCAGGCAGATCCTTATTCTCGCTGCCGAGCCCATAGGAGAGCCAGGCCCCGATGCTCGGCCGTCCGGCCAGTTGCGCGCCGGTCTGAAAGAACGTGATGCCCGGATCGTGATTGATCGCCTCCGTGTGCATCGACTTGATGAAGCAGAGGTCGTCCACCACCTTCGCGGTATTCGGGAGCAATTCGCTGACCCAGGCGCCGGACTCGCCGTGCCGCGCGAACTTGAATAGCGAGGGCGCCACCGGAAAGCTCGATTGCGTGGCCGTCATGCCCGTCAGCCGCTGGCCCATTCGGATCGAGTCGGGCAGTTCGTCGCCCCGCATCTCGGCCAGCTTCGGCTTGTAATCGAACATGTCCATCTGCGACGGACCGCCCGACTGGAACAGGTAGATGACGCGCTTGGCCTTGGGCGGAAAGTGCGGCAGGCCGGGCAGGCCTCCGACGGCCGAGGCGTCGGCGCCGCGCAGGTCTTCGCTGAGCAGGCTTGCCAGCGCCGCCGCGCCGATGCCCGTGCTGGTGCGCGAGAAGAAGTGCCGCCGTGTTAACAGGAAACGCCGTTCGTTTCGGGGATCCATTGCCTCACTCCTTGTTCACGGCCTCGTCAAGGTTCAGGATGAGGCTGGCGACGCTGGTGTAGGCCGCCAATTCCGGCGCCCCGAGCGAGGCCGGAGGCTTCGACTCTCCTTGAGCAATCAGCTTTGCCGCCCCTTGCGGATGGGTCTGAAACAGGTCGAGTTGGTGGCGCAGGTGCCCGATCAGCACGGATTGCTCCGTCTCGTTCGGGCGGCGCGCCGTCACCAGACGGAAACCGTACTCGATGCGCTCCTCCGGCTTGACGCCGCCCTCGACCATCATGCGCTGAGCCATGGCGCGCGCCGCCTCGACGAACGTCACATCGTTCATCAGGGCCAGGGCCTGGAGCGGCGTGTTCGTCCGCGACTCCCGGACCACGCACGTCTCCCGGCCCGCAGCGTCAAAGGTCATGAGGGTCGGGGGCGGAGCGGCGCGCTTCCAGAAGGTATAGATGCTGCGGCGGTAAAGCTTATCGCCAGTATCAGGGATATAGTCTGCGCCGCCCGAAAGCTCCTTCCAGAGTCCGGCGGGCTGGTAGGGTTTCACCGATGGCCCGCCGATGTTTTCGACAAGCAGGCCGGAAGCCGCAAGCGCCTGGTCGCGGACCGCCTCGGCCGGCAGCCGGACGCGAGGTCCACGAGCAAGCAGCCGGTTTTCAGGGTCACGCTGGATGAGCTCCGGCGACACCTTGCTCTCCTGCCGGTAGGTCGCGCTCATGACGATTGTCTTCTGGATCGCCTTTACATCCCAGCCGGTCCGAATGAACTCGGTGGCGAGCCAGTCGAGCAGTTCGGGGTGGGTCGGCCATTCGCCCTGCGATCCGAAGTCCTCGACGGTTTTGACCAAACCCACGCCGAAGTACATCTGCCAGAAACGATTCACGGTGACACGCGCGGTCAGCGGATTCGCCGAATCGACCAGCCATTTTGCAAATCCGAGCCGGTTGTTCGGAAGTCCATCCGGGAGTGGCGGCAGGGCGGAGGGAACGCCCGGCGTCACCTTCTCGCCCGGGCGATCGTAGGCGCCACGCAGCAGCAGGAACGTGTCGCGCGGTTTGTCCATCTCCTCCATGACCATGACGGTCGGGAGGCTTTCGACGAAGCTGCGGCGTGCGCGCCGGGCCTCCGAGAGCTCGTGCCACGCCGTGCGGATCGGCTCGGGCGCAAAGCGATCCAGAAACGCGAGCCGGAGCTTGGACTGCTGGATCCCGGTGCGGGCGTCCGGTTTGACCCGTGCCAACTCGTGCAGCGGCTCGGGCCTCGCCAGAATGGCCGCCTCCTCCTCGCTCAGGACCGCATTGTAGACTCGGACGTCATCAATCAGCCCGCGGAAACGGTGCTCCGGGCTCCCGTCTGCCCCGATACGCAGCGGCGCGCGGACGTTGAAGGATTGATTCAACTCGTCCAGGTGGACGTTAAGCTTCTGCGGCTTGCCGTCGATGTACAGGCGCACTCCCTCGGAGACCCGCGATGCGTCGTAACTCGCGGCCACGTGAACCCAACGGTTCAGCGGGACGTCGGCCTCGGTGGCGACGCGCAATGAGTCGTCGAGCCATCGGACCACGAGGTTGAACTGGAGCTTGCCGTCCTCCAGATAAAGTCCGTAACCCTTGCCTTCGCTCAGATCTTCAGCGCGTGTCACGATGGCGCCGTCCTTCGATTCGGCGTAGATCCAGGCCGCCAGCGTGAACTTGTCGAAGAAACCGTAGTTGCCGACGTTGCCCGCGCTCACGAAGCGCTTGCCATCGAGCCGCGCTGCCTGGGCAATTCTCCCTGGCGCGAACTCGGCAGCTCCGCCGGAGAACTCAGCCTTCAGCGACTCGCCCCGCCCGGAGACCCCGGCCACATCGCCGTCGAGGGCGAAGCGTGCCGCCAGCCCGAACTCCGGCGCCCAGTCGGCCGGCTGAGCCGCTTTCAGCGACTTCTCCCAGCTCCGCTGCGCCCGCCCGGCCTCGGCGCGCAAGCTCGCGAAGCGATGCTCGGCGTCGGCCAAACGCTTGTCGAGCGCCTGGAGTTTCTGCTCCTGCTCCGGCGTAGGCGCCTGGACCAGCGGCGGCGTGTTTCCGTATTTGAACACTTTGCCGCGCTCCGGCACGTTATTGAAGTATGCGTAAACCCGGTAGAACTCCTTCTGTGAGAGGGGGTCGTACTTATGGTCATGGCATCGCGCGCAGCCCATCGTCAGCCCCAGCCAGACGGCAGAGGTCGTTTCAACGCGGTCGACGACGTACTCGACCTGGTACTCCTCCGGGATGATGCCGCCCTCGCCGTTGCCGCGATGGTTGCGGTTAAAGCCCGAAGCGATCTTCTGGTCGAGCGTCGCGTTGGGGAGCATGTCGCCGGCAATCTGCTCGATCGTGAACCGGTCGAAAGGCATGTTCCGGTTGAAGGCGTCGATGACCCAATCGCGCCAGCGCCACATGAAGCGTTCGGCATCGGTCTGGTAGCCGTTGGTATCGGCGTAGCGGGCCGCGTCGAGCCAGCGCGCGGCCATGCGCTCGCCGTAGCGGGGCGATGCGAGGAGCCGGTCGATTACCTTCTCGTAGGCGTTCGGCGAGGGATCGTTGACAAAGGCATCGACTTCGGCCGGGGTTGGCGGAATGCCGGTCAGATCGAGGCTCACGCGGCGGATGAGCGCGGTGCGGGAGGCCTCGGGCGAGGGGTGCAACCCTTCGCGCTCGAGCCGTGCGGCCACGAAGTGGTCGATTTCATTCTTCGCCCATCCCGAATTCGAAATGGCGGGCGGCGCGGGGCGCTCGGGGGAAATGAAGGACCAGTGCTTCTCCCATTTCGCGCCCTGCTCGATCCAGCGTCGCAGCAGCGCGACTTCACGCTCGTCGACTGAGTGACCGGTGGCGAGCGGCGGCATGCGCAGTCCCCTGTTGCTCGTGGTGACCCGGCGGATCAGTTCGCTTTTGTCCGGATCGCCGGCCACGATGGCGAAACGCCCGCCGAGATCCGCCTTGGCGCCCTCTTCGGTGTCGAAACGCAGCCTGGTCTTCCGGTTCTGCTCGTCGGGTCCGTGACAGGTGTAGCACTTATCGGAGAGGATTGGGCGAATATCGCGGTTGAAGCGCACCACATCGCCATCCGTGGCGACCGCAACGGACGTCAACAGAACAGAACAACCGAACGATCGCAGCAGCCCCATGTTCATTGCGCTAGTCACTACTCTATGTCAATCAACATACAGTGGCAAGCGGTAGTCGGACGCAGATCCACCTCGTCAACATACGGTTCTCCTTTCGTTACCGAGCCGTGTACACCGGGGGCGCTGAAACCTTCTCTCCGCGGCCGAATCCTAGTTCATGGCGAGCTGTTCCAGAGGAGGCGTGAATGAACCGTGCAGTCAGCACCATGGGCGGCCTGGGACTCGGGGCAAGCCTGATGTACTTCCTCGATCCGGAGCGTGGACGCCGGCGCCGCGCGCTGGTCAAGGACAAGATGGCGAGCTTGGCCGCGCATTCGCCGGACGTGCTCGACAAAGCCGCGAGAGACTTCGGTAACCGGATCGCCGGTCTTGCCGCGCAAGCCAGATCCGGGGTCACAGAACGGGGGGAGGATATCCGCGACGACGTCCTCGTGGCGCGCGTGCGGTCCAAGATCGGCAGGTATGTCTCGCATCCCCACGCCGTGGACGTCAGCGCACAACGCGGCCGCGTGACGCTTCGCGGCCCTATCCTCGCGCATGAGATCGACAGCCTGCTCGATGCCGTGCGCTCGATCCGAGGGGTCCGCGAAATCATCGACCGGCTCGAACCTCACACCGATCGTTCGAAGATTCCATCGCTGCAGGGCGGCAGAGCGCGTCCTGGCGAGCGTCCCGAAATCCTTCAGGAGAACTGGACTCCGGCCCTGCGCGTCCTCGGCGGCACGGCCGGGTGCGGCCTGATCCTTTACGGACTGCGCCGGCGCGGACTGCCGGGTGCCGCAGCCACACTTTCCGGCGCGGGTCTTTGCACCCGGGCCGTTACAAATAAGTATCTGACCCGAGTCCTTGGCGTAACCGGCGGACGCCGCGCCGTAGATATCCAGAAGACGATTCATCTGAACGCCCCGATCGAAGAGGTCTACCGCTTCTGGACCAATTACAGGAACTTCCCGCGTTTCATGGCGCACATCAAGGAAGTGCGCGATCTGGGCGACGGGCGGTCCCATTGGGTCGCGGAAGCACTGGCCGGCAGGACGGTCGCCTGGGACGCCGAAATCACCGAGAAGGTCAAAAACCAGATGCTGGCGTGGAAAACCCTGCCGGGCTCAGCAATCCAGCACGCCGGCATCGTACGCTTCGACCCGACGCCGGACAGTGGAACGCGCATCCAGATCCGGCTCTCCTATAATCCGCCGGCAGGCGCTGTCGGACACCTTTTCGCCAGCCTGTTCCACCGAGACCCGAAGTCAGAGATGGACGAGGACCTGGTTCGGCTCAAGTCCCTGATCGAAGTTGGAAAAACCAGTACCGATGAAGGTACAGTGTGGCGCGAAGAGGTAGGCGCGCCGAGAGGAGAACGACGATGGTAAAAGCGATTCTACTCTGTACGAGTTTTCTGCTGGTGCTCGGCTGCCCGAACGAGCGGCGCGATCCGGCCCGCGTGGAGGAGCCGGCGCGGCAGGTCGATGTCCGGCTGACGGAGTTCGAAATTCAGATGCCGGACACGATGCCGGCGGCGCGGACCACCTTCAGGGTCACCAACGCAGGCACAATGGAACACACCTTCCAGATCGAGGGCGAGGGCGTTGACGAGTCGCTCGGCCGGAACCTGGAGCCCGGCGAAAGCGCCACCCTCACCGCGGATCTGCGCCCCGGAAGCTACCGTGTCTGGTGCCCCCTCGGTGACCATGCCGACCGCGGCATGAGGAAGGAGATCCGCGTCATGGAGAATAACCGGCGCGAACCCCGCTAACGGCGACGCGGGGCGCGGCGGGAGGCTCCGGCTCCGATGGTGCCATCCCAGCGCGGATCGGCCTGAGATTTGTAAGCGCCGAGCTTATCCCAATCCTCGCGCGTGATGCCGTTCAGATCGTAGACGACGCGGCCGTCCATGACGGTCAGTTCGCAGACGAGCTTGCGGTCTCCGCGCAGGCGCGCCCCGTGCATGTCCACGTATCCGAACCGTCCCTGCTCGACGCGCAGAACCGCGATGTCGGCGGGCGCCCCGACGCTCAAGTGCCCATATTCTTCCTTCCGGATCTCCTTGGCGGGGTTCCAGGTGGACCGCAGGATCACGTCGTCCAGCGGCATCCCCATCACCAGAAACTTCGACATGACGTTCAGCATGTCCTTCATGCCGGCGTTCATGCTGCCGATGTGAAGATCGGTCGAGATCGAATCCGGGTAGAAGCCCTTGCGCACGGAGGGGACGGCGAAACGGAAGACGAAACTGCCGCCGCCATGGCCGACGTCGAAGATGACCCCTCGCTCCCGCGCCTTGTAGAGCGCCGGGATCGGGAGGCCGGCATCGTCGAACTCGCCGCGCAAACCTGAATATACGTGTGTGTAGATGTCGCCCGGCCGAAGCTTCTCCAGCAAAAGCTGTGAAACGGGACGCTCGGGTCGCCCCGTGCCGAAGTCGACCATCACCGGGATCTTCGCGATATTGCCGGCCTCGACGGCGCGCTCGACCGGCGCCCAGTCCGGACCGGCGTAGTGCGCGGTCTTGATCCCGACGATCACGTCCTTGTGCTTCAGCGCCGCCTCGCCCGTCAGTTTCCCGTTCATGTCTTCGAGGTTCTGCTCGATCGCGCCGCCGCCCATCCCGTGCCCGACGATATTGAGGAAAGCAAGCACCCGGGTCCGCGAGCGTTCGATGATGCGGTCTTTGAAATCGGCGATATTGCGCCAGCCCGCCCCGCCCGCGTCCACCACCGTCGTGACGCCGTTGCGGAACGTGAAGCCGTCCGGGTAGACGCTGTTGTCGCCCGCGTAGGAGCCGCGCGCGCCGGTACCGGTGTAGACGTGCACGTGGATATCGATCAGGCCGGGGGTCACGTAGAGCCCGGAGAGATCGACCACCTTGTAGGCGCGCTCGGGCGCGATCGACGCAGCCACTTCGGCGATGCGGCCATCGCGAATCGCCACATCGCGAACCGCGCTGATGCGGTTTTTCGGGTCGATCACGTGACCGCCCTTAAGAAGCAGGTCGAACTGCTGCTGGGCCGCGGCCTCCGGCGGAGCCCAAAGCCCTCCCGCCACCGCCAACACCATAACCGTGTAAGCCAAACGCATGAAAAGCAACCTCCAGGGTGTGTCCAGTTTACACTTTTCGAGAGATGCAAGAGGACGGCCTACTGCACAGGGTTGGCTCGCCTGGCGACTTCCACGATGGCGTCCAATTTTTCTGAGACCTCAGGGGCGACAAGATCTCGAGGAACGAGCCGCGTCAACACGTGGAAATCCGTCTTTTGCATTAAGTTCCGCAGTTCGAGTTTCTCGAAATATCGCTGAAACACTGGCGCAAGGAAATCATCGCTTGCCTTCGCATTGGGGCCAAACGGATCTGGCTTGCCAAGCACTTGCAGGGCTGCGCGAATCTCCTCCATCGCTTCCCGCATCGCTTCGACCTGACGCTGGCGCTGCGCCGACTGGAATAGTGGACCAGGATCGTCACTCGTCCGTTCCGCATAGGCAATCAGCGTATCCGGGTAACACAAGTAGTTCTCGATCTCCCGTTGGCGCCACTTCATCTCCACCAAGGCACCGGGACTGTTGAGTTCTTGCTCAATCGCGTCGAATATAGCGATTCCCACCAGGTCTCGCTTCGCTTCCCGCAGGCCGTTGAAATGGTCACGGGCTTTCGATGGCACATTCGCCACATAATGGACAAAAGGCCTTTTCAGCAGCTCTTTCGCCGGGTGGTCTAACAACTCCGCGAACCCTTGGAGGATGGCCAAGTCCGTCGAGCCCTCCAGGTAAAGAACCCACCCGGTCTGTTCGGCCTGGTAGTACTGTTCATAACCGATCGCCTTCAGCGATTTGAGTAATTGGCTCCCCCGATCATCGATCCGGTGCGGCTTACCGACGAACGCCACCACGATGTCCCGATCGGCCGCCTCATTGAGCAACACCTCCGAATGGCTCGCGGCAATGATCTGGCAGCGTTGCTCTTCGGCTGTCCGGGTAAGAAGCTCATAAATTTGCCGCTGCCGGAGTATCTCAAGGTGAGCGTCGGGTTCATCGAGTAGCAGTACGCTTCCAGGATGTGTATACAAGTGCGCGAGCAAAAGTAGAGTCTGCTGCAGTCCCCTGCCTGAGGATGCCAGATCCAATTCGATTCCACGCTCAGCGTATGACATCGTAATCTGACCACGTTCCGCAATGAACTGCGGAGGGCGCAAGACAACGCCGAATAATCGTTGGATCTGCGCAACGAGCTCATCCCAATTGGCACGCTTCTCGCCGGAATGGATTTGGAAACAGAGATTCCTCAAAACTTCGGCAGTCCGCCCTTCGCCGATTCGAACATTCACGGCGCCTTCCGTGAGTCGATCCTCGGTGGCGGCCAAGCCCGACATCGGCGGTAGAAATGCCACTCGCACCGGAACCTTCGCCAACATGACAGGCACAGGCATCCGCTGCGCGCCATCCTCGGAGATTCTCATCGGCCGGCAATAGAGGGACTCCTGGTTCGCGTAGTCGAATTCAAACCCACATTTCCAGGGCGTCGCGTCGGATACTCCGGACACGCAGATGTCAATCCTGATGTTTCGAGTTTCCTGCTTGCCTCCTACCCTCTCAACCTCGCGGACGTGCAGGTCTCGCCAAAGAAGATTGGAGTCGGGAATCGGCACGGCAATCAGATCGCGGCGATTTATGGTCACACCGGGCCGTTTCTCAGGAATCTCCTTCGCTCCGCGTTTCTCTATCCATGTGCGGAGGCCGATCTCCCAGAGCGCCAGCGCTTGGAGAGCCGTGGTCTTCCCCGAATTGTTCGGCCCGACAAAGATAACCGTTTTGCCGAGTTCGATTTCTACATCCTCGAGACGCTTGAAGTTTCGTATCCTCAGGCAAGTCAGCACTTCAGAATCTTACCGCAGCTCCTGGGCATGACTGAGGTCTCGGCGACACCGACGGCCTCTCCCCTGCTAAGCTGTGATTTTCGGATTCCATACCGCACAAAGTAGAGGCTGAATCACACAGTGCACATCGTAGCCGGAGTCGACTTGGGCGGCACCGCCATCAATTACACGCTCGTCACGCCGGAGGGCCGCTTCCTCATCGAGGGACTTTGCGAGCACCCCGCGCTCTCCCGCCAGGGGCCGGAGGTCTGCCTCGGTCAAATCGCCGACGGATTGAAAATTGCCGCCGACCGCGCCGGCGTGGAGCTTTCTGACATTGTCGCCGTCGGCCTCGATACTCCGGGTCCGGCGAGCGCCTCCGGCGTCCTCAGCGCCCGCGGTTCCACGAACTTTGTCCATTCCGACTGGGCCTCCTTTGACCTGCGGGGCCATCTCGCCAAGCGGCTCGATAAGCCCGTCACGTATCTCAACGACGGCAACGCCGCCGCCCTCTGGGGCCACTACTCGCTGTTCGGCGAAAACAGCACCCAGACCTCGATTTCCGCGATCATCGGCACCGGCCTCGGCGGCGGCGTCATTGTCAACGGCCAAGTCGTCAAGGGCCGCAACGGTTTCGGCGGCGAGCTTGGCCATGTCCTCATCCCCTATCAGTCCATTCCGAACATCGAGGGGATAACGCCGAAGTGTAACTGCGGGCGCACCGGCGACCTGGAGTCCCTCTGCTCCCTCACGGCCATCGGCAAGACGCTGCTGCCTTACTTCCTTTCCCGCAACCCGAATCACGAACTCTGCACGATGTCCGACCTTGCCAGTGCCGCCAAGTTCGTTCGCGGTATGGCGGAGCGGGGCGACGCGCTCTGCCGGGCGATCTTCCGCGTCCAGGCGCACGCGCTCGGTCTCTTCTTCGACGAAATGATCAACACCTTCGACCCGGACGCTCTGATCGTCGGCGGCGGAGCCATCGAAACCGGTCCGGAGTTCCAGCAGTGGTTCATCGACGAGATCCGCGTGGGTATGCCAGAGCAGCGCGAGGAACAGGCCGGAATTCCGATCCATATCATGCCGAACGGAGACACCGCCGGCGCCCGGGGCGCAGCCATCGAGGCCTTGATGTTCGCGCGGCAGGGCGGCCTTCTCTAACCGCGCCTCTTGCAAACGGGGCGCGTTTCGAGAAAGATGTTCTCCATGACCCCGAATATGATTGGCGCCTACGGAGAGTGGGCCGCCCAGACGATGCAGGATCCGCCGAGGCTCTCCTTCCGCCAGCCGATGTTTCGCGACGTGAACGCCTGGCGTCCCGTCGCCCGCGCGCGCTTCCATGAGACGCTGCTCGGACCTGGCGGCGCCGCGACCCCGGCCGCCGTCCTCCAGCACCGCTTCGACTTCGACGGCCTCACCATCGAGCATCTCCAGTGGCAGCTTCCCTACGGGCCTCCCACCGAGGCGCTCGTCCTCAAGCCCGCCGGCGCCACCGGCCGTCTGCCCGGCGTAGTGGGACTGCACGACCACGGCGGCAATAAATATTTCGGGCTGCGCAAAATTACGCGCATCTCCAAGGACCAGCACCCGTTGATGGTCCGCCACCAGGAGCGCTACTACAGCGGCTTCGCCTGGGCCAACGAACTCGCGCGCCGGGGCTACGTCGTACTTGTGCACGACACCTTCACCTTCGGCAGCCGCCGGATGCGCTGGGCGGACCTGCCCGCCAACATCCGCAACAACATGGTCGAATCGGATCCCGAGTCCGAAGACGAGATCCAGCGTTACAACCAGTTCGCCGCAGCCCATGAGCACCTGATCGCCAAGAGCCTCTTCAGCGCCGGACTCACCTGGCCCGGCCTGTTCGTCTTCGACGACCAGCGCGCGCTTGACTACCTGGCGTCCCGGCCCGATGTCGACCCCACGCGCCTCGGCTGCTGCGGCCTCTCCGGCGGCGGCCTCCGCACCGTCATGCTGACAGGCGCCGATGAACGCATCCGCTGCGCCTGCTGCGTCGGCATGATGACCACCTGGCGGGATTACCTGTTGAACAAGTGCCACACCCACACCTGGATGTGCTACGTGCCCGCTCTGCCTCGCGATCTCGACTACCCGGAGGTCCTCGGACTCGCCGCGCCGAATCCCGTGCTGGTGCTGAACAACCGGCAGGACGCGCTCTTCACTCTTCCCGAAATGGAGCGCGCCGACCGTATTCTCACGGAAGTCTACAAGAAAGCCGGCGCCCCCGACCGCTACCGCGCCAGCTTCTACGACGGGCCCCACAAGTTCGACAGCGATATGCAATCCGAGGCCTTTGCCTGGTTCGATCGCTGGCTCAAAGCCTGACGGCCGCGCGCCTTACCAGTTGGTGTACGACCCGTCCGGGCGCTTGATCATCGGGATGAGGGCGTACCGCTCGGTGTAGTCGGCCACCCACTGCAGCCTGCTGAAGTCCACCTCGACGCCGAGGCCAGGCCGTTCGTTCGGCCACAGCTTGCCGTTGCGGAAATCGTAGCCCTGCTTGAGATACGGCCACTCGGGGGTGCCGCCCCGCAGCATCTCCATCAGGGCCGGGCCGGGAAACACCGCGCAGCAGTGGACCATCGCCGCCTCCGAGATCGGACCCGTGAAGTGCGGCACCAGCCCGACATAGTGCGTCTCGCAGATCGCCGCGATTTTCATGAAGCCAGTGATGCCGCCGACGTTTGGAATCGTGGCGCGCGCGTAGTCGATCAGGTGGTTCTGGATCAGTTCGTTCCATTCCCACTTCGGCCCGAACTGCTCGCCCACCGCGATCGGCACCTTCGTCTGGCCGCGCAGCGTGCGGTATACACCGGGATTCTCGCTCCGCACCAGGTCCTCGACAAAGTACGGCCGCAGCGGCTCGATCAGATTGGCGAGCGCGACGGCGTCGGGCATGTCGAGCTGCGTGTGGAAGTCGATGCACCAGCCCCCGTCCTTCCCGGCGCCCTCGCGGACCTCCTTGCACGTCTCGTAGGTGCGCTGCACGTCTTCGAATCGGTCGTAGACGGGCGTGCCGCGCGTGGAGATGCGGTAGGCGCGGAAGCCCGCCTCGATGCAGGCACGCGCGACCTCTCGGGGTGAGGCGCGCAGCGGGAAGCCGGTCGAGTAGCACTCAACGTAATCCCGCGATTGGCCGCCCAATAGCTGATAGACCGGCACGCCGAGGGCCTTGGCCTTAAGGTCCCACAGCGCGACGTCGAGCGCCCCGAGCGCGTGGACCTTCTCCCGCCCGGCCGGGTAGAAGTAGCCGCGATACATCATCTGCCAGTGGCGGTCCGTGCGGAACGGATCCTCGCCGATCAGCATGCTGGCGCATTGTTCCATAACATCCGGAGCGCCACCCTCGCCGACGCCCGTGATTCCGGCGTCGGTTTCGATCAGGACGACGTTGGTGCTCTGGTTGAACAGCGGCTGGCGGTTGTTCGGACGCCCGGCCGCGTCGGTCGGGGTCTTGTAATAGCGAATCCGTGTAATCTTAGCCTTCGGCAGCGCGGCCACCGCGGCGGCGCCGGGAAACGTTAACGCCCCGGCCACGCCCATACATCCTCGAAGAAAAGCCCTACGATCCATGGGAGCCATAGTAATCCATTCGGACGCCTGGCTGCCCTGGCACCGCCCGAATTCGTGAACGCCGCGGAGAAGTAATCGGACCGCTACAGCGCCGCGACGCCCTCCAGGCTTCGCCACAGATACCAGCTCGCCACACTGCACCACGGCCGCCACGGCCCGGCAACTTCCTCGACTTCGCGGGGTGTGGGTAACTCCTCGAAACCATAGGCGCGCCGGATGGCGCTCCGCACCCCGAGGTCCCCGGTCGGGAGAACATCCGGACGCCGCAGGGCGAAAATCAGGAACATGTGGGCCGTCCAGACGCCCACGCCCTTGACCTGCGTCAGGTGCGCGATCACCTCGTCATCCGGCATCTCCGGAAGTCGGTCGAAGCAGAGCTGTCCGGAAACCGTGCGTTGGGCGAGATCGGTCAGATAAGCGCTCTTCTGCTGTGACAGCCCGGCCTCACGCAGCCGCGCCGGCTTGATCCGGAGCAGCGTCTCGGGCCGCAGCCGCCCCTCCCCCGCCCGCGCCGTATCGAGAAGGCGCCCGAAAATGGTCAGGGCGGCCTTGCCGCTCAACTGCTGATAAACGACGGACTTAGCGAGTGTGTGGAAGTCCGGCTCCGCGTAGGCGATTCGGTACGGACCCACGCATGAAATGATTCCGCGCAACACGGGGTCGGAGCGCTTCAGGTGAAAAAGAGCTTTTCTCATGGAACACGCGCGGCGAGTGGTGCATCCATTTACTGTGTCACTCTAATTGTATGCGAGCGCGAGTGCTGTCCGGTTGCTTGGTATTCTTCCTTTTGCTACCCCTCGCGGGGCAGCAGGGGGCGCCGTCCGCCCCGCAGCAGGAGGAAGAGACCCTCATTACCGTCGATGTCGACCTAGTTAACGTTCTGGTCTCTGTTCGCGACAAGAAGGGCCGGCTCATCGGCGATCTGGCGGCCGACGACTTTGTGGTCTCCGAAGAGGGTCGTCCCCAGACGATCAAGCACTTCGCCCGCGAAACCGATTTGCCCCTGACGATCGGCCTCCTGGTCGACGTCAGCGGAAGCCAGCGCAACCTGATCGAAGAGGAACGCCGCGCCGCCTCGCAGTTCTTCTCCCACGTGCTCCGCAAGAAGGACATGGCCTTCCTGATCAGCTTCGGCCCCGAAGCCGAACTCCTGCAGGACTACACGAACTCGATCGCACTGCTTAAGGCGGGCCTCGAGGACCTTCGCGCCAGCAGCGGCTTTACGGGCCTCCATCCCGGTCCCGTGCCCACTTCAAAGGTCCGGGGCACCATCCTCTACGACGCCGTCTATCTGGCCGCCGCCGAAAAGCTCCATCGCGAAGTCGGGCGAAAGGCGATCGTTCTGATCACCGACGGCGTTGATGTCGGCAGCCGCCTGAAGCTCGAACAGGCGGTTGAAGCGGCCCAGAAGGCCGACGCCATCATCTACAGCATCTACTACGCCGACCCCGGAGCCTACTCTCGAGGTGGAATGATGATGGGCTACGCGAGTGACTCGGCCCTCAAGAAGATGTCCGAAGAAACCGGCGGCCGCCTCTTCAAAGTCAGCCGGAAGTATTCGCTGACCGACATCTTCGATGAGATCCAGCAGGAGATGCGGAGCCAGTACGCCATCGGCTACTCACCCGACAACCCGGCCAAGGACGGCGGCTACCGGCGAGTCGATATCCGCACCGCCAACAAGGAATACAAAGTGCAGGCGCGCAAGGGCTACTACGCGATCAAGCACGGCCGGCACTGACCAGTTGCTCGCGCAGCGCCAGGTAATCCCGCACCGCGGCATCGAGAGACGGCATCGGCTCCACTCCCAGGCTCTCCATTTTGGCGTTCGACAGTGCCGAAAACTTCGGACGGCGGGCCGCCGTGCGATACTCCCGTTCATTCGTCGGCCGCAGCTCCGGCGTGAGTCCCGCGGCATCGAAGATCAGGCGGGCATAGTGGAACCAGGAAATCGGCGTGCCGCCGCCGACGTGAAACACGCCGCCCGCGCCCTTTTCCACCAGATCGGCCGTGCGGGCTGCTAGCGCCGGCGCGTAAGCCGGGGAGGCGACGTGGTCTTCCACCACGCGGATCGGCTGTCCGGACCTCGCCAGCCGCAGCATCAGTTCGATGAAATTGCCGCGCGCCGTCTTCAGCCCGCCGGGGCCGAAGACACCGGAGGTTCGGACGATCAGCGGATGGTCCAGGTATGCCTGCGCATACAATTCGCCTGCCAGCTTGGACACCGCGTAAGCCCCGAGCGGATGCGGCGTATCCTGCTCCGTATACGGCTGGCCCTTGGTCCCGTCGAAGACGTAGTCGGTCGAGAAATGGACCAGGCGCGCGTCCGACTGCCGGCACGCCAGCGCCAGGTTCCGCACGGCCAACCCGTTCACGGCGAAGGCCGCCTGCGGCTCCTGTTCGGCGACGTCCACCTGGTTGTAGGCCGCCGCGTTGATCACTACCGCCGGGTCAATCGCGGCTAGCGACTGTTCCACCTTGGCCGCATCGGTAATGTCAACCAACTTCCGCTCGAACCCAACGACGGAATAGCCGCGCGCGGTGAACTCCCGCCGCAACTCCACACCCAACTGACCCGAACTCCCGAAGATCGCGACTTTTTTCGCCATGTAAAGTCAGGATAACTCGAACCGCTTACGCGAGGACAGAGCGCCGTGAAACTGTCTCATTGGGGCACACGAATGGGTCCGAAAGACACACCCCGGAGGCGACCTAAACAGATGTAAATTACTGAAATACAAGTATTTGCAGGACTTTCGTCAATTGTTACATGGCTTAATGTTTGCTCCACTACCCGGACGAGGCCGCACACAGCGGCCACGAGTTCAGGAGCAAGATCATGCGATCGAAACAGAATCTCAAGTTTACAGCAGCGTTTCTCTGTCTCTCACTTCTACCCATGGCAGTCACGGCTCAGGGACCACCGAACTCCCCCGGAACCGGCCTGCGAAGCCGCCTTGTGCTTTCGCCGAGCGTGGTGGTGTTTAACAAAACAGGCAGCGAAACCACGCTCACCAGAACCGTCGATGTTCGCCTGCCTGGACTTCAGGCCGGCCTGGTCACGGTAACTACTTCGATCACTGAGATCACAGGCGGAGTTAATTGGCTGAGCGTCGGCGCGATCGCCGGCGGCAAGCTGGCCCTGACCGCTACGCCCGGCTCGCTCCCGGCCGGCGTCTATACCGCCCAGGTCAACGTCTCAACGGCCGGCGGCCCCGTGAGCGCCTCCCAGAACCTCACGGTCTTCCTGCGCGTCCTTCCGGCGAGCAACACCGACGCGGCCGTGTTCGTGCGGCCCAGTTCACTCGAGTTCCGGATGATGCACAACGGCGCCGCGCCGCCGCAGCGGACCCTCCACGTATCGAGCCCGAATGCCGGGGCGGGCTTCACATGGACCGCCGCGGTGACGGCCGGAGCGTCATGGCTCTCGATCCTCGATACGGCCGGCGCCGGGCCCGCGATCATCCGGGTTCAGGTAAACGGAGCCGGGCTGGCGCCAGGCACTCACACCGGAACCGTGACTGTCATGAGCGGAGGAGCTTCCGTCAACGTGCCGGTCACATTGCACGTCGTGGCGTCCGCCGGTGTCCATCTGGTCGCCGTGCCGGCCGCATTCAACTTCATCGTCCATCCGAACGCTCCCGCGCCCGCGCCGAAGCTTCTTTACGTTCGGACCACCGGCGGAGGCTCGATGGACTTTCAGGTCTCGGCCGTGTCTGACGGCAACTGGCTGCAGGCCGGCCCGGCGCTCGCCGGCGCCAGCCCTGCGACACTTGAGGTCGGCGTAAATGCTGCCGGAATGGCGCCGGGGCACTACCAGGGGACAATTACGATTACGTCCGGCGAACAGCGACGGATCGTCCGGGTCTTCCTGCGGATTCTTGCCGGCGCTCCAAGCCAGCCGGCGCGGCCTGTCGGCGAGGCCGCAGTCCAGATCTCGCCGAGGGCCTTGCGCTTCGTCAGCGCATCCGGGACCGTGACGCCCGCCGCGGCCAACGTAGAACTTACCTCGGCGCTCGCCGCACTGACTTACCGGGCGGAGGCCCGAACCGTCCGGGGCGGCGCGTGGCTGAACGTCACACCTGCACAGGGATCGATCAACGGTAGCCTGACCGTTACGGTCAACGCGACCGGGCTCGCCCCCGGCGTCTACGGCGGCGCCGTGGTTCTGCACATTAACGGCGCGGTCGCGGAGGAACGAGTCATTCCAGTCACCCTGCGGGTCGACGGCGCGGCTATGGTGGACGCGCACTTGCTGGTGCGTCCTGGCGGCGTGCGCTTCAGTGCCGCGCCGGGTGGGCCCAATCCGCCGGCGACCCCCGTCCGGGTCGAGGTCCGGGGCCAGGCGTCCGTAAACTTCGAAACGGCCGTCTCGACCGGAGCGGGAGGTAACTGGCTCTCCGTTGCGCCCACCAGCGGCTCCGCGCCCACAGAGGCCCAGATCAGCGTGAACGCGGGCGCGCTTCAACCCGGCGTCTATCGCGGGACAGTCGTATTCCGCGCCACGGGAGACGCCCGCGTGATGCCCGCCACCCTGCGGGTCCATCTCGTCATCAGGGGAGAGGGGCAGGCCGGCACGCCGACAATCTCCGGGCTGTTCATCGAACCGGCGATCGAGTTCCGTGCTGCGGCGAATGCCGCGATCCCCGTGAAGGTCGCTCTCCTGAACGCAAATGGACAGGCGGTGAACAACGCGCGCGTCCTCGTCAGTTCCAGTAGCGATGACACCGAGGTAGAACTCGAACCCACAGGCGACGGCACCTATGTCGGACAATACCTGGCGCTCAAGGGCGGACCAATGTCCCTGGCGGCCCGCGCGATTGTGCAGGGTCAGGCGGCGGTTGAGTTCGGCTCCGGCGGCGACGTCGAGTGCGATGGCGATGCGCCACCCGCCATCTTCGCGCGCGGCGTCGTGAGCACGGCCAGCTACGCGCATGGCGCGACTCCGCTGGCGCCCGGCTCCATCGTCAGCATCTTCGGTAAGGGGCTGGTCGAGGCTTCGGCCCACGCCTCCACGACTCCGCTCCCGCGCACGCTTGGCGGGATCAAGGTTCTGGTGGGCGGACACGAAGCGCCGCTGATTGCCGTGATCGCGGACGCGGGCAGCGGCTATGACCAGATCAATCTGCAGGTTCCTTTCGAGGTCTCCGGCAAAGCGAGCGTGGATGTCGTGGTAGTTCGGGGCGATGTAGTCAGCTCAAGCGAAGCGGTCGCAATCGCACCCGGAGTGCCGGCGCTCTTCACGGCCAACCAGGGAGGCTCAGGACCCGTTGCGGCTCTGCACGCCGACTATACCGCCGTCACGGCGGCGAATGCGGCAAAGCGCGGACGCGTGATCTCGCTGTTCGCAACCGGATTGGGTCAGGTCCAACCGCACGTTCGTACCGGCGAGCCGCCGTCGAACCTGACCCACGCCGAGGGCAACATCGAGGTTCGCATCGGCGGGCGTTCGGCCCGGGTGGACTGGGCCGGTCACGCTCCGCTCTATCCGGGCCTCTACCAGATCAACGTCGAGGTCCCGGCGGACGCGCCGAGCGGCTCGGTTGAAGTGTCCGTTTCGGTCAACGGGACCAGTTCCGAAGCAGGCACGACCATCTACGTGGAGTGATGCCTTCCATCGACGGGCGCCTACCGGCGCCCGTCACACCTGCGGAAGCAGACGCCGCGATCCGGGGCGCTCCTTGGTGAGCGCCGCCGACACCACTCGTGCGGACCCCGCGATCACATGCGGGAGCCAACTCCTCAGGCGTTTCCGTCTGGCGAAGCGGAAGATGAACGGAGACGCCGCCAGCACGGCTCCAGCGATAATGTCCAGCTTACGATGCGTTCGCATCGAGAGCTTCGGACGAATCCCGAACTCGTAATTCGTGAAATCGTTATATGCCATCGTCGCAGCTCCGACGAGCCGCGGCACGAGCCGTGCTCCACGCGGTTGCGCGCTGGCCCCGATCAATTTCGGAGCCAACAACATTGTGGAGTCCACAGCCATGTCGATGATCCCGTGGGTCATCGTCGAAATCGGCCTGCCCATGAACAATCTCCTTTCGCTAGATCACCGGCGCACGCCGCGCCGGCTCTTATCTGGGAGAGTCCAAACAGATCCCGAGCGTTTCAGAAACTCGACGAATGCTATTCTCGAAAGTTCATGCCGATTCCTGAACTGGTCTGGAGCCGCTGGCTTCTGGGGTGTTTCTGCGCGTTTTCCGTTGGCGTTGCCAAGACGGGAGTGCCGGGGCTCGGCATTCTCGCGATTCCGTTAATGGTCCTGGCCGTAGGGGACGCGCGCCTGTCGGCTGGATGGCTTCTACCGATTCTGTGCGTTGCCGATGTGTTTGCGATCTGGTATTACCGCCGTCATGCGGCGCTGTGGCAGCTTTTCTCGCTCGCGCCTTGGGTGCTGGTGGGGATGGCGATCGGGGCCGCGACCCTGAGCCTGGACGAGCACTACCTGCGCCGGATTGTCGCGGTCGTTGTCCTGGTGATGCTGGCCGCCTACCTGCGGCGGCGCTTGAATCCGAACGCAAAGTCGGCTCCGGGCCACTCCATGCGCTACGGCGTGACCGCCGGATTCGCCACAACGGTCGCCAACGCCGCCGGGCCGGTCATGAACTTATATCTGCTGAGCAAGAAGCTCCCGAAAGAGGAGTTCATCGCGACTGGCGCGTGGTTCTTCTTCGTCATCAACCTGAGCAAGTTGCCGATCTACACCTGGCACGGCCTCATCAGCCCGGAGTCCCTGAGCTTCAACGTCCTGATGATCCCGGCCGTGATTGCCGGGGCGCTGACGGGACGCTGGGTCATTACCCGCATTGCCCCGCGCGTCTTCGAAGCGCTGGTCGTCGGGTTGACGGCGGCGGCTACGCTGCTGCTGTTCCGCTGACGCCGGAAGCTACTGCGCCGGCTGAGATTGCAGAATCTTCAGCCTGACGCTGCCGCGCACATCGGCCTCGCCGGTCGCCGGATTGTAGTCCGCCTCGTCCGCCCGCACCTGCATCGAATCGCCCGTGATTACGACGCGTCCGCGAAGCCGCAGCATCTCGCCGTCACGTTCGATATTCTCAGCCGTGAGTTGAATTTTGGGCTCCTCGGGCGAAGGATTGATCGTCTGCGCTCCCGTCATGGCGGCGCAGACGAGAACGAACGTGGCGATCGCGATCAGGAACATTTGCCGTTGCATGGCGCAACGATATCAGATCCGGCGCCTCGCTTTCACCCTGCCGCTTTGCGCACCGCCTGCGGCACCTTCTCCCAAGTCCCGTTCTGACCGGAGCGCAGCACCGCGTCGGTGACGTAGTCGGTAGCAAGGCCGTCGCGGAAGGTCGGGCCCGGCGTCGAACCGCTGCTCAAGCCTTCCAGGAAGTCGGCAACCTGGTGGACAAACGTATGTTCGTAGCCGATCTGAAGTCCCGGCACCCACCAGTTCTTCATGTACGGATGGTCGCCGTCGGTGATATGGACCGACCGCCAACCGCGCACGATGCCCTCGTCGCGGTGATCGAAGTACTGGAGCCGGTGCAGATCGTGCAGGTCCCAAAAGATCGAGGCGTGCTCGCCGTTGATCTCGAACGTGTACAGCGCCTTGTGCCCGCGTGCATAGCGGGTCGCTTCGAACGTCGCCAGCGACCCGTTGCTGAACCGCGCCAGGAAGGCGCTCGCATCGTCGATCCCGACCTTCTCGACCTTCCCCGTCAGGTTATGTTTGCGCTCCTTGACGAAGGTCTCGGTCATGGCCGACACCTGCTCGATGCCGCCGTTGAGCCACATTGCCGTATCGATGCAGTGCGCCAGCAGGTCGCCCGTGACGCCGCTGCCGGCCACGTTGACGTCCAGACGCCACAGCGCCGTGCCGCCCTGCGGAAGATCCTTGGAGATCGTCCAGTCCTGGAGGAACTTCGCCCGGTAGTGGAAAATCCGCCCGAGCCTCCCTTCCTCGATCAACTGCTTGGCCAGCGTCACGGCGGGTACGCGGCGGTAGTTATACCAAACCATGTTGGCGACACCCGCCTTCTCCACCGCCTCCACCATGCGCTCGGACTCGGCCGGGTTCATCCCGAGCGGCTTCTCACACAGCACCATCTTGCCGGCCTCCGCCGCCGCGATCGCGATCTCGGCATGGGTGTTATTCGGGCTGGCAATATCGATCAGGTCGATATCCTTTCGCTCCACCAGCGCCCGCCAGTCCGTCTCGACAGACTCATAGCCCCAGTTCTCAGCGAACTCCTTCGCCTTTTCGGCGTCGCGCGCGCAGGCCGCCTTCAGGACCGGCTGATACTCCAGGTCAAAGAACTGGTTCACCTTCGAAAAGGCATTCGAATGGGTCCGGCCCATGAAGCCGTATCCCACCATCCCGACGTTGATTTTCTTCTTAGCGCCCATAGATCTCGTTACTCCCTCCAGCCGTGCGCGTTCCGGACCGCAATCATGCTGGTAAGAATGCTGTTCCATGTCTTCGGTTTAAGCATCGTTTCGTTGGAGAACATGCAGCCGTCCCAGCAGATGTGCCGGAAGGCTTTGGTCAGATTCCCCTGCTCGTCGCGAAGCCAGTGCGCCGAATCCCGTACGATATCGAGCTTGCCGTTCGGATCGTTCGGCAGGCAGTGGCGGCCGGTTTTGTCGTGCGAGCCCGAGCCCTTCACCGTCGCGTCGTTCTGGGCGACGTGGAAGTCGATGGTCCACGGCCGGAGCGCGCACGTGAGAGTACGGAGCGCCTCCGTCAGCCGGTCCGTCTGGCTCCAGTCAAAATCGTCCGGCAGGATGCGGTCCTCCGGGGCGTTGTAGCCCATTGTGTAGAGGAGCGTGTGGGCCATATCGGCCTGGAAACCCAGGGTTTCCGGGCGCCCGACCATCTCGAGCAACTGGACCATCTTTCGCCAGCCGTGCATGCCGCCCCAGCAGATCTCGCCCTCGGCGGCGAGCCGTTCGCCGTGATCCTCGGCAATTTTGCACGCTTCACGGAACGTGCCGGCAATTCGTTTGGTATTTTCCTCGGGATTCGCCGCCCAGTCCGACGGGCTCGCGGCCGAGTCGATCCGGACGATGCCGTAGTTCCGAATCCCCATCTGTCTCAGGTCGCAGGCGATCCGGCATGCCTTGCGGACCTGTTCGAGAAAGCGTGCCCGATCCTCCTCGCTGCCCATCGCCGATCCTCCGCCCGTCGGCGGCCAGACCGGGGCGACCAGCGAACCTGCAACCAGGTTCCTGGACCGAAGCTTCTCTTCCAGCCGTTTCAGGTCGTCGCGGCTCGCGTCGATGCTGATGTGCGGGTCGAACAGAAACAGATCGACCCCCTCGAACCTTATCCCATCGACTTCGGCCGCGGCCGTCAGGTCGAGCATCGTGTCGAGATCAATCGCGGGCTCCGAGTCCGGCCCCTTCCCGACCAGACCGGGCCACATCGCGTTATGCAGCCTCGGATAGTTATTTGCGGATTCCTGAGCCATGCTTCGTCCTCCTGAGTCTCAGACTAATCATGGTACATCGACTGGGTGTTGTAGCATATGGGGCATGACCCGAAGTTCCCGGATTTGGGCCGCCGCCCTCGGCGCGCTGATCATTGGACTCTCCCCCTCCTTCGCCCAGCAGGAGGAGTACAAGCTCGGTCCGGAGTCGCACCGGCAGCCGGACGTTCCGAAAGGCACGGTCACGAAACACTCCTGGACGAGCAAAATCTTCCCAGGTACGGTTCGGGATTGGTGGATTTACGTGCCGGCGCAGTACAACGCTGACAAGCCGGCAGCGGTCATGGTGTTTCAGGACGGCGCCGGCTTCGTCAACGAGGAGGGAAGCTGGCGCGTCCCGATCGTCTTCGACAACCTGATCCACCGGGGCGAGATGCCCGTGACGATCGGCATCTTCATCAATCCCGGCGTGCTGCCGGCGCGCTCGGATAATCATCAGGCCCGTTACAACCGCAGCTTCGAGTACGATGCCCTCGGCGACCGCTACGCGCGCTTCCTGATCGAGGAGATCCTGCCCGAGGTGCGCAGCAAGTATAACCTCTCGAACGATCCCAATGACTATGCCATCGCCGGTTCGAGTTCCGGCGGCCTCTGTGCCTTTACGGTCGCCTGGAACCGCCCCGACGTCTTCCGGCGCGTCCTGAGCTTCATCGGGAGCTACGTCAACCTGCGCGGTGGCCAGATCTATCCTTCCCTCATCCGCAAGACCGAGCCCAAGCCGCTGCGTGTGTTTCTCCAGGACGGCCGCAATGACCTGAACATCTACTCCGGAAGCTGGTTCATTGCGAACCAGGACATGGCCGCCGCGCTCCGGTACGCCGGCTATGATTCGGCGTTCATCACCGGTAATGAGGCGCACAACAGCAAGCATGGCTCGGCGATACTCCCGTACGCCCTACGCTGGCTCTGGCGCGAATACGGAAAGCCCATCCGGAAGTCCTCGGGCGGAGAAGGCGAGCGTCACTTCGTCACCGAAATACTCGACCCTTCGAGCGAGTGGGAGCTTGTCAGCTCCGGTCATCAGTTCACCGAAGGGCCCGCGGTCGACCGGCACGGTAACGTCTTCTTCACCGACGTGCGCGGCGGTAAAATCCACCGGATCGGCACGGACGGCAAGGTCGCGCTTTTCAAAGAGGACAGCGGCGGCGCCAACGGCCTGATGTTCGGTCCCGACGGCCGGATGTACGCCTGCCAGAACGGCCGCAAGCGCATCGTCGCCTACTCGATGGATGGAAGCGAGAAGGTGATCGCCGAAGATGTGAACTCGAATGACCTGGTCGTGACGGCCAAGGGCGAAATCTACTTCACTGATCCTCCAAACAAGCAGGTCTGGTACATCGACGCGCGGGGCAACAAGCGCGTGGTTCACAAAGGGCTCGAGTTTCCGAACGGCGTGATGCTCTCGTCCGACCAGTCGCTGCTCACCGTGGCCGACTCGCGCAGCAAGTGGGTCTGGTCCTTCCAGATCCAGGCCGACGGTTCGCTCGACAATGGGCAGCCCTTCTACAGGATGGAGACGCCGGATGAGTCCTCCGCCAGCGGCGCCGACGGGATGACGATGGACACCGAGGGCCATCTATACGTGGCGACACGCGGCGGCGTGCAGATCTGCGATCAACCAGGGCGCGTTGTCGGCATCATCAACAAGCCGCACGCCGGACCGCTTTCGAACGTGGTCTTCGGAGGCCCGGATTTCCAGACTCTCTACGCGACGGCCGGCGATCGCGTGTACAAGCGCAAGCTGCGGCGTAAGGGCGTCTATTCCTGGCAGCCCGTAAAGCCCCCGGTCCCGAGGCTGTAGGAGAAGCACTGGTGGAACCGCTATTCGTCCGCGTGCACGAGCGCGACAATGTCGCGATTATCGTCAATCCCGAGGGTCTGCCGGCCGGCGCCGAGTTCCGCAATGGACTCGTGCTGGCCGAGCCTATCCCGCAATCGCACAAGGTCGCGCTGCGCGATCTCGATGAGGGCGCCCCGATCCTTCGCTACGGCGAGGTGATCGGCCACGCGCGTACGCCGATCCGCGCGGGCACGTGGGTCCGGGAAGACATGCTCGACCTCCCCGACCCGCCGCCGCTCGATGAGCTGCCACTTGCGACCGCCGTGCCGCCGCCGTTGCCGCCCCTCGAAGGCTACACCTTCGAGGGCTACCGCAATCCGGACGGCAGCGTGGGGACCAAGAACATCCTCGGAATCACGACCACGGTCCAATGCGTCGCCCCGACCGTCGACTACGCGGTGCGCCGCATTCGCCATGAACTGCTGCCGCGGTACCCGAATGTCGATGACGTTGTCGCGATCACCCATACCTACGGATGCGGCGTCGCCATCGACGCTCCGGGCGCGGCCGTGCCGATCCGCACCCTGAAGCACGTCAGCACGCACGCCAACATCGGGACCTCGCCGCTGGTTGTAAGCCTGGGGTGCGAGAAGCTCCAGCCCGCGCGGATGCTGCCCGAGATGAATCTGCTGCGCCTGGGAGGCGCGGCGTTGCCGGTGCTGGAGAGCGACCCCTACGTGCTGCGGCTGCAGGATGAGGAGCTGCGCGGCTTCGGCGAGATCATCGGCGCGATCCTACGCTTTGCGGAGAAGCGCCTGGAGGAGCTGAACCGCCGGCGGCGCGTGACGTGTCCGGCATCGGATCTGGTGGTCGGCCTCCAGTGCGGCGGAAGCGACGCCTTCTCCGGAGTGACCTGCAACCCGGCGGTCGGCTTTGCGGCAGACCTGCTCGTGCGCGCCGGCGCGACCGTCATGTTCTCCGAAGTGACCGAGGTGCGCGACGCCGTGCACCTGCTGACGCCCCGTGCGATCAATGAGGACGTTGGCCGCGCCCTGATCCGCGAGATGAAGTGGTATGACGAATACCTCGCGCGCGGCTGCGCCGACCGCAGCGCCAACCCGACCCCCGGCAATAAGCGCGGCGGCCTGGCCAACGTCGTCGAGAAGGCCCTCGGTTCGGTGGCAAAGGCCGGAACCTCGGCGCTCGCCGCCGTCGCGACCCACGGCGAGCGCGTCACGACCAAGGGCCTCGTATTCGCGGCCACCCCGGCGAGCGACTTCATCTGCGGCACGCAACAGCTCGCCTCGATGAACATGCACATCTTCACGACGGGCGAGGGTTCGCCGTACGGCCTGGCGCTGGCTCCGGTAATCAAGGTTTCGTCACGAACCGCGCTCGCCGAGCGCTGGCCCGACCTGATCGACGTCGACGCCGGCCGCATCGCCACCGGCCACGCCACCATCGAAGACGTGGGCTGGGAGTTGTTCCGCATGATCCTCGACGTCGCCAGCGGCCGCAAGAAGACCTGGGCCGACCACTGGGGCCTGCACAACGCCCTGGCGCCGTTCAATCCGGGTCCGGTGACGTAACGCCGCAAGGCTGTAGGTCCAGCCAGCCGCCTCAAGCCGCCTCCCGTTTCCGGACTGTCCTGGCGATCTCCTCGCCCGATGTACGCCGGGCGATTCGCAGGTCGTATTGGGACTGCAGATCCATCCAGGTCTCCGGATCCATCCCGAAGTACGTTCCCAGACGGAGCGCCGTATCCGCCGTGATGGCCCTGGTCCCGTGGACGATCCCATGA
This sequence comes from Bryobacteraceae bacterium, assembly GCA_046289265.1. GTDB lineage: Bacteria > Acidobacteriota > Terriglobia > Bryobacterales > Bryobacteraceae > JBKBWD01. The sequence goes on along the minus strand of JBKBWD010000018.1, from coordinate 35,187 downwards.
ATCCGATTCGGGGGAACGTCCAAATCCCGAGAGAGCCGGTTGATGCTGATCCCGAACGGCTTCATGAACTCCTCGAAGAGGATCTCACCAGGATGTATGAGCTCCAGGAATTTCGACTTCTCAGCCATTGCTCCCTCAGTGATAGTCCACTATCTCGACGCCGGAGGCCCCCCCGTCACACCACGCAAACAGAGCCGCCGTTTGATTCGAATACTATGCTGCCCTGCGCGATCACCCCGCAACGCTTCAAGACGATTGCCTGGCGGGACTCGAAGATCCTCCAGCCGTTTTGCCGCGTCAAGCATCAGCAGCTTGCGCCTCGCCACGCGTTCGATTGCACGGAATCGCGGCACATCTCGATCTTGATACAGTGCCTCGGTATCCGGGCAACGGAACCATCAATTCACGCCAGCAGCTTCTCCACCACGTGGCCGTGGACATCGGTGAGGCGGAAGTTCCGGCCCTGGAAGCGGTAGGTCAGCTTGGTGTGATCGAAGCCCAGCAGGTGCAAGATCGTCGCGTGCAGGTCGTGAATGTGGACCTTGTCCTTGACGACGTTGAAGCCGAGGTCGTCCGTCTCTCCCATCACCAGGCCCGGTTTGATGCCGCCGCCGGCGAGCCACATGGTGAAGGAGTTCGGATGATGATCGCGCCCGTCGTTGCCGCCCTGGACCATCGGGGTGCGGCCGAACTCCCCGCCCCAGATTACCAGCGTGTCGTCGAGAAGGCCGCGCTGCTTGAGGTCCTTAATCAGCGCCGCGCAGGCCTGGTCGGTGTCCTCGCAGTTCTTCTTGAGGTCCTTTACAAGGTTTCCGTGCTGGTCCCACGCCTCGTGGAAGAGCTGCACGAAACGTACGCCGCGCTCCACCAGCCGGCGCGCCAGGAGGCAGTTGTTGGCGAACGACGGCTTGCCTGGTTCGGCGCCGTACATCTCGAGCGTCTCCTTCGACTCCTTGGAAATATCCATCAGCTCCGGAGCGCTCGCCTGCATCCGGAACGCCATCTCGAACGAGTTGATGCGCGTGGCAATCTCCGGGTCGCCCACCACGTCCAGACGCATCTCGTTCAGCTTCCGAATCGAATCGAGCGATTCGCGCTGCAAGCGCTCATCGACACCCTTCGGATTCGAAAGGTACAACACCGGGTCGCCGCTGCCGCGGAATTGCACGCCCTGGTAGACGGTCGGCAGAAAGCCGCTGCCCCAGTTCGAGTTTCCGCCGCTCGGCCCTTTCTTGCCGGAACTGAAGACGACATACCCCGGCAGGTCGCGCGACTCGCTCCCGAGCCCGTAGAGGACCCAGGCGCCCATGCTCGGCCGCCCGAACTGCTGCGATCCCGTGCTCATCAGGATCTGGCCGGGAGCGTGGTTAAAAGCGTCGGTCACCAGCGATTTGACGATGGCGATGTCATCCACGACCTTCGCCGTATGGGGCAGGAGTTCGGAGACCTCCGCGCCGGACTTGCCGTAGCGGTCGAATTTGAACTTCGGTCCGAGCAGCTTCGAGTTCGGATTGATAAAGGCCGCGCGATAGCCCTTCAGCAGATCGGGCGGCGGCAGCGTGCCGTCGAACTTCTCAAGCTGCGGCTTGTGGTCGAACATCTCCATCTGGCTCGGACCACCGGCCATGAACAGGAAAATGATGCGCTTGGCCTTCGGCGCGTGGTGCGGCGTCCTGGGCGCCATCGGATCGACGGCCGTCGCGCCGAAGCCCGCTTCGTGAAAGAGGTGGCCGAGAGCGATGGAACCCAGGCCCACGCCGCACTGCTGGAAGAACCAGCGCCGCGCAACCAGCCTCGGATTCTGTTTCCGGTAGAGATTGTCCTGACAATTCATGACTCGAGCGCTACTCCTTCGTGATCGTCTCGTCCAGGTTCAACAGCACGCGCGACACGGTGGTCCAGGCGGCCCACTGCTCCGCTGTCGCGCCCTTGGGAAGGCTCGGCCGCTGTTCCGGGTCGTCCGCCACAAGCTCCCAGGGATTCAGTTCGCCGCTCTCGAAACGCTGGCGCTGTCTTTCGAGCAGGTTCAGCAATTCGGCCGTCTCGGCCTCGCCCGGCTTGCGCGACAACACGCGGCGGAAGGCATAGAGGACGCGCTGCTCGTCCCTGGATCCGCCTTCCTTCAGCGTCTTCAGCGCCAGGGCGCGGGCGCTCTCCATGAAGAGTGTCTCGTTCAGCGTCGTCAGAGCCTGAAGCGGCGTGTTCGAGCGCACGCGCCGCACGCATGCGAAATCGCCGTTCGGCGCATCGAAGTTCTGAAGCACCGGGTAGAGCAGCGACCGGTAGCGGAACGTGTACAGCCCGCGCCGGTAACGGTCCTCGCCCTTGGCCTCGTCCCATACCTTCGGTCCGTAGCTCACGGGCGGCTGGAAGAGGAAGTCCGGCGCCGGCGGGTAGACGCTGGGGCCGCCCAACTTGCGGCTGAGCAATCCGCTCGCGGCGAGCGCGATGTCGCGCACGATCTCTCCTTCCACGCGGAAGCGCGGCCCGCGCGCCAGCATTCGATTGTACGGATCGCGTTCCTGCAACTCCGGCGTGACGCGCGATGACTGCCGGTAGGTGGCCGACGTCACGATCGTGCGGTGAAGCTGTTTGAGGCTCCAGTTGCGCTCCATGAATTCAACGGCGAGCCAGTCGAGCAGTTCCGGATGCGACGGCGCTTCGGCCTGCGTTCCGAGGTCTTCGCTTGTCGCGACGATGCCGGTGCCGAAGTAGTTCTGCCAGACGCGATTGACTAGCGAACGCGCCGTGGTCGGCGAGTTCCGGTCCACCAGCCACTGCGCGAAGGTCAGGCGGTTGGCCTGCGCGTCATCGGGGAGCGGGTGCAGGAAGGCCGGGGCCCCCGGATTTACGGGCTTGGCGGGCTTGAGGAAGTCCCCGCGCTCAAGCAGATGCGTCATGCGGGGTTTATCGCGCGCCCGCAGCACCAGTTGCGATGCGCCCTCGGGATGCTGCTTCCAGAGGTCATCAATCTGCGCATTGGCTTCCTGCCATTCGGGAACGGTGGTGCGCCAGTAGCTGAAGATCGTCTGCTCCTGCGCGGGCGAACGCTCGTCGCGCGGGATGGCGAGCGCTTCGCGCACCGCGGCGGGCAGCGGGTCCGCGACGGCGTCCGGGGCCGTTGTGACCGACAGCCTGAAACGCCCCAGGTTGTGGTTCTGGTTGTCATCGCTGTTCCAGCCGCCGTGCTTCTGGCTGAGATAGAAGGTCAGGGCCGTCCCGTTCGGATGGGCGATCGGCTTTTCGGCGTTGAACACGGCCTTGCGCGGGAGGTTGCGGCGCACCGGACCGGCATCGAAACCCCATGCCGTTTCGTCCTTGCCATCGATGGCGAACTCGATTGGCCCAGTGACGCGGCGCTTGTCGGATTTGTCGAGAAACATAGGCTCGAGTGGAGCCTCCGGGAGGTTGATGTCGGCCGTGGCGCGCACGATCTTAACGGGCTCGGGCTTTGCGTCCCCGACGTCGGCCGGCGCAGCCTCCACTTCGAACTCTGTCAACGCGCCGGTACCCTTAATTGAGCGGCCCGGTCCTCCAAGCGGCAGATTCGGATCGTTGAGCAGTTCCAGGCGGAAGGCCGTGATGTTCTTTACGCCCGTCTTGACCGTCATCTTCACGCGATGCTTGGTCGGGGCGTAGCCTTGCGCGAGGAAGGAACCGTCCTCCATCGGAAGGTATTTCTGGCCGCCGGTCGAGATGTCTTCGACCTCCGGCTTCACGATGATCCACTCGGGCTGATCGTTCTTCACGCTCTCTTCCCAACGGGCCATGCGCTCGCGCCAGTCCGGCGTGCGGTGCTGGAGCCCGGCCTCGATCTCGCGAATTTTGCGGAAGAGTTCGGCGCGCTTCTGCAGCTCCTGCGGCGTGTAGACCGCAATCGCGGCCTCATGCTCGTTGTTGAGGAAGGCGAGGATCCTGTAATACTCCTCCTGCTGAAGCGGATCGTACTTATGGTTGTGGCACTGCGCACACTGGATCGTCAGTCCGAGAATGCCCTTGCCGATCGCGTCCATGCGGTCGAACATCGCCTCCATACGGAACTGTTCGGGGTCGATGCCGCCTTCCTCATTGATCATCGAGTTCCGGAGAAAGCCGGTGGCGACAAATTGATCCTGCGTGGGATTGGGCAGCAGGTCGCCGGCGATCTGTTCGATGATGAAGCGGTCATAGGGCAGATCGCGGTTAATCGCGTTCACCACCCAGTCGCGATAGAACCAGACGAAGCGGGGCTTGTCCTTCTCGTAGCCGTCGGAATCGGCATAGCGCGCGGCGTCGAGCCAGTGCCGACCCCAGCGTTCGCCGTAGTGCGGCGAGGCGAGCAGGCGCTCCACCTGCTTCTCATAGGCCTTGGGGCTCTTGTCCTTCAGGAACGCATCGACTTCTTCGATGGTCGGGGGCAGCCCGGTCAGGTCGAGGCTCAAGCGGCGGAGCAGCGTGACGCGGTCGGCCTCGGGGGAGGGCGCCAGTCCTTCCTTTTCCAGCCTGGCGAGAATGAATCGGTCGATCGGGTTACGGACCCAGGCGGCGTTTTTTACGTCCGGCAGCGCGGGCCGCAGGGGCGGGATGAAGGCCCAGTGCTTTTTGATCTCAGCGGCGCCGGCTCCGATGCCGTCGGGCCATTCGGCGCCCTGGTCGATCCAAGCCTTGATGATCTCAATCTGCTCGGGCGGTAACGGCTTGCCGCCCATGGGCATCCGGGCCTGGTCGCCCAAGCCGGCGACACGCTCGTAAAGAGTGCTCTCGGCCGAGTTGCCGGGAACGATCACCCTCTTCGACAGGCCACCGGTGAACGCGACCTGCCTGGAGTCCAGGCGAAGCTGACCCATCTGGGTCTTTTCGCCGTGGCAGGACTGGCAGTTCTTTTCAAGGACCGGCAGCACGTCGGCCGCGAAATCGACCTTGCGCTGGGCCTGCAGCCCGGCGCCTACTCCGAGGGCGGCGCAACCGGCCAGAACGAGGGAAAGGGTTGAAACAATTCGATTTTTATGTACCCGCACCATGACTCACCGCAGCCGCTACGGGTAAGCTATCGCACGGGAGTCGCCAGGGTCAAGCCGCCGGCTTAGCGAATGGCGGGGCTTACGAGAATGTTGCGGAACTCGACCGGTCCGTGATCGCCCTGAATCAGGAAAGGCCCGGGCAGGTGCTCGTTGCTGTCGAGCGCGCCGCCGGTGGTCCCCGGAATCTCTTCGGCATCGATCAGCGTCTGGCCGTCGAGGACCACCGTAACGGTGCGGCCCACCAGTTCCACGTCCAGGGTGCGCCACTCGCCAGGACGCGGCTGGGGCGGCGTCTTTGGACCGAGGAAGCCATAAATCGACCCGAGCATATTTATAGGACGGCCCTGCGACGATCCATCCTCGATCTGGACCTCATACCGGCCCCGCAGGTAGATGCCGCTATTGCTGCCGGCCGGGCAGAGGAACTCGAGGTGAAGCTTGAAGTCCTCAAAGGTGCGGAGCGACCGCAGATTGGCGCCCTTGGCCGAGTTCACAAGGACTGGACCTTCGGCCTTCCAGCGGCTCTGGCCGGGGCCGATCGGCTCCCAGCCTCCCAGATCGCGGCCGTTCAAAAGGGGAACCGGCCTGGCCCACCCTTTGGGCGCGGGACGGTTAAGCGCGGGCGCGAGCGTGCCGCGTACCGAGAGCGCCGTGCCGTCCGGCAGCCGCGCCGTCCCGGTGAGGGCGCCGGCCCGCGGGCGAAGCTCGTAGTTCACGCGCTTGCGGCCCCCGATGTTCTCGATCGCGCCGAAGGTCAGGCGGTCGCCTTCAAAATGGAAGTCGTCGATCTCCTTGACGCTCCCCGACTTGCCGACCATCCGGATCTTCGGTCCCTGCTCGTTCCGGATGACCTCCAGCCAGGCGGGATAGGTCAGTTGTTCACCGCTGATCGTAAGGTTCCAGCGTCCGCGGAATCCGATCGGTTGGGCCAGAAGCGGCAGCAGGGCCAGAAGAGCCACGATGCAAAAACGACGCATGGAAAGTATTCAAGCGCAACCTTATGCGTCAGTGCAACTCCGGAGCGTCCGCGTTGAGACACCGTTTTCGGTGGACGGTCCGGTGCTATGAGGGTCCGAACACGGCGTCGGATGTGTCGGAATCTGTCGGGTTGCCGAGCCTGGACTGCGCCCGAGAATGAGACAGTGGGTGAATCCGACACCGCGAAATGTGCCGGAAACGTCGGAATCTGTCGGATTGGGGATGCATGCACGGGCGTCTGCTCCGGCTCCAGGGTAGCAGGCGAGGTCAAGGACTTCGGCCCCGACCAGAGGGCGTGTTGCTTTGGAATGAGTGGGTTAGGTGGGGGTGGACGGGGTGTGACCGTTCTGTTGCCGCCAGCGCGTCGGCGCTGTGACAAAATTAGCGTAACGTGCTCATAGTTTCGATCGCGATCATCTGGGCGGTGCAGGCGGCCTCAGGCTCCGACATCGGGATCGAGATGTATCGCCAGAGACAGTTCGACGCCGCCGAAAAAGAGTTACGCCGCGTGCTGGCCCAGCGGCCTGATGATGCGCAGACACGGCTATATCTGGCGCGAACGCTCATCGAACAGCAACGCATCCCAGAGGCGCTGGCGGAACTCGAACTTGCGCTAGAGGGAGAACCCCAGCCGGAAACTCGCTTCCAGGCCGGGCGCCTGATGCGCGACCTTGCGGAAAGGCGGTTCGCCGATCTCGAACGGGTCGCACCGGATTCGGCACCGCTGCGGGAGCTTGCTGGGAGCCGATTCGAGATGAAGGGGCAGTTCGCTGAAGCCCTCGATCGATATCAGGCGGCCGCGGCTCTCGAACCTCGCCGGCCGGGCTTACAGTTCCTGATCGGGAATGTGCTTTGGAAGATGCGCGAACTACCAGCTTCGGAAAAGCATCTCCGGGCGGAGCTTGCCGGCACCCCACATCACGCATTGGCGAATATGCGGTTAGGACAGGTGCTCATCGCGCGCAACGAAGAGGAGCTTGCGATTCCCTACCTTGAGAAGGCGGCGAAAGCGATGTCTGACTCCATCGAGGTGCGACGGGAACTCGGCAAGGCATACCGGAAGGTCGGGCGCACAGACGAGGCACGGCGTGAATGGGAGGCTGTCGCTGCCGCCAAGCCTGAGGACGACCAGATACACTACCTGCTCGGAAACCTCTACAGGGAGGTGGATGATAGAGAACTGGCCAAGCGGGCCCTGGAAAGACACCGGGCCATTTTGGAGCGCCGCCGTGCACTCGCCGAGAAACGCTGACTACTTTAAATTTCGCTCCCGCCACCGTCGCTGTTCCTGCTCGATTGACGCGGTCTTGCCTGCCTGGGCCAGAGCCGCGAGCAGCAACTCATGGGCTGCTTCCGATGCCGGCGCGAGATCCACTGCAGTCCGGGCGGCCTCCACGGCCTTCTCTATTTCGCCGAGCGCGAGATGAACCTGGGCCAACGCCAAGTGCGCTTCCGGGTTCTGACGCGACCATTGGGCCGCTTTCTCCAGCGATGCGGATGCTTCGTTGAATCGACCAAGCTGGATGGCCGCGAGTCCAGCGTAGAATGCCGCCTCCGGTTCTGCACCGGGCAGGGTGGCCTCCCTGCTCAGAATGTCAAAAGCCTCCTCCGCCTGGCCTTGCCTCAAGAGCAGCCGTCCGAGCGCAAGGCCGGGACCAGCCCGTTGGGGGGCCAATGCCTTCGACTGCCGAAGGGCTTCGATGGCACCCGGAACGTTTCCTTCACTCTCGAGGGCGTGCCCATGTACCTCGTAACCGGCAGGGGTTTCAAAGTGCCGTTCCGCGACATCGTTCCAAAGAGCGGTTCCGAGGTCGGCGTAGGTCCGGGTGGCAAGGTCGAGGGCCTCCTTATGGTCGGGGCTGCGGGCGAGCAGGCGCTCAAGGGCCTGGAGTCCGCTTAGCGGCTGCTTCAACGCTATCCTAGTGGCTCCGAGCCAGTAGTCGATCTCATCGCGGCCTCGCCCCTCCCGCGGCGCGAGGCGGTCCGCCTCCTCGATTCCCTTCACGGCGGAAGCAAACTGGTTGGTGCGATAGAGACAGATGCCTAGGAACAGGTGAGAGGTCCAGAGGCCGGGGTCGATCCGGATGGCTTCCCGGAAGGCAGGAATAGCGGATTCGAACTTGTTTTGGAGATGACGGATAAGGCCCAGCCGCTGCCAGTTTCCGGCAGTGGGCCGAGCCTTCAATTCGAGTTCGTAGGCTCTTTCGGCGGCCGGGAGGTTCCCGTCCGGCTCGGCCTGACGCGCGGCGCCAAGCTGCGGTTCGCCGCGCGCCAGAGTCGAGGCAAGAAGCAATGAGAGTACTACACGCAACCGACTAATAATACAGCTTCAGTCCCATTTGGATCGAGCGCTGTGGGATGAATGTCCCCAAGACTCGTCCGAAGTTCGGGGTGCCGAAGGATGCCCCCGGGTTCGCGAAATTCGTGTTGTTGAACGCGTTGAACATCTCGGCCCGGTACTGAATGCGGATTCGTTCGCCGAATTCGAAATTCTTGAAGAACCCGAGATCGAAGTTACGGAAACCCGGTCCCCGAAGAGCATTGCGGCCGAGGTTGCCGAAGGTATACTGCGGAGCTGGCGCAAACGCGGTCGTATCAAAGAAGAGCCCGCCAGGGCCATAGGTCGGCGTCCAACCGCTTGGGAAGGGGTTGCCAACCAGATCGGGGCGTTGGAAATTGCCCCGGGCGCCGACGTTCGCGTTATCGAAGGGTAGCGTGATATTGAATGGCCGACCGGTTTCCAGTGTCCAGATACCCGTGGTCTGCCAACCACCGAGCAGGTGCTTGCCGATGCCCTTTAGCCCAAGGGACGGGAGCATGTAGCTGTACCCAGTGTTGAACACATGGGTCTGATCGAAGTCCGACGGTCCCATCGAAGCTCGTATGTTGTGGTTGTCCTGCGGCGAGACGCCGCCGAACTGGGAGTTAAGGTCGATGTTCTTCTGGAACGCGTAGGAGGCTATATAGGTGAGGCCTCTCGCGAGCCGCTGCTCGGCCTTGGCGGTTAGGCCGTTGTATTTCGACGTGCCGATCATCTTCAATTCGCTCACCGCTCCCGCTTGGGGGAACGGGCGGCGTGGGTTCGGGTCGCCGGGACCAGGCGTGGGGTCATTGTTGCTCAGGAAGCTCGACAGATGCGTGCCCTTCGCCCCCTGGTAATTAAGTTCAAGCAAGAGGGTTTGAGTGAGCTGGTGCTCGACGCCGAAGTTCCAATTCTGCATATAGGGCATCGACAGGTCGCGCGAGATGGTGTGCTGCGCGGTTGGCTGGGCTTGGGAAGGGTCAAAGGTCGCGAAGAGCTGGTCGGCCCGCATCTTGGTTGAGCCGGCAATGTTGAGGCCGGTGAGGTTATCCGAGATCGAGAACGGCCAGTTCCCGCGGCCGGTTGACCACTCCCATCCGAAGTTCGCGTTGTAGAAGATCCCGTACGCGCTTCGGATGACGGTCCGTGGGAACAACCGGTACGCGAAGCCGATGCGCGGAGCGAAGTTGAGCCGTTCCGGCTCGGCGATTGTTCTCGGCACGGTGGGTGCGGCGCCGGTAATCGGATTCGTGCCGGTCCAGTAGAACTGCCCTGTGATCATGTCGAATCCGCCCATGCGGCCACGCCGGTGATGCGGCCACTGGTTGTACTCGTAGCGGAGACCCACGTTGATCGTGAGTTTATTGTTCACCTTGATGTCGTCCTGGAACCAGAGATGGTGCAACTGCTGGTCGATGTCGAGGTCCGCTTCGCCCGTGATCCGGCCTGCCTCGGCGGTTGTTCCGAGCAGGAAACTGGCGAAGGGATGGCCGGTCCGAGCCACGTTTTGCGGATCGGATGTCGGAATGTTGTTGAATCCGAAATTCAGAAACACAGAGTCGTGGATGATCCGGAGCTTGGTGTAGTCGTAGCCAAAGGCGATCGTGTGGCGATCCACAATCTTTGTCATCGAAATCGAGCCCTGGTAAGTGAAATCGGGCCCGTTCACGAGGTTACCGTTGCCGGGACCGGTTAGTCCCGCAATATTGAAATTGACGGGGAAATCGAATTGCCGGAAGTTCGTGGGAACGTTCTGAAGGCCCGCCGACCGGTAGCTCTCGATGAAGCGGTGCAGCGGTCCCCGTCCAAGGTCGGCGCGCAAGTAGCCCAACCGGACGTCCATGATCGTCCTGGGGTCGAAGATGTGGGTATCGCTTACCGTGACACCGACGTACTTGTTAAACGTCGCGAGGTTCGCATTGGGAAGATTCGCCGGGTCGCGCTGGAAGATGTCGGACCAGGAGACACGGGCGAAGAAGTTATTGCTATCGGAGAACTTGTGATCGACGCGGGTGTGCGTCTGGTTGTCCTCACGCCTACTGCCAGTGGTGTTGATGATATTTCCGGTGTTCAGTGCGGCCGGCGTCAGCGAGTTCGGAAACCACAGGTCCATGTATGCACGGGCATAGGCGGGCACGCGCGAAGCCGGAATGGCATTATTCGCGAACGGCTGCCTCGCGAAGATCGGGCGTCCCTGCCCATCGGTTCCGGTTTGCTGTTCGCTGAACGGGTCGAATATCGCGGGCATGGCGCCAACGCCGTCCAGGTTCCGCGAGAGGTCGCCGGACCTCCATGCCGCGTTCGGGATCGTGCCGACCTGCACGGCGCCGCGCCGCTGCTGGAAACCCTCGTAATTGAAAAAGAAGAAGGTCCGATTCTTGCCGTCGTAGACTTTCGGAATCTGAATTGGACCACCTATTGTGAATCCGAACTGGTTGAACTTGAAATCGGGTCGCCGAGCCGCGAAGTATTCCCGCGAATCCAGTTTGGAGTTGCGGAGGAACTCGTACGCCGTCCCGTGATATTCGTTCGTGCCGGACTTGATCGAGACGTTGATGTTCGCGCCGGCTGCCGCGCCGTACTTCGCGGACATGTTGGTTTGGATCTTGAACTCGGAGATCGCGTCGATGGAGGGCGCGATGGCAGCTGTCTTAAAGAACGTCCCGTTATTGAACGTTCCATCCAGGGTATAGTTCGCGTTGTCGCTTCGGCTGCCCGTAACCGCCCAGGTCTGCGCGTTCAGCGTCGGCCCGCCGGCATTGGCGCCGCGAGTCGCGCCCGGCGTGAGGCGCACCAGGTTATTAAAGTTTCGCCCATTGAGCGGCAGTTCGACTACCTTGGTGTTGTCGATGGTCGTCGAGATGACGCCTTCGGTAGCCTTCAGGAGTTCCCCCTCGGCAATCACGTTGATCGACTCTGTGACCTGGCCTACAGTCAGCCGGAACGTCAGAGAGATGGCGCCTGCGACCTCCAACCTGAGGTTCTCCTGAACTTGCTTCTGGAAGTTGGCCGCGGTGACCTCAGTGCTGTAGAGGCCCGGAATCAGCGAAAGCACGGCGAAATTGCCGCTGTCGGTGGTTGTGGTTTCGCGCGCGACGCCGGTCTGGGTGTTCACAACCCGAACCTTGGCGGCCGGCACTCCGGCGCCTGATGGGTCGATGACCACGCCTACGATCGATCCCAGAGTCGTGGCTTGCCCAAATAGCGGGGCGGATGTTAACAGGAGCAAGCATACGCTCACTCCCAGAAGCGTACTGCGTGATAACCTCATGTCTTCCCCCTTGTGAGCTGGTTGCATCCAGCAGCCCGGCAGAAACCGTTCCTGGCGGTCACGGCTTCTTTGTAGCTTGTTGACTCTACGGAGCCGGACGGTAAGCACGCCACCTTGCGGGACATAATCCTTCAGGTCGCGAGCCCACGTTAACGTAAAAGTACTAGAGAGATTTTATAGCAGAATCGCACACATGTGGATAGTCTTTTTTATCGATTCACGTTAAAGACGGATCATCTTGACGGAGGGAGTCCGGAAGAGCCCGACATAAGGCACTATCTAGGTTGAATACCGTGCCCTTGACTGATACGAACGGCCTGGTTTGCCTTGACTGCGGAGATCCGTTCGGTGCCGCCACCCGGCCAGTTCACCTCGATCTCGGCTTCTACCGCCTTGGCGAGGCCGAAATGGAGCCGGGGATCGTTCGAGGAGAGATAGCTGCCTCCGGCCCGCACCGTGGCATACTGCGTGACGCCTTCGGCCGTCACCTTCACTCGCGCGCCGACGGCCATGCGGTTACACTTCTCGCCCTGCAGGGTGATCCGAAGCCAATTGGCCCTGTTTCCGCCGACGTTTTCCAGCAGCAGGGGCTTTCCGTCCATGACCGAGATCACGACATCGAGGTCGCCATCATTGTCGAAATCGGCGTAAGAGCCTCCCCGTGCCGACTCCGGCGGGATCGCGAGCAAGCCGGCTTCACGCGACCAGTCGCGAAGCTTCCCGTTGCCGAGGTTCCGGAAAAGTTGCATTGGCTGGCGGTAGGTCTCCCGGAGCGCGCCGTCGACCTCCGGGTAGACGTGGCCGTTCGCGCAGAACAGGTCGGGGTGGCCGTCATTGTCGTAATCGAAGAAGAACGCGGCCCATCCCAGGTACGGGACTGTAGCCTCGCCTACGCCCACAGGATAGGACGCGTCCGTGAACAGGCCGTCGCCGTCGTTGTGGAAGAGCACGTAGTTGTCATTGGAGAAGGTGGTGATGAACAGGTCGACGTTGCCGTCATTATTGTAGTCGCCGACGGCGACCCCCATGCTGGACATCTCCTTGCCGTCGGCGTTAAACGCGACGCCTGCTGGGACCCCGATCTCCTCGAAAGTCCCATCCCCGTTGTTCCTGTAAAGGAGGTTCGGATGCGAGTCGTTGGCCACGAGTATATCGGGCCAGCCGTCGTTGTCGAAGTCTTCGAAAATGGCCTGGAAACCGAAATAGAGCTTGCTATCAGCGACGCCGGCCTTTTCGGTCACATTCGTGAAGGTTCCGTCACCATTGTTCCGATATAGGGCATCCGGAGCCCCCTTGTACCCGAGGGGCCCGCAGGCATGGACCTTCAGGCCTCGGTATTCGCAGGTCTTGAACTCCGGGTTCTTGATATCGAATTCGAGATAACCAGGGACGAACAGGTCGAGATGGCCGTCGAGGTCAAAGTCACCGAAGGCTGCGCCGGCGTGCCAGATTTCGCCTCCGCCCACACCGGCTCTCTCGGTCACGTCCTCGAACGTGCCGTTGCCACGGTTCCGGTAGAGAATGTTGGGACCGAAATTGGTCACCAGCAGGTCGATCTGGCCGTCATTGTCGTAGTCGGCCGCTACGCACCCGAAGCCCCAGCCGCGGCCCGGAACGCCGGCCGCGGCGGTGACATCGGTGAAGGTGCCGTTTCCGTTGTTCCTGTAAAGATAGTTGGTGGTGCGGGGCGGATCTTTCCCTTGCAGTTGCGCGAGAGTCGCTCCGTTGACAAGGTACAAGTCCATCCAGCCGTCATTGTTGTAGTCCAGCCAGCAGGCGCCGCTTCCGTTCACCTCCAGGACGTAGTTCTTCTTTTCGCCGCCGGAGACGATGACCTGATTCAGGCCCGCCTTCGCCGCGACATTGCGGAACGTGGCTGGGTTCGGGCCGGATGCCGTTGCCAGTAGAACAGGAATCAGCCAGATTCTGTAACGCATGAGCTACGGGACCGCCTGCTGCGCTCGCAGTTTTTCGATCATCCTGGTCTGCTCGCCCGCGAGTTCGGACTTCCCAAGCCTCAAGTATACGCGGGACAGTTCCAGCCGAAGCGCGATCTCCTCGGGATGGGAGGTCAGCCCTTGTTCGAGGATCTCCCGGGCGGAATCGAGTTGACGCAGCGCAATCAGGCTGCGCGCCATCCCAAGCCGTGCCGCGAGCGAAGTGGTTGGGGCGTTGATTGCTAGCCGGAAGTGGTCCACGGCTTCGGCGTGGGCTCCAGCTTTCTGCAATGTGTCGGCCAGTCCCAGCTCAGCTTCGGGGTGGCCGGGGACCAGCCTGAGGGTTTCGAGGAAGGCCGGGCGCGCATCCTGGTATCTGCCCACCCGAGCCAGTTGTTGCGCGGCCGCCATGTGGGCCTGGGGCACGGTGGGGAAGCGCTTCCGCGCCAGTTGCGCGGCATCGAGGGCCCCTTCGGGGTCTTCGGCGGCATTCAGCGCCTCCACCAGGAGCAGCAGGGGCGCAGGATCGGCATCGGCCAGCGGGGAGATGTCCCGAAGAATCCGCACCGCCTTGGCGGCTGCGCCGGTCCGCAAATAGGACGTCGCCAGCAGAGCGCCGATGCGGATACTACTTGGATCCATTTGCCAGGCCCGTTCCAAGGGAGAGACCGCATCGGCGTAATTCCGGCTCATCACCGAAGCCAGACCGTAAGTGAGGTTCGCTTCGAGCGACTGCGGAAGAAGCTCGACCGAGCGAGAAAGGGGATATAAGGCGTCGGCCGTCCGCCCGACCTTGAGCAGTGCCAAACCAATGTTGAACTGAGCCTGGAACAGGTTCGCGTCCCGGCCGGCGGCGAGTTCGAATGCCTGTAGGGCTTCCTTCTGCATCCCCGCGCTACCGTAAATCACACCCAGCGCCACAAGAGCATTGGGATCGGCCCCATCGCGTTTCAGAATACGTTCGCCGATCTGAAGAGCCTCTGCCCGCTTGCCGGCGCCGATCGCCTGTGAAGTCTGCATGAGCGTTTCCACGTCTTCCCGGTTTGCATTCCGAAGCCTCCGGCTGTTCTCGAGCGCTTCCGCCGAAAGTTCCTTTTCTCCGAGCTGACGATAGACCTGACCAAGGCGGTAGTAGAGCGCGGCGTCCCAGGGCGCCGCGGCTATGGCGGCCCGGAGCGCTGGAGCAGCCTTGCCATGTTGGCCCGCCGAAACGTACGCGCCGGCCAGTTGCGAGGCCGCATCGAAAATCGATTCGCCCGAGGCCATGACCGGCTCAAGCCAGTCGATCGCTTCGAGCGGCTTGTTTTCCTGAAGGGCGATCCGGCCGAGAAAATAGCGGGAGTTGTGGGCCGGCGGAGCCGCCCGGACTACGGCCTCGAAGTGCGTCCGCGCCTCGGCCAGCTTCCTCTGCCGGTACTGAACGTAGGCGAGCCGATAGAGCACCTGGACATTCATCCTGTCCTGCCGGAGTGCCTGATCCAGCAGCGGTTCCGCCTCGGCGAACCGCTCATGCTGGATATGCAACTCGGCCTGACGCAGGAGTTCGGCGACGGGGGCTCCGGCAGCAAGGACGAACGGGACTAGCAATAGGCAGATGCGATGCATCGTCGACTCGGAATCCGGCGATTTGCAGTCAGTATACTACCCGGGCCGGCCTGGAGCAGTCCGGACGAGCCTATCCGTGTGCGGCCGCCTTGACCGGCGGCGGATCCTTGCGCTTCGGCTCTGGGCGCGGGGGAATGGAGAAGGCTTCACCGGGGCAGTCGAGTTGGAAGAAGGCGAGGCGAGGCTTAATTTCGGCGAGGCTCCAGACGGTGCGCAGCGTGCAGGACGCATCCGTGGTCCGGGCGGTGGCCTCGGCTGCGATGGCGTCGGGGCCGGCGCTGTACCAGAGGTGCGGCAGTAGAGGCCCCCATTCGCCCCAGTCCTGCGCCAGGGCGTTGCAGCGGGCGAGCCAGTCGGCATGTCGGCAGGCCGCTTGAAACCCTCCACCGAGCCGCAGCCGTTCCGGTTGATGGCACTGCGGAGGCCTTCCAGCGCCTCCAGGACCAAGCGGCGGGCGGGGTCGCACTGACCTCCTTTGCCTGACTGACAAAGACTGCGAGGATGCCCAGGGAAACGAGCGCTCCGGTCAGCACCCCTCCCCGTGCCCGCGCCAGCTGCGCCAGTTTACTAGAACAGCCGCTCCTGGACGCGCAGGGTTCCGAAGGAGCCGATGTTGGCGATGGAAAAGGCGAAGCGGAACTGGTTTTCGTTTCGGGAGCCGATGGCGAAGCGGCGGTACTGGACGCTGTAAGAGCAGCAGTCTGTGTTGTAACTCACCTGCGTGTTGGCGAAGTTCATCATGCCGAGCTGATAGTCATAGATCGCCATGAAGGCCGCGTTCCAGCCGCGGCGGTTCTCCTGGCCGATTCCGAGCAGACCGCGGAACTGGTTGGCGTTTGGCGAGAGAATGCTTCCCTGCCCCCACCATGCCTGGCAGCGCGTCGGCTCGTCGGGACGATAGCCGCCCGGCGGAGGCAGCGCCACGCAATGCACCTGGTTGTGGCCTACCGAGACGAAGTAATTCGTAAACCGCGCATCGGCCGTCAGGCCACTGTTGACGACCTTGCCGCGCATTGGATCGTAGTCGGTCCGCCACTCGATGCCGACGCGCCGGAAGGGGTTAGCGCGGAAGATCGAGGCGATCGGCGAGTAGTGGCGCGGCCGGTCGAGGAATGCGTAGCCGCTGAGCGAGATCGAGCTGTGGATGACGTTACGATGGCCGGGCAGGACGGCGCCGCCGAAGTCGGGATCGAAAAAGCGCCGCTGAAAGACCTGCAGGCTGAAGACTTCCGAGACGATGCCGCTCGAGCTCTTGGCGTAAAGGCGATTGGTGAGCGAAACCTCGAGCTCCTGCGTGTTGGCGATCAGGTCCATCTCGTCGAACCGGATGATGGAGTTGAAGTCGTTCACGCCGCCGACATAGCGGAAGTTGGCGCGCGGCTCGATGACGTGCTTGACGCGCTGGCCCATCCAGCGGGGCGCATCGTAAATTCGGCTGAGCGACGGCGGGATGATGTCGAGCGTGAACTGGCGGCTGCTGCGGAGCAGGTTTTGCGAGCCGAACTCGCCGTTGCGGCGGTTGGCCCCGTAGAGGGTTTCGCGCACCGAAAAGGCCGGGATCAGGTTGAGGCCCTTCAGCTTCACGGCAGTCATGACGCGAGGCTCGACGTCGAAGCGTTCGATGAAAGGCATGGTCCGGAAACCGGGCTGGGTGCGGCGCAGCAGGCCGGCGCTCGATCCAAAGGAGACCCACAGGGGCATGTCGCGAACCTGGCGGTCGCGGCTGCTGAACTCCACCTGCGGGAGCTTGCGGATGACAATGGTGTCGCGGTCGGCCTCGCTCTGAAAGTTCTCGTTGCGGGCGAAGACGAAGTTCAGGCCGAAGGTGGACCAGTTCCGATGGACATATCCGATGGAGTTGACTTCGGAGAAGACGGCTTCGTTAAAGGATTCGGTGAAGGCCTGGCGGAAGCGGAACGAGGTCAGATAGTTGATGGCGCTGCGGGCTTGAAAGCCCTTGCCGAGGTCCGAGCGCAGATTGAGCGAGAGGATCAAGCCGCCCTCTTTGCGGCCGTCGGTCGGCCGGCCCCGGTCATTCACGCCATAAAGGAAGACGTTGAAATCGGTGCCGGCGCGGGGCTTGCCGCGGAAGTCGACGTTGTGGGCGAAGCCGCGCTGGGTGAATAACTGGCTGCGGTACATCAGATCGTGACTGCGATTGATGGCCCAGTAATAGCCGGCGCCGATCATCTTGCCGCGGCGGGAGCTATTTCCGATGTTGGGCGTCAGGAAGCCGCTCTGGCGCGGGGCGCGTTCGAGAGACTTGTAAAATACCGGCGAGTAGAAAAGCGGCACGCGCTTCAGGCGGAACATCGCGTGGTGGGCGATGGCGCGCTGGTTCGGCATGATGTCGAACTTCGGGGCCTCAAGCACCCAGGTGGGCTTGGGGAGTTTGCAATTGGTAATGAAGCCGTCATAGAGGATGTAACGGTTGTTGATGCGCTCGGCCCACTTACCCTGGAAGGAGAAGGGGTTGTTGGTGGCGAGGATGCCGGGACGGGCGTCGATCTTAACGGGCGACGACCCGCGCACTTCGTAGAATTTCCCGGTCTCAGCGGGGACGTTATATTCGGCGCGTTCGGCGTGGATCTCCTCGCCTCCGGTAAAGCTTTTGAATCGGACGTTGCCGCGCGCTTCGGCCTCGCCGGTCTGGCGGTTGTAGTCGAGTTCGTCGGCTTCGAGGAGCACTTCGGTGGTTTCGACCTGGGCGCGTCCGCGCAGCCGCACCCACGGGCCTTCGGCCTCCTGGTAGAGCGCGCGAACGACGATCTCATTGGGTCCAGGCGATTCGGGGCGCGTCGAGACGATCGCGACGTTGGGATTCGGCGAGGGCATGTCCGCGACGGGGCGCGCGCCGAAGATCTGCTGGGGGCCGAACTGCGCGGACGCGGGAAGGACGAATGTGAGCGCGGCTATGAAGTAGATTACCCGGCGAGCCGATAAAAGTTCGTGACATTTCTGAGCAGTTATGTTACGAACTAGAAGGGGGCCAACTCGCTGAAACGGGAGTACCAACCGTAAACGCTAGCATGGTCCGTCCGACGCTGGCAAGCGATTACGGACACGAGGAACCGACATGAACTGCCGCTACTGCCGAGCTTCGAATTCCGAGGACGACCACCGCTGTCACCGCTGCGGAAGACGGCTGCATCTGGCCTCACCGCGGCCGGCGCCGGAGCCGTATCCGGTGATCAGAGGATCGGCCGCGCCGGAGATTCGGTCCGCGCCGAAAGCATCCGAGCTTCAGGTCGCCGAGCGTCCCCTTGAGGTTGTCCGGAGCGAGGAGCCGCCCTCGGGGCCGCGTGTTCCGGTGCAGGCCTCGCTGTTCGGCCCGAGCGTCGTGCGGCCGGAGGAGACGGCCCGGCCTTCCCGGCCGGAGAGGAAGCAGGCTCCGCGGCCGGCGGTGCGGCGTCCGGCAAAACCCGTGCAGGAGCGGATGGAGTTTATGGCGCCCGCGCCGGCACGTCCGCTGCGGACTTCGGTCGAGGCCGTGATCTTTTCCGAACAGCCCGTAGCGCCGGCGGCTATCCGGCTGTTCGCCGCGGCGCTGGACGTGAGCATGATCCTGTTCGGCTTCGCTCTGTTTCTGCTGACGGCTTACGCCGCCGGCTTCGAGTTCGTCTGGGACACCAGCACGATCCCGGTCTACGCTCTGGCGCCGGCCTGCATCGGCGTGCTATACAAGCTGCTGTGGATCGTCGCCGGCGGCGACACGCCGGGAACGCGGTGGACGGGGCTGCGGCTGGTGAACTTCGACGGACACGCTCCGACGCGCCAGCAAAGGCTGTGGCGCTTCCTGGGCGGGCTGTTCGGAGTCGCCTCGGCGATGCTGGGTATCCTCTGGGCGCTGGTCGACGAAGAGAAGCTGACCTGGCACGACCAGATCTCCCGAACGTTCCCGACCGGTCCGATCCGCCGCTAGGCGCTTCCGTTCGCCTGGCGGCTCAATTCTATTCCTCAGGTCTGCCATGAAGATTCAATTCGACGATACCAATCTATTCGCTCACATGGTGGGCGAGGCCCACGGCGTCACGCGCGAGGAGGTGGCCCAGGCGTCGCCCGCGGCGCTGGACGGCCTGCGCTCGTTCCACGCTTCGGTGGACGAGGGCAAGTACGGTTTCCCGCACCTGCCGTTTCAGAAGGACACGATTCAGGAGATTCGCAAGTATGCCGGCGAAGTGGCCGGCAGCTTCGATACGGTCTGCCTGGTGGGAATCGGCGGCAGTGCTCTGGGCGCGTGGGCGGTGGACTGCGCGTTGCGGGGTCCGCACCCGGTGCAGCGGGCCTTTTCGACAGCGAACCCGAGGCTCGTGATTTTGGACAATGTCGATCCTAGCTTTGTGGGCGCGGCGCTGGAGTCCATGACGCCGAAGAAGACGCTGGTAGTGGTCGTTGCGAAGTCGGGGTCCACGGCGGAGACGGTGGCGACGTTCCTGATGGTGCAGGATTGGCTGCGGGCGGCGCTCGGGAAGAAGGCGGCGAAGCGGATCGCGGCGGTGACGTCGGAAAGCCGGGGTGATCTCAAGGCGCTGGCTACGGAGGAAAAGTATCGGACCTTTCACCTGCCGGAGAATGTTGGCGGGCGGTTCAGCGTGCTCTCGGCCGTGGGATTACTGCCTGCGGCGCTGACGGGGGTCGATATCCGGAAGCTGTGCAAGGGGGCCGCGGCGATCACGCACGAATGCTGGCAGCCCGACGTTGAGACCAATACGGCGCTGCGGGCGGCGCTGCTGCACCACCTGATCTGGACCAAGCGAAAGAAGACGATCCAGGTGGCGTTTCCGTATTCGAACCGGTTGTGGGGGACGGCCTTCTGGTTCCGGCAGTTGTGGGCCGAGTCACTCGGCAAGGCACGGAACCGCAAGGGCAAGACAGTGAACGTAGGGCAGACGCCGGTGGCGGCGCTCGGGACGACGGACCAGCATTCACAGGTGCAGTTGTACATGGAGGGTCCAAACGACAAGGTCTTCACATTCTGGGCGGTGGAGAAGTTCAAGGACAAGGGCCGGATTCCGAAGGCCAAGACGGGGCTGGCGTCCTTCGATTACCTGGCGGGCCAGAGCCTGGAAAAGCTGCTCGATGCCGAGCGGCGCTCGACGGCGGCGGCCCTGACCAAGGTCCAGCGACCGAACTGCACGTTTATGCTCGGGCAGGTGGACGAGGAGCATATCGGCGCGTTTCTGCAACTCATGGAGTTCGAGACAGCCTTCATGGGCGAGTTGCTGAATATCGACGCCTTCGACCAGGAGGGCGTGGAGCTGGGGAAGCGGTATACGTTCGGACTGATGGGGCGCAAGGGGTTTGAGCAGTACCAGGCGCAGTTCGACGAATACGAAAGCCGGCGGCGCACTAAGTGATTGAGCTTATTCCGAAATCAACCGGAAGTACCATTGTTTTACACGGGTTAAGCCACTTACAATCGAGCTAGCCTCATGGAAGTAATGAGGCGCCTCGCAAGGGGGGCTCCGTGATGGAACAGTCGTTTGGTGCGCTCGGGTGGATGACGATTGGGATTTGCCTGGTCACCCTGGTCTGGGCGTTAGTTCTCATCCGCCGTGTGCCTTGGCGGACCGGGTTTTTGTGCCTGTTCGTCGGCCTGATGCCGCTGACGCAGGTGATGCTGGTCTTGAAGAGCCAGTTCGGAATTCAGTTTGAGATTCCCGATCCGATTGCCGCGGTGGCGGAGTTAATCGTTAGCGTCCTGTTCTTCGTTGCGATACTCATCCTCACGATCGACAGCTACGAGCGGCGCCGAGTCGAGATGCGCCTTCGGATGGCCGAGTCGGTCCGTCCGGAGCCGGTTCGCCCCATCGATGCCTCGGCGGCGCAGACAGCCGCAAGCGTGCAATAGCGCCGTTTATCCCTCAAAACTCATGCCGGCGAAGCTGACGACGCTTTCCGGGTCGATGTTCCACTGCTCGTAGCGGTGGAGGCGGCCTCGGGCCTGGGGCACGGCCTTGAGGAAGGTATAGACCGGGGCTGAGCCGCACCACTTCAGATCGTCCTGATTCTCGCGGACCAGCTCCCAGAAGCCTTGGGCGTCACCCTGCTCCATCCGGCCGAGGCGTTGGCGGTCGCGGCGGGAGACTTCCACCATCGCGTCGCGCTCGGCGTAGGCCGGGAAAGTGTCGCCGTAGCGGCGGCCCATGTGCGCCATATCGATTCCCAACACATACAGAAGCCGGCGGCCTTCGGCGGTATTGAGTTCTCCGAGGGCGTCGAGGAAGCGGCAGACCTCTTCGTCGTCCTCCGGCATCCCGCCCTGGTGGATGCTGCGGGCAAAGGAGCCGCAGAGGATGGGAAGCACGCGGATGCCGGGACCGAACAGATGCTGTAAGAAGACGATCTGAAATTCGATGGAGTGCTCGACGGCGTGGCAGTAATCTTCCATGCGGACGGCGCCGGGTGCGGCGGCGGCGAGGCGGTCGACCAGGGCGGTCTCGGTGCGGGCGGCACCGTAGGGGGTGTGGTAGTCCTTGCGGGTGAGGCCGAAACGCGAGGGTTCGCCGTAGTGCGAGGTCCCGAGGATTACGAAGACGCGGTCGCGGTACTCGGGTCCGAGGAGGCCGTAGGCGGCGCGATAGGACTGCCACCCGCCCTCGGGGCTGACGTGCGGGGCGGCGATGGCGACCAGCGAGCCGTCGCATCCGGCCGGGGCGCCTCCGTTCATGTAGTTGGCCAGGGCGGAGCGCAGCGGGCCGGGCTCGGCCGGGTAGGCGGAGCCGGCGTGGGCAGGCTCCCGGTGCGGCGATTCGGCGAAGGCGCGGTGGCGCTCCTCAACGAGTTTCCGGTAGGTCTCATTCTCCAGAAACCCCGCGCTATCGAGCGTCTCAAAGAGATGGCGCTCGATTTCGCCGACCTGCAGATCACCGATGAGCCGGACGAGGAGTTCGCGGAGATCGAGGTCGGTGTGCCGGCCGTCGAAGAACTGCAGGCATTGGACGAGGGCAGGGGGCACGATGAGGGTGGCGTTCGAGTATTGGTAGGGGTCGCGGATGAGGAGCCCCGGGCGGTCCGGCGCGGGCGAGGGCATAAAATCAAGGTCGAGACGGAGGCGCGGAAGCGTCTGAGCCATATTTTCATGATAATCACGGCAGGCTGAGCAGGTCCTCGCTGGTAAAATCAGCGGAGGGACGGTTGCTCGGATGGCGGATTTCACAGGACAGACAGTACTGATTACGGGCGCAAGCGGCGGGCTGGGAAAAACCGTGACCCGGCAGTTTCTGGATGCGGGTGCGGCGGTGGCGGCGGTGGCGCGGTCGTGGCCGGGTGAGGCGGAGCAGGACGGCCGGCTGAAGCGTCTGTGCGCCGACCTGTCAGATCCGGAGGGCGCGCGCGAAGCCGTCGCCGGGGCTCTTGCCGTCAATGGCCGAATCGACGTGCTGCTGCACTTGGCGGGCGGCTTCGCGGGCGGCGAGCCTGTATGGAAGACCGAAGACGAAACGTGGACGCAGATGATGGCGGTTAACCTGAACGCGGCGTTTTACGTCTTTCGCTCTGTACTGCCACACATGCTGGAGGCGCGCCGCGGCCGGATCATCGCAGTCGGATCGCGCACCGTGGAACAGCCGGCCAGCGGCCTCAGCGCCTACGGCGTCGCCAAGGCGGGGCTGCACACGCTGGTCCGGACCGTTGCCCTGGAAGTCAAGACGCAGGGCATCACGGTGAACGCGGTGCTGCCGAGCGTGATCGATACGGCCGCCAACCGCGAAGCGATGTCGTCGGCCGATTTCAGCAAGTGGGTCCAGCCGGCGTCGATCGGCCGGCTGCTGTTGTGGCTGGCGAGCGCGGAAGCGGGAGATGTGAGCGGCGCCCTCATCCCGATTTACGGCCGCGCCTGACCGGACGGAGAGAATACTGCTTATGAAGCGAACCAGACTGACCGATGCCGAGATCCAGTCGGCTCTTGAAAAGCTTCCCGATTGGAGGGTGGCCGGGGGGAAGCTACACCGCGAATACAAGTTTCCCGATTTCGTACACGCGTTCGGATTTATGGCCACGGCGGCGACGGCGATTGAGGCGATGAACCATCATCCCGAGTGGTCGAACGTGTGGAACCGCGTGACGGTGGACCTGACGACGCACGATGCCGGAGGCATTACGGTCCTGGACGTCGAACTGGCCGGGAAGCTGGAAGGATTCGCCAAGAGGCTGCAATGAGAGCTTTGCTGTTTCTCGCGGTGGCGGGCATTGTGCACGCGCCCGCCCAGGACGGCTTTGCGGGATCGGCGCGCCTGGACGCGGCGATCCAGCAGGCGATCCGCACGAACCAGATTCCGGGCGCCGTGCTGCTGGTGGGGCAGAACGGAAAGGTCCTCCACTATCGCGCCTACGGAAACCGCGCACTGCGGCCGGCACGCGAGGCGATGACACGCGACACCGTCTTCGATGCGGCCTCGCTGACGAAGGTTGTAGCGACGACTTCGGCCATTATGAAGCTGGTCGAGGAGGGCAAGATCCGGCTGAACGATCCGGTGACGGTCTACCTGCCCGAGTTCCAGAACGGCAAGAGCGAGATCACGGTGCGGCAGCTCCTGACGCACTTCTCGGGCCTGCGCCCGGATGTCGATCTGCGACCGGTCTGGAGCGGCTACGAGACCGGCATCAAGCTCGCCCTGGTCGACAAGCCGGTGGCCCGGCCGGGCCAGAAGTTCATCTACAGCGACATCAACTTTCTGCTGCTGGGCGAAATCGTGCACCGGCAGAGCAGCATGACGCTGGCCGAGTACGTGAAGGCGACGGTATTCGATCCGCTCGGGATGAAGGAGACGATGTTCCAGCCGCCGGCGTCACTGCGCGGGCGCATTGCTCCGACCGAAATGGTGAACGGGAAGCCCCTCCGCGGCGTGGTCCACGACGAGACGACGCGCTTTATGGGCGGCATCGCGGGCCACGCGGGGATCTTCTCGACCGCGACCGATCTCTCGCGCTTCGCCGAAATGATGTTGAACGAGGGCGAGTTGAACGGCGTGCGCGTCTTCAGTCCCGCGACGGTGCGGAAGTTCACGACGCCGCAGTCGCCTCCGGACCAGCCGATTCTGCGCGGGCTCGGCTGGGACATCGACTCGCCGTTTTCGGGCACGCGCGGCGACCTGTTTCCGATCGGCTCTTACGGCCATACGGGCTTCACCGGGACGTCGTTGTGGATCGATCCGGTCTCGCGTTCGTACGTCATTCTGCTGACCAACAGCGTGCATCCGCAGCGGCGCAAGCCGATTACGGCGCTGCGCGGCAGGGTGGCGACGATCACGGCGTCCGCGCTCGGAATGAAGGTTCCGGCCAAGGTGGCGCTCACCGGATACAACGAGACGCTCGAAGGGGCGGGTATCCGGCGCGTGGTGGCGCGCAACGGCCAGACGATGACCGGGCTCGACGTGCTGGCGGCCCAGGGATTCGCGCCGCTCCAGGGCAAGCGCATCGGCATCATCACCAATCACACGGGCGTCGATCGCGAGGGGAAGCGAAATATCGATTTGATGCGGGCGGCCGGCGTCGATGTGAAGGCGATTTTTTCCCCGGAGCACGGCATCGCCGGACGGGAAGATCACGAGAATATCGGCCATTCGCTGGATGAGACGACCGGACTGCCGGTCTGGAGCCTCTACTCGGGAAAGAACCGGAAACCATCGCCCGAGATGCTGAACGAGGTGGATGCGCTGGTATTCGATATCCAGGACATCGGCGCTCGCTTTTACACCTACATCAGCACGATGAAGAACGCGATGGAGACGGCCGCCGAGACCGGAAAGACGTTCTATGTGCTGGACCGGCCGAACCCGATAACCGGAGTCAAGGTGGAAGGTCCAATGCTGGATAAGGATCTGATTTCCTTCGTCGGAAGCGCCGAGATTCCGGTGCGGCACGGGATGACGGCGGGGGAGTTGGCGCGGATGTTTAATGACGAGTCCAAGCTGCGCGCCGACCTGCACGTGATCGCGATGGAGAACTGGGAGCGGGGCGACTGGTTCGATTCGACGGGCCTGACGTGGGTGGATCCGTCGCCCAATATGCGGAGCCTGAAGGCCGCGCTGTTATATCCGGGGATTGCGCTGATCGAGTCATCGAAGAATTATTC
The DNA here is from genome assembly GCA_046289265.1 of Bryobacteraceae bacterium. GTDB lineage: Bacteria > Acidobacteriota > Terriglobia > Bryobacterales > Bryobacteraceae > JBKBWD01. Next base: position 10,019 of record JBKBWD010000018.1, on the reverse strand, counting down.
GGTGGGACGGGGGACGGATGCTCCGTTCGAGCAAACCGGTGCGGACTGGGTCCGCGGGCAGGAACTGGCGGCGTATCTGAACGGGCGGCTGATCCCAGGCGTGCGCGTCTATCCGACCCGGTTCCGGCCTGCCTCTTCGAATTTCGCAGGCAAGCTGATCGAGGGAATCCGTTTCGTAATAACCGACAGGGAGGCCTTCAACAGCACGCGTTTCGGCATCGAAGTGGCAGCGGCGCTGGAGAAGCTCTATCCGGGAAAGATTGCTTTTCAGGCGAACGAACGCCTGATCGGGAATCGGGAGACGATCCGGGCGATTCTCGCGGGGGAGGATCCGCGAACGATCCAGGCCCGGGACGAGGAAGCTCTCGAAGCGTTCCTGCGGAAGCGGGAGCGCTACCTGATCTACAAGTGAATTTTAGGGGAGAGCCGTGAGTACGCGATCGGCGACTCCCCCCTCGAAATCCAGCTCGTTTCTAGGCGACAGCCGTCTTTGAAGTCGACGACGTGGTCTTGTTCTTGCTTCCTGGCGGCCGCCCTCTTTTCTTGACGGTGGCGCTCATCCAGGCCGGGGGTCTGCCGCGGCGTTTCCCACGACCGCGAGCCAGTCTCTCAAGACTGAGGATGGCTTCTTCGATCTGCTCACGTTCCTGGCGTAATTCCGCCAGCATTTTTGTGACGTCCATTATGGTTGGCTCCAAGTCCGAAGCCCTTCCGAATCGCAGTCCGTTCTGAAAATAGAACAAAGCAGTCGATTCGCTAAGCTTCGTTATTGAAGTTGTACTTCATTTTTACGAAGAGTTCAAGTGTTCTGTTCTGAATTCAGAACAGAACCGGGGGCTATGGCACCAGAGAGGGGCGAAAGTTTGCCCCAGGGACTATGCCGCCCCGGAGTTTCCCTTTCTCCTCCAATAATAATAAAAAGGCACCCCGCCGAAAATCAAAACCAGGCCCATCAGTGACTCCCTGGGCGATTCGAGCAGGGTCGAGACGACCAGCGCGAAGGCCACGGCGACGAACAAGAGCGGGACGACCGGGTAGCCCAGGGCGCGGTAGGGGCGCTCCAGGTCCGGGCGCTTGCGCCGAAGCACGATCACCGAGGCGGCGGCCATTCCGTAGAGAATCCAACTGGCGAAGATCACGTAGGTGAAAAGCTGCTCGAAGCGGCCGCTGAGCACCAGGGCAGCCGACCAAAGCGTGAGCAGCAGGATGGAGACGCCGGGCGTGTGATGTTTGAGGTTGACATTCGAGACGGCGCGGAAGAACAGGCCGTCGCGGGCCATGGCGAAGGGGACTCGGGAGCCGGAGAGAATCGAGCCGTTCAGTGCGGCGAAGATCGAGATCATAGCCGCGACGCTGACGGCGCCGGCGCCTTCGGGTCCAAGCACGCGGCGCATCATCTCGGCGGCGACGCGGTCGCTGGCGGCCACGGCCTCCCCGGAGAGGACGTAGAAGTAAGCGAGGTTGGTGAGCAGGTAGACTCCGATGATCGTCAGGACGCCTCCGATCAGGGCCAACGGCAGGTTGCGGCGGGGGTCGCGGACCTCGGAGGCGACCATGCTGACGTTGTTCCACCCGTCGAAGGCCCAAAGCGCGGCCACCAGCGCTGCGAAGAAGCCCGCAATGCCGCCGGGGGCCGGAATACCCGCGCTGAAGTTGTCGACGCTTCCCTGCCCTGATCCGAGCCCGATGACGATGAGGGCGCCGATGAGGGCGAGCTTGAGGATGGTGGTGCCGACCTGCACACCGCCTCCGACCCGGACTCCGAAGTAGTTCACGAAGCCCAGGAAGAGGATGACGCCCATCGCCAGGACCTGGCCGTAGCGGATCTCCAGCGGCCCGCCCTCCGGTCCAATTGGCAGGTGAATCGTGTGGAGGACGCTTTCGAGTTCCGGACGAAAGTTGGCCAGGTAGTAGAAGAAGCCGGTGGCAAGCGCGGCGATGGAGCCGCTTTTTGCGACCCACATCTGGGTCCAGCCGTAGAGGAAGCCCCAGAAGGGTCCGTATGCCTCGCGCAGGTAGACGTACTCACCGCCGGCCTGAGGCATGGCGGCGGCCAGTTCGGCGTAGGTGAGCGCGCCCGCCAGCGAGAGCAGCCCTCCGAAGATCCAGACGAAAAAGACCATCTCGGGCGAGCCGACCCGAAGGATCATGGTCTTCGGAACCAGAAAAATTCCGCTCCCAATGACGGTTCCGACGACGATGGCGATGGCGCTCCAGACGCCCAGGACGCGCTTCAGATCAACTTGCGGGATTCGGGTCATGCGATAGAGCCTCGGGTTTGTATTTGGAGAACAGAGAGACGGTATAGCCGACGCCAAAGGTCACGGCCGTGCCGATGAGCACGTACCAGGTCCAGGCGATCGGCGTGAAGAAACGGACGTAGAGCATTACGGCCAACCCCGCGACCATGCCGGCCATGGCCGCCTTTTCCTGGACGCGCCTGGTGAGCAGGCCGAGCAGAAATATCCCGAGCAGGCCGCCGTAGAGGATCGAAGCGATCGAGAGGCCGGCCTCGAGCACGGAGCCCCATTTCCGCGCCAGCAGGCCGATCCCGAACAGCACGACGCCCCAGAAGATCGTCACCAGGCGCGCCAAGCCGAGGAAATGGCCTTCCGAGTACTGCTTGTCCGAGCGCCGCTCGAGCATCGGCTTGTAGAAGTCCATGATGCTGGTGGAGGCCAGCGAGTTCAGCGCGGCGCTCAGGTTCGACATGGCGGCGGCAAGGATGGCCGCGATGACCAGGCCGGCGACTCCCACGGGCAGATTGTTCCAGATGAACTCGGGATAGATGCGGTCGGGTGTGGTCGGGGGCGCCAGATTCCGGTCCGAGTAGTACACAAAGAGAATGATTCCGATGAACAGAAACAACGCGAACTGGAAGAAGATGACGACCCAGCTCGCGAACAGGGCGGCGCGGCCCTCGGCCTGCGAGCGGGCGGCGAGCACACGCTGCACCATCAACTGTTCTGTACCGTGGCTGGCGGTGGTGAGGAAGCAGCCGCCGATGAATCCGGCCCAGAAAGTGTACGTTCGAGTAAAGAAATGCGCGGAGAAATCGAAGCCGAAATCGAAGAGCTGGAACTTGCCGAGGGGCGCCGCGACAGCGACCACGTGCTCCCATCCACCGGGGATTTTGTCGAGGATGACGAAGAAGCTCAGGATGGCGCCGGCGACGTAGAGGAACATCTGGACGACGTCGGTCCAGATGACGGCGGTCATGCCGCCCTCGAATGTGTAGAACAGCGTCAGACAGACGATCAGCAGAATGGAGGCCGTCTCGCCGGTGCCGAGGATGATGGAGATGACGATGGAGATGGCGAAGACGCGGACGCCTTCGGCGAGGGCGCGAAGCAGCAGGAAGGTTCCGGCGGTCAGCTTACGAATTCGCTGGCCGAAGCGGACCTGCATCAGCTCATAGGCGGTGTACATCTCACCGCGGAAGTAGTGCGGCAGGAAGAGGATCGAGATGACAACCCGGGCCATCAGGTAGCCGAATACCACCTGGAGGAAGCCGAGGTTGCCGGCGAAGCCGATGGCTGGTGTGCCGATGACCGTCAGGGTGCTCGTTTCGGCCGAAACAATGGAAAACGCGATAGCCCACCAGGGGGTGGTGCGACCGCCGAGAAAATAGTCCTTCAGGCTGCGCTGCGAGTGGCGAAACCTTGCACCGAACCAGGTGATCCCAACAAGGTAGAGGAGGATAATGCTCAGATCAAAGTAACGCATGGGCTACGGGATTCTAGCATAGCGGTCGTAGTCTGTTCGGGGTACCGGACGTGAATCGGAGGGAACTAGAAATTTACTAGATGCATCTAAAGTCCCAGAGGTTGCGACCACGACTTTGATTTGGATATACTCCGCAATTGCACGTCCGTGGAATCGCGTACACAGAGGTGTGTGGCTCTGTAGCCCAGCCCGACAACAGCAAGGTGCAATCAGGAGGCAAGAGTGCTGGATAGACTTCCGAGAGTAATCGTTACATTCGCATTGACGGCGGTGTTTGCCGTGGCGTCATGGGCGCAAGAAGCCCCGCAGAAGAACTGGAAGGATCGTGCCGAATACGACATATTCGAAGCGAGCACGAAGGCGACCACGCCTGCCGAGAGACTGAAGCTGCTCGACTCGTGGAAACAGAAGTATCCGAACACGGACTTCCGGTTCGAGAGACAGCAGCTCTACTTGACGACGTATCAGCAGTTGAACAACCCCGCCAAAATGATCGAAGTCTCCGAGGAGATGCTGGCGGAAAACCCCAAGGCGATCCAGGCTCTCTATTGGCTGACCGTCCTGACCATCAACCCGAACGCCACCAGCGCTTCCGAACTGGCGCGGGGTGAGCGGGCGGCCAAGGGGCTGCTTGAAAACCTCGACACGCTGAAGCCGGCCAACACAAGCGCCGAGGCGTGGGAAAAAGAAAAGAAGGGCGTCGCCGGGATCGCCTATAAGGCGCTCGGCTGGATCGAGATGACGCGCAAGGACAATGAGGGCGCCGAAAAACAGTTGCTGAAAGCGCTTGAGATCAATCCGAGCGATGCGCAGGTCTCGCTCTGGCTCGGCAACGTGATCCTGGCGCAGAAGAAGCCGGAAAAGCAGGCGAAGGCGCTGTATCACTTCGCGCGCGCTGCACATTTCGAGGGCCAGGGCGCTCTCGACGCGAACACGAAGAAGCAGATGGCAGCTTACCTTGAGAAGGTATACGCGCAGTACCATGGCGACAGCAGCGGGCTGGACGACGTGATTCGCCTCGCCAAGACGAATCCCTTCCCGCCGGCCGACTTCAAAATCGAGAATGCCTTCGAGGTTGCCGAGCGGAAGGAGCGCGAGCTGCGCGAATCCAATCCGATGCTGGCGCTGTGGATGGGCGTGAAGAAGGAACTCTCGGGCCCGAACGGCGAGAGCTACTTTGCCTCGACCGTGAAAGGCGCCGGACTTCCGGGCGGCGTGCACAACGTGACCCAGTTCCGCGGCAAGGTGATCTCGCAGAGCCCCGCGAACCGACCGAAGGAAGTCGTTGTCGGTATCTCCGACGCGACAACGCCCGAGATCACTCTGAAGTTTGAGAATCCGCTTCCGACCGCGGCTGAGCCCGGCACCGAAATCGCCTTCGAAGGCGTTGCCACGGCGTTCAATGCCGATCCATTCATGCTGACCATGGAAGTGGAGCGCGAGAAGCTGGAAGGCTGGCCCGCGCCGGCGCCGGCCAAGAAGACCGGCGGCAAGAAGAAGTAAACGAGGTCCGCGTCAATCACTTTCCGGGGCGCGTCGTGGCCAGCACCAGGCTGTACATGACGCGCTCCCACAATCCCACGCCAGCATCTACATCCTTCGACGCCTCGAAATACTGCACGAATCGAACCGCGGGTCCCGGCAGCAGCCCGGCGCGGGGAAGCTCGGCGACCGCGAGGAGCAACAGCGCGCATCCGGCGAGCCACTGAGCGGCTTTGCGTCTGGTGTTCACATGCTTATTGACGGGTAAGTTCCGCTTTGGTTTGCAGGGAGGCCGAGGAATCCGTCAGACCGAGAGGGCGGCTTTGAGGTCGGCCGAGAAGCGGCGCAGGCCCTCGACCTGGTGGGAGTTGGCGGGCTGTTCGTAGCCGCGGGTGACGAAATAAGGTTCTTCCTGTTTCCAGACCAGCACGGCGAAACCGGCTTCGGTAAGGACTCCGGAGCTACCGATGCTGCCGAAACCATCCTGGCGTCTTTCGACCAAAGCGATAAAGCCGTCCCGTTCGAAAACGAAGTGCGTGGTGATCTCGGCAGCCGGCAGAATCTGGATGTTAAGCGCGGCGAGGCGCTCAAGAGTTTCTGTCATAACTCCGCGCCTACATCTTATAGCGGCCCAGGTCCTCGTCGTTGAGCTGCTCAAGCCACCGGCGCAGCTCTTCGTTGTTGACCTTGTCGCTGACGGAGCTGGCCGTCTTGGAGGTCTTCAGGACCGAGTCTTCGACGAAGATGGGGCAGTCCAGGCGGAGCGCCAGGGCGAGGGCATCGCTCGGACGGGAGTCGACGCTGATCAGCTCGCCGTCCCTCTCCAGCCAGATCAGGGCGAAGAAAGTGTCATCCTTCAACTCGTTGACCACGACCTTCTGAACGCCGGTGTTCAACCCGAGCAGCAGGCTCTTGATCAGGTCGTGGGTCATGGGCCGGGGGGTCGAAACTTTCTCGATCTCGAGGGCGATGGCGTTGGCTTCGTAGATGCCCACCCAGATGGGTAAAACGGTACTTCCGTTGACATCCTTCAGGATGACAATCGGCATGTTCGTCACGGGATCCATCATGAGTCCGCGGATCTTCATTTCGACTTCCATAGCGTTTCCCCTTTTCTCCATTAGACCAGATTCACGCTCTCCCCAACGAGAGAGTTCGGGCCCGCCCTGGTCACGCGTACCTGCATGTAAGAGCCAAGCATCGGCTGCGCCGCGGCAGCCGGGTGCGTAAAGTTGAGGGTCCGGTTCTGGGAGGTTCGGCCGATCCATTGGCCGGTGGCATGGTTGAAGCCTTCGACCATAACCTCCTGGACGGCGCCGACCAGTTCCGAGTTCCTCCGGATCTGGATCCCTCGCTGTTTTTCCTGGAGAATCATCAGGCGGCGCTGTTTCTCCTCCTCGGGGATGTGGTCGTCGAGAGCGAGCGCGGGCGTGTTCGGCCGGCGCGAGTATTTGAAGCTGAACAGGGAGTCGTACTGCACCTGGTCGAGCAGAGAAAGCGTCTGCTCGAAGTCGTCTTCGGTTTCGCCGGGGAATCCGACGATAATGTCCGTCGTGATGGCGATCGACCGGGAGGCGCGCTTCATCCACTCGATGCGACGCATGTATTCATCGCGGGTGTACTGGCGCTGCATCGCCGAGAGCACGCGGCTCGACCCGGACTGCACCGGCAGGTGGACATGATTACAGAGCGCGGGATTGCTGTCGATGGCGTCGATGATCTCTTTGACGAAGTCGCGCGGGTGTGAGGTGGTGAAGCGGACCCGCCGGATTCCGGGCACCTGGCCAACGCGGTCGAGCAGCGTGGCGAAGTCCCAGCCGGCCGGGGAGGGATCACGGTAGCTGTTCACGTTCTGCCCGAGTAGCTGGATTTCGGTGTAGCCGGCTTCGGCAAGCTGGCGCGCCTCGGCCATCACGCTTTCGGAGGTGCGGCTGCGCTCGGGCCCGCGGGTGAACGGCACCACGCAGTAAGCGCATGACTTGTCGCAGCCCTCGATGATGGTGATGTAGGCCCGGTGCGGGTTGTCGCGCCGGGTGAGTGGCGTCTCGAAGGTTTCCTCAGTGTCAAGGATGAGTCCGGTGACGCGGCGGTCGCCCTGCTCGATCTGGACAAGCAGTTCGGGCAGCTTTGTATAGCTCGCCGAGCCGCAGACCAAGCTAACGTGGGGAGCGCGCTCGAAGATCTTTTCGCCCTCCTGCTGGGCGACGCAGCCGAGCACGCCGAAGACCTTGCCCTTGCCGTGTTCGCGCTTGAACTGCTGGAGACGGTTGAAGACCTTCTGCTCCGCCTTGTCTCGGATGCTGCAGGTGTTATAGAAGACCAGTTCGGCCTCCTCGGGCGTCCCCACCTGCGTGTAGCCCTGCGCTTCGAGCGTGCCGATCACCTTTTCGGAGTCGTGCACGTTCATCTGGCAACCAAAAGTTTCGATGTAGAAGCGCTTCATAGGGCCTATCGTTTCATTATAGGGCAAGCGAATCCGGTCGCCCGCTAAGGTATCCGCCATATTGCCCGACGGCGGTTTTCTCCTTAGCCTGAGGATATGAGAGTCCTGCGGCTGGCTTTGCCACTGCTCGCGGGGGGTCTGGCCTTCGCCCAGACGACCAGGGTCCAGGAGCTGACCACCTCGACGTTCGACTTCGAAGGGCGGCCGGTTCAGGGTCCACAGTACGTGGTCACAAAGACGAACGGCGTCGTCGATGAGGCCATGCTCCTGCCGAGCCCGAGCACCCGTCTTGCGCCCCGCGAACGCATCGAGGAGCGGATCGTGAGGGACGACGCCTCCGGCCGCGTGGTAGAGCAGATCCGTTGGAGTTACGACGCCGATGGCCGGCCGCTTCCGCCGGAGAAGACACGAATCGAGGAGACCCGACGAAACGGGGCCTCGACCATCGTGACGACCACCTGGGTCGGCGACGTCAACCAGCGGTTCGAGCTTCGGGAGCGAGCGACGACCGAGCGCGTCGTCACCGAAGGGAAAGAGCGCGCGACGACGACCGTCGAACGCCCGACGGCCAATGCGCGGCTGCAGGTCGTCGAGAAGCAGGAATTGACCGGAACCAGGAGCGAGGCCGAAAGCCGGCAGGAGGTGGTCATCTATCAGAAGGACGTCAGCGGAAACTTCACGCCGGCGCGCCGGCGGGTGAAGGAAACCCAAGGTCAAGGCGAGCGGGTTCGCGAGGTCACGACCGAGTACGAAGCGGCCTCGACCGGGCGGATGCAGTTTGCGTCCCGAACCGAAAGCGACATTGAGCGCGCACCCGACGGCAGCGAGCGCAGGCAGGTGGCCGTCTACGGCGTGGTGGCGCCGGGCGGGGTCGCCGACCCAAACCGGCCGCAGTTGCGGGAGCAGCAGCTGATCGAGCGGCAGGCGGCCGCCAATCGCGGCTATGTCGAAACATTCAGCATCCGCCGGCCGGCGCCGAGCGAACCGCACCGGCTGGGCGAATTCACGCGCATCTCCGAGACGGTCTGTCAGGGCGAGTGCATCGCTCCGCAAAATTGAGTCTTTGAAGGAATGCCTACCGGTCTGGCCTCGCATACAATGGTTTGTTCGAGGAGAGATCAACTTGGAGTACAGGACTCTTGGAAACACCGGCCTGAAGGTTTCAGCCCTAAGCCTCGGCGGCGCGCCTCTGGGCGGCCACTACGGAACAGCGGAACAGGACGAGGCGATTCGGGCGGTGCGGACCGCCGTCGATCTCGGGATCAACTTCATCGACACGGCGCCGTACTACGGGATCACGCGGTCGGAGAGCGTTCTCGGCTGCGCGCTCAAGGAGATTGGGCGCGACAAGCTGTACGTCGCGACGAAAGTCGCGCGCTACGATCTGGACCAGTTCGACTTTTCGGCCGAGCGCGTGATCCGGAGCGTCGATGAGAGCCTCCAGCGCCTCCAGACCGACTACGTCGACATCATCCAGGTACACGACCTGGAATTCGGCTCGCTCGACCAGGTGGTGAAGGAGACGCTGCCGGCGCTCGAGAAGGTCCGGCAGGCCGGCAAGGCACGGTTTATCGGGATTACCGGACTGCCGCTCAAGATCTTCCCATACGTGATCGAGCGGGCGCAGGTCGATACGATCCTCTCCTACTGCCACTACGGCCTGAACGACACCTCGCTCGAAATCCTGCTGCCGTACTTCCAGATGAAGGGCATCGGAATTATCACGGCCGCGCCGATGGGGATGGGACTGCTTACCCAGTCGGGCCCCCTGCCCTGGCATCCGGCCGGCGATCACATCAAAGCCGCGTGCGCGAAAGCCGCCGAACACTGCCGGAGCAAGGGCAAGGACATCGCCCAGCTTACGCTGCAGTTCGCGCTCCGCGAGAAGCGCATCCACACGGTGCTGGCCGGAACGGCGCGCGCCGAGGAGGTGCGCAAGAATGTGGAGTGGGCCTCGGCGCCGCTTGATGAGGAACTGCTTCGCGAGGTTCTCGATATCCTGGCCCCGGTGCACAACCATAGCTGGATCCAGGGCCGGATCGAGAACAACTGAGCGTCAGCGACCGCTCGCTGACACGCGTCCTCCTCAACCAATCACCGCACACGCGGATTTGTCCAGCTAATTCGTGCACCCTACACTAGTCGGGCGGGCTCAGGGCCAAGTCGAGGTGGGCGTTGGGTGCGAGGTCCAGTTCCTTGGCGCGGTGGCGGTTTCTCCAGAGATCGGCGATAGATCGGATGTTCACCCCAATGACGCACCACGATTCTGGGCACAAGCTCAAGCATTAACGGGATTTGCGACGGACGGGGAGTTTCTTGCGCGTGACTACAGGGGTGTCGGTGTGGGGTAGGGCGGCGGGTAGGCGGA
>JBKBWD010000188.1:0-2768 GCA_046289265.1 Bryobacteraceae bacterium | reverse complement strand
ACACTACCGCAGCTTCCGCCTCCTCCGTCAACCACCATATTCCAGTGGCGCCAAATCTAATTTGGACAAGAGTGGTCGAACTCCAACTGTTCTGCCGGATAATCGGAGGCGCTGAATCGTCGGGTCGTGCAACTGCGTTCAGGTCCACGATCACGACCAAGGACAATCGATCCGGGGCAACCAGGCTCAGGCCGCGAAAGTCCAGGTGCGATCCCACATCGACGAACTGATAGCCGCCGGGTGCGGTCTGGTAGGGGAGGCGGGATCCGGCCCGCACGGAAGTTGCGGCGCCAAGGGCGGCCATCGTGGAGTATGAGCGGCTGCTCACAACTTTGGTCCCGTCGAGCTCTTTAACGACGAAGTCGAGACGGAAGAATCGGGGCTCTGCGGGTGCCGGTGGGGCGGATGCCGGTTCCTGGGCCGTCATCCCCACTGTAAGGGCGATGCTCGCGAGCGCCACTCGCAGGAAGTCGCTTCTACGCATTAGTTATTTGTCTCCTCAGTAAGTTCGAGTTCGCGAAGTTCGAGCGGCTTGATCTCAATCTGGCTGATTTCGATCGGCTCCAGCGAAACACCGCGTTCGGAGGACGCCAGCGCGTCGGGCGCCAGCCGCACAAGATCTAAGAGCGCGCGCTCCTCGGCGGACAATGCAGAGGGCTTGCTCTCGCCTGGCGCATGGGATTTCGCACGCTCCTTCGGAACGTTAGCTGCGCGCGACGCCGCCAGGTTCGGTACCGTCGCTGCGATCGGTGCCGGCGTGGGCGCGGGCGGCTCCGGCGTCGTTGGACGCAGCTCGATCACCACCGCGGCGAGGATGAAGGCCGCGGCCGGAATTACTATCGCCCAAGGCATTAGGGAGCGGCGCGCCGGACCGGCGACAATCCGGCCCAGGATGCGCCGCTCGAAACCGGGACGCGGTTGTGCGCTGGCGTACGTCCCGATTGCCTCATCCAGGAGTCGCTCCAAGGCGTCCTTATGGTCGTGCATTTCGACGCTCCAACATGGCTTCGAGCTTCTGTTTCAGTATCTGCCGGGCGCGCAGGATGCGTTGCCGGACAGTTCCCTCCGGGATGCCCAAGAGTGCAGCGATCTTGGGAGAAGTCAGCTCCTCGACCGCCGAGAGCGCCAATGGCTGGCGTAACTCCACGGGGAGCGCATCCACGTTTTCGAGACAATCCCAACCGCCGCTTCGGAAGAGTTTGAAAAATACCTCCTGCACGAGATCCTCTGCATCTCCGGCCTCCGAAGCACTGCATAGGCGACTCCGTAAACGAACCGCGACTGTCGCTGCACGAACTCGGGAACCGGGCCCGGCTTTCTGCGCTCTCGTCCTCCTCCGCCAACGCCCGCTCTTCGAGTGCGATCTGTTGAAACGCTTCGGTCACCCCGATACGCCCCTTCACCAGCAAAGACGGATGGACGAACTGGGGCGTTCAGATATTTTGTGGGATTCCGCGCGACATCAAAGCGGCGGACGGGGGCAGGGCACAGGCGATTTCAGCTTTCACATGGATGAAAGAGCGGAACCGCTATCCTGCTGCCCTGAAGGAATGCTGAAACGGAAAGTGGATCCCTGGCCTGCCTCTGAGTCCACCCAGATTCGCCCTCCGTGCTTCTCGACCACCCTCTTGCATATCGCTAAGCCGATACCGGCGCCGGGTACGTCACTTCGCGCATGAAGGCGTTTGAATACTCCGAAAACTCTGTCGTGGTGCTCCGGGTCGATACCGATCCCGTTATCCGCAACGCTGAACACGAGTTGAGCTTTTTCGACTTCGGCAGACACGCGAACGTAGGGCTGATCTGCCGAACGGTATTTTATGGCATTGCTGATCAGGTTCTGCAGAAGCCGGATCATGTCGTGCCTGTCCGCATGCACCGTCGGGAGCTGTGAATACGTGACCGTCGCGTTTGTCTCCTGGATCGGCTGTCGAAGGTTCGCGATAGCGGTTTCGACGACATCCGTCATGTCGGTTGGCTCCCTTCGGGGGTGAACGCGATCGACCGAGACGTACTCTGAGAGACCTGAGATGAGATCATTCATGGACACAGCTGCGCCGGCGATCAGACGCAGATGCTCCCGAGCTTCCTCGTCTAACGACTCGCCGTAACGTCGCACGAGTAGTTGAGAGAAGACGCACACGATTCTAAGGGGCTCCTGCAGGTCATGGGACGCAGCGTAGGCGAAATGTTGCAGATCGGAATTCACGCTCTCCAGGTGATCCCGCTGGAGCCTCACCTGTGCGAACAGACGCGCGTTCTCGATCGCCATCGCGGCCTCGGCGGCTACACCCTCGGCAACACGCTCGTGATGCTCGGTGAAGACCCCGACTTTCGAGTGTCCGAAAAAGAGCCCGCCGACAACCTCGCGTTCCTTTGAGATAACCGGAACAGCAAGAAAGCTCCTGGCCGGCGTATCGTTGCTTGGCATATCGAAGTACGGAAGGCCGTATCGCTCGTCGACCAGGACGTCGTTAACTCGGACGGTGCGGCCTCCATTGAGCGTCGATCCGGACAGCGCCGCGGCTCCGGGCGACTGGCTCCACCGGAACGCCTCGCGGTCCGGTTCGGATAGCGCGCCGAGGGCGTTGGACTGGTCTTCACGACAACGGAAACAGAAGGCTCCGAATTCCGCCCCGATCAGCTTGGTCGCGACATCGGTAACGGACCGGAGCAGCTTCTCCAGATTCAATCGGATGTTCACCTCTAGCGTTTTGAGGTAACCCATTGACCGGCCGTGGCTTAGCCCGGTTTTTAGGTTGTATTAT
>JBKBWD010000187.1:0-2842 GCA_046289265.1 Bryobacteraceae bacterium | reverse complement strand
GGTCTTCCTCGTCCCGCCACGTCTGCCAGAACTGCCGCGGTGTGCCCACGGTGGCGTAGCGCGCCTCGACGCGGTTCATCACCATGAGAAGCTGCGCGAAGTGGAACAGCTGCGGGATGTTGTCTTCGTTCTGATAGCCGATCAGCTGGCTGCCGGCCTTCTTCAGGCTCTCGGTCGGCCGCTTGTTCTCGATCACGAGGACGGGCAGGCCGTTCACGAAGGCGACGATGTCGCAGCGCCTCGTCTGGCTCGATGCGGTCCTCTCGACCGAGAACTCTGCCGTGACGTGAAAGACGTTGTTTTCCGGCCGCTCCCAATCGATGTAGCGGAACGAGTAGCTCTTCGAGTCGCCGTCGATGGACTTCGTGATGGTCGTGCCGAGAACGAGCGTGTCGTAGATGTCCTGGTTCGTGCCGCGCAGCCCCTTCAGCCGATCTGGCGTGGGCTTCAGCCGCCGCATCGCCTCGTGCGCGTCCTCGAGGTCGAAGGCGTACTCGCGGCCTCGATGCGTGAAGCGGTTGATGCGCATGAGCTGCTCGGCGAGGATATCGTCCAGCACCACATTCCGCAGACGCCCGCCGCGCAGGCGAAGCGCCTCCTCCTGCGAGAGCGGGGTGAACCCCAGCGCCACGAGCAGCTGCAGCGCCGGGACTTGGGATTGGTGCTTCTCGCTCGAATTGAAGGTCTCGGGGCTCATAGCGCCCACTCCGGGTGCCTGGCTGCCTTGTAGAAGGCCACGCAAGGCGCGTCGGGCGACTGGCCAAGTTTCTCGCGCTGCGGTTCGAGGATATCGACCAGGCTTTGGTAATACGCGGCCTCTCCCGGGTAGGCTTCGCTTGCAGACTTCATCTCCAGGTGCCGACGATACACGTAGCAGATGGCATCGGCGACCTGCACCAGCGAGGAATGGTGCGACTTGATCGCGAAGGCCGTGTTGATGATGTGATCGAACCGATCCGACTTGCTGCGAGGTAGCCAGATCTTCTTGCCGCGCTTGGTGCCACGAAGCTGATACAGCCCGTCATACCAGGCATCCGCGTCGTACAGGCCGTCCGAGAGCTGAGGCATCTCGACCTTGTTGTCATCCATGATGACGACGGTCAGACCCTTGCTGTTCTTGACGCTCTGCATCTTCTTCTGAACGAGGGCGCAGGTGAACATGCCTCCGGCGAGCCAGTAGCTCTCGCCAAACGGATGACCGTGCCCAGCGGCACGCGCTGCATTCAACGCCGGAAACGACAAGCCGATGCCGAAGAGCTTTCCGCCGTTGGCGACGGCCAGCTTGCAGATGTCGGTGAGGAACGCCTTGCGCTCGTCGGCAGCGATCTTGCTCCAGCCGCCCTTGCCGTTGATGAACCTGCTCGTCTTGAGCTCGGTGCTCGACCCCGGGTGCTTGGCGAGGAAATCCGCCAGCATCTTGTCGAAGTCGGCGGTTTTCTTGCGCAGCTTGTAGGCGTCCACCATCAGCCCGCACACCACGAAGACGTGGCTGTCTCCCGCGGCGCCACTCTCGTCGACGTAGATGAACTTCATTCCGCCACCTCCGTCGCCTCTGTCGTATTCACCCGCCATTCGCCCGTCAGCAGCTTCTGCATGAGGCCGCGTTTCTGGCGGGACAGGGCTTCGATCTCACCATCAAGCAGCGCCAGTTCCTGCTTCGCAGCCGTCAAGGCCCGCGCGATTTTCCGCTGTTCGTCAATCGGCGGTACCGGCACACGGCAGCTGTAGAAGTCGTCTGAATAGAGGTTCAGAAGTCCATCATTGCGGACGCCAGAGTTGATCAGGCGGGAAAGCTGGTGGTTCAGTGCACCGGCGGCGAAGAGGTGCTCGTAGAACTCGGGGTCGAGACCCGGCTTCAGTGCGAAGCAGTAGTAGACGAAGGGCACGAGTGCCGTGGGGCGTTCGAGGCGGAAGACGCAGCCGTAGGGGGCGGTCTTGGAGTTGCCCTTGTTGTAGGCGAACTCACCCTCGTGCAGAAGCGTGTAGCGTTCAACGCTCTGGCCAGCCATGTTGCGGGCGAACTTGTCGGACTGCATGAGGAAACCGGACTTCGCCGATATCGTCATGACGGGATGGTTGTTGCCTGCGCTCGTCCGCCGGATCGGGGAGGCAACCGCAGACAGCGGCTTGAGTGGCCACCGCTGAGGGAACATCCCGCCACGCCCGATGACCTGCTGCGTCAGGCCGGTCAACCGATCCAGCTTCGCCGCGCGGAGGGCGGTGAGCTTCTCGAGCGCCTCGTCCCAGGTCCGCAGGATCTCGGCGATCTTGCGCTGTTCGGGGAGACTTACATCAGGAATAGGCAACTTCCGTAGCTCTTCAATTGAAAGCTCGCGAAAGGTGCTGCCGTTGGCGTTGCGCGCGATCAACCTCTGCAGAACTGGGCCCTGAAGGACATAACGGACGAACTCTGGATCGCCTTTGGCACCAACACGGATACGAGCGACGCCCCTTGCAATGTTCGCGCCATCCAGCTCGGCCGGTGCCATGGAGGATTGTCCGATATTTCCCCGTAGCGAGAACAGGATGTCGCCGGGCGCGATCTTGGACCGCCGGTATTGTTGAGCGATCTGCTGCGATGTCCGGTTTAACGCGGTTACGTCAACCGCGCCGCCGACATCCCTGCTTTGAACGAAGGGCACGCCGCCCGGAATTTCGGGGCCAGGCTGAACAATCCCATACACGATCGGTGCCCGTGCGTCGGCGACGGTTGCGAGAGGCGTCGTCGATACGCCAGCATCTTGCCCGTCACGCATCCACCCCAAGCTCCCTCAGATACCCGGCCATCTTCGCGCGGACCTCGGCCAGTTCGGCCTCGATCCGCAGGATGTCCTTCTGCACG
>JBKBWD010000186.1:0-2867 GCA_046289265.1 Bryobacteraceae bacterium | reverse complement strand
CGCACCGGGATTTCGCGCGTATTGAATCCTTTCTCTGAAGGCGGCATTCCGGACCACGAACTGACCCTCGGCGAACTGCTCAAGCAAGCCGGCTACGCCACCGCCTGCGTTGGCAAATGGCACTTGGGACACCTGCCGAAGTACCTGCCGCGCCAGCACGGCTTCGACAGCTATTTCGGCATCCCGTACTCGAACGACATGAGCCCGACGACCACGGCGAACCCCAACTACAAGGTGAAGGCTCCGCCGACGCCGCTGATCCGCAACGAAGAGACCATCGAGCACGAGCCCGACCAGAGCCAGATCACCCGCCGCTACACCGAGGAGGCGATCGGCTTCATCCGCAAATCCCACGCCGATAAGAAACCGTTCTTCCTCTACCTCCCCCACACCTTCCCGCACGTTCCCCTGTTTGCGAGCGAGCGCTTCCGTGGCAAATCGGCGCGCGGCCTCTACGGCGACGTAGTCGAGGAACTCGACTGGAGCACCGGCGAGATTCTCAAGACGATCAAGGAACTCGGAATCGACAACAACACGGTCGTCTTCTTTTCAAGCGACAACGGCCCGTGGTTGATCAAGAAGCAGGAGGCCGGTTCCGCCGGGCTGCTGCGGGAAGGGAAGACCAGCACCTGGGAAGGGGGGATGCGCGAGCCCTTCATCGCGCGCTGGCCGGGCAAAATCCCCGCCGGCGTGGTGACGCCGGCGTTCGGCACCCTCATGGACCTGATGCCGACGTGCGCGCGCCTCGCCGGTGTCAAACTGCCTGCCGACCGCGTCTACGACGGCGCCGATATCTCCGATGTGCTGCTCAGCAACGCGCCCGGCCGCGAACCGCTGCTGTTCTACTACCTGAACGAAGACCTACGCGCCGTTCGCAAGGGCCGCTGGAAGCTGCACGTATTGAGCAGTTCTCCCACGCTCGGCGGCCAGCTTGAGAAGCACGATCCACCGCTGCTCTACGATCTGCTCGAGGACCCATCGGAGAAGTACGACGTCTCCGATTCGCATCCGGCGATCGTGCGCGATCTGCTCGATACGCTGGCGAAACACAAGGCCGAACTGAAGCCGGGTCCTCCGCAGCGCTGATGTCTACCGCTCGGCAGGCAGGAAGGGCACATCGACCTCCACGATGACCTCGGCCGCACCGGCCTCGTAGCGCCACTCGCGAACCGCTTCCACAGCGGCGTCGACAAGCAGCGGATCGCCGAATCGTGGAGTCACACGCATCACCCTGCCGTCGGTATCGATGCTGACCAGCAGCAGGACGTGCCCGCGCACGCCCTTTTCTCTCGCCTCGGTCGGATACTTCGGCTCGACGCGGTTGAGCAGCGCCGGGCCGTCGATGACCGCACTGCCTCGCATGCCTTCCGGCGCGGGAGGCGGGAACGGTCTCGGCGGCTCGTGCAATCGCTGAAGCGCCCATCGCCATTCCGGATTGGACGAATCGAGCTGGATGGCGCGGCGCAGGAGACGCTCCGTCACAGGACGCAGCGGATCGATCCGAGAGCCGGCCGGAACCAGTTGCGAGGCGACACGCCCGACGAGGTCGGCATCGGCAGCCGTCTCGAGCGTGGTCAGCGCGTGACGCGCAAAGGCGGGGTCTCCGCCGGAGGGAATGGCGACCTGTGCGACGTTTTGCGAATAGAGCCTGGCGAGTCCGAAAGTCCAACGACGGTTCTCCGGATCGCGGCGGCGGAGTTCCAGCCAAAGCTGCTCCGCCCGCGCCGGGTCCTTGGATCCGAAGAAAATCGCGGCATTGGCCAGGACCTGAGGCTCGTTGCCGCGTTCGTCGATCTGCCGCAGCCAGAGCCGCCGGGCTTCCCCGTCCGGGTCGCGGTGGGACATCGTAAAGGAAGTGCGTACTGCGAGGTCCGAACCCGGCCGGTTGCGAATGAGCCACAGGGCGTGCCTCCGGTACTCGTCGATGGGCCCCCGAAGTATGTAGAACTCCAGGAGTTGCTTGCGCGCTTCAACGTCTTCGGGGTTGCGTTCCACACGGGTCTCCAGCTCTCCAACCTCCTGTGGCGTGAGCCAGTAAGTGACCGCCTGGCTGGCGCTGGGATCCACGATCACGGGGGCCGGGCGTTGGACCTGGAGCGCCGAGGCGGCGTACACCATTGGCAGCGCCAGCAGGAGAAGTGCAACGCGCGAATAAGGTCGAAGAGGCAGGCCGGTCCGCCCGTCAAGGACGCGCTGAATTCGCTCGGAAAGTCTGCTGGTCCGCGCCATCGCGGCCCCGGCCGGCAAAATGCGGTTCGGGTTCGCCGCGAGGGCTCGGGCTGTGTCCAGGAGCGCCTCGGCGTAAATTGTCCGGTCGCCGCTTCCGGCCACGCACTCGTCGTCGCACGCCTCCTCAGCGAGAGAGGCAAGCCGGCGCTCGAGCCACCAGACCAGCGGATGGAACCAGAGAATTCGCCGGGTCGTGGTCGCCAGAAGCATGATCGCCCAATCGTGACGGCGCACATGAGCTGCCTCGTGGGCGAGGACGGAGCGCAGATGGCCGGCGCTCCACGATCGCCACTCGGTTGGCAGCAGGATCGTCGGAGTCCGCAGACCGACGGCGACAGGAACGGCAATTCGGGTTGACTCGCGCGCTTCGGCCCAGGGAGCGATTTCGGTTGCAACGCGCGGATCATCCACCACCCGGCTGGTCCGCACCAGGCGGCGCGCCGCGCGCAGGCCGGCCGCGAGGCGAAGCAGTCCGATGCCCGAGCCCGCGGCCAGGAGCAATGACAGCATGGATATCCAATCGAAACGCGACACTGTCGCCGGGCGGGTGGCCGCGTGCATCCGGGGCCCCGCAGCAGGCGCCGCCGCGACGAAATTCGCAACGGATGTTCACCCCAATGACGCACCACGATTCTGGG
>JBKBWD010000185.1:0-2906 GCA_046289265.1 Bryobacteraceae bacterium | reverse complement strand
ACCCTCGGAGCCAGATGGGCACCGGCAGACATAAACCCTCTGGATTCAACAGACTCCAGGCTGGGATTTTCGAAGGATTCGTAATGTTTTCCGCCAGTGTAAGCGCGAGCCTTACCAAGCGGTGATCGCGCCCCTAGTCGATGCGCGCCAGTTCAGGAACGAACGGGAGCAGGTCGTCACCGGTAAGGTCGCTTGGATGGACCCGCAGCGCCGCCAGGCTCGCCTCCACCCGTGCCGGATGGACCGAACCGGGCGTGACCGGCCAGGGTTCGCGCACAGCGGAGGCCGGCTTCGCAAAGAGGTTCGAGATATAGACACCATTTACCGGTTCAGCCGGCTGGCTGGCGAACCAGCCGACCACGAGGGAGCGGAATTCATTCTGATTGAGGATGTTCCAGAGGGCCTTTCCCTTGCGAGAAGTGCTGGCTGCGGCCCGGACCCCGCCCGTGAAGGGGTCCGGCTCGATGAAGCCGAGAATCCCATGCTGGTCCGCGGTCTTGCCCGTAGCGATCGATGTCCACAACATCGGAGACATCATCGGCTGCAACGTCGTGATGTTGCCCATCACGCCGCGCCCGATGAGCCCATTGAGAGCCGGCAACATCCCGGCATCAAGGAGCGGGTTTATGAGCTTCCAATCCGCCGCATCCCAACCTACCAGCAGGAGTTTCCTTATCATTCTTTTGTTTCGCCCTCACGACACACCAATACTCAGCTGCGTGCTTCGAGCGCGAGGAGATTGAAACGAGTTCGGGGCTAGGCGGCCAATGGCGTCCGGCGCTTCCGCAAAGCGGCGAATCCGGCAGCGCCCAAGGCGAAAAGCGCCAACGACGAGGGTTCCGGGATTTCTCCGATTTCTCCGGCCAGAATCGCGGTGTCGGGTTGGGTCTGGTATGCCCAGTCGTGAATGGTGAAGCTTGATCCGAAATTTAGGTCTGTTGTCACACTCACTTTCGCCCAACCGTAGTGATCGTTGTCCGAAATCAGAAAGCGCAGCCCGAGATACGATGGTGTCCCATTGCCCCACTTACCGTAAACGCCTCCGTACTGCCAGGTTTCCCGCAGAAGAGCCGTACTCGTAGTCAGCGTGGAGCTGCTCGATATCGAATCACCGGCGTTCCCCGCCCCGGGCGTAACGTTGACTCTGGCGACAACACCAGGGTCGAAGTACGCGGCGAACGTGAAATCAATAAATCCGTCGCCATTCACGTCGACTCCGTGGGTCTCCGTGCCCCCAACTGAATTCGTAACGGTAATATTCTGCGGACCGCTATAGGCGATCGAGCCTGCCTGGGACTGCTGCGGAAGCGTGAAAGCCAGTCCGCCCGCCAAGGCGTAGAAACCCAATTTGCGGTCGAATCCGAGTTGCCGTGGGCTCTTGCGCACGGTTCGCAACGTGGGGTTGATGTCGTTCATGTTCTCCTCCGATCGCTTTCGAGCACAGCGTGATCCACTGGTCGATTCCGGACCAGCCAAGGGAGAATGTTCTCACTTCGCCGCGCGGGTAACGAGTTCCTGTCAGCTCTCGCGCATACAAACTGTATCGACAGCTCGCGATTCGACTCAGGCGTGACGGAATTTGCGCCGGAAGTGTTCGGGAACTGTCGCATATGCCATTCGGTCATGGACACGACCGCTCCGCTCCAATAACGGGCGTCACCAAGGGTTTCGGGTCAGGAGCGGGGTCCTCATGTTTTCGAATGAAAGAGTTAGGAGAAGGAGACGTACGTGAATGCCCGGACTACATGAGCGCCTTCATGTACCCGATGGCGTAGGACCACCCCGCGAGCTGGTCGTCGGAGTCGTTGTCCAGATGCGGACTGTGGTCGGGGACGATCCCCTGGGCGTAGCCGATCTCGCAGATCGCCCGCATCGCGGCCTTCATGTCGACGTCGCCTTCTTCGAGGAAGGTTTCGGTGTAGCGGTTGAACGGCTCGGCGACTCGCACGTTGCGGAAGTGGATGTGATTGATGCGGTCGCGCCGGCCGAACTCGCGGATCAACGCGACCGAATCGGCGCCGGTCTCGCGCATGACGCCGGTGTCCATTGTGATCCCGTTCGAAGGGCTGTCCACGACTCCGGTCACACGCCGCAGGTCGTCCGCCGTCCGGACGGGCAGCGGGATGCCGCGATAGGACTCCACCGGAGGATCGTTTGGATGGAGCGCCAGCCGCACGCCCTCCTTCTCTGCGACTGGGACGACGGCCTTGAGGAAGTAGGCCAGCCGGGCGAAGAGCTCGTCGCGCGTGATCCCGGCGAACTCGGCGATGGGCGGGTCGCGGCGGATACGGTCGTAGTCGAAGGCCCGGAGTTTCGTGCCGCCCCGGCCTTCCGCCGCGAAGTAGCCCGCGGAGGCGCGGAGGATCTGCCAGTTATACTCCAGGACCGGGATCCGCTCACCCCCGGCCGTGCGAATGGACTCCTGGACGATCTCGATGTCCCGGTCGCGGTCCTTCGTGCCGAGAATCACGTTCGGGGCCGACGGCAGCCTCATAATCGCGATCTTCAGACCGAACGATTCGACCGCCGCCTTGGTTTTACGGATCTCCTCGACCGTGAGGCCCACGGCCGAACCCTTGGGAACCTGCCCCGGCGGAGGGAACAGCGCGCGCGGTCGCTCGCCCATGTCGGCCCACTCGAGCCCGAGCTGTTTCGCCAAACGGAGGAGCCGCGGCGAAGTCCCGGTGTTCAGAGCCAGGCGGGCGCGCGAGCAGTCGGCGCCGCGAAGCCGCGGTAGGAACAGCATGGGAGCGGCCAGCAGGGCGCGTCGGGTGGTCATCGACGGTATCATATCCCAACGCGAAGAATTTAACGCGCAGGCCGCTACGTCAGCGATTCCGTAAACCAGCGGATAGCGGAGCGGAAGAGTGCTGATTCGGTGTGGGTTGATCGCAGCGGCAGCTAAG
>JBKBWD010000184.1:0-2921 GCA_046289265.1 Bryobacteraceae bacterium | reverse complement strand
ATCGGCGCCGTTGACGGCGTGGAAGCGCCCGGCCGCGGCGGCGGAAGCGGCGCAGAGCCGCTCGCGTTCGGCGAGGAAGCGGTCGAAGGCGGCGGCAAGCGCCTCGGGGGAATGCTCCGGCACGGTGAGGGCGCCGGCGTTCCACTCCTCTGCCTCGCGGGAAAGCCAGGTGTCGCGCGGGACGATGACCGGAACGCCCAGGCTGATCGCCTCCCACACGACGCCGGAGGATTTCGCGGCATAGGCTGCGGGGTCATGAGTGCAGAGCAAGACATCGGCGCTTTCGAGAAGGGCCTCGTAGGCCGGGCGGTCCAACCGCGCGGTGTGAAGGTGGAGGTTGCCGCGGCGCGCGGCGATGGCGGCGAGGTCCTGAAGGGCGGTGGCGGCGGCCCCCCAGGCGGTGGCGCTGTTGGCGTGTATCACGAAGTCCCAGCCGGGATGGGCGGCGGCGAGCGCCTCGGCAAGAGCGGGCAGCAGCAGGACGCCCTTGTCCGGCTTGGCATCCCCTACGAAGAGCAGGCAGGCCGGGCGGGTGCCGGCCGGCCGCGGCCCGGACCGTCGCGGCGCGAGCGGGATGGAATAGGGCGCCACGGGCCGGCCGAGCATGGCCGTGAAGTCGCGCGCGATCTGCGCGCCGGCACCGAAGAGGTGCATCTCCGCGCCCGGTTCCTCAGCCTTGCGCAGGCCGAGCCGATAGAAGAGCGCGGTGAGCGGATCGCCCGGCCCGGTGCCCTGGCCGGCGGGGAAGAGGAGGTGCAGCAGGAAGAGCGGCGCGCGGGCGGCGTCGAAGCCCTTCATCCAGGTGGCGTAGCCGAGAAGATGGTTCTCGTTCAGCGTCGGCGCGAGCACCGCATCCCCGGCGCGCAGCGTGTCGGGCGGCAGGGCGGCGAGGTCGGCGGCGAGCGCCTCGTTGAACAGGCGGAAATCGTCGTAGCGGCCGGTGACGGGGTCGTTGGAGGCGGTGCCGTAGGTCGTGAAGGTGAACCAGGGCAGAACGGGGATGCCGGCGGCGTTGTCCGAGGGGAAGTCGCGATGGGCGATGATGCGGACGCCCTCCCCCCGCGCCTGCGCAGCACGCGCGATGGCGAGATCCCATTCGAGATGGTGGCCGTGCTCGCGGTCGAGGTTGGGGTCGAGGAGGAGGAGGGGCATGGCGGACTCAAATGGCGTTCGGCCGAAGGCGGACGACCTGCTCGTCGCCGCCGGTCGTTGACCTTGTCACGCCAGCAGGAAGGGGGATAGTGAACCCCGGTTCGCGCAGGGGGTGCTGCTCTTGCGTCGTATGGCCAATGTCGGAGAGCCCCTTGACGTTGCTGGAGCCGGCTCGAAGGTTCTGCCTGTTCACCAGCGCCGGCGCACGCAACGTGGTTCGGACGTGGACACGCCAAGGGCAGGGGCGGTCGTTCGATCTCGTCGTCGCATACTATGATGACGATGAGGCCGAGTGCCAAGCGCTCGAAAAGTTGTCCGATCGGTGCTTCCGGATCAAGGGCGGCAAGTACCAGAACCTCTGGAACCTTTGGCGTCGTGGAGACCTGGCGATCTCGGCGTATGACTACGTCTGGGTTGCGGATGACGACATGCAGATTGCGCCCGAGGACATCGAGCGCTGCTTTGCGATAGCGGAACGGTTCGGGTTTTGGGTTTCCAGCCCGTCCCACGATCCCAAGGGCAAGATCTCCAATCCCTTTATGGTTCGGGATAATAGCGGACAGGATATTAGGATAGTTTCATATATCGAGGTAACGTGGCCACTATTCAAGGCAGAAAAACTTGAAAATTTCCTGAACGCATTCGATGGATCTCTGACGTGCTGGGGTGTCGATCATTGGTGGGCGCATATTCTCCAGACCGAACGGAACTTCACATCCGCTATCTTTGACTGCATATCGGCCGTGAATACTCCGGATGACGAGAAAGGCGGAAAAAGAGAGATCGGGAGGCTGGTCTCCGATCAAGACCTCATCGCCGCCTACGAGAAGGCGAAAGGGACACACGGTTTCGTGGGCACAAGGCCGCGCGTCCTGAGCCGCGTGTCGCTCGAATGGGATGTCAGGCAGGCGCTCGTCGGGCGCGGTGCTATGCGTGGCGCCGTGACGCGGTATCGCGGGCAATCGAACCTCCGCGCCGCCGCCGCGGCCTCCGTGCAAGAAGCAGCGACGCCAGATCGCGACTCGTTCACGCGCGAGGAGCGCACGCTGCTCTCGGAACTGGCCAGGAACTCCAACTACGTCTGCTTGTTCGGCGCAACCTGGGCGATACCGTTCGCGGTGGGGAACCCGTCGAACCAAGCCGTGGCCGTCACCGCGCATCGGCCGTCGCTGGATGTGGCGCTCGCGCATCCGCTGGTCGCGGCGGCGAACGCCGAAGGCAGACTGGACCTGTTGCATGTCGACCTCGGAGACGTCACGCCGCTTGGCCATCCTTCGTCGCGCGATGGCATCTCCAATTGGGCGAGCTTCTCGGCCGCCCCGTGGCCGATCTGGCTGGAGCGGGGCGCCGTGCCTGAGCTTGTGATCGCGTCAGGGCCTTTCCGTAAGGCCTGCTGCGCGCGGGCGCTCGCCACCTGGATGGCGCATGGGCGGGAGGGCGAAATGGTCGTGGCGCTTCGGAACCTTCGCGCCGGAAAGGTTGACCTCGCCGAGGAACTCTCGTCCTTGTTCGACGTGACGCCGGGCGCCGGGTCCATCGTACTCCTGCGACCAAGGGCGCTTGGCAGACGCCACGGCGCGCATCTGAACTTCCTGATCCAGCGGTGGCAGCTTGATGTCCGGTGACCTATCGTGGTCCAGCGGTCCATGACAGCGCTTCGAATCCAAGTTCCGCGGTGGCCCGCAAGGAGTGGAGCCCGATCCGTTCATGAGATGGAGTGAGACCGTCAAGGACTATCACCCGGTCAGTCCGCGACCACGGTTTGGACA
>JBKBWD010000183.1:0-2927 GCA_046289265.1 Bryobacteraceae bacterium | reverse complement strand
GTTCGGCAACTGACTCCGGTGGCGGCATGAAAATCTTCGCGGGCAGAAAAGAATCTACGGGTTAGTAGTACAGCGCAACCTCGCCGAACTTCTTGAGCAGGTCCGTGTTCTCGCGGAGCCAGCCGACCAGGCCGCGCAGGTTGCCGATCAGCGCCTTGAGATCATCCTGGAACTTGGCTCCAATCTCCTCGCGGAGGTTGTTGAACTCGCGCCGCAGCGCGCCAAGTTGCCCTTCGACCGTCTGGGAAGCCGCCGCATGGGCGCCCTGGATCTTCGCGCCTTCCCGAATGACCGCGTTGTAGCGGAGCTGCTTCTCCTCGGTCTCGGTCAGGGTGTGTCCGAGTTGAAGCTGCGCGATCTGGGCTTCTCTCTGGAAGTCGACGAATAGCCCCAGCGTGCGAAGGCCGCGCGAGGCGCCCGATTCGATGGCCATCACGATGGACTCAAGGGCCTCGCCGGCGGCGATGTTCTGAACCGCCGCCGCGTCCTTGGCGAGTTTGGCCAGCCCTTGCGCCTTTGACAGTTCCAGATCGGCCACAATCAACCGCTGGACCGCGTGCGCGGCTTCGGTGTACTCGAAGCCGATCTCTTCGATCGCGGCTACCTGCCTGGCCGCGGCAGCCTCTCCCACGCCGTGGGCGTTGGCGAGCGCCTTGAGCGATGCCTCGGCTTTGGCATTCTGGGCGGCCATCATGACCGAACCGACGGTGAACTCCTTGGCCCAGGAGAGGGCGCTCTTGATGGCGTCGGCCAGGAGGTTCCCGGCGGTGGCTCCCTTCACCATGGCGGCAGTCATGCCGTCGATCCCCTGCGCCGCGCCCCGGGCGGTCTTCACCGCCGACGCTTCCATGCTGGACAGACTCGCGTTGACGCTCTTGATGGACGCATTGGCCCTGTTGGTGTCGACTTCGACGACCAGTTCGAGCCTGTTATCGGCCATGTGCGTTTATCTGCTCGCGGTCCAGCGCGTCGCGTTCCTCTTCCAGCACCACCAACGCCCGGAACTCATCCGCCCGGATCTCATCGAGGCCGATACGAACGCCCAGCTTCAGCGCCGCACGGAGATCGAGCGCGCGTCGGAGCAACAGACCCGCCTCGGAAGATTGCGCCGCATCGAGCCTATCCAGCGGGCAGTGGCCGCAGCGGCCGCCATTGTCCGGAGCGTCCGGGCACAGGCCAGGGTCGCAGAGTTCCTCGCGGCGGAGGGCCCAGTGGATCAGGAATCGCAGGGAGGGCCGCTCAGGCCACTCCCCATTGGTCAGTTTGGGTCACCGGTCTCCTGGAACGCACCGTCGAGAGCGTCGATCGTGGCTTTCACCGCGACGGCTTGGTGGATGATCGGCACCTCGCTTGAGTAGCCTTCTGTGGTTTCAAGCAGCTTCTTGAAGAGCGCGCCCGCCGGCGCGAGATTGATGATCAGTTCCTGGCGGTTGTAGGGCAGATCGAGCACCCGCGCGAATCCGCGCCGGTACTCGAAGACATCCTTTGCCGAGGGCATCTTGAGAAGATGTGTCACCGTGCCGCCGAGGACACGCAGCGTCACGCGGAAGCCGTCGCCCACCTGAACCACGTCGTCGACATCAGCCTGGCTCAATTGCTCGATGATGCGGCTGGCTTCAAAGGCGTCGATCTCGGGCGCATTCTCCTCCGGCACCCGAATCCTGGCGAGCAGTGCGGCGTCGGCGTCTGCCGAGTCAGGAATCGCGGTTTCCGACACGCCGCGTCCCAGTTGCTTCACGATGACCTTGCGCTTCTTCTGACGGTCGAGCCACTCCTCGTCACTCGGGAATCGCACGCGGACCGGCTTCACGCCATCGGGCGTACGCAGATGGATGGTGATGGGTTGCTTTGCGTCAAACATGAAAGTCCTCCCTACTGACCGATTCCGTCCACTCCACACTTGGCCACCGCCGAGACGACGCCGTTGGTCTCATCCCACATCGGCAGGCAGTCGACCGCGACGGTGACGATGCCGTCGGTCTCGCCCACGTCGGCGGAGGCGAAGGAGACCTTGTGCCAGGTGATTTCGAGCGAGTTGTTCGCGTCATAGGTGAGCGCCAGAACGGCCGTGCCCGTGGACTGGCTCTTGAGCTTTGTCAACTCGCTGGAGCCGTTCTCGAAGCGCGCCGTAAAGCGCAGCGTACCCTGGCGGTTGCCGAACTCGAGGCGGCCGCGGACGGCGCCGCTTGCGCCGTCGCCAGGCGTCTGAAAGCCGGATCCGGGGAAGAATCCGCCGTCCAGGCGGACATTGTTCTTCCAGGAGGTCTCGAGCGAAACGATGTTCTTGTTCGTGACGTAGTTGACGCCGTTGATCGTGAGCGCGAGAGACGCAGAAGGGAGCAGCTTCTCCACAGTGGCCGCCGGCATGGTGATGCCCGAGGGCTCGACGGACTTGCCCGAGCCCACGAACTCGACCGTGATCTTTGAGTTGGCGCGGCCCGGCCCCGAGCCAATCGAGATGGTCCAGCCTTCGACCACGCAGCCTACCGCCATCCGGTCCACTACGACACCCGCGCCCGGGCGGATCTGCTCGACGAAGCTGAAATAGGGCAGCTCGGCCGCATCGCCCGAGGTCGGAAATAGCGGCGTGCAGGTGTAGGTGAAGTTCGGGGTCGTGCCGGACTTAACGACCTTCCCCAAGCCGAACGCCATCGCCCAGGCACCAATTTCCGCGCCCAGGTATTTTTCAAGCGTGCCGTTGACGTCCCACGAGGTCTGGAACGATTGGGTCGCGAACTCGTGGCCCTTGCCGAACTCCTCGGCGTCGTTTTCGGTGTTGAGTTTCGGGTTCGCCAGCGCGGCGTTCAGCTTCCGCAACTGCCACATCTGGACGCCGGTGTTGGCGGTCGAGATGTCGGCCTGCTTCTGCTTACCGAAGCAGATCTGGATTTCCTGCATCCGCGTCACGGACATCAGGCGTTACCTCC
>JBKBWD010000182.1:0-2997 GCA_046289265.1 Bryobacteraceae bacterium | reverse complement strand
TGGATCTGTGGGCTTACCAGCGCGGTGTGACCTTGGACTTCTCCCGCCCTGGTAAGCCCACAGACAACGCGTTCATCGAGGCGTTCAACAGCAAGCTGCGCAGCGAGTGCCTGAACGCGCACTGGTTCCTATCGCTGGAAGATGCTTGCGAAAAGCTGGAGGTCTGGCGTAGACACTACAACGAAGAGCGACCGCACAGCGCGATCGGGAATATCCCCCCGATCATGCTGGCAAACTCAGCCGGTGAAACCAGCCCACCGGATCTGAGCAAGGTGGAAAACTCCAGACCCTCTTGGTCCAAGGTTGGGTAGCAGTGCAACGCCTTGGCCGAAACGATCAACGGCCTCTACAAGGCCGAGGTGATCCATCGGCGAGGCCCGTGGCGCTCATTTGAGGCCGTGGAATACGCCACGCTCGAATGGGTGGACTGGTTCAACAATCGCCGACTGCTCGAGCCTATCGGCAATATCCCGCCTGCCGAGGCCGAAAAACGCTACTACGCCATGCTGGACGAAACACCCATGGCAGCATAATTTGAAAAAACTGGCCTCCGGCAATCCCGGGGCGGTTCACCACCGACGCCAAGCGCTCGCGTGGGTCGCCTGCCGCGCTCAGCGCCGCATACCGGTCCGACAAATCAAAGAAACCCGGCTGACCCACCATCTTCGCCTCCGCTCACTTATCGCGGCATTGAATCAGATCACGACTCCACAGGCGAGGGTTTTTCGAGGTGTCCAGCAACTTGCATTGGATCACCCGGTCGGTGCATAGAGCCGTCGTCCTCGCGAGAACGAGGATGAGGCGTGGAAACCTCTCGAACGAAGCCCCGGTCATGTTTCATGGCCGGTAGGCGGGCGTGTATGTCCAAGGCCTCCGGCCCAAAGGCGTCCGCGCCTTGAGCTTCGTCAGGGTTTCCAACTACCGGCTTGAAGCCGTCGCCTCATGGGGCGGCAGTACCGTCGCCCTCTCAAGGGAGTGGGCAAATGACCAAGTTCAGAAATCCGGTGAACGGCTACGAGGAGGAAGTAGGCTCGGCGGGGCCATTCTTCGGCGCGCTGTTCTTGGGCCTCTTATATTTCGCATTCAAGGGGTTGTGGACGCATTCTGTCGCCGCGCTGCCGATGATCTTGCTCTTCGCTTCCCTAGGGCCGTTCGGCGTGTTCCTGATATTCGTCATGTGGGTAATCTATGCATGCCTTGCGCGCTCTTTAATCGTGGCCAACTACCTGAAGCGGGGCTGGATCACTGTAGATGGGCAGCAGTCGGGCGGTGCTCCAACGAACGCGGATGAGAAGATCTGTCCCACGTGCGCCGAAACCATCAAATCCGCAGCCATGAAGTGCCGCTTCTGCGGTCACGAGTTCAATATCTCCCAAACTGCTTCTCGGCCAATATGATCCGCGGAGTATCTCTAGCCGCCTCACCGGACCCGGCGCTGCGCCGAGCTTGTCGTGTCCTAAAGATGGTGCACGAGCTTCACAAAGCCGGCCACCAGAAGCTTAGAATTTGCAGCGGTATGTCGCCAGCGGGCACTCATTGGCGGTGTCACATCACCTCAGCCGATAACATTGAACCCAACGGCTGGGAGATCATTAACTGGCACGAAGACGTAGCGAACTATAGCACTGGCGACGAAGGTCGCTTCTTTGGTTTCAGCGACGCGCCCGGAAAATCTGCGCGGGAGCTGGCGGTGATGTTCATTGAGCGTTTTCCTCGCATCGCGGAGCGGAGCGTCGGTCGAGACTGGGCCTATGCCGGGTGGCTTACCGAAGCTCTTGGCGCCGCAGAGCATGGCAGGTTGCCAATCTTCTTTGCCGACTACGAACTCCACCCAACAACGGAGGAGATGCCGCCACCGCCCCCGCGTTAGCGTCCGCGCTCGTGGTGTAATTTCTGGTGTAGATTGAGGTGATCGCATGGGGTGGTGAAGCGGCCCCCAAAATGACCGGACAGTTCCTCACCCTTATGTAAGAGTGAGGCATATGACCGACAGTAAGCCCAGGAGCTATGTGCATGCGGAGGTTCTCGGAGGGGTTCAGCGCCGTAGGCGTTGGACCCCGGAAGAGAAGCTCCGCATGGTCGAAGAGACCTTCCTGCCCGGCAACAGCGTGTCGCGTGTGGCGCGCATGCACGGAGTAGCGCCCAATCAGCTGTTTGGCTGGCGCCGGCAGGCGGCAAGCGGCGCCCTGACCGCCACCCGTGCCGGCGGCGAGGTGGTTGCGGCCAGCGAGTATCGCGCGCTGGAAAACCAGGTGCGCGAGCTGCGGCGCATGCTGGGCAAGAAGACGATGGAGAACGAGATCCTGCGCGAAGCGATCGCGCGCGTGGCAGGTCTCAAAAAAACGGCCTTGCGCACGATCTCGTTGCCGGAGGGCGACCTGTGAGCGCGGTGGCGAACGCGCTGGGGGTCTCCCGCCAGCATCTCTCGTCAGCCAGACGCAAGGTCGCTGCACGCCGCCGCGGCCGACCTCCGCTGCCTGAGGAAGAGCTCGTCGTGCGTATCCAGGCGCTGATCGCCGAACTGCCAACCTATGGCTACCGCCGGATCCATGCGCTCCTGCGGCGGCAAGCACGCAATGGCGGGCCATCAGCCCCCAATGCCAAGCGCGTCTACCGGGTCATGAAGGTGCATGGCCTGCTGCTCCAGCGGCATAGTGGCAAGGCAGACGAGCGTCGCCACGACGGGCGGGTCGCGGTCGATGCCCGCAACACCCGCTGGTGCTCTGACGGCTTTGAGATCGGCTGCGACAACGGCGAGAAGGTGCGCGTCGCCTTCTCGCTCGACTGCTGCGATCGAGAGGCAATGGGCTTCGTTGCCACCACGGCAGGCATATCTGCCGAGGACGTGCGCGATCTCATGACCGCCACCGTCGAGCACCGCTTCGGCCGGGTGAACAGGCTGCCTTCTACCATCGAATGGCTGACGGATAACGGTAGCTGCTACACCGCCAGAGAGACCCGCCGCTTCGCCCGCGAGATCAACCTCCGGCCGCGCAC
>JBKBWD010000181.1:2287-3225 GCA_046289265.1 Bryobacteraceae bacterium | reverse complement strand
CGGTTCAGAAGGCGCAGATATGTCCTTTGGAATCAACTGCCCGATTGAGGGTGGTCAGCTAATTTGGACAGCAGTGGCTCAGCTCCTCGACCATGCGGCGCAGATTGGCGTCGCTCTCGTCGCCGACGAGCACAACGTAGTCGATTGGAACCGGCAATTCGCCGTGGAGCAGCGCCAGTTCTTCGGGCCCTCTGTCGCCCACCCCTTCCAGCCCCCAAAGCCTGGCGCGATCCACGTCGGAGAATTTCGGCAGGGTTCGGACCGGAAATATGCGATCCAGTGCCTGGTAGTCGCTCAGCATAATGAACTTGCGTTCGGCCGCGACCAGAGCGTCAGCGTGGTAGAGGGGGTTCAGGGCCGCGGCTTCAACGCCATACGCTTTTCTCGAATCGTCCGTGTTGTAGAGCAGGCGGATGGCGGTTGCTCCCGGCCGCACGGGTTCGAGCGCCTTGCGGTAGGCGATCACCATGTCGCTCGTGTTCCGCACGTTCACGGCGTGGGCCTGGAGGAGATAGAACGCGAAGAAGGCGCCGGCGTAGAGGCTCAGCGGCGTCCGGAGCGCACGGATTTTCATCGTAGACAGTGCGGTGATCGTGCCCAGCAGCACACCAGTCCATGACATTCGGATTTTGACGAGGTTTCCTCCGAAACCCTTATCCGGCAGGATCAGATAGAGAATCAGCATTGCAAGGGCCGCAATTGCCAACGCGCCGCGCGGCGAGGCCCATTCGCTCCGATTCATGCCCAGGATTCCGACAGCCATGATGCACAGGAACGCGGGCCAGAGGAGGGTCATTTCTCCGGAGCGTCCTCGCGAGCCGGCGAAGATATGCATGGGGAAGTTGTTCCAGGCCCATTCGATTTCACTACTGTCCAAATTAGCTGCATTCAACGCGTTTTCCACAGCCTAACTTATTGATGCCATGAAGGCGTGTGAG
>JBKBWD010000181.1:0-2277 GCA_046289265.1 Bryobacteraceae bacterium | reverse complement strand
CCCGCACTGGAGTCCTTGACTGAATCCGGCCTGCTAACGGCGCTGCGCCGCGCACGGATCGAGTTGAATCTGCCCGGATGAACGTCTACGTGGGGTCCAACTTCGTGCTGAGAGCTGTTTTCTAAATCTGAATAGTAAGGACTTTGACACCCCGGACGTCGTCGAACGCCTGGAAGCCGTTGGCTGTAAATACTTCTCGAAATTCCAGTCCGGACTCGCCTACCAGCCAAACCCGCCTCGATCAGGCGAAACGCGTGAAGGGGATCACGTCACTCCGAATTCTCGTAACCCCTTCATTCCAAATCACTACTGTCCAAATTAGCTGCATTCAACGCGTTTTCCACAGCCTAACTTATTGATGCCATGAAGGCGTGTGAGTCATTGCCGGAGCAGGTCCCTCCTGCCCGTCAGATGCTGTCCAAATTGGCAGCGTGCCGCTGGACAGTCGTTTTCGACCAATCCACAGCGCCCAATGCTTGGATTGCGGGCTTTGGAGCCCGCCGGGAGCGGATCAGCAGCGGCGGCGAGATCCTCAGATGCTGTCCCAGCCGTTTGGTGCGGAAACTAATTTGGACAAGAGTGATTCGATTTCGGACTTTGTCCGGGGTTGCGCGTGGTTGGAACCGACAAACTGCACGGTGACGATCGCCACCGGAAGGATGCTCAGGACTACGAGCGAGGCCGCGAGGACGTTCCGGGTGCGTGTTTCCCGGAACTTTCGCTCGAACACTGCTGGAATGAAGGTCCAGCACCAGACGATGCCGATAGTCATGATTGCCAGAGCGGCGGCAAAGAGGTGCGTAAAGAGCACAACGAGCAGGAACAGCGCCAGCACGGCGGAGTGCTTGAGCGTGAATTACCTAGCGGGGGGAATGCAGTACGCCACGGCGGCCAGCCCGAGCATGAATCCGAGGTAGAAATTGTAGAAACCGATCCAGAGGAACCAACTGGAAGCCAGGATATTGAGGAGCGGCGAGTAGACAACGAGCGACCGCGAGATGGCGCGCAGCAGGTACGCGCAACAGGCAACTCCCAGAATGATACATAGCGAGGCGAGCGCCTGCTCGACGTGTCCCGGCGGGAGGACCAGAAGCAGGAGGTTGATGAGCACGGCGGTTCCCCAGTTCGTGGGCGGGCTCGCCGTCCAGGTGTAGACGGAACCGAATAGCGATTCGTGGTCCAGGAGCAGCGCTCTGAGCACGACCGCCGTGTACACGTGCGCTGGCCCGTCCATTGTGACGAAATAGGGCGCCATCCACGGCAGGGCGGTCTGGATGATCAGAAATGTGAGGCTGATTAAGATCGGAATGTCGCGAAACCAGGGGGGGAATTGGGACACAGGCTGCGCTGTTTCGACCCAATCGGCCTTTTGGTTCGGCTTCACTGCCTCGTGCTATTCCTTTCAGTTCTTTCCATTCCGTTCCCAGACATCAGAAAATGTTCACTCGCTACTGCACGTATTTTGCCACGATAGCCAAGCGCATCCGGGCGGGTATCGGGCGTGGAAGAGATCAGGCGGCGGTTGCGCCGTGGAGAACGGGCGGTGCGTTTTGGCCGCAGCAGCGCTTGTATTTGCGGCCGGAGCCGCAGGGGCAGGGGCCGCTTCGCGGGATGGTTTGGCCGGTGTCCTGGCGGAGATGGTGGGCAGGGCCTTGAACGAGATGGACGGTGGGGCGGCACTGGGATTCGGCGAGTTTTTCGGCGGGCGCGGGGATGTTCCAGTCGCGGTGTTCGAAGTGGGACTGGCGCAGGACGGCGAGCGCGGCTCGGAGCTGGATGGCGGGCGGCGTGGCCGGGTCTTCGAGAAGGCGGCGGATGGCGGCCATGGCGAGTTGGGCGAGGCCGGCGAGCTGGTCGTGGAGGTGAGTTTCGTAGGCAGCCTTGGCGTCTTCGACGGCTTGCGCGAAGGCGGGGAGGGCGCGGCGCCATTCGTAAATGGTGTCGCGATGGACGCCGGCGGCTTCGGCAGCCGCGGTGACGTTGGCTCCAGTGGCCAGGGCCTGGACGGCCTGGAGCTGGGATGGGGTGAGATCCGAAAACTGCGTCGGAAGCGTCGGAATCTGTCGGATCGCGACTCCGGGGGCGCCTGAGGGCATGGGTGATTCCTCCGGTTTCAGCATAGCGGGCGAAGTCAAGGGTTTTGGGGTGGGTAGTGGGGTGTGGAGCTTTGGAATGAGGGGGTTAGAGGAAATTGGATGTATGTGAATGCCCCACGGCGGGCTGCCACAACGGGGGATGAAAATGTGCGAGAGGCCGGCTATTCTGGATTCGCCGTCT
>JBKBWD010000180.1:0-3231 GCA_046289265.1 Bryobacteraceae bacterium | reverse complement strand
GGCCAAGGCCGCCCCCAACCAGTGCAGCCGAGTTGGTCACTCCCCGCGACCGAAACAGCAGGTCTCCCTCCTGCACGAGATGGCGATCCTTCAGATCGGGCATCTGGACGCGGGCCAAGCCCTCGGGATGGAGCAGGTTGGCGTCATCGATATCCTTCATCTGGATCACGGCGACATCGCCCCCCGCATCCGTCTCCAGACGGCTGCGGAACGAGTAGCCCATGCGGACCTCGGCGATGTCGACCATCGTGACACTCATAGTGCTGTAATCCGATTTCTGCGCTCGATTTCTTGTTCCATGAGCGAATGGTAGGCGCACAAGACAATCTCGTCAAGTGCTGTAAAGGCGTTTCTGCGGTTTCGTGTCGCCGACCTGTGACCCTGGCGAGGGCGGGCGCGTCCAGATCACCGAATTCGCACCCTCGAGCCCGCCGGCTTGCGATCCTGTTCGGAATCCGGGTTGGACGTTGGTGAGGACTACACCACCACCCTTCCACGCCCAACCTCTATCGGTTGGGCGTTTTCATTTCTGGGTTCCGCGACGCCACGCGGGGCTGCGGGCCGATCTGCGTGTGCCACGCCGCGGCGCCATGAGGCCCGGAAGCCGATCGACTCGAAAACGACGCCGACTTCACGGCGGCCGAGGTGGTGCGCTGGCTGCGCGATGCGGCGATCGGCAGCACCCTGCAGGTCGTCTCGATCCCGCAGGCTTCGCGTTTGCGATCGACGAAGTCCCCTAGCGAAAGGGCATCGTCAACTCTGGCACCCCAACACTCCGCAAGTAGTCGTACACCGGATCGTAAAACGCCGGCGCGCGGGTGGGGTCGGCATCATCGCCCTGCGGCACCACGATCACCGTGCCCTGCCGGGCGCGGGTAAGCAGCACGCGGTAAGCGTTGACGAGATAGGCACGACGGTCGCCCTTGTGGATCTTGGTCCAGCGGTCGCCGATGAAGCTGTGGTGCGTCCACGCGTTGCCGGCGTGGCGCAGGTCTCCGTCCCACACGACGCAGGTCCAGTCGAGCTCCAAGCCCTGCACCTGAAACTCGGTGGCGACGTCTTCGAGGTAGTAGGAGGACCGCGTGTCCTCCTTGCCGGCCAAGAACCAGTGCACGGGGTCGACCTTCACGCGAACATCGATGGCGTGCGGGCGCAGCCGCTGCGCCTCGGACGACACCACGATGCCGTAGCGCTCGCTGCCACGCGCCCGGGCGCGCAGCCACGCCTTGGCCGCAGCAAGATCACGGGTAACGTGTAGCGGAAAGCGAGCCGTGGCCTCGGGCAACAAGGCCTTGGCACCCTCAACATCGAGGTCGAGCAGGCGATTCACGAATTCGGAGTAGCGCTCCGAGCGGAACGAGCGCACCGAGGTGGCCAGATGCAGCGACGGTATCTCGTGCAGCTTCTTTCGTGCCTGTACCTTTGCCTTGAGCTCAGCCACAGTGGCGTCGCCCTGCCCCAGCTCGGGCGAGACATACACCTCCCACTCGGGGAAGCGGCGCTCCACAGAGCCCAGCCACTCCGCAATCCCAGCCTCGCCGGTGTTGATCTCCTGCCCGTTGCCGACCAAGCACACCACCACTGCCCAGGCAGGATGGCGGTCGAGGCAGGAGATCAGGAACTCCGGTTCCGAGAGGTCGAAGCCCGCCTGCCCGCGCTTGCGCTGCATGAAGCTGGCCGTCTGCTCGCGGTTCCACGCGCGTTGGGCCTCATCGAAGATGGCGACATGATCGACGGGCGGCGCGGTGTTGGCCAACCCGTCATCGCGGAAGTGGTGGACGTTCTGGATGAAACTCTTCACCTGCCGACGCGCCTCACCGATGCCAAGTGCGCGACCCTGCTCTTTCTCGCGGCGCACGCGGTCGCGCGCCAAGGCCTCTTGCAGCACCTGCACCAGGGGGCCGTTTCCTGAAAGGTAGACCGCATGCAGCTCGGCCTCGGCATTGGTGCTCCGCGTGGCAACGTCAAGGCCCACCAGCGTTTTGCCGGCGCCGGGCACGCCGGTGACGAAGCAAATCGCCTTGCGGCCCTGCTCGCGGGCCTGCGTGATCACTTGGCTGATAAAGCCCGAGGTCTGGCCCAGGTTGGCGGCATCGCTGCGCGAGATGTCGGCCACGTCGTGCCGCGCATAGAGCGCCATCGCCGCCTCAACGATGGTGGGCGTGGGCTTGTAGCGGCCGCGTACCCACACCTCGGGATCGATGGCCGGTCCTTCGGCCAACTCCAGTGCCAAAGCGATGCCCCGCCTCAAGGTTTCAGGCGTGCAGCGCATGGGCAGGAACAGATTCGGCACCGCGGCGTCCATCGCGGCCTGCACGGTGACGGCACGGGCCTCCGTGGCCACGAGGACCGGCACCACCGGCACGTCGTGGCTCGTCTCGTGGAAGTGTTTGAGATCGAGCGCGTAGTCGACTACCTGGTCGAGATCGGCGGCCAAGAAGGCCTTGGCCCCGACCTTGAACTCAATGACGAATACGACGTGGCGAAGCACCAGAACCGCATCGATTCGTCGACCGAGACGAGGCACATCGAACTCAAGAAAGAGATGCCCTTCAGTATCAACCGCAGCGAGAGCTTCTCGAAGGCATTCGATGCTGCCCTCCCATGCAGCGACTTGCGACTGATCGACGTTGAATGCGGAGCGCTGAGTCAGTTCCCCAAGCACAGCGCGCGAGTCGGTGACCAGAAAATCGACAAGTGGTCGTCCATAACCGTAGCGGCGGTAGCCGCTGGAAGAAGTCTGCACAGGGCCCATGACGCCTCCCGAATCGGCGCCCAGGATAACCGGGCGCAACCAAGAGGAAGCGGCCCCACATATTCCACCGGTACTCCCCCAGCCTCGTGCAGCGCATGGCTGATCTGCCCGAGCTTGTGGATTTTCACCACCGCCAGCCAACACCCCGACCAGAACGTGACGCCCATCAAACAATCCCGGGGGTGGGTTGCGTTGACGTTGTTTTGCAATTCCAGCCGGAATAGCCTCTGCCGGTGCTCGCCTTCCGGCCGAGGTGCCCGATGCCCGCCCCCCTCCCCCGCCCCGCCGCCGTGCTCGGCGCCCTGCTGCTGGTCCTGCCCTTCGCAGCCCGGGCACAGAGCAGCTTCATCAGCGATGCGCAGGTACAGCGCAGCGGCCTCTGTCTCGAGGTGCCGGGGGCCAGCACCGCCACCGGCGTGCAGCTCGTCCAGAACACCTGCAACGGCCGCGCCGAGCAGAGTTTCGATTTCCAGGTG
>JBKBWD010000179.1:0-3254 GCA_046289265.1 Bryobacteraceae bacterium | reverse complement strand
CAACTTCGGCGGCGGCAAGACGCACTCGATGCTGGCGCTCTACCACCTGTTCGGGGGGGCGGAGGCGCACACCCTGACCGGCATCGAAGCCGTGCTGGCCGAGGCGGAGGTGAAGACGGTGCCGAGGGCGAACCGTGTCGTCCTCGTCGGGAACAAGATCTCCCCCGGCAACCCTGTGACGAAGCCGGACGGCACGGTGGTGCGCACGCTGTGGGGCGAGCTCGCCTGGCAGCTCGGTGGGAAGAAGGCCTTCGCACGGATCGCGCAGGACGATGAGCGCGCGACCAGCCCCGGCGACGTGCTCCGCGAGCTGTTCGTCGAGCACGGCCCGTGCCTGATCCTGGTGGATGAGTGGGTCGCGTATGCGCGGCAGCTGCACGACCAATCCGATCTGCCCGGCGGCAGCTTCGAGACGCAGTTCAGCTTCGCGCAGGCGCTGACGGAATCCGCGAAGCTGGCGAAGAACTGCCTGCTGGTGGTGTCGCTCCCCGCTTCGGACACGGCGGGCTCGCCGCACACCCAGGCCGACGATGTCGAGGTCGGCGGCCTCCGCGGGCGCGAGGCGCTCGACCGGCTGCGGAATGTGGTCGGCCGGCTCGAATCCTCCTGGCGGCCCGCCTCGGCGGAGGAAGGCTTCGAGATCGTGCGGCGGCGGCTGTTCGACGTGATGCCGCCGGAGATGTTCAAGCAGCGGGATGTGACCGCACGGGCCTTTGCCGATCTTTATCGGGCGCAGGGGCCGGAATTCCCGCCCGAATGCCGCGCCAGCGACTACGAGAAGCGGATCCAGGCCGCCTATCCCATCCATCCGGAGATCTTCGACCGGCTGTACACGGACTGGTCCACCCTCGTGAAATTCCAGCGCACGCGCGGCGTGCTGCGGCTGATGGCGGCGGTGATCCACAGCCTTTGGGAGAAGGGCGATCGCAGCCCCCTCATCCTCCCGTGCACCATCCCGATCGACGATCCCCGCGTGCAGTTCGAGTTGACGCGGTATCTCTCCGACAACTGGGTCCCGATCATCGAGAAGGATGTGGACGGGCCCAACTCGCTGCCGCTGCGGATTGACGCGGAGGTGCCGAATCTTGGCAAGCTGTCGGCCACGCGTCGCGTTGCCAGGACCATCTATCTTGGTTCGGCGCCGACCACTGCCGCCGCGCATCGCGGCCTGGAAGATCGCCGGGTGAAGCTCGGCTGCGTGATGCCAGGCGAAGCTCCTGCCGTGTTTGGTGACGCGCTGCGGCGCCTCGCGGCGCAGGCAACCTACCTTTATCAGGACGGGCCACGCGCCTGGTACTCTACCCAACCCACGGTCACGAAGCTCGCCGACGATCGCGCCGAGCAGTTGAAGCGCGAGCCGGACAAGGTCGCGGAGGAGCTGGACAGGCGCCTGCGGAGCGACCTCAAGCGGACAGGCGACTTCTCGCGCATCCATCCCTTGCCTCGGTCGGGGGCCGATGTGCCCGACGACCTGGATGCACGTCTCGTGGTGCTCTCGGCTGAGCATCCTTACAGCAAGGGGCCGGACAACCCGGCGGAGAGTGCGGCGAAGGCAATCCTCGCATCGCGGGGGAACGCGCCGCGGCTTTACCGGAACACGCTCGTGTTCCTCGCGCCCGACAAGGTGCGGCTGCAGGACCTGGACGAAGCGATCCGCAAGTATCTGGCTTGGTCGCAGATCGTCGCCGAGGCGGACCAGCTGAACCTTGACCCGCAGCAGCGTGGACAGGCAGCGACACAGCGGAACGCGGCAGACGGTGCCGTGACTGCTAGGCTGCCCGAGACGTACCAGTGGCTCCTGGTGCCGGAACAGGTCAGCCCGCAGTCGCAAACCACTTGGCAAGCGCTTCGCCTGAGCGGAGGCGATCCGCTTGCTGTTCGCGCGAGCAAGCGGTTGCGATCGGACGAGTTGTTGGTGCTCAACATGGCCTCGACGATTCTGCGCAAGCACCTCGACGAGGTTCCACTCTGGCGCGGCGACCACATTGCCATCCGCCAGCTCGTGGATGACTTCGGCCGTTACCTCTACCTGCCGCGTGTGTCCGGACCGGATGTCCTTTCGCAGGCCATACGCGAGGGCGTTGGACTGCTGACCTGGAGGGTGGACAGCTTCGCTTTTGCCGAGAGCTTCGACGAGGCAGGCGGCCGCTATCGAGGCTTGCGCGGCGGCCAGTCGGTGGCAATCACGCCAGACAGTTCAGGTCTCATCGTGATGCCATCGGTCGCAGGTGCGCAGATCGATTCAGAGATCCCGCCAACGCCTCAGCCGGCGCCGGTGCGGCCGGGACCGGGTGGCACTCCGGGCGACCCACAGCCCGAGGCGGTAGATCCTGCGTCGCCTCCGGCCAGCCCGCCGCCGTTGCGTCGCTTTCACGGCTCGGTGCGGCTGGATTCAGCCCGCGTTGGGCGCGACGCTGCGCGGATCGCGGACGAGGTGATTTCGCATCTGGTGGCGCAGATGGGCGCTGAGGTGACAGTAACCCTTGAAATTGTTGCCACGCTCCCGGGCGGCGCAACAGATCAACTGGTTCGCACAGTCACGGAGAACGGGCGAACCCTGAAGTTCGATAGCCAAGGCTTTGAGCGCGAGTGATCGGGAGCTCTTGCTCGATGACGAACTTCGAACTGCCACCCAAACGGAAGTCGAAAACGCAAGCGTTCCCTTGTGCTACAAGCCTCTGAATTACCCGCGATTTTCTCGGCGTACTAAATCCGCCAAGTCAGGAGGTCCGGAGAGAATTGGCCACCGGAGAGCGATTTTTGGCTCTCGTCGGCCGGGGCCAGGCAACAGGTCCGCCCGGAGAACCTTAGGAAACCTGCCACTCAGCGCGACGGTCGGTCTGGCGGAGAGCGGGACACGCAGGGGAACTGGCGGAGAGGGTGGGATTCGAACCCACGGTACAGTTGCCCGTACTTCGGTTTTCGAGACCGACCCGTTCGACCGCTCCGGCACCTCTCCATCCGTGCCGGCCACCCGGCACGCGCCCCGGTCGAGGGGAGGGCGGCCGTATAACGGCCCCTTGCCCGCCGTGCAACGCCTCCCGTGCCCGGCAAGGCGCACGCCCACGCATCGCCCGTTGACGCCCCGCCGCCCGCGGCGCTATACGCCTCGCTCTCACGGCGGCGCCCTGGTGCCGCCGGCGGTCGTTTTTGGGCCGGACGCCCAAGGATCCGCCGCAATTCAGGAAGAGTTCCCGGGGCGACCCATGACCTATGCAGTGATCCGCACCGGCGGCAAGCAGTACCGCGTCACG
>JBKBWD010000017.1:0-84197 GCA_046289265.1 Bryobacteraceae bacterium | reverse complement strand
ACGGTTCGGCAACTGACTCCGGTGGCGGCATGAAAATCTTCGCGGGCAGAAAAGAATCTACGGGTTAGTAGTACAGGTACGTACCTTCGTCGAGCAGCGTAGCGAATACCTGAGCCGGAGCCTTGTCGCGGAAGCGCTCCGCATGGAGATGGTCCAGGACCTGCTGCCGTTCCGCGGGCGCCAGCGCGCGGGGCGGACTCGGCCGAGGGGCGGGTGGAGCGGCGGGCTCGCCGGGCGGGCGAAGGTGGCGGTACAGCGAAGCCCGCGGCACCTGCAGCGCCCGGCAGGCGGCCGCCCGGCCCACGGTTTGGCCGAGCTGGTGGGCGGCGTTCATCAGTTCCCCCCGCCGTTGTGGACTTCCGGCAGGGAGATCCCCAGCAGGGCCGATACTTTTTTTTGCACGTCGATGATGAGTTCGGCCTGTTCGAGGCGGCGGCTCAGACGGGCATTTTCATTCCGCAGCCGCTGGTTTTCCTCGGCCAACGGATGGGCGGTGGATTTGCGACCACGCTTCTTGGGACTCAGGGCTGCGAGTTCGCCCTGTTGCCGCTGGCGGCGCCAGGCCGTCAGGTGGGACGAATACAGGCCCTCTCGGCGCAGCAGGGCGCCGATGGCGCCTTCGTCCCGGCAGGCCTCGGCCTGGTCCAGGATGCAGCGCTTGTACTCGGCAGTGAACTGGCGGCGTTTCGGATTGGCAGGGACCTCCGGGTCGGGGATGGGTGCCGGCGCGGCCCCGCCGGAGTCGGCAGCTCCTCCGCTCCGGTCGGGCTCGCTTCGCTCACCCTCCTTACGCTGCGGAGCTGCCGACTCCGCCTGTCTCGGTTGCAACTGCTTCAGATTCGACTTGAGCATAGAACATGAATTCCTTCTCCGCCCTCGACAATAATTACCGGCGGGGAAGGTGTCTCATTCATGTTGACACGGAGGGTCGCGATTCAACGGCGCGGCGACCGGCGTTTCAGAGAGTACGTTAGATCCAACCGAGCCATAGGGCTACCGCGAGCAAAATCAACAGAAAACCCGAAGCAAACTTCGCATAGGACTCTCGTTTCCGTTTGGCGGCGTCACCGAGATGCAGTCCAACAAAGGTGAACAGGATGGCGAAACTCGCAATGTATGCCGCGAGTTTCAGGGGCGACTCACGTATCCCCAATGCAAAGCCCACGACCAGATTGTCAAGACTCAGGGTGGCTGCCAGCGCAACCAGACCGCGCCAGCTCGTCATGGCGCGGCCTAGGCTGTCGTCAACGTGGCCTCGATCTCCAGAGTATATGCTCGCGGCCCCGATCGCCGCCAGGAGCAAGGGGCCCAATAATTCGAACACACCAGCGAGAACGTTTGCCGCTTGGCGCCCCAGCCATAATCCGATCAATGGAATCAGAAATTCGAATACTCCGAATACAGCCGCAATTCGTATTCGCCTCTGGCGCTCTCCCATTGCGCCAAGCGCGAGGGAGGCTGCGAAATTGTTCGAGCCAATCACGATGCCGAGAAACAGAAGTTCCAGCAGATCGGAGCCCTCTTATATCGGACGCGCTGCGTGCGCATAGATTAGTCACGCTTTTTCCGAGTCGATCTCTGCGGCCAGGAGTTCGTCGACGTCGCTCAGTCGATACGGCGGACTCTGGAGTCGCAACACCCTGTCGATCTGTTCATTCGTCAACTCTCGATTTCGAAGAGCCAGGATGTATCTCAAGCGATACTCGTCGTGCTCCCGAAGATAGACAGCTTTATCGTTCGAAATAGGACGGATCCAGCCCAGACGGGAAAACTCCTTCAATTCAGGCTCGGAGATACTAAGTGTGACCGCAACCTGCTCAATGGGAATGTACACATTCATACCGTTTCCGAGGCGCAGACCGCGCGCGCCTCGCTCTCCGTCACTCCTTCTTTAACTTCGCCTCCAGAAGCGCCACATTCTTTTCTGCATCGGTTGCGATCCGGTGCAATATGCTCTGTGCCCCATAACGCTGCATGGACAGACGTGCCAGCTCTTCCAGATGAAAACGAATCCACTTGACGTGATGGACGACGGCCTCCTGCTCGGAGGCGCTCAATGCTTCGGACGCACTGGCGCTGGCCGGCTCCCTTTCCCTCGCGCTACCAGGCACTGTTTTCCGCTCCGTCGGCGGTCGTCTGGAATTTGATTTCACGGTTGTGCTTTTCACAGTACTCGAGGTGCCACTCCGATGCGAACAGGATCGCCATGCGGCCGTTCCGATCTTCCACCCGCAAGATTCCCGAATATGGCCAGTCCGCCTTCCGCACCGCGGCGGGAGAGGCCGCGATCCAGCGGGCGCACGAGTAATTCAGCGGCTCAAGCGCGGTGCTCGCGCCATACTCTTGCAGAAGCCGGGCCTGCGTTACATCGAACTGCAGGGCGCC
Source organism: Bryobacteraceae bacterium (assembly GCA_046289265.1). Classification (GTDB taxonomy): domain Bacteria; phylum Acidobacteriota; class Terriglobia; order Bryobacterales; family Bryobacteraceae; genus JBKBWD01. The sequence goes on along the minus strand of JBKBWD010000017.1, from coordinate 81,812 downwards.
GACAGATGCCAGGATCACATTCCGCTGCGCGCCTTCAGTGGAATAGAAAACCTGAATTGCTCCCTCCTCCTCCAATTGTTGAATACCTTTTCTGAACTGCTTGTCCCGAGCCAGGTTCCGGTTCCGGATGATGGAGAAGTGCTCCGGGACGAATCGCGGAAGGGAAGGGAACTCGACGCTCGGGTTGGTGCTGACGGTGTCGCCGATGGAGAACACGCCGCGATTGACCACGCCGACCACGTCGCCGGGAAATGCCGCATCGACGCCCTCCCGGCCTTGGGCAAAGAGTCGGTGAGGGCGGCTCATTCGAATGGCTTTGCCGAGTCGCGGATGATGAACCAGCATGTCCCGTTCAAACCTGCCGGAGCAGATTCTTAAAAAGGCCATGCTGTCGCGGTGAAGCGGATCCATGTTCGCCTGAATTTTGAACACAAATGCCGAAAACTCCTGATCCGTAGGTTCGATCCAGCCGTGGTCGCACCGCCTGGGTTGCGGCGCCGGCGCCAACTCCGCCAACGCGTGAAGGAAGATATCCACGCCGAAATTGTTCAAGGCGCTTCCGAAGAGAACCGGTGTAAGCCTGCCCTGAAGAAATTCTTCCCGATCGAAGCGCCCGCACACGGCAAGAAGCAACTCGATTGACTCGCGGAGATCCTGGCTTTCCTGCTCGTCAAGCCGGTTCGTGATTTCTGGACTGTCCAGCTCGAGTTCGGATCTAGCCGCTATATGCTGTCCGCTTGCGCCCCGCAAATATCGAACGAGCACTCCTCTGCCGAAGTCGTAGACACCTTGAAAACTTGGTCCGGATCCAACCGGCCAATTCAATGGTACCGCCCGAATCCCGAGCACATCCTCGATTTCGTCTAATAGCGATAGGGGATTTCGGCCGGGCTGGTCCAGTTTGTTCACGAAGGTGAACACGGGGATTCGGCGCATCCTGCACACCTCGAACAATTTCCTGGTACGCGACTCGATTCCTTTGGCGCTGTCGATCACCATCACGGCGCTGTCAACGGCCAGCAATGTCCGGTACGTGTCCTCTCCGAAATCGTGGTGTCCCGGAGTATCGAGCAGATTGAAGAGCCGATCCCCATGCTCAAATTGGAGGGCTGTAGAAGTTACGGTGATTCCGCGGGCCTGTTCTATCATCATCCAATCGGCCGTCGCGTGGCGCTGATTTCTGCGGGGCCTCACCGAACCTGCGGTCTCAACGGCTCCTGAATAGAGCAGCAGTTTCTCTGTGAGGGTTGTCTTCCCGGCGTCGGGATGGGATATGATGGCAAAGGTTCGTCGCTTCGCAACTTCATCCGACAGCTCGGCATCGGCTCTTGATTTGATGTTCGTATTCCCCGATTTCATCAACAGAATGAGGCCACTCACCAGTGTACAGTATACCTGGACAGGCCGCAAGACTCCTGCCGCATACAGCCCGTCCAGGCGAGATGTTGGATTGCGCCCGCGGTGCCGCCGAGGCTGGCGCGCCAAAGCTCGAGTAGCTTCAGCGCAGCAAATACAGAGCAACCCCTCCGGTCGGATTTGCAGCCGCGCTTCGAAGAGGCCCTCTCGCACCGCACACAGATGCCGCATATCCCGCGATCAATTCGGATGAGCGCGGTTTCGATCTTTGACAGCCGAGCTTCACTTCGGCGCTTTAGTGTCCATCTACCCGGTCTAATCCCACCGCCTTTCAGGCGGTTCCGCTTTGAGCAGGACTCGATGAGAATGGAGGGATGGGAGAGTACAGGAGCAGCGCGCACGCGGTGTTCGATATCAAGTACCACGTGGTGTAGATCACGAAATACCGGTACAAAGTGCCGCGAGGAGAGGTGGCGGAGCGGGCGCGTGACTTGATTCGGCAGATCTGTCGAGCAAGGGAAGTGGTGATCGTGCGGGGAGCGATCTCGCCGGACCACGTGCACATGCTGGTATCGGCGCCAGCGCACTTGGCGCCGAGCAAGCTGGTGCAGTACATCAAGGGCCGGTCGTCAAGACGGCTGCAGGAAGAGTTTCCGCATTTGCGGAAGCGGTACTGGGGACAGCACTTGTGGGCGCGAGGGTATTTCTGCGCGACGGTGGGCGCGGTGGATGAGAGACGGTGAAAGCCTATATTGAGAATCAGCGCTGGGACGAGGACGCCCACGGGTTCCAGGTGACCCCGCCCACCGAGCCTTGGGCCGGCTCTGAGCCGGGGGGTTCTTGAGGCGGCTTCAGCCGCAACCCGACATTCAGTCGTAACCCAACCCACCGCCTTTATAGGCGGTGGTTATTTAGACTGGCGCCATCCGTTGCGCCTGAATCGCTTCCATCCTGGTCAAGCATCCGACGGCTCGGAGGGGTGATACCGGAGATCCTGGATTCATCGGAGGCTTTGAGATGGAAGGTGAGTTCGCCTCGCCCTTCCATGCGCCTCCCGCCTTCTCGACACCGAATCGAAGCGTTCGCACTTCACGCCCTCCTGCGTTGAGTGTATAGTTACACTGGACGGAAGCAATACGGCATGAATCCAGAACTCCGCGAGAGAATGACTAGCGGCTGCCCGGTCTGCCTCGATCAACGGTACGACGTGGTCGGCCTCTATGATCGGACGGGACACCCTTTGACGAACGTGCGTTGCCTGTGCTGCGGTCTCGTCCGGGTTCAGCCGCTCCCAACGTTGGAACAGCTACGCCAGTTCTATGAAGCTGAGTACCGCGCCACCTATAAGGGCAGCTCCTATCCGGCAAGGAGGCACGTTTACCGGGCCGCCCGGCTGGCGCTCAATAGACTCCGTACAGTTCGGCCCTATCTGACCCGGGGAAGCTTCGTGCTTGACGTGGGCAGCGGACTGGGTGCTTTCCTCTACGTCCTGGAACACTTCGGCTATGTTCCGACCGGCATCGAACTCGACCCGCAAGCTTCGAGGTCTTCGGAGGACCTGCTCGGTTGCAGCGTCATCTCAAGCCCGCTCTGGGAAGTCGATTTCCCGCGAGAGTCCTTCGAAGCAATCACGATGTATCACGTTCTCGAACACCTCCCAGATCCCCTCGACGCACTTCGGCGATGCTGGAAATGGCTGGACGCCTCCGGGTTCCTCTTCGTCGAAGTGCCGAATATCGGCTCCGTCCATCAGCACCCGGGAAAAATCTTCCACCCGGCCCACCTGTTCGGCTTCTACCCCGAGACGCTTCGTTTCGCCTGCGAGTCTGCCGGTTTCAGGCTGCTCCGCTTGGACGTCGACCGGTATGATCGCAACATTCTCGGAGTCTTTCGGAAAACAGCGCAATCGGCCGAATCCATAAGGGCGCCACGACCGCGATGCTCCTTCTTTCCGGGCCAGCAATCTTTGCTCCGGTACTACCTCCAACCATCGACTTACGTCCGTTCTGCGAACCGGCTCGTGCAGTTTTCGCGCGAACGGATCGGGGTTCGAGGCAAATCCAATGCACGGGACATCCTCGACACCCTGATTCGGAAAACGTCCGTCGACGAGTGACCGCTTCGGGCTCTTGCGAAGGCACTCAGTCTGCCGGCTCGCGGACCAGTTCCACGGAGTTCATCTCCTCGGCCCGACCCGTCTCCAATCGGGTCAGTTCGAGACGCAAGGCGTCGACCAGCGCCTCCCAACTCGCTTCAATCACGTTGGTAGACACACCGACCGTCGTCCACGTCCTCCAGCCATCACTCCATTCCACGAGGACCCGAACCTTGGCGTTCGTGCCCTTCCTGCTGTCCAGCACCCGAACCTTGTAGTCGATAAGCCGCACTTGGGAGACTTCTGGAAACTCCGAGCTGAGACACCTCCTCAGTGCGATGTCGAGGCAGTGCACAGGCCCGTCGCCGGAAGCCGTCGCCGAGCGAAATCCGGACGGCGTGGTCAGCGTCACAGTTGCCGCTGTGACCCCCGCGCCGGCGCTCAGCGCTTGCGTCGTGACCGTGTAGCCGCCGACAGTGAAGTACGGTTCGCTGGGGGACAGCGTCTCCCGCGCGATCAGTTCGAACGTCCCGTCGGCACTCTCGAGATCGTACCCCTCAGACTCCAGCTTTTTCACGCGGCTCAACAATTGCCGGCAGCTCCCCTCGTCCGCCGCCAGATTCAATTCGAGTTGCTCCAGCCGGTGCAGCAGGTTGCCCTTTCCGGAAAGGTCGTTCAACAGAATCCGTTGTTCATTGCCAACGAGCTCCGGCTCGATGTGCTCATAGGTGACCGCAGCTTTCCGGACTGCGCTCACATGCATCCCGCCCTTGTGTGCAAACGCACTCCGTCCGGCGAACGGCTGTCCATGGGGCATCTGGACGTTCGCGCGTTCCGCAATGTACCTCGCAAGCGGCGTAAGACTCCCGATATTCTCTGGGCCGATCGTCTCGTAACCCTGCTTGAGCTCCAGGTTGGCGATTACCGAGACAAGGTTCGCATTGCCGCATCGCTCGCCGTAGCCGTTGATGCAACCCTGTACATGCGAGCAGCCTTCCCGGACCGCGGCGAGAGTGTTGGCCACCGCCACGTCGGAATCGTTGTGCGCATGCATCCCGAGAGTCGCGTCGAAACGCCCCTTTACCACAGCGACCACGCGCGCAACCTCGTCCGGCAGCGTGCCGCCTCGCGTGTCGCAGAGACACAATACATCGGCCTCCGCCTTCGCCGCCATCTCCAGCGTCCGCAGCGCAAAGGCCGGATCGTCGATGTATCCGTCGAAAAAGTGCTCGGCATCATAGATGACCTCGCGCCCATGGTCCTTCAAATAGCGGACGGTCTCGTAAATCATCCGAAGGTTCTCCTCCTCCGGCACTCCCAGCGCTCGCTCGACCTGGAGTTTCCAGCTTTTCCCGAAGATCGCCACCGCGGGAGTCTCGGCCTCGACGAGAGCCCGCACGTTCGGATCGGCATCCACCCGATTGCGCGAAAACCGTGTCGACCCAAACGCCGTGAGTCGGGCGTGGCGAAGCCGCATGTCCTTTGCCCGGCGAAAGAATTCGCTGTCTTTGGGATTGGACATCGGCCAGCCGCCTTCGATGTAATCGAAGCCCGCCTCGTCCAGCCGCTTGGCAATCGCCAGCTTGTCATCCACAGAGAACGAGATTCCCTCACCCTGAGTCCCATCCCTGAGAGTCGTGTCGAATATTTGTATCTTCATCTGGTCTCCAGTGTCCAAAAACGAAAAAGGCCATCGCCTCCGTTCGGCGATGGCCCTTTTAGACTCCTAATCGAGGAACCGATCAGCCGAGCGGACGGCGAATGGCCCTAATAATAATGCTGCTGTTGATGACGGCGCCGGCCGTATCGTAGAGAGGCAACCCGTGCAGGAGCACTCCCGGGTGGAACCCATCGAGACCCATGCTGCCCTTTCTGCTACAAACGACCATGAACCCTTAACCCTACCATCTCAGCCGCGGCGATGCAATCGAGAAGGCTACCACTCCAGCCGCAGACTCATCCGTCCGGTTCGCGGACCCGCCTGGTCCAGTCCGGCCACGCCGCCCACGCCCTGAATCACCCCGACCAGGGCCTGCGTCGTGATATTCGTATTCGGGTTCGCCCAGTTCGGATGGTTCATCGCGTTTGTCGCGATATACTCCCATCGCAACTTCATGCGTTCGTTCAAGTCGAAGTACTTCACCAGGCCGGCATGCCAAACGTTGCTGCCCGGTCCCTTGATGACGCCCTTCGCCGCCGACCCCCACAGGTTCGCCGGAGCACCGAAAGCCGCTGGGTTGAACCACCCGGTCACGCTGCGCTGTCCCGCCGGAAGGTTCGCGTCGAAGAAGTGGTCCGGGCGCCTCGTCACGTTCGGAGCTGTGCGGTTGGAGGTGAATGCCGTCCCCGTGGGATCGGGCCCCGTCCATAAGGGTGTCAGGAACTGCCCGGACTGCAAGAGATAAATGGTGCTCACCTCCCAGCCGCCGAGAATCCCATTGACAACCCGGCCGGCGTTCGACAAGAATCGCTTTCCCTTCCCGACCGGAAGTTGATAAATGAGGTTCCCGGTCATGCGATGCGTCGGGATGTTTTCCCATACCGCCCGTTCCCTCTGCCGGTTGTACGCATCTTCCGGCGACTCGCCCCGCTCAAGATCCCCGATGTCGCGCGCCAGAGTATACGTCCACTGCCACGCAAGTCCTCGGGCAAAGCGTCGCTCCACCTCGATCGCCATCGCATGGTACTGGTGTCCTGCCCCGTTCGTGAAATAGCTGATCGCCGGATACCTCGGGAACATGCGCGGCTTATCGACAAAGAGCCGGTCGTCTCCAACTGGTTGGTTGATGTTGTAACTCCACTCGCCCTGTCGGGTGTTCGTTCCGATATAGGAGAGGCGAAACCCCGTGCTCCAGCGCTGATGCTCCACCGTTGCGTTGTACTGCATGCTGTAGGGAATCCGCAGGTCCGGACGGAAGGCGGCCGGCAGCCCCACCGAACTCAATCCGCCCGCTGTCGTCGGAAACACGCGCGGGAAGATCACCTCCGGTGCGTTCACCGCATTCGTAAACAGTGGCTCGTTGAGCACGAACGGACTTCCGCCGGCGGCGACGTTCCGCGGCACGGCGTCATAAAAAATTCCATATCCTGCCCGAAAGACCGTATCGTTCCCGAACGGCCGCCACGCCATCCCGATCCGGGGCGCTAGATTGTTCCGGTCCGTCCTCAGCAGCGTTGAGCCCGGCAGCCCCGCCTGCCGCGCCTCCACCAGGTCCACGTAGCCTCGCGGCAGCAGCGGGCTCACCAGGTTCAGCGACCCGTCCGGCACCACAATAGCCCCCGATCCGATGTCGAACATCGCCTGCCGCCCGCTGGTCTCATTCCATCCCGGCATCACCTCGTACCGCAGCCCCAGGTTCAACGTCAGATTCGGCCGCACCTTGTACTCGTCCGTTATAAACAGGTTCGTGGCCCACCGCACGCGCTCCACCAGGACCGGCGGAAACGCCCGGTTCACACCCGTCGGAATCCCCAGCAGGAAGTCCGCATACGGATGCCCGGTGAAGCGGTTGCTGAAGTTCGCATGGCCGAAAAGATTGTTGCTCGCGATCATGTCCGCAAACAGCGTCCGGTTCAGCATGCCCCCTGCCTTGATCGTATGCTTGCCATGGAACCAGCTCAGGTGCTCCTGAAACTGCTGTGCGAAGTTCTTGAATCCCGGCCTCCGCCAGACCTGCTGATCGATGCCCGTTAACGCAATCTGATTGAAGGTCAAGCGAAAGACGCCAGGAATATCCGGCAGATCGTCCACCAGTCCCACCAGCCCCAGATCCTGTACGATCTGTCTCCCCATCAGGGGCCCGTGGCGCGGGTTATCGTTATACGCGAACCCCCACCGGAATTCGTTGATCAGCGTCGGCTTCAGAGAGTGCGTGTAGGAAAGGTTCACTGCCCGCGTATCCCGCTGCTGCCACCGCTGGCCGATCGTCGGCAGGTTTCCCTCGAACCCGCGGCTATGGGACCGGTTCCAGGTCACGCGCCCGAAAACGAAAGCCTTCTCCGAAAATCGATGATCGATTCGCGACGTCCAGTACGTATCCGGATCGAAGCCTCGCACCCGCATCTCGCGATAGTTCTGCGCCTGGAACACGTTCGGATCGCCGAAGTTCGGCAGCGGATAGAATCGGTCCTGGATCTTTAGCGACACTGCGTTCAGCCGCGACGCCGGAATCCGGTTGCCGGCAAACGGCGCATTGCCCGCCATCGGATCCCGCACCGGCGTCGTGACGCCGCCGAAGTCTCCCTGCCTCCACGTAGCCAGCGGCACCGTCGGGTTCAGCAGATTCTGCAGCGCGCTGCCGCGAGACGTCTCGAACGAGTAAAAGAAAAAAGTCCGGTCCTTGCCGTTATACAGTTTCGGAAGCACTACCGGCCCGCCGATCGATGCGCCCGGCTGGTGCTGAATCCCAGTGCTCCGTTCCAGGGCGAACGGATTGCGCGCGCGGAAAAAGGGCGTCTGATAGTAGTCAAACGCATTGCCATGTACCTCGTTCGAGCCGCCCTTCGAGATAATCGTCACCATCCCGATCGTCCCGAACTCCGCTGTGTTATTCGCCATATCGATCCGAACCTCCTGGAAGCTCTCGATATAGCTCACCAGCGGTGAGATCTGCGTTCCGTCCTGGTTGTTGCTGATCGTGATGCCGTCGATCGCCGCATCGGATTGGTTGGCCCGGCTGCCGGCGAACCGCCGCGTCGCCCCCGCCCCTGGAACCACGTTCGGCGACATCGCCATGAAGTTCCACAGCGACCGTGTATTCAGCGGCAACGACTTCAGCATGTTGGCGTCCTTGCTGTCGCTGATCCGAGCCGTCTCCGTCTCGATCAGCGTCGCCCCGGCGCTCACCTCCACCACCGTCTCGACCGTGCCCAACTCCAGTCGAATATCCAGCCGCCGCAGATCGCGCGCCGCCAGGCTCACGCGCGCTACGAACTCTTTGAATCCGTCCGATCGTGCCCGCACGATGTAATCGCCCTCGCGAAGCTGGGGGATCGTGTAGTATCCCGCCTCGTTGGCCGTCGCACTATACCGGTAGTTGCTTTGAACGTGGGTCGCCTCGACCAGGGAACCGACTATGGCAGCGCCGCTTTGGTCGCTTACATTCCCCGTGATGGTCGCAAACGTCGTCTGTCCGTGGACCCGAACCGTCAAGACAGACAAAAGGGCAAGAGAAAAAACCAGTGCCGAACGTGACATGCCGCTCCCTCCATGCCGGTCTTAGCGCCGGCCGAAGTGGAATACTATCACTGGATTAAACTCTCTTCAAGGGAAAATTCGGCCTTCCCGCCGGCTTCGAATCACTCCCGGACCGGAAGCCGGAACCGGAACGTTGAGCCTTGCCCCGGTTCGGATTCCGCCCAGATCTGACCGCCGTGCTGTTCCACGATCTTCTTACAGATGGCGAGACCGAGACCCGTTCCCGGCACCTCGCGCCCGTTCAGCCTCTGAAATGGTTTAAATACTTGCTCTGCATACTTCGGATCGAAACCCCGGCCGTTATCGCGCTCCGAAAAAAGCCAGTCACTGTTTTCACGGGACGCCGACACGTGAATCCGCGGCGCTTCATCTTTCCTGTACTTGATCGCGTTGCCCACAAGGTTCTGCATCAGCATCGTCATGAGGTTCTGATCCGCCACAATCTCCGGGAGCGGTTCGTGAGTCACCATCGCCCCGGATTCGCGAATCGCGGCATCGAGATTCACAATCGTCCACGCAACCACCGCCTCCATCGAAACCGGAGCCGGCGACAGCGGACCGCCCGACCCAACCAGCGCATACGAAAGCAGGTCCGCAACCAGGCGGCTCATCCGCGTCGAGTTCTCGTCCAGCTCACTCGCGATCTTCTCCGCTTCCGCATAGTCGGAACGTTGCAAACTGCGCTTGAGCAGATGCGAGTACGTCCGCAGATTTCGCAGCGGCTCCTGCAGGTCGTGGCTGGCCGCATACGCGAAGATCTCCAGTTCCTCTTTGGACCGCCGCAAATCCTCCGCCTGCTTCCGCAGCCCGATATCCAGCACAATCCGAACCTTCATCGGAGACCCGCGATAGCGGATCGACTTCGACCGGATCTCGATGGGAATCGTCGTGCCGTCCTTCCTCTGCCCGTGCACCTCGACCGGTGAACCGGATTCGTCCTTCAGATACCGCCGGTGCTCCGGAACCACGAAATCATCCGGATGCTTCCCGATGATCTCCTGCACCTCGTACCCGAAGAGTCGCGCGAAGTTGTCATTGCAGTCCCGGATGCGCCTGTCATCGTGAATTGCAACCCCCTCCACCGCGGCTTCCGTTAATTGCCTGTATCGCTCTTCACGCTCCGCAAGGCTCCGCTGGAGCTCCTTCCTAGGCGAAAGATCCAGACAGAATCTGACGATCTCGTCTTCCTCGGGGACCTTCGCCAGACCCAGTAGAACCGAGATTCACCGTCCATCCTTGCGGAGCCATTCGCGCTCGGCCGGCAATGTCCTGCCTGTAGTCAAGTAGCTGCTCCAGGTTCGCTTCGGCCGCCTGGACCCATTCCGGCGAGCTCATCTTGAGCCAGTTGATCCTTCCCGCATCCAGATCCTGGCGCGTGTAGCCGGTCATCTCCAGGAACGCGTCATTCGCCTCCTGAACACGGCCGTCCGCCGAAGCGATTACCACTCCGAAGATATTCGCTCGAACCAGCGTGTTCAGCCGGTTGAGCATTTGCTGAGCTGATTCGATACGTCTGCTGCGCTCGATCGTGTGGCCGATCAGGTTGGCTACGCCCTGCAAAAACTCCAGGTCGGACAGCGTGAATTTGCGCCTTTTCGCCGTATGGGCGCCGAGCGCGCCGTATATCCGGCCCTCCACGACGATGTCGGTGCTCATCCCGCTCCGCACGCCGTGGCTCCGAAGCAACTCTGCAGGACCGAGTCTCTTGTCGCTCTGCAGATTTTCCACGATCACCCATCTGTGCGCGAGCGCGTATCCCGCCTGCGAGCGCTGATCGGCCGGAACCGCCGCATGGCCCACGACACCCTCCCGCCAACCCACGCCGGCCTTCACCAGGAGTTCCTGCCGATCCGGAAGAAGCTCCAGGATCTTCACGAACTCGACCTTGAGATGAGCCGCGATCAGCCGGACCGCCGCATCCAGGATCTGCTGCACGCCGCCGGTCGCGAGAGCTTCGCGGCTGAGCTCATTTAGCGCCTCCTGCTGCCGGAACCGTACTTCCAGAGAGGTTCTGGCCCGGTATTCCCGGTCGGTAACCAGCCCCACGGCCACAGCCGTAACAGTGTATATGAGGAGTCGCATCTGATCCGCCGCCCCGATCGGACCAAACGCATGGTTAGGTTCGACAAAGAAGTGAACGCCCACGGCCGCGCCCATGCCGGCGGCAACGACAGCCGGTGTCAGGCCTCCGTATATTCCTGCGGCCGCCGCGGCGATCAGAAACAGCATGAGAGGAGCCGCCCCCTCCAGAACCGGCTCCAGCCCGAACCGCAGCACGGCTACGACGGCGACAGCCCCGGCTCCGATCAGGCATCCAAAGACAATTCGGGTACGGTCAGTCATCGCCCGGTAAACTCCGTACGGCCTCTCCTGCCGTCCCCCGCGCGCCCGATCCCCCCGTTACCTCTCGACCCGCACCTGCACCGGCCTCCCACCCGCCGTCTTGCTCCGCTGCGCCGCCTCCATGAACGCGAAAATCTCCAGCGTCTCCTCGTTAGACACCGGTGGGACCTTCGTTTCGAAGAATTTCACAATCTCCCGCACCAGCGCGACATACCCCGGCCCGCCGCGCGACTCGCTCTGCACCGCCTTCCCATCCCGGAACACCACCGCGCCATACCCCGACCCCGGCCGCACCGCCCGCACCGTCCCCAGTCGGCCGTCCTTCCACCGCCCCGTAATCACATCCCCGGACTCCGCCGTCGTCCGCGACACCTCCACGCACCCCGGACCCATCAGCGCATACAGCATCTCAATCGGATGGATCGCATACCACGCCAGTTCCAGGTCCAGCAGCGAATCCAGCGGCCCGGGGCCCCACGTCACCGCCCCCTCCGGAACCGGCGTCTTTAGCGGCGGCAGAAAATCCGCATACCGCAGGCTCGACGTGCTGAACCACGCCACTCCCGCCCGCTTCGCCAACGCCGCAATCGCCCGTGCATCCTCCAGACTCCCCGCCAGCGGCTTGTCGATGAACAACGGCTTCCCCGCCGCGATCACCTCCCGAGCCTGCGCCAGGTGCGCCCGCCCGTCCACGCTCTCCAGCAGCACCGCATCCACCCGGCTCAGCAGCGTCGCGATATCCGGCACAATCTCCACCCCGTACTTCGTCCGGATCTCCTCGGCGAACTTATCCACCCGGTTCGCGCTGGCCGGCATATCCGGACTCCCGCCCTTATATGCCGCTACCACCCGCGCCCCCGGCACATAGTCCGGAGCCGACTTGTCATTCAATGACTTCGTGAAAGCCGGCACGTGAGACGTGTCCGTGCCGATGATCCCTACCCGGATCTCGGCGCCCGCCGTCGCCGCCAGCATCGCCATCAATACCCCCGCTGCCCTCACTCCACCCCCTCCTTCCGATACACCACCTTACCGCCCACCGCCGTCATCAGAACCTCGGCGTCTTTCATCTCATCCACCGGACACGCCAGTATGTCCCGATCCACCACCACGAAGTCCGCCAGCTTCCCCGTCTCGATCGAGCCCTTCGCCTTCTCCTCGAAGCTCAGATACGCCGAGTTCACCGTCCACATCCGTAGCGCCTCTTCCCGCGTAATCCGCTGCTCCGGCTGCAACACGGACCCGTCCGCCGTCTTCCGTGTCACCGCCATCCACATCCCGAAAAACGGATTGTACGGATTAATCGCCTCACGGTCATCGAACCGGATCATGTGGTCGGACCCGCCCGCCACCGTCACCCCTGCATCCAACAGCCACCGTAGCGGCAGAAAGTGCTCCATCCGCGCCGGCCCGAACACATCCTTGATCGCCGGACCATCGTAGTGGTGCCACGCCGGCTGGCAGTCCAGCACCGCCCCCAGCCGCTTCGACCGCGCAATCGCCTCTTTGTTCGGGAAGTTCGCATGGGTCAGCGTGAACCGCCGGCCCTGGATGCTCCGCTCCTTGTCCGCCGCCTCATACGCGTCCAGCAGCGCGTCGATCGCCCCGCCGCCGGCCACGTGCGCCGTCATCTGCCACCCGGACCGGTTCGCCGTCCGCGCCATCTCGATCAGATTCTCCCGCGCCACCGACAGATTCCCTCGATAATCCGGATCCTTGTACCCGTACAGCTCCGTATGCTCCCCATACGGCTCCCGCAGATACGCCGTCCCGATCAGAATCCCGCCATCCGCCACCGTCTTGAGCGACCCGACCCGCACCCAGTCGTCCCCAAACCCCGTCACGAACGGAATGCTCTCGATCTCCCGCCGCACATCCTCCGGCTTCCCGGACGCACTGATCAGGTAAGTCACATAAGTCCGGACACTAAGTTCCCCGCGCCGCTGTAACTCCAGGTAAGTGCGGAACCCCTCGGCCCTCTGCCCCCGGTCGATCGTGCTCGTGATCCCCACCCGGTTGTACGCCCGCTGCATCGCCCGCAGCCCGTTCAGCATGTCTTCCGGAGTCACCGCCGCCGCCCCCCGCAGCGGAGTCAGCAGTTGCGGAGCCCCCAGGATCAGCCCCGTCGGCTCGCCCCCCGGACCCCGGATGATCTTCCCGTTCGCCGGCTCCGGCGTCTCCCGCCCGATCCCGGCCCGCCGCAGCGCCGCCGTGCTCAACACCGACGCATACCCGTTGTCCGTCATCGCCACGCGCCCCGGAGCCGCCGCGTCGATCTCCGCCCGCCTCGGATACCGCCGCTCCTTCAGCCGGCTCGCATAGATCTTCGGGACGAAAATCACCCCGTCCTCCGGAACCGTCCGCGCCAGCTTCCCGATGTACTCCTGAATCTCCGGAATCGACCGCATCACCGGAACCGGTCCGTCCCGCTCGCTCAGTGCCGCCGAAATCGGATGCGTGTGGCTGTCGATGAGCCCCGGCAGCACGTTCCGGCCCTTCAGGTCCACCACCTGCGTACCCGGACCCGCCATCTTCCGGATCTCCGCCGTGCTCCCGACCCCCACGAACCGCCCGTCCCGCACCGCGAACGCCTCGGCCACCCGGCCCCCGGCATCCACCGTCGTCACCCTGCCGTTGATATAGATCGTCTCCGCCGGCTGTGCCCCGAGCACCACCGGCGCCAGAAACGCAAGCCAGCGAATCGCGCCCCGCCGCATCGCCTACACCCGCTCCGGAACCACGTACGGCTCGCGGTACTTTCGCGTCAGCAGTGCATTCGCCTCCGAATCCCCCACGAACTGCATCGCCGCCGGATCGAACCGCAACTCCCGGTTCACCCGGTACGCGATGTTCCCCAGGTGGCACAGCGCCGTCGAAATCGTCGTCTCCTCGATCTCCGCGTGAAGCAGCTTCGGATCGCGTGCCCGCACCGCATCGGCGAAATTGTGGAAATGGTCGATATTCTCCGGATACTCCACCTCCGGCTCCAGCTCCTTGTTCCGCCCCAGCAGAATCCGGAAGCGCCCGTCGGCCTCGATGTGCAGATGCCCCTTGGTTCCGTAGAAGTCCCAGCTCATCCGCTCCTGCGTATACAGACCGCGTAGCTGCCCCACGATCATCGACCCGTCCGCATACGTCCACGTCACGTTCTGCGTATTCGGTGTCTCCGCCTGGTCCTTATATCCGAACCGTCCACCGCTCGCATGTACCCGCACCGGCAGGTCTTTCTTCATCCCCCACCGGACAATATCGATCAGGTGAATGCCGTTATTGCCCAGCTCGCCGTTGCCGAAGTCCCAGAACCAGTGCCAGTTATAGTGCACCAGGTTCTCGTGATACGGCTGCATCGGCGCCGGACCCAGCCACAAATCCCAGTTCAGCCAGCCCGGCACCGGCTTCGGCTCCTTGAATCCAATCGAGTCGCGCCGCCCCGGAAACATGAAGTTCCCCTGGTAGATCTCCCCGATCGCGCCCTCGTGCATCATTTCGACCGCCTTGCGCCACCGGCCCCACCACCGCCGCTGCGTCCCGCCGGCCGCGATGCGCTTGTACTTCCGCGCCGCCTCCACCAGCTTCGTCCCTTCCCAGACGTTGTGCGACACCGGCTTCTCCACGAACACGTCCTTGCCGGCCTGCATCGCCCAGATCGCCGTCAGCGTATGCCAGTGGTTCGTCGTCGCGATCGTCACCGCGTCGATCTCTTTGTCCTCGAAAACCCGCCGCATGTCCGCTTCCAGCTTCGGACGCTTGCCCGTCTTCTCGAACACCACCGATGAGGCCGACTCGGTCCGGTTCCCGTCCGGATCGACCAAAGCCGCGACCTCCATATTCGCCTCGGGAACTCGCAGGATCTCGCGGACATGCGCCGTCCCGCGCCCGCCCACGCCGATCACCGCCACCCTCACGCGGTCATTCGCTCCGGCCCAAGCCTGGGCCGCCGCCAAACTCGAAGTTACAAGAAAGCTGCGCCGGTTCATGCGCTAAAGTCTATCTTATTTTCCGGGAATCAGTGATGCCCGCCTCACGCCGCCCGGTCCATCACCACCTCGATCTCCCGCGCCCCCGACTCCGACTCCGCCTCTGACTGGCACCGCACGCACAGCCGCGCCCACGGCACCGCATCCAGGCGCTTCGCCGCAATCTCCTCCTCGCACTCTTCGCAGATGCCGTACATCTCGCCCTCCACCTTCCGCAGCGCCGACTGAACATCGTGAATCAGCCGCGCGCGCTGGTCCAGCCGCTGCACCGCAACCGCGCATTCCGCCATCGACTTCAACTGGTCGATCGGGTCCGCCAGGTACTCCACCGCCAGCTCCTCCCGGCCGCCCCGTGTGCCCAGCAGCTCCGTCAGCTTCGTCCGCAGCGCCGATGCGCGCCGCTCTTGTTCCGGTCCTGCATCACCGTGTGTCGTGGTCTTCATTGTCAGCTCCTCCCGGATGTGATGGCCAATCCACGAGCACGCCTCGGGCCGTTCTCAATGACGGCGCCGGTGCAATGGCCCCCTGCGTGCTCTACCCTCCATATGTCTACCCCCCACAGCCACATCGCACCTTCCCTCGTTGCCATGACCCAGGACCCTCGCATTCTCGACACCCTCTCCACGCTCTCTGAGGGCCCCGGCTGGAACCTCGAAACCGTCCTCGACTCTGACTCCCTCGACGCCATGCCCGCCCGGGGCGTCTCCGTCATCCTCTGCGATCAGGTCGCCGCCGGACCCGGTTGGCGCGGCGTCCTTCGGCTCATCCAGGCCATGTCCCGGCCGCCTAAGCTCATCCTCATGGCCGGACGCGACGGCAACAGCTGCCTGTGGGCCGAGGCCATGCGTCTCGGCGCCTTCGACGTCATGTTCTCGCCTCTCGATGAGCACGAAGTCCGCTGGATCGTCGACTACGCCCACGCCAGGTGGATCAGCGAAGGGCAGGCGTAATCGCCACGCTCCGCGGCTCGATATCGCACACCGCCTGCGCCAAACCCCGCACCTCGCCGCCGAGCTTCCCGGCCCGACCGAGCGCATCTACCGGCGGTCTTATTCGTACTACTAACCATCCGGTTCTTTGACTCTTGCGAAGATTTTCATCAAGCCGCCTTTTTCATCAATTGGTTAGCGCTGGCGTGGCGGGCGATGTGGAATGTCGTCAGGATGATGCGGCCGGCATCACTGACCTGATACAGGTTGCGCCCCTTGATTTTGTGGAGAATGCCATGGGCACGGAGCAATCGCAGCTTGCGGCTGACCAGCGCCGAGCGGCGTTTGGCTTCTCTGGCGCTAGACGCAGGTGAAGGGAAGAGCCGGTCGCGCACATCCCGGTTGCTTACTCCACGAACCAGGAATTCTCCGCCACCGATGATCTCCAGCAGCGCGCCGTCCTCTGGGGAGAACGGATGCAATGCGCGAACCCGGCGCCCCTTCCAGTGTTTGCGTTTTTCCAGCGGCTCCAGAATTTCCTGCAGCCGGGCGCTGTCGTCGACGCTGGCCAGCGCGTTCAAGTAGCGCTCATTGACTTTCTGTGACACTTCCCCGCGCCGGTGCAGATCAGCTAAACCGCGGCGCATGCGCCGCCACTTCTTTTCTCCCTCCGGCTCTGCTTCGCTAGAGCGATACACGCGGAAAACCTTCTCCTGGTTCATGGTCATTTCGATCCGCAACACGCTGCCCTCGACCCGGTGGGCCTTGTCATACATCTTGACCGCGTTTCGCTCCACTCGATGCTTCACGCGCGCCCCCGCCACTCGCCGCTTCAGATCGCTGGTGAGTTCCCCGTCGAAGTTGCCGTGTACCTGCCCCTGTGCGGTGACCCGATGCCCCAGAAAACGCATCACGTCGGCACTCGAGAAGTGCAGCATCCCGTGCTCGACCAGCAGCGGAAACAGCCGCTTCAATTCCACCCCGCCGCGGAAACCGACATCTGTTGCCCATTCGCTCTCCGCCACCGACCAGTAATACTCGGCCGGAAACCCCGCGAAGATCTTCTCGTGTAGCGGATTCAACTGCCGCGCAACCGCTCCTAGTTGCCGCGGCCAGTCCGTTTTCAGTTGCTCGTCCCTCAGGGTTTGCGCCCGAGCGTAGTCGGCCACCCAAGGAAAGCAGTTTTCCTGCCGGATGTACTCCACCCCTGCGTCATGCATTTGCCGCGCCAGCCACTCTCGCCCGTTCAGATAGATGTGCACCTGAAACGGAAACTAAGTCTGGATCCGCGCACTCATTAAGCCGAACAGCGGATGTATCCAATAATGGTAGAGAAACAGGCACTTTCGCAGCCGGTGCTTCAGTTCCAGCTTCTTCTTCGCCACATTCGGTCCGACCTCGAAGCTGAGGCACGGCTCCACGCAGCTCAGCACGCAAATCAAGCCGTTTTCCACGCCATCACGAGCCGCGAGCGGCAGCTTCCGTCACTTCGCGGCACGGCTGGCCGATTCCAGCCTGCTGCAGTGGTTCTGCCGGCTGAGCCGCCTGGAGCAGGTGCGCATCCCCGGAAAGAGCCAGTTGCAGTTGTATCAGGAGATGGTGAACGAAGCCGAATTGCGGGAGGTGGTGAACGCGCTGATGGACTCGGCCGCCGCTAAGGAGTCGCCACTAGGCGACGCGGCTGATTCGGCGGCGTGGAGTGAAGGCACGGATGAAAGAGCCGGAAGTGTTTCTGCGGCGCATGAACAAACTGTCGATGGAGATGACGCGACAGGGGAGGCGGGCGGGATCGCGCAAGGAACGCAAGAAGGTTCTGCGGGCGATGAAGCGGCACGTGAAGATTGTGATGGCTCACGCCCGGCGCCACCACGACCTGTTGGAGCAGCGATGGCAGGAGACGGACCTCAGCGAGGGAAAAGCGCGGCAGATTCTGAATCGGATGGAGACCATTCTGGAGCGGCTGCCCTATGCGATCAAACAGGCGCACGAGCGGCTCATCGGCGAGCGGCCGGTGGCCAACGAGGAGAAGATTCTGAGCCTGTACGAAGGGCACGCGGCGGTGTATGTCCGAGGCAAAGCCGGCGCGGAGGTGGAGTTCGGCTCGCAGTTGCTGTTGGCGGAAGCCGAGTGCGGGCTGATCACCGACTGGGAGCTGGTATGCGGCAATCCGGAGCACGATACGGCGCTGCTGAAGCGCAGCCTGGAACGGGAGGGGCTGCGGCGGGTCAAGACAGTGGTGGGCGATCGCAACTTCGACAGCAAGAAAACTCGGGAGATGCTGGCCGGGCGCGATATTGTCAACGCCATCGCCCCGCGCGACGCGGGACTGTTGCGGGTGCGATTGCGCCAACCGCAATTTCAGCAACTCCAGCAGCGCCGCGGCCAAACCGAGGCACGGATTGCGATTTTCAAGAATGCGTTTCTGGGGGCGCCGCTGCTGGCCAAGGGACATGAAAACCAGGCGCGGCTGGTGGCCTGGAACGTGTTGACGCACAATCTCTGGCTGCTGGCCGGCTTGCCCAAGCGCGGATCGAGAGCGCTGCGCATAGCAAGCTGAACCTGAGAAATTTCCGACCGTCCGCCACAGGTAGCCTGCCGGAGGTGTGTTCGCTGTGCGCCCATCGGCGGCTCCAACTCGCTCCCCGACCATCACTCCCCGACCCATTCTGCTGTGAAGCGCCGCTTCACGCCTTCCGCCTTCGGGGCGGCTCCCAAATTGCCGTAATATCGGACAGGCTCCAACTAGCAGTACGGAGGAGAGACCGAACAGGAGACTTACGGATGGCTCACAAAGGAAAAATTCAGCTCACGTACGTGATCGTTGCGCCCGGAGAGGTTGCGGCGGACGGGGACCGTTTATTCGCCAGCCACAATACCTGGATGGAGGCGACTCATCATCGCAGCGGCTAGAAGGCGCTGCATGTTTATAACGTTTCGAAGGCTCCACAGCTTTCCAATCCCTTCGACCCGAATTCTGAAACGAGCGGGAAGACCTGCTAGTGAAGTATACGAGAGCGAGGCGGGCGTGGCGGACCACTTCGCGCAGGCGATGCAGAGCTGGAAGGACTTTCCGGCCTTTGTTGAATGGCTCGGCAAGTGTCAGGTGACGGGACACCCGGCGGCGCATATCTTCAATTCACTCTGGTAGCCGGAGCGGTTTCAGCCTCCGATGGCGTACATGGGGCGCGGGGGCGGGACGAAGCCGGGCTGGTTGATTTCGTGACCAAGCCATTTCCGGTGGATCGTTTCGCGAATTGCGGCCTGGATTTCGTCATCGGAGGCGTTGCTGCGCAGCAGTCCTTTGACGTCGGTCTCCTCGATGGCGAAGAGGCAGTAGCGGAGCTTGCCGTCGGCGGTGAGACGGATGCGGTTGCAGTTCAGGCAGAAGGGCCGGCTTACCGAAGCGATGAATCCCACTTTGCCGATGCCGTCGGCGAATCGGTACTCGGAGGCCGGGGCACGCGGGTCGCGGTCCGGAATCTCTTCGAGCGGACCGATCTCGCGCTCAAGCATCGCCAGCATCTCATCCTGAAGCAGAACTTTCGAACGGTCCCAGAGGTTCTGGGAGTCGAGCGGCATGAACTCGATGTAGCGGATTTCGATGCCGCGCTCGCGGCCGAAGCGGGCCAGGGGGACGATATCGGGCTCGACGAGGTTCTTGACCGCGACGGCGTTGATCTTGATGGGGCCGAAGCCGAGGCGTCGGCATAGTTCGATGCCATCGAGCACGCGGTTGAGATCGTCGCGGCGCGTGATCCGCTCGAAGAGGGCGCGGTCGAGTGTGTCGAGGTGGACGTTGATGCGGCGGAGGCCGGCGTCGTAGAGCGCTTCGGCCTGATCGCGAAGGAGCACGCCATTCGTCGTGAGGGCGATGTCGCGGATGCCGGGGACGGCGCCGAGTTTGCGGATGAGCACGGCGAGGTCTTTGCGGACCAGGGGTTCGCCGCCGGTGATCCGGAGCTTGGTGACGCCGAGCGGGGCGGCGGCGCGGACGAAGCGTTCGATCTCTTCAAACGAGAGGATTTCGCTTCTCGGGACGAAGTGGACGTCGTGCTCCGGCATGCAGTAGAAGCACCGGATGTTGCAGCGGTCCGTGACGCTGACGCGAAGGTTGTCGTGAATACGACCGTAAGTATCGGTGAGTGGGGCGGCAGCGCTCATGCCGCTACCTTACGGCCAACATGCGGTCGACCGGAATGCGGGCGCGCTCGATGAGATCGGCGGAGAGCTCGACCCTGGGCTGGAGGTTCCTGAGGCAGTCGCGCACCCTTTCCAGCGTATTGCGGCGCATGTAGGGGCATTCGCTGCAATTGCAGTTCTCGTTGGCGACGAAGTAGAAGCGCTTATGGGGCGCCAGTTTGTTGAGCGAGTGGGAGACGCCGCTCTCGGTCATGACGATGAACTCGTCGGCGTCGTTGGCGGCGCACCACTGGATGATGGCCGAGGTTGAGCCGATGAAGTCGGCCATGGCGAGCACGTCGGGCGGGCACTCGGGGTGGGCGGCCACGAGGGCGTTCGGGTGCTCGGCGCGAGCCCGGGTGAGGCGGCGGGCCGGAAACGTGGCGTGGACGATGCAGGCGCCCTGCCAGATGCGCATGTTCTCGCGGCCGGTCTCGCGCTTGACGTAATTGCCGAGGTTGATGTCGGGAAGAAACAGGACCGGCTTTTCAGCTGGGATCGAGTTAACGATCTGGACGGCGTTGCGCGAGGTGCAGAGGATGTCGCTTTCGGCCTTCACTTCGACCGAGGTATTGATGTAGCTAACGACGACGTGATCGGGGTAGCGCCGTTTGTAGGCGCGGACCTGATCGACGGGGCAGCTTTCGACGAGGCTGCAACTGGCCTCGCGGTCGGGCACGACGACGATGCGGTTCGGGTTGAGCACCTTGGCTGTTTCGGCCATGAACCAGACGCCGCAGAAGACGATGACGTCGCCGTCGAACTCCTGGGCTTTGCGGGCGAGTTCGAGGCTGTCGCCCACGCAGTCGGCGAGTTCCTGGATCTCGGACTCCTGGTAGTGGTGGGCGAGGAGAATGGCCCGCCGCTCTTTTTTGAGATCGAGAATCTCGTCCGCGATGGTTGACGCTGCCAACATGGAAGTGCCTTGGTTGTCCCTATTGTAACAGTGAGGCCAAGCCCGCCGCGCAACACGGGCT
Organism: Bryobacteraceae bacterium; assembly: GCA_046289265.1. Classification (GTDB taxonomy): domain Bacteria; phylum Acidobacteriota; class Terriglobia; order Bryobacterales; family Bryobacteraceae; genus JBKBWD01. Next base: position 60,759 of record JBKBWD010000017.1, on the reverse strand, counting down.
GGAACTCAGGGTTGGAGTTGTGCATAATAGCAGCGTAGGCACGGTGTACGACTGACTCCTGTTTGCTCGTCGCCGCCCCGCGTCCCCCGGAATTCCCCCTGCCTGTTGACCAGTGCGTCAGCCGTGTCTCGCCACCAATAAAACAAGACAAATACGATCATGAAACGCTACGGTCAAAAGACATTTCAATCTCTATTTCTACTCGCCTGCGCCACAACCGCCGGATGGGGTCAGACCGCGAATCTGACATGCATCGGAGGAGCGTCGACGCCATTGGTCCGCTCCGAGGGGATCACGGAGCGGCTGGGCGAGATCACGCTGAACTGCCTCTCGAGCGCGGGGGGAGGCACGTTCGCGGGAAACCTTTCGGTCTTTGTCTCGGGGAACGTGACGAATGAGATTATCGGCCTGGATGCCGCCGAGGCCCGTGTCCTTTACGAGGAAGGGGGCACGAGCGTGGCGGGCCGGGTTTCGGCGCCGAACACGATCTCGTTCCCGGTGAGCTTCGTGGTTCCGCCGGTGGCCTCGGTGACGCTGCGGATTCAGAACATCCGGGCGAACGTCAGCGGCCAGGGGGTGACCAGCGCCAATTTGATTACGGCGGCGGTGGCCTTCACGGGTCCGAGCACGCTGCAAAATAACCTGACGCATTTTACGGTTGGGAAGCCGGAGCGCGGCGTGCTGATATCGATGACGACGGCGCGGCTGCGGGGCGTATCGCCGGTCCCAGAGACAATCGACTTCAACAGCTTGTTGGACGCGGGGACGCGATACTTTACGACGCGCGTGACGGAGGGCTTCGCGAGCGCCTTCCGGCGCCGGGTGACGGACCAGGGCCAGGCTCCGACCTCGGGCGTGCGGGTGATGATCCGCTACTCGGGGCTGCCAGCGGGGGCACGGCTTTTCGTTCCGAACGCGGTGGCTGGGTCGACGGCTGCTCAGCCGACCTCGGCGGGGGATCTGGGGCTGGGGCCGGCGGGCGGGAGCTACATCTCGGCAACGCCATCGGGCAGCCTTCTGCTGGTTCGAGTTATGGGGACGGATGCCAATGGAGGGGGCGGCACGCTGGCGTTTGTGCCGGCGCCGGGGAATCCGAATCCTGTGACGCTGATCGCGGCGAGCGAAGTCGGCCTGACGAACGGGTCGGGGTTCGTGGTCTACGAGGTGGTGGATGACGATCCGCAGGTGATCGAGACAGCGCAGATCCCGACGTTCCTGGGTCTGAACAACATGCAGGTGGATCCGGACCTGCTCTCGACGGCGGAGGTGAGTTTCGCGGCTGTGTCGACGGTGTTTACGGCATCGCCGACGGCGCATGTACCGCGATTCGTCGCGGCGGACCCACCGAGGGACTGCGAGATTTTGGGGGATTGCGACGCGCAGTACTTCCCGCGGCTGTCGGTGACACCGACGGAACTGGAGTTCACGGCACCTTCGGGCTCCGGTCACCAGATAGGCACGATTGCGGTACGGAACATCGGGGGCGGGGTCATGACGTGGAAGGCGTCGCTGAGCTACAAGAGCGGCTCGGAGTGGCTTCGGCTGATCTCGGGGCCGGGCGGGTTCCGCGTGGATGCACTGCCTCAGAACCTGGCGCCGGGTAAGTACGAAGCCGTCCTGGCGATTGACGCGGGCGCGGTGGCCGGGACGAAGACGGTGGCGATCACGCTGAATGTGACTCCGCCGGTTCCGACGGTGCGGGGCGTAACGAACGCGGCGAACTTCGCCGCGGGGCCGGTGGCGGCCGGATCGCTGGCAAGTATTTTCGGCTCGAAGCTGGACGGCGAGTCGGTCGGAGTGACCTTCGACGGAGTTGCGGCTCAGATCCTGTTCCGCAGCGACGGGCAACTTAATGTGCGGGTGCCGGTCGAGATGCTGGGGAAGACGACGGTGGCGCTGGTTGTGACGGTGGATGGAAAGACGAGCACTCCATTCGCAGTGAAGCTGGCTCCACTGGCCCCGGCGGTATTCGGCGTGGTGAATCAGGACGGCACGCTGAATACGGCGATGAACCCGGCTCGGGCTGGCTCGGTGCTGCAGGTCTTCGCGACCGGCGCGAAGACGGCGGCGAGCGGGCCGATCACGGCGCGAATCCATGACCGGGCAATCGTGCATCCGGAGTATGCGGACGAGGCTCCCGGGATTCCGGGTGTACAGCAGATCAATCTGCGGATTCCGGCAGATCTTCCGGCGATGACGACGGAGCTGGTGATCTGCGCGGATATGGCGCCGGTGGGTGGCCAACCGGTGTGCAGCCAGCCGGTTCCGGTGACGCTCACGCGGTAGCGACACTACGGGCCCTCTCCTGGCCGACGGGGGAGGGTCCTCCGTGTTTCCGTGCCTCATTTCCTCCCGTCTTGCGACTCTTCGCCGTCGTTCGGCGGGCCGGTGCGGGGTTTTTCCGTACCGGGGAGCCCGTTAATGGGGATCACGACAGACGCGTGCGGCTGTTTTGGGAATTCGTTTGGCAAAAATTCTTCCGGAGGCTCGGGGTGCACGGAAGCTGTTGATTTGTCTGCTGTTTCCCGGGCACGGCGCTCGGCCTGGAGCTGGAGCAGGGTGCGGAGGGTGCGGTCATAGGCTCGTCGGAACCGGGCTTCGTAGCGGTCCAGGAGCTTGAGGGCGGGGCCGTCGGCGAGATTCTCAAAGGCGAGGGCGAGGCGGATGTCGGCATCGGCCTCGGGGTATTCGCGATCGACCCAACGTTGCTGGTGTCCGATTTTCAGGTCGAAGGTGGCGGTTTCGATCCGGACGATGCGGTCGAGGCGCCAGCGGTAGTTGACGAGGTCGGAGACGAGTTGGCGCTCGATCTCGGTGTCGGGTTGGAGCTCGTCGGTCACGGCGGCTTCGAGGGCGTCGAAGTCGGAGAGGGACTCGTAAGGCATCACGACCTGTTCGGCGGTCAGGCCGTGGCGGATCGCGTTCTGGGAAGAACGCTGGCGGCCTTCGGGGGTCTTGGGGCCGCGTTTGTTGGGGGTGTTATTGGCTTGGGTTGGCATATAGGTTTCCGACCCGAGTATACGGCACGGTCAGCGGGATCGATCCAAAGCTGTGCGCAGATCGTCTTCACTGTCTACGAGTTAAGATTTTTGTGTGTGCGGTGACTGACAAAGTGTGAAATATCGACTTCCTGAGGAGCTGTGAAATGGAAAGCCACGGATGCATATCGAGGCACACGGATTGAAGCTCCGCGGCTGAAAATCAGCTCACTGGTCCGGCGCGGGGTGGCCGCGGCCCTTGGACTTTCCGTGGCCCTTGGACTTTCCGTGGCCGAAGCCGGGGTAGGAGCCTCGGGCGGGGCGGCGTTTCTGGAGTTCGCGCCACTGCTCGGCAGTGAGGACCGTACGGAGTTGAAGGCCCATCTGGGAGAAGATCCGGGTCATCTCGCTGCGGGCGAGGACGAGGCGCTCGATGGCATCGTTGGCGCGGCGGGTGTCGACGTAGTCTTCCTGGAGAATCTCTTCGACTTCGAGTTCGGCCTTTTCGACTGCGGCGCGGAGGTCGATGAAGCGGCCACGATAGCCGCGGACGGTTTCGCGGATCTGGCGCTTCTGCTCTTCGGTGAGGTTGAGGTCCTGGGCGATGGGGCTGTCCCACCAGGGCCCGGAGAACTGGGCCGGCAGGGAGAGGACCGAGGCGAGAAGCAGAAGTAGAATTCGCATTACTGAGTCTCCACGAACAGGGCGCGAACCGGGGAAGTTGCCCAGGGTTCGTCGTATTCGAACACTTCCGAGTAAATCTCGGACAGAAGCTGCGCGTCGGAAGTGGCAACCATCGGCTCGACGGCTTCGGGCTTGCGGAGCAGGGTTACGCTCAAGACAAGCACGAGCATGGCGGCGGCAGCCGAGGCGACGCGCAGGGGGGCTCGGGAAGGGGCGTCCATGCGGGCACGAATGGCCCGGCGCTGGGCGGCAAGCAGGTCAGCGGGGACGGCTGGCGGCTCGAGGATGGCGGCGCGGGCACGGGCGAACTGGTTCCAGCGCTCGCGGCAGGCATAGCACTCGGCCAAATGCGAGTCATCGGCGGGGCCGATGCCGTAGATCCGGTCGAGAAAATCGTCTTCGCTCCAGTGTTGCGCTTTCATTGTCATCCCCTCAATTCCCACTTACGACGGCCGAGCCGGCGGCCGCTCCTTTGGCCCGGTAGAGGTCCTTCAGTTCCTCCCTCATCTTCGCCATGGCGCGCGCCATGTGCGCCTTGACGGTACCGACATCCAGGCCGAGAGTCCGGGCGATTTCATCCATGGCGTAGTCCTCAAAGTGCCGCAGCGTGAAGACGGCGCGCTGGCGGTCCGACAGCTTAGCGATCGCCTCGGTGAGACGCTGCTGGATCTGCCGGGCGAAGACCTGGTCCTCGGCGGAAGGTTCTCCGCCCGAGGTCGACTTCAGAATCAGCTCTTCGTCCTGCTGTTTGGGGCGCTGGCGCCAGAATTTCCAGCGGCGGGAGCGGAGGACGTCGAGGCAGGTGTTCACCGCAACGCGGGTGAGCCACTTGGCCGGGTCGTCGAGCTGTTCCATTTCGCCCTTCTGGAAGGACTTGTAGGCCTTCAGGAAGACATCCTGGGTCACCGAATCGGCTTCGTCGCGATCCTGGAGCATGCGATAGCAGAGCAGGAAGACGCGCTTCTGCTCGTCGGCCATCCAGGCTCCGAAGTTCCGGACGGGCGTAACCGGCTGTGTATCGGTCGCGAGACGGTCCGCCATGACGCCCATCATACTTCTCTGGACGGCGGATTGCAGAACGGGTTTACGCCGGAGGGACAGAAAAAGGCGTCAATGGGCCACGATGGGCTCGCCGTTCCCGGTCTCCTGCGCCGGGGTGCTGCGGAGCAGACGGGGGTTCTCCATGCCGGCGCCGACACTGCTCATGACGCTCTGGGTGCTGAAGATAGAGCAGGCTCGGGCGAGTTTGGAGAGATCGCCGCCCTCCTCGACGACCATTTCGTGCTCGACCCAGTTGGACAGGGGGATGTTTCGGAAGTAGAGGCGTTCCTGGAGCACCATCGACTTGCGGTTGAGGAAGAGCGACTTGTTTTCGCGGACGTAGTGGCGCTCTTCGACGCGGAAGTCAGCGAGGAATTCGTCGAAGGCTTTGCGGTAGGTGGCGGCTTCGGCAGCGCGGACCTTCTCCTCGACCATCTGGTGGCCGGTTTTGATCAGCGCGTTGGCTTCGGCCAGCGACTCGCGCTCGCGGGCGATGGCGACCTCCATGCGGGCCTGCATGATGTAGAACGACAGCAGGGCCGAGCCGGCGGCGACCAACAGCGGCAGGACAATCCAGAGTAACGCTTCCATGAACGTGATCCCTCAAGATTCCATCGGATCATGGGGCGGGAAGCTTTAGAGTTCAGTCTGGGAGCCGTCGAGGCGGCGGCCGGTGAGGACTCCGGTGAAGCGTCCGAGAAAGAAGCTGAGGTCGCGGGCGCGGAGGAGAGCGGAGGCGGCGCCGGCGAAGGTGGAGGCGATGGCGGCGAGGCGGAGGCGGGCGCGGGAGGTCCAGCCGAAGTGCTTGCCGGCGTAGACGCAGGCGTCGAGGAGGCAGGTGGCTTCGAGGAGGGCGCGGGTGGCGGGTTGGGGCGGAGGGGCGGCGTCGGGGTGTAGGACGGCGCGGCAGGAGGGGAGCAGGAGGAGGCGGCGGCCGGCCCGGCGGATCTGGCGGCAAATTTCGGCGTCGGCCCAGAAGTGGGCGTAACGTTTATCGAGGTAATTCATGCCCTTGAGGTGGCGGGCGCGGAGGAGGAGGGCGTCGAGGGTGGTCCATTCGACGGGCTGTTCGAGGGCGGCGGGGTCGGGCGAGTGGGTGGCGAGGGTGGAGGGTTGGAGGCAGGCCCGGAGGAGGGCGTCGGGTGCGGGGAGGGGGCCGATGCGGTTGGCGGGGCGGCCGTCAGGGGTTTCGAGGAGGGGGCAGACGGCGGCGGTGTCGGGGTCGCGGTTGAGGTGGCCGGCGAGGCATGAGACGGCGCCGGGGGCGAGTTCGACGTTGGGGTCGAGGAAGAGGATAAAGTCGCCGGTGGCGGTGCGGAGTCCGACGTTGCGGGCGCGGGTGAAGCCGAAGTGGCGGGGGAGGCGGAGGAAGGTGACGGCTGGGAATTGGAGTTCGAGGGTGGGGGTGTCGTCGGTGGAGCCGGAGTCGACGACGAGAATTTCGAAGTGGGGGCGGTCGGGGGAGGATTCGAGGGCGGCGAGGCAGCGGCGGAGGGCGGGTGCGCTGTTATAGGAGGCGATGAGGACGGAGGTGCGGGGCGATTCCGTTGTGTGTTCGTCGGCGGGGGATGGGTTCACAATGGACGATCATAACGCAGGCGGTAGGTGAGGGGGAGGACGCCGGAGTCGTAGTGCTTGCGGGCGGTGAGTTCGAGTTCGAGGGGTTGGTCGAGATTGGTGAAGAGGGGAAGGCCTTGGCCGATGGGCTCCGCCGCAGAGGTGAATGTCGCGGACGGGCTGGCTTTGAGGCGGGCGACGGCGCCGGGGGCGTCCTCGCGGACGAGGTGGAGGTTGGGGTGCGGGCTGGCGGAGATCGTTCGGGAGAAGAGGTGGCTTTTGAGGTCGGGGTCGGGGTCGGGGTCAGTGACTCCGGCGCGGGTTCCCACCTCATAGGTGTGGTGGCCCGTGAGGACGTCGTCGAGGGAGTGGAGGAGGCGAGGTAGTCGGCGATGTGGTCGCCTTGAGCGGTGAAGCAGTCGAAGGAGCCGTCCTGGCGGGCGATCTGGCCGTCGAGGCTGGCGGCGGCGAGGTAGATGAGCTTGCGCATCGTTTTCCTTTGCAGGTGAATGATTTAGCGTAGCATGGCGGGTTGTGGGAGGCCGGGGGAAGCTGCGGCGGAAAATGGGGAAATTCCTGCCTGTCCCGAATTAAGTTTTTTTGGCGTGGCGGAAGGCTGCGTTGAGCAGGGGCGGGGCCGCCAGCGTCGTCGCTACCGCCATGAAGACCACTACGCCGTAAATCTCCGCCGGGATTACCTTTAACCCCAGGCCGATTTGCGCCACCACCATCCCGACCTCTCCGCGCGGGACCATCCCCGAACCGATCCGGAACATGTTCGCCCAGCCCAACGAATATCCGCCCAACCCGCAACCCACCAGCTTCGAGAAAATCGCCGCAATCAGGATGATTCCCGCCAATACCATCACCGATGGGTCCTTGAAGGCCGTCAGATCAAGATGCAGACCGATTCCCGCAAGGAAAAACGGCACCAGAAGCTCCGTTACTCCATGCGCAAGGTCGTGGACCCGGTGACCTACCGATTCCGCCAAAGCCATCCCCGCCAGGAAGGCTCCAATGATGGCCGCCACTCCCGTGTAAATCGCCAGCAGCGAGAGTCCGAACAATAGCACCATCGCCAGATTGAACTGCACTTCGCCGGCCTGGAGCCTCGATTGCATCGTCGGTACCAGCTTGCCCATCGTCCGGGTGCCCCATTTGGCCACCAGAATCGTGAAGCCAATCGCCAGGATCGCCGTCAGACTGATCTCCATGACGTTGACGCTTCCCTTGGCCATGCTGCTCACGATCGCCAGGACGATCAGGCCGAGAACATCGTCGATCACCGCGGCCGCGAGAATGATTTTGCTGGCCGTGTGCTGGAGGAGTCCCTTGGCCGCCAAGACCTGGGCGGTGATGCCAACACTGGTTGCCACCATCGCGGCTCCGACGAAAATCGCCTCGATCTGGGGAGCACCCCAGGCGAGCAGAATCCCGTAGCCGAGCAGGAACGGCACCGCGACGCCGAGGATGGCGACCAGCAGGGCCGTGCCCCCCACTCTCATCAGTTCGGAGGATTTCACTTCGAGGCCGACCCGGAACAGGAGGAACATGACTCCCAGGTCGGCCAGGGCAGTGAGAAAGTCATCCGGCTGGATGATGTTCAGGACGCTTGGGCCGATGATCATGCCGGCGAAGATTTCGCCGACGATTCCGGGCTGTCCAATCTTTTCGAAAAGTTCCGCCAGCAGTTTCGCGGAGCCAAAGACGACCAGCATCGCCAGCGGAATTTTGGCGGCTTCGGCGCCTCCGGCGAGGAAGAAGGATAAAAGCGGAAATTCCATAAACAATCTATTATGACCTGTCCGGCGGGCCGGGTCTTCGTCAATAGGTGAATCCGAAGCTGCTGACGATGCCGTAGTCGTTCCGGAGGACGGCCAGCGGCGGGCGGCTGTCGAATCGGTCGAACAGGTTGATGTTCCAGGTGAAGCGCCCGATCAAGGGCATGCGCAGGCCGCTTTCGTAGGTGACGCGGTAGCGGCCGGTGTCGATGAAGTTGGGGTGGATTGAGAGTCTGGTGGTCAGGCGGATGCGTCCGATGGAGGTGCTGAGGTCAAGGCCCCCCAGACCTTCGCTGCTGGATGTGCGGGGCACAGGGTCGGTCGAGCCGGGGCGCGGGCGGAAGTTCTCGTTCAGGTAGGTGAAGCCGCCCAGGAGCGAGAGATCGGTGCGTTCGGACTTGATGAGCTTCCAGCCGAGTCCGCCGCCGAGGTTGGAGCGGAGGTCGAGGAGACGCCGGTCGTCGCGCTCGAAGCCGGCGATCAGGAAGGTGAAGGCCTGGATGTTCAGGTTGTGGTCATGGCGAAAGGAGGCCGCGTGGCGGCTGGTGGTGGCGGTGTCTTCCTGGCGGCTGAAGAGCGAGGAGAGGTCGACCTTGAAAATATCCTTCGCGGTGCGATAGACCGAGGCGAGGTTGAAGGAGGACTGGTTGAGATCGGAGTTGCCGCGGGCGAGGCTGTAGCCGAGGTCGATGGCGCCGGAGAGGTTGCTCCAGCGGCTGCGGGGGACGTCCTCCTCAATGGGTTTCATCGCGACGACGCGAGGCTGGGCGAGGGTGACGAGGTCGTCATCGGTGGCGATGAGCAGGTCCTGTTCGGATTCCTGAATGGCGCCGGTGAGCCGCATTCCGTTTTCGACTTCGATTTCGAAGGTGCGGTCGCTCGTGATGCGATCGACCATGTTCCAGGCGATCCGAACGTTGCCGGCGTAGTCCGTTTTGAGAACCAGGGCGTTGGATTCGAGTTTCTGGATTTCGCCGGTGAGGCGGTCGGCGTTTTTCAGGACGATGACGTCGGCGCGCCCGAGCACCGGCGTGAGTAAAGCAAAGAGTGCGAGTCGATGCATGAAATTCATGGATTGCAGTCCGATTCGATGATACTTGCGGCTACGAGGCTGCTCCGGAGAGCAGGGCGACGGGGAAGTCTTGCAGGACGGCGTGGAGGGGGAGTGTGGCGCCTTCCGGGGTCTGGATTGCAGTGATGGATTTGCCGGTGAGGACGTTGCGCCAGCGGAGGGGAGCGCCGGCGGGAAGCAGCAGCACGGTGTCGCGCCAGATGGAGCGGCCGAGCGGCATGCGCTCGAGCGCGCTGAAGCGGCGGAGCAGGCGAGGTACGGAGGCGATGGCCCAGGCGCCGTTGTGCCGGCGGGCAAAGGCGATGACGTTCTCGCGGCGCATGCCCTGGGCCGTGAGCGGGAGATAGTCGCCTTCGAGGAACAGGCCGGGGTTGGCGTGACGGAACTGGAGTGCCTTGTAGATCAGGAAGATTTTGATCCCGCCATCGGACCAATGCTGGAGGAGGTCGCGAACGAGGGGGAGGAGGTCGCCGCCGTCCCAGCTTCGGAGCTCATCGAGAACCCCGATGCGGCCGGGGAAGTCGACGGGGCGGCGGTTGTCGGGATCGACGAGGCTGAAGTCCCAGAGGACGGAGCCCTGGTAGAAGTCCGGTACGCCGGGGGAGACGATTTTGAGCAGGATCTGGGCCAAGGAGTTGATGGCGCCGAAGTGGGCGACGCGCTTCTGGAACTTGAGGAAGTCGGGCAGGAAGCGGTTGTTGGGGCCGGGGTCCAGGAGAGCGGAGGCGAAGTCGAGGAGGCAGCGCTCGTAGTCTTCGTCGGGGCGGAGCCAACTGGTGTGCTCCTTGGCTTCGCGGGCGGCCTTGACGAGGTAGGCGTTGAGGCGCTCGCGGAATTCGGGCACCTCGTCTTCGGAGAGGGGCCAGGCGCCGACGACGGTCTGGTAAATGAGGAGTTCCTCGTTGGGGTCGGGGGCGAGGGCGCCGTGGATTTCGCGCTTGAGGGGGGCGTTCCAGCGGCTCCAGCGGAGGACGCAGCGGCCCCAGTAGTCGGCCAGTTCGGAGAGGACATTGATGCGGGCGCGGACGTCCTCGCTGCGCTTGGTGTCGTGCGTGGAGGTGGCGTTCATGGTGGCGGGCCAGCAGGCGCGCCGGGATTCGTTGTACCGATGGAACTCCTCGGGTGAGACGGCCTCCTGGCGTCCGCCGACGTCGTTGAGGGAGACGAGGCGGTTGTAGACGTACAGAGTGGTGTCCTCGACGCCCTTGGCCATGACGGGGCCGGAGAGCTGCTGCCAGCGCATGACGAAGCGGAGCCAGGCCTGGCGCTGCTCCTCACCGGTGGTTTCGGAGAATTCGAGCAGCAGGACTTTGCGGAGGAAGTCGAATACGGCGGGGGTGATCTCGGGATTGAGGCGCCGCGCGACGGAGATGGCGCGCTCGAGGAAGGGGCGGTCGCGGTCAGGGACAGAGTAGGAGCGGATATAGGACCGGTAGACGGGGAAGCAGGCGGTGGTTTCGATGAGAGCGCGGCGGAGTTCGGTGACGCTGAGGTCGCGGGCGTAGCGGTCCTGTTCGGCCAGGAGGCTGAGGTGAAGGCCGAGAGCGAACATCTCGCCGGAGAACAGATCGTCGATGACGCGCTTTTTGCGGTCGTAGACGACGTCCTCGAAGGTTCCGGAGAAGCCGGTAAGGCGGGAGTAGATTTTGGTCAGCTCCTCGAGGCCGGCGGGATCGACGAAGAGGTTGTTGACCATGCCAAGGAAGTCATAGCCGCTGGTGCCCTGGATGGGCCACTGAGGGAGCTCTTCGCCTTCGAGCAGGATCTTTTCAACGACGATGTAGGCGCCGGGAGCGCCGATGCGGAGGCGTTCGAGGTAATCGGCGGGATCGAAGAGTCCGTCGATATGGTCGATGCGGAGGCCGGTGACTTTGCGCTCGCGGACGAGGTTGTAGATAACCTCGTGGGTGGCCCAGTGGACGGCGGGGTCTTCGGCGCGGATGCCGATGAGGTCGCTGATATCGAAGAAGCGGCGGTAGTTGATTTTTTCGCGGGCCACCTTCCAGTAGGCGAGTTGGTAGGCCTGGTTCGAGAGGAGATCGTCGAGGCGATCGAAGCTGCGGGGATCGCCCTGAACTCCGCGGAAGGCTGCGAGGGCCTGGTCGATGTGCGCGCGGACTTCGGGGTGGCGGGAGTAGAGGCCGGCGAGGCGGCTTTTAAGAACTTCCTTCTCGCGGATGCGCAGTTCGGTTTCGACCCAGTCCGGCGCGGTGCGGGGCGGGAGGCGCTCGAACTCTTCGATGAGGGCGAGCAGTTCGGCGACGGCGGTGTGGTCATCGCCGTGGGTTGCGCGCCATTCCTCGAAGCCCTGTCGCAGGATCATCGGGTAGGTGCTGGGGTCGAGGGGGAGGCGGTTGGCGTAATAGCGGACATAGAAGGCGCCGTTTTCAAAATAGGGAGAGATCTCCTGGTTTTCGAGGACCTCGCCGTAGAGGCCGCCGAGAATGGGGAGGAAGATGCGCTCGTCGAGGGCGGGGCGCGCGCGCTCCCAGTCGATGTCGAAATAGGCGGCGTAGGGGGAACTGGAGCCGTTTTCGAGGACATCAGTCCACCAGGGATTTTCAGGGCTGGCGGCCATGTGGTTGGGGACGATGTCGAGGACTAGGCTGATGCCGTGGTTCTGCAGGTCCTGGACGAGGGTCTCGAGGTCCTGGGGCGAGCCGAGCTCGGGGTTGAGGCGCGAAGGGTCTACGACATCGTAGCCGTGGGTGCTGCCGCTGCGGGCCTTCAGGATGGGCGAGGCGTAGAGGTGGGTGATGCCGAGTCCGTCGAGATAGGGCACCATGGCGCGGGCGTCCTGGAAGGTGAAGCCCTTGTGGAACTGAACGCGGTAGGTTGCGACGGGCGGATGGATTTTCTTCGTCATGGCAGGCGGACGCCGGAGTTTTCGCAGACATGCTCGAACAGGGCCACCCATTCGCGGGCTTCGCGGTCGCCGGATTCGGCGGCCTCCTTTCGCAGGCGGTAGCCGTTCTGGAGCAAAGCGTAGCAACGGTTCTGCACACCCCAGAGGTTGACGTGGAACGGGAGCGTGCGGATGAGCTCGCTGAGGTCGGACAGGGTGCGCATGTGGAGGAGAGAGCTGGTATCGGCTTCGACCTGTTCGGCCGCCTTCTCGATACGCTGGCGGAAGGAGTATTCGAGGGTGGTGGAGTCGAGTTCGACTCTGCGGAGTTTGGCTTCGGCGACGAGGGTCCGGACGCGTTCAAAGTCGAGCTCCTCGCTGTCGGCGATGCGGCGGAAGTAGCTGTTGAGTGCATATTCCGCAGTGGCGTGGAAGACCTTGGGGAGCGGGATATCGAGATCGGCGAGGAAGGTCATCAAGGGCGAGTAGCGCTCGTAGAGCTGGCGGTAGACGGCGCCGAGCTCGCCGAGCGTGGAGGTGAGGATGGTGCGCATGATGCGGCGCTGCTCGTCGCGGAAGAGCGATTTCAGGGAGTAGATGTTTTTGCCGAAGCCCCGGTCGAGGAGGCGGAGGACTTCGGGGAGGTCGGCGCGGCCGAAGGCGGCCGAGACATCGCGGAGGAGGGCGGAGTATGGTTCCGGGCCGAGATATTCGCGGACGCCGCCGCTGACGTTGTGGTCGCCGAAATGGAGGACGCCGAAGGTGAGGGTCTGGGCGGTCTGAGTGATTTCGGAGGTGAGGCGCACGCGGCCGAGGGCGAGGTGGAGATTGCCGGACTCGAACGCATGGTAGTCTTCGCGGTCGGACGAGTAGCAGTAGATGCGCTTGAGCTCGTCTTCGGGCTCGAACAGGGAGCTGATGGCGTAGTGGGCGCCGACCTTGCGGAAGTCCACCATCGCGGGGCGGACGAACTTTTCGTAGATGCTGGCGCCGTCGCCGTGTTCCGGCATATTGCTCTTCGCCTTCGCGAGGCGCTCGATGAAGGCGGCCTCCATGGGCTCGCCGAAGAGCTCTTCGGCGAGTTGGACGACTCGGCCGGCGTACTGGATGACCTGGACGGTCTCGATGCCGGAGAGGTCGTCGAAGAACCAGCCGCAACTGGTGTACATGAGCATGGCGTGGCGCTGGAGTTCGAGGAGCTTCCAGCAGACGACCTGGTCGGCATCGGAGAGCGGATGGTGAACGTGCTGGCGGAGGAAGCGGGCGCGAACTTCGGGGGAACGGTCCAGCACGACCCGGACGTATTCGTCGCGGGCGTTCCAGGGATCGCGCAGAAGACGTCCGGCGGATTCCTCATAGCGGGCGGCCATGCAGTCGCGGAGCCAATCGAGAGCCTGGCGGAGGGGGGTGCGCCAGGCCTGATTCCAGCCCTGGCGGCCACCGGAGTTACAGCCGCAGTCGCTACGCCAGCGTTCGACGCCGTGGGCGCAGCTCCAGGCGGTGTTCTCGTAGATTTCCACCTCGTGGGTGGGCGGGTTCTGTTCAAGGAACTCGCCGTAATTGGTAATGCGGGCCAGGCCGTTGGACTCGATGTGGTGGAGGGCGTAGGTGAGGGCCATCTCGCCGTAGCTATGGTGGTGGCCGTAGGTTTCGCCGTCGGTGGCGATGTGGAGGAGTTCGGGGCCGTCCCGGTCGGGGTCGGAGAGGCTCAGGAGGCGTTCGGCGAAGCGCTCGCCGTTATCGAGGAGGCGCTCGAAGGCGACGGCACGGGAGACGGGGCCGTCGTAGAAGAACAGATCGATGGTCCGGTGGCTGGGGAGCTTGATGCGGTAAGGCATCGAGGGGTCGATCTTACCGCCGGTGACATCGCGCCAGGCGCGGCCTCCGATTTTGCGGACGCGGCGGCACTGATAGGGGGCGAGAATGGTGAACTTGATACCCTGTTCGGCCATGAGGTCGAGGGTTTCGAGGTCGACGGCGGTTTCGGGGAGCCACATGCCTTCGGGGAAGCGCCCGAAGCGGTGCTGGAAGTCGGCGATGCCCCAGTAGATCTGGGTGTACTTGTCGCGCCGGTTGGCCAGGGGCATGATCATGTGGTTGTAGGCCTGGGCGAGGGCGGAGCCGTGGCCGGAGAAGCGTTCGGCGCTTTCGCGATCGGCGCGGAGGATGGCGGCGTAGGTGTCGGGCGACTTCGACTCCGCCCAGGAGAGAAGCGTCGGGCCGAAGTTGAAGCTGATGAGCGAGTAGTTGTTGACAATTTTGACGATGCGGTTGTCGCCATCGAGGATGCGCGAGGCGCCGTTGGGGGCGTAGCACTCGGCGGCGATGCGCTCGTTCCAGTCGTGGTAGGGGTACGCCGAGTCCTGCAGCTCAATCGACTCCAGCCAGGGATTTTCCCTGGGTGGCTGGTAGAAATGGCTGTGGATGCAAACGTATCTCAAGCGGATATCCCCTCGAATTCTTTTCGAAACAGCAGGCAGCTCCTTGGATTGAGCGCGAGCGAGACGCGCCCGTCGGATGCGATGGACTCGGGCGCCGGGGCGCCGGGGCCGTTCCAAGCAGCCGAGGCCGAGTCGATGAGTTTATTCCAGCGGCCGCGAGGCAGATCGAATTCAAGCGTCTCGACCGATTGGGAGAAGGCCAGGAGGATGAGGCATTCGTCCTCGCCGTCACGGCGGCGGAGGAGGATGGCGCGGCGGCCGGCGTCGGAGGCAACGGTCATCTGTTCTTTGCTGAGCAGGGCCAGGGGCGGGAGGGTGCGGCGGAGCCCGAGCAGCGTGCGGTAGTAGTCGCGAAGTACGGCATGGCCGCCCCTGGAGGCCAGGCTGTGATCGAGGCGGGAGCGCTCGAAGGTCGATTCCGATTGCGGATCGAGGGCTTCGGCGAGGGTGGCGAATTCGGGAAACTCCTCGCTGCGTCCGCGGCGGACGGCTTCGACGAGGTCGGGATCGCCGTGGCTGACGAAGTAGAGGAACGGCGCGGTTTCGCCGTACTCCTCGCCCATGAACAAAAGCGGGAGAAAGGGCGAGAGCAGCACGGCGCCGGCTGCGAGCTTGAGCGACTCGAAGTCGACGAGTTGAGAGAGTCGCTCGCCCAGGGCGCGGTTGCCGACCTGGTCGTGGTTTTGCGAGCAGACGACGAAACGCGAGGCGGGCAGGTGGGCCGAGGAGGTTCCGTGTTTGCGGCCGCGGTGGCCGGAGAACTGGCCGGAGTAGACGAAGCCTTCGCGATAGGCCTTTTCGATCGGCATCCCGGAGACGAAGTCCTTATAATAGCCGGCTCCCTCACCGGTCAGCGCGACGTGGAGGGAGTGATGGAAGTCGTCGCTCCACTGGGCGTCGAGTCCGTAACCGCCGGCGCTTTTGTCCTCGATGACGCGGGCTTCGTTGAGATCGCTTTCGGCGATGACGTGAATGCGGCGGCCGGAGGAGGCGGCGTATTCGTGGACGCGATCGCCGATCTCCTGGAGGATGTGGCAGGGAGAGTCGTCGATGATGGCGTGGACGGCGTCGAGGCGAAGGGCATCGAAATGATAATCGCGCGTCCAATGCAGAGCGTTTTCGACGAAGTAATTGCGAACGGCTTCGCTGCCGGGACCGTCGAAGTTGATGGCTTCGCCCCAAGGCGTCCTGTGGCGGTCTGTGAAATAGGGTCCGAACTGGCTCAGGTAGTTCCCTTCGGGGCCGAGATGGTTGTATACAACGTCGAGAACGACCGCCATCCCTTGCTTGTGACACGCGTTGACGAGACGCTTGAGAGCGGCGGGGCCGCCGTAGGAGTCCTGCACGGAGAACGGGTAGACGCCGTCGTAACCCCAGTTGCGGGTTCCGGGGAACTGGGCGACGGGCATAATCTCGATGGCGGTGATGCCGAGATCGAGCAGCGGATCGATGTGCGGAATGACGGCATCGAAGGTCCCTTCGGGGGTAAAGGCGCCGACGTGGACTTCGTAGAAGACGTAGCTTTCGAGCGGGATGCCGGTCCAGGCGCTGTCCTCCCAGGGAAAGCCGGGGTCGATAAGGGCGGAGGGGCCGTGAACGCCGCGGGGCTGAAAGCGCGAGGCGGGGTCGGGACGATCGTCGCGGCCGTTGAGGCGGTAGAAGTAGAGGGCGCCGGGGCGGATCGGCTCGACGAAGGCCTCGTGGTAGCCGGAGGGCTGCCTGGTCATCTCGACGAGGCGACCGGCAGGTTCGACGATGTGGAGATCGACTCGGCCAGCCGCGGGCGCCCACACCCTGAAAAGGGCACGCTCCCGACCGAGCCAGATCGCCCCCAGGGTTGGCTCATTGGATTGCATCCCGAATTGTGGCATGTATACTTGCCGGACCGCGGCTCGAAGCACGTGAACAACAGGAGATCGCACAGACGCGCCTGAAGCCGCCTTCATTTAGATTCGCATGTTCCTTGCCGCGCTGCCAATTCACAATCGCAGCGGGTTGTTTTCCTTGACACGTGGTGAAGGAGAGCGCACAATTTTTTTGAAGACAATCGCTCCCAGCGATATCGGTTTCCAGAAAGACGAGGTTCGTTCGAATGACTGTCCCCGAGAGGATTCCTCCCCGCTCGGAGACGTTGGACCGAGTGGTGCACGTACTGTCGGTCAGCGGCTTCGAGGAAGATCACGAATCGCTTCGTTCGGTGTTCCAGCGGTCGAACTGGATCGTATCGGAAGCGCGACTGGTAGACGAGGCACTCACGCTTCTTGCCGCCCACCAGCCGGCGATCGTCCTTTGCGAAGAGCGCCTGCCGGACGGCACGTGGAGAGATGTGCTGGAAGGCTGTTCGCGGTTGAGCCGTCCGCCACGCCTGATCGTCACTTCGACGCGCGGCGATGAACGCTTGTGGGCGGAGGTCCTGAATCTGGGGGCCTACGACCTTCTGCTGAAACCATTCGAACGCGAGGAAGTAAGCCACGTGATCAGCATCGCGTGGCTGCACTGGAGAGAAGAGCAGCAGGCGCGGCTGGTCGCAAAGGCGGCGGGTTAGCGGGCTGGAGCCTCTCCCTCTGAACACGCACAGAATTCAGGCAGCCCGTGTTGTTACGTTTGCGGGCCGGCCGGCGCGGGCACGTCGATTCGGAAGACGGCTCCGGGCCCGTCGGGCCGGCCGGAGGCGCAGACGGTTCCCCCATTCTCCTTGACGATCGATGCCACGATATGGAGGCCGAGGCCGGAGGGCGCGGCCTTCGTGGAGAAGCGCGGCTGGAAGATCCGGGGAAGAATTTCCGGCGGGATGCCACGGCCGGTGTCGGCCACCGCGATCTCGATGAGGCTACCGGCGCGGCGCGCGGAGATTTCGATGGTTCCGCCTTCCGGCATGGCCTGGGCCGCGTTGGTGAAGAGGTTGACGAAGACGCGCTCCCAATTCGCGGCGCCGCCGGAGATGCGGAGGCCGGGCTCGATCGAGGACTTGAACTCGATGGGCGGCCCGTGGACGGCGTGGAGGAAGTCGCGGGTGAACTCGATGCCGGAATGAACGGTGTGGTCGAGGTCGGCCGGGGAGGCGGACGATTCGCGGTAGCAGTCGACCAGGCGGCGGCCGCGCTCGACGCTGCGCTCGATGGCGGCGGCGAGGCCGGCCCATTTGGCATCGGCGGCGAGGAGTTCGGCTGCTTCGTTCAGAGTTTCAAAGACATTGTTGAGATCGTGGACGAGGCCGGCCAGGGTGAGATCGGGCTCGCGCTCGCCGCTCATGGGCATCACTCCGTCAGAAGGCGCAGGGTGTCCCAGAACGCCGGGTAGGAGACCGAAGCGGCGTCGGCGTTGTCGATGAGGCAGTCTCCATCGGCGGCGAGGGCGGCGACGGCGCAGGCCATGGCGATGCGGTGATCGCCGAACGAGTCGCAGCAGGCAGCGCGGAAGCGCTGGCGGCCGGGGACTTCGAAGCCGTCGGGTTTGACATCGATTTCGATGCCCATGCGGCGGAAGTTTTCGGCGACGGTGGCGATGCGGTCGGTTTCCTTGACCCGGAGCTCGGAGGCGTCGCGGACGATGAGGCCCTCCTCGCTGGCTGCTCCGAGGACGGCCAGGACGGGGATCTCATCGATCAGGGCGGCGGTGAGTTCCTTTTCGATGACGCCGCCGTGGATGCGGGAGCGGCGGACGAGCACATCGCCCATGAGTTCGCCGTTGACCTGTTCGAGATCGAGCACCTTGAGATCGGCTCCGAGTGAGACGAGGAAATCGATCAGGGCAGAACGGGTGGGATTGAGGCCGACGCGGCGGAGCACGACATTCGAATCCGGGACAATCATGGCGGCGACCAGGAAGAAGGCCGCCGAGGAGAGGTCGCCGGGAACGACGAGTTCGCGGGCCTGGAGCGGGTGGCCGCCTTCGATGGCGATGACGCCGGGCTGGACGTCGATTTCGGCTCCGAATTCGCGGAGGGCGATTTCGGAGTGGTCGCGGGTACGAATGTTTTCGCGCACCTGGGTGACGCCGTCGGCGTAGAGGCCGGCGAACAGGACGCAGCTTTTGACCTGGGCGCTGGCCATGGGAAGGGTGTAGTCGATGGCATGGAGCGCGCCGCCGGTGATTTCGAGAGGGGGGAAACGGCCCTCGCGGGCCTGAATCGAGGCACCCATCCTGGTGAGCGGCTGGATAATGCGGTCCATCGGGCGGCGGGAGAGAGACTCGTCGCCGGCGATTCGGGTGGTGAAGGGCTGGCCGGCGAGGAGGCCGGAGATCATGCGGATGGTGGAGCCGGAGTTGCCGGCGTCCACGGCTCGGCGCGGGGCGCTCCAACCGCGGAGACCGGCGCCCTGGATGATGATCTCGGACTCTTTCTTCTCGACGACGGCTCCGAGGGCCTGAACGGCGCCGAGGGTGGAGTGGCAGTCGGCTCCGGTCGAGTAGTTGGCGATTCGGGAAGTGCCCTCGGCCAGGGAGGCCAGCATCGCGTAGCGGTGGGAGATGGACTTATCGCCGGGGAGCAGGACAGACCCGCTCAGAGCCTTGGTGGGGGAGATTCGCTGTTGCATCGGGAATCCCTTATTGTAGCGAAATCCCTGCCAAGGCTCCGGCGACCAAACGGCAAGAGTATGAAATGGCGAACGAGTGCAGTTGGTCAGGGCAGAGCCGGGCCGATCAAGCCGGGACCGCGACGCACTGGCCGAGATAGGTCGAGCGGATGCGCGGTTCCCGGCGGCGCTGAAAGCGATAGCCGACACCGAAGATGGTTTCGATGCACTGCTCGCCGTAGCCGCCCAGCTTCTGGCGCAGGCGCCGGATGTGGACGTCGAGCGTTCGGGTCCGGATCTCCATGCTATAGCCCCAAATCCGTTTCATCAGGATCTCGCGGGGGAGGATCTCGCCCTGATTCTCGACGAGGAGGGCGAGCAGCTCGAACTCCTTCCGGGTGAGAACCATCGGGTTCGAGTTCACATAAGCCCGTCCTGTCCGAAAATCAACTTCCAGATGCTCGTCTTTGTAAACTGTGGTCTCGGTTTTCGAAGTTTCGACTTCAACCATGAGTACCGCCTCCATTTCCTACTGTCGATGCTACGGGGTTCCGGCGGTGAGGTCGTCGAGAAGTTGTAAAAATCTTGTAAAACCAGTCACTCGATCGGCAACAGTTCGTTGCGGTCGATCTTCACGTAGCGGCCGCTGCCGTCTTCGGCCTGGATGCGGAAGCGAACGGCACGCACGGGATCGATGAGCTGGCCGCGGAAGACGGCCTCTTCGCCGGGTTCGAGAACCTCTTCGTCGATGACGAATTTCTGGGTTGTGAGAGGCACTTTGCCGGGGGCGAAAAAGTCGAACAGGAGCGTCAGGCGGTTGAGGGACTTCGTGCCCGTATTGCGGAGCTTGCCGTCCACGGCGATGATGCCTTCGCCGCGGTGGGCGGTGACCTCCAGGATGAGCACGTCAACGCCTTTCGGGGGCTTGCGTTTAGAATCGGCGCCGGAGAGAAGCATCCCAAACAGCAGGAGAAACACCGCGGCCTTGTGCATTGCACCAGTGTAGTTGAGCGGGCGGCAGGGCTCAAGCCCGACCGACAGGCGTTTTTCGGTCAGAGAGGGAGGATTTCCTCGCGGTCCGGGTCGAACTTGAGGCGGCGCTTCTGAAGATACGCGAGGTTGCCGAGGTGGGAGGCCTGGGCGGAGCGGTGGCCGACCAGGACGTCCCCGTTCGGGAGTTTCCGGCTACGCATGCAGTTGAGGAAGTTGCGGACGTGGTCGAGGGTGAGGTCGCCCGTGGCCTTGACCTCGACGGGACGGGCGCCGCGCTCGGCGGAGGTGAATTCGAAACGGTTGCGGTAGATGGCCAGGCGGCCTTCGGTTCCGCAGATCTCGACGCCGGCGCCGGTGATTCCGGGAGCGAGGGTGGCTTCGAACGTCGCGGTCCATTCGCCGGGGTAGTCGAGCAGGACGTTGATGGTGTCCGGGGCGGTGCGGCCATCCTTGTAGTGGTAGACGCCGCCGGAGGCGACGGCCGCGACGGGGATCTCTTCGCCGAGGAGCATGTGGGCGACGTCGATCCAGTGGGTGAACAGGTCGGTGACCTGTCCGCCGCCGAAGTCGAGGTAGGCGCGGAAGTTCCAATACTGCTGGGGGTCCCACTCGCGCCACTTCACCGGGCCGAGGTAGCGGGCCCAGTCCAGATCGGAGGGGCGCTGTGCGAGGGCGGGCGGCGCGTTGCGCAGGTGCGCGCCGTTGCCGTGCCACCAGGTGCGGACCAGTGTGATTTTGCCCAGTTTACCGGCGCGGATGAACTCATCCCGGGCCTGCATGTAGTGAGGGCCGGAGCGCTGCTGCATGCCCACCTGGCAGACGCGTTCATTGATACGCGCGGCCTTGACGATCTCGGGACCTTCCTCGATGGTCAGGGTGAGGGGCTTTTCGACGTAGACGTCCTTGCCGGCGTTGAGAGCATCGATGGTGATGGCGGCGTGCCAGTGGTCGGGCGTGCCGATCAGGACGGCGTCCAGCGTTTTCATGTCGAGCAGCTTGCGGTGATCGGTGAAGCCCCTGGCGGAGGTGGCGACCTGGAGGGCGCGGTCGATCTGGGCGCCGTAGACGTCGCAGACGGCCTTGACATCGACCTGGTCGGTTTTGATGAAGGTCTCCATAACGCCGCGGCCGCGGCCGCCGCAGCCGATCAGGCCAAGCTGAATGCGGTCATTGGCTCCGAGGATTCGCGAGTAGGAGCCGGCGGAAAAGGCCAGGGCCGCGCCGCCTGCCAGGCGGAACAGGTCGCGTCGGGAAGTGCTGCTCTCAAACATTGTTCCCGATTATACTCCCGTGCCTCGATAGAATAGAAGGGAACGTTGAAACCACTCATTCACATTATTGGCGGGGGTCTGGCCGGCTGCGAGGCGGCGTGGCAGGCGGCGCGGCGGGGCCATCGCGTGATTCTCCACGAGATGCGGCCGGTACGGTCGACGCCGGCGCACAAATCGGACCGGCTGGCCGAACTGGTGTGCAGCAACTCGCTCAAGAGCGAGTCGGAGGGATCGGCGTCGTGGGAGTTGAAGCGGGAGCTGCGGCGGCTGGATTCGATGCTGCTGCGCGCGGCCGATGCGGCGCGCGTTCCCGGCGGTCATGCGCTTACGGTGGACCGGGGAGTGTTCTCCGGCGAGGTGGAGCGGGCGATCGCGGCGGAGCGGGGAATCGAGGTCCGGCGCGAGGAGGTGCGGGCGCTTCCGGAGGACGGGATCGTGATTGTCGCCTCGGGGCCGCTGACGAGCGGACCGCTGGCCGAGGAGATCGGGCGGCGGACCGGATCGGGGCGGCTGTATTTCTACGACAGCATCAGCCCGATCGTGGACGCCGAGACGATCGATTACGGGATTGCCTTCCGGGCGTCGCGGTACGGGAAGTCGCTCGACGGGGGCGATGACTACGTGAATTGCCCGTTCGACAAGGAGCAGTACGATCGGTTCGTGGAGGCGCTGCTGGCGGCCGAAAGCGTCGAGGCACACATTCCCGAGGACCAGTGCATCCATGACGGCAAGGTCCCGTTCTTCGAGGCGTGCCTGCCGATCGAGGAACTGGCGCGGCGGGGGCGCGATACGCTACGGTTCGGGCCGATGAAGCCGGTGGGATTGACCGATCCGAGGACGGGGCGGCGGCCGTACGCGGTGGTGCAACTGCGGCAGGAGAATCTGCGGGCCGACAGCTATAACTTGGTCGGGTTCCAGAATCACATGAAATTCAGCGAACAGGCACGGGTGCTGCGGATGATTCCGGGGCTGGAGAATGCGCGGTTTCTGCGCTACGGGCAGATCCACAGGAACACATATATCAATGCTCCGGCGCTGCTGACCGCGACCCTGCAGTTGCGGAGCGAGCCACGAGTCATCTTTGCGGGACAGATCTCCGGGGTGGAGGGCTACGTCGAGTCGATCGCGACGGGGCTGGTGGCGGCGCTCCATGCCGATGCGGTGGCGCGGGGCGAGGCGCCGCGGGCGCTGCCGCGGGAGACGGCGCTGGGGTCGCTGTGCGCGTATGTTTCGGGGGCCGATGCGGCGAACTATCAACCAGCCAACATTTCGTTCGACCTGCTGCCGCCGCTCGATGAGGAGACGCGGCTGAAGCTGCGGCACGACAAGCGGGCGCGACACGCCGAGGTGTGCCGCCGGGCGATGGAGAGGCTCGAGAGCTATCTCTCCGAGGCGGCGCCGGCGCATGTCTGAACTGGAAGGCTGGATCAGGCGGTATCTCGACGAGCTGCGGCGGGGGAACGCGTCCGAGCACACGGTGCGGAACTACGAGGCCGACCTGGCGGAGTTCCTGGCCTACGTTACGCCCCCGGACGGCGCGCCGCCGGCGATTGGCGAGCTGGATACGCTATTGCTGCGGGAGTGGCTCGGGAACCTGTATCAGAGAAGTCTGGCGATCGTGACAATCCGGCGAAAGCTGGCCGCGTTGCGCTCCTTCTACCGTTTTCTACAACGAGAGGGCGTGGTCACGGTGAACGCGGCCAAGCTGCTGCATACGCCGAAGGCTCCGAAGACGGCGCCCGCGGTCCCGACGGCCGAGGTGACGAACGGGCTGGTCGATGGAGTGGTCTCCGGAGGGGCGGAGCGGCCGTTTCCGGCGCGAGATGCGGCGATCTTCGAGCTGCTCTACGGGGCAGGGCTGCGGATCAGCGAACTGTCGGGGCTGAACCTCGAGGACGTGGACCGCACGGAGCGATGGCTTCGCGTGCGGGGCAAGGGGCGCAAGGAGCGGCGGGTGCCGTATGGGACGAAGGCGAGTGAGGCGCTGGACCGGTACCTGAGTGTGCGGGAGGCGGCTCCCGAGGAACGCGCGGTTTTTGTGAATCATCGGGGGCGGCGGCTGACGGCGCGGGGGGCGCGTGGGATCGTGGCGTTCTACACCCGCGAGCTGATGCGGGACTCCTCGATCCATCCGCACACGTTGCGCCATGCCTTTGCCACCCACATGCTGAGCGACGGGGCGGACCTGCGATCGATTCAAGAACTCCTGGGGCATGCGCGGCTTTCGACGACTCAGAAGTACACGCAGGTGTCGCTGGAAGACCTGATGCGTGTTTACGACAAGGCGCATCCGAAGGCGTGAGGGCGCGGGCGTGTGCCCGTCAGGTGGTCACGCTTTGGGCAGGGTGAAATAGAATGTCGAGCCGCGGCCGGGGCTTGACTCGGCCCAGATCCTTCCTCCGTGCTGTTCGACGATTCTCCGGCAGATTGCCAGACCGATGCCGCTTCCGGATACCCTGCGGCCGTGCAGGCGCTTGAAGACTCCGAAGATCTGTTCGGCGTAGAGCTGATCGAAGCCCTCGCCGTTGTCGACGACCGCGAAGCGCCAATGGGCGCCCTGGTCCTGGACATAGATGTGGATGCGGGGCGGCTCCTCGGGGCGGCGATACTTGAGCGCGTTTCCGATGAGGTTCTGGAAGAGCTGGAGGAGCTTGTCCTGATCGGCTTGGACGGTGGGGAGGGGATCGTAGGTGACGCGGGCCCCGGACTCGCGGACGGGCCGGTCAAGGTTCATGAGAACCCATTGGATGACGGTGCTGAGGGCGATTGGTTTGCGATGGAGCTTCTCGGCGCCGCCGAGCTGGGAGTACTGGAGCAGCGAGGAGAGGAGGCCGCTCATACGGGAGGCGGTGTCGCGTAGGATGCCGATGAACTCTTTGGAGGCGGTGTCGATGTTCGGGCCGAGGCGGTTGGCGAGGAGGTCGACGTAAGCGCGGACAACGCGGAGGGGCTCCTGCAAATCGTGACTGGCGGCGTAGGCGAAGGAGTCGAGCTCGATGTTGCTGCGTTCCAGTTCGGTATTGAGGCGGGCGATCTGGTCGTTGCGGTGGAGCAGGAGGGTTTCGGCGACAACGGTGCGGGCGCCAAGAGCGAAGCGGCTGTCCTGCTCGGTCCAGGGCTCCGAGCGGCCTCGCACGGACTCCTTCCAGGATTCGAAGGAGCGGCGCGGGCTGATGCGCTTGCCGGCTTCGGTGACTTCGACGGGCTTTTCGGGGTTGCCGGCCCACTGGACGGTCCGGACAACCTCGGGGCGGAACCAGAGCAGGAAGTCGGCTCCGGACGGGACAATGCGGACGGAGGCCAGGCCGGCCGGGGCTATGGCGAAGTGCTCGGAGAGCCTGTCGGTGAGGAAGAGCTGATCCTTTTGGTTGGACGTGAGCCACTCGATTAGGGGGAGAACCTCGGCGAGAGGCGGGGTCGTGCCGATGAGAGTGCACTTGCGGTCGATGTAGAAGGCGGCGCCTTCGGCGCGCATCGGCTCGATCAGCAGGGAGGCGTGGGAGCCGAGTACGGCAGCGGTATCGGCGTGATCGCGGAGGGCCTTGTCGAGGGCATCCAGCACCTGGGCGTTGCGGGCGATATAGCCGCTGTTGCCGCGCTCCTCGGCGACGGCGATCTGCACGGAGAAGAAGCGGGCGAGGACATCGCAGATTACGCGCGCCCGGTGAGGGACATATTTCGGCGCGGTGTGATGGCAGGCGATCAGTCCCCAGAGGCGCCCGTCTCGGATCAGCGAGATCGACATGGAGGCGCTGACACCCATGTTGCGCAGGTACTCGACATGGACGGGCGACATGGCCCGCAGGACGGAGTAGGTCATGTCGAGGGGCCGGCCGGTGACCGGATTGGGTTCGGGGACCAGGAGAACGCGCGCGGCCGAGACGTCCGGTTTCAGGCGGAGGGTGCTGAGGAGATAGAGGCGACGGGCCTGGGCCGGGATATCGGAGGCCGGGTAGCGGAGACCGAGGAAGGGGTCGAGGTCCGGCTGGCGGACCTCGGCGACAACTTCGCCGCTGTCGTCCGGGAGGAAGCGGTAGATCATGACGCGGCCGAAGCCGGTGAAGGCGCTGACGAAGCGGGCCATGCGGTCGCAGAGTTCGGCTGCGGAGGCGGCGCCGGAGAGCGCGGCGAGGGCATTGGTCAGGTGCGCATGAAGATCGGAGCGGCTGTCATAGGGCGACGGGACAGCGGGTTCGACTTCGAGAATCAGAAAGCCCTGGTGGCGGTGGACGATGGCCTCAAAGCGCTCCGGGCGGCCGGCAACGCGCAGGCGGCTCAGGTAGTGAGGGATGCGGTCGAGGTTCCTGGGGAGGATTTCGGAACGGAGATAGTCGACGTCCTCCGGTTCGAAAACGTCGGCGAGAATGGCGCCGCTCAGGAGGACCTCGGGAGGGGTCCCGAGGCGGTCGCCGGTATTGGCGCTCACCTGGACGAAGTTGAGCCCCGGTTCGAGCATGACCAGCAGGGCGCCATGCGGTTCGATCGCACCCGGAATTTCGATAGGTTCGCGTTCGCAGGTGCTCAGGTCTACATGATCCGGTGAAGGGGTCATGGTAGCCGATCGACGCTCTACTCAACTATACCTGACGGAAGCGGCTTTCGCAGAGAGGCTGAGTGTGGTAGGTGATGGAAATGTGATGGGGGGATTGAGCGTCCAGAGATTTTATAGGGTGGGGTGGGGGGGTAGGGGGGAGTTCGGTGGAGGAGCGCAAACGAAGTTGACAATGCAACACTAAACTTAAATAATAAAATCAGGCTAACGTATGCGGGTTTCGCCGCATCCCTGACGCCGAAGTTTCGCGTAAGCTTTTGATTTAGGGAGGATTTACCAAGCATGAGCAAGATCATCGGCATTGATCTTGGAACCACGAACTCCGTCGTTGCCGTCATGGAAGGCGGGCAGCCCGTGGTGATCCCGAACCAGGAGGGCAGTCGGACGACGCCGTCGGTGGTGGGATTCGCCAAGAGCGGCGAGCGGCTGGTCGGCCAGGTGGCGAAGCGGCAGGCGGTCACCAATCCGGAAAACACGATTTATTCCATCAAGCGCTTCATGGGCCGGCGGTTCAACGAGGTCACCGAGGAGATGAAGCTGGTCCCGTACCGGGTGGTGCAGGGATCCCAGGGGGATGCCCGCGTCGACGTTTCGGGGAAGCAGTTAAGCCCGCCCGAGATCTCGGCGATGATTCTGACAAAGCTGAAGGAGGCGGCCGAGGCGTATCTGGGCGAGAAGGTAACCAAGGCGGTCATTACGGTTCCGGCCTACTTCAACGACGCGCAGCGGCAGGCGACCAAGGACGCCGGCCAGATTGCGGGGTTGGAGGTGCTACGTATCATCAACGAGCCGACGGCGGCGGCGTTGGCCTACGGCCTGGACAAGAAGAAGGACGAGACGATTGCGGTCTACGACTTCGGCGGCGGCACGTTCGACATCTCGATTCTGGAGGTGGGCGATGGCGTCGTCGAGGTGAAGTCGACCAACGGCGACACGCACCTGGGCGGCGACAACATCGATCAGCGGCTGGTGGATTGGCTGATTCAGGAGTTCAAGGCCGAAGAGAATATCGATCTGTCGAAGGATAAGATGGCTCTGCAGCGGCTGAAGGAAGCGGCCGAGAAGGCGAAGATCGAGCTCTCGACGCTGCTGGAGACCGAGATCAACCTGCCGTTCATCTACGGCGATCCGACGACGGGTCCGAAGCACCTGGTGAAGAAGCTGACGCGGGCGCGCTTCGAGCAGATGATCGACGACATTCTGCAGCGGAGCGTGGGTCCGTGCAAGCAGGCGTTGCAGGACGCCGGGATCACGCCGGACAAGATCGACGAGGTCGTGCTGGTGGGCGGTTCGACTCGTATTCCGAAGGTCCAGCAGATGGTCCGCAGCCTTTTCAATAAAGAGCCGAACAAGAGCGTGAACCCGGACGAGGTGGTGGCAGTGGGCGCGGCGGTCCAGGGCGGCGTGCTGGGCGGCGAGGTGAAGGATGTTCTGCTGCTCGATGTGACGCCGCTATCGCTTGGCATTGAGACGCTGGGCGGGGTGTTCACGAAGCTGATCGAGCGGAACACGACGATTCCGACGCGCAAGAGCGAGGTCTTCTCGACGGCGGCCGACAGCCAGACGTCGGTGGAGATCAAGGTCTTCCAGGGCGAGCGCGCGATGGCGCGGGACAACCGGCTGCTGGGGGTCTTCCAACTGGTCGGGATTCCGCCGGCTCCGAGGGGCATTCCGCAGATCGAGGTCACCTTCGACATCGACGCCAACGGAATTCTGAACGTGACGGCGAAGGACCGGGCGACCAACAACGAGCAGAAGATCACGATTACGTCGTCTTCGGGCCTCAGCAAGGAGGAGGTCGAGAAGATGGCGCGCGACGCCGAGTCGCACGCGGCCGAGGACCGGCAGCGCAAGGAGGAGATCGAAGCGCGGAACCGGGCCGATGCGATGGTCTACAACATCGAGAAGATGCTGAAGGAACATCGGGACAAGATCAGCGAGGCCGATGCCAAGGAGGTCGAGACGGCGCTCGAGGCGACGCGGAAGGCGATGGCCGAGGGCACGGTCGAGGAGATCAACTCGGCAGCAGACAAGCTGACGCAGGCGAGCCACAAACTGGCCGAGGCGATGTATCGCACCACGGCGCAGCAGGAACCCGCCGGCGGAGCGCCCGACGGGCCGCAAGCCGGTGAGGAGAAACCGAAGGAGAACGTCGTGGACGCCGAGTTTGTCGACGTGGATGAAAAGAAGTAAGTAAGTAAGTAAGTAAGTAAAAGCAGACGCTGGCACAGTCGAGAGGCCGGGGGCGGGCTTGGGTTGTCCGCCCCCGGCAAACATCATGGCTTCCAATCAGGACTACTATCAGACGCTGGGAGTGAAGCGGGAGGCGAGCGCCGATGATATCCGCAAGGCGTACCGGCGGCTCGCGCGCAAGTATCACCCGGACCTGAATCCCGGAGACAAGGCCGCCGAGGAGCGATTCAAGAAGGTCCAGGAAGCCTATGACATTCTGAGCGATCCGAAGAAGAAGCAGATGTACGACCAGTATGGCTTCTACTCCGAGGGGGGATTCCCCGGAGGAGCGGGCGCGGGAGCCGGGGCCTATCAGCGCGGGCCCGGCATGGACTTCGGCGGCTTCGATTTCACCGATTTCATGAAGGGCGCAGGAGCGGGCGCCGGCGCGGGAAGGCCGGAAGCCGAGTACGGGTTCGGCGGCTCGTTCCGGGACCTGTTCAGCCAGTTTTTCGGAAACCGGCAGCGCGAGGCCGGGCGGCAGGCCGAGAAGGGCTCGGACCTGGAGTATGCGCTGAGCATCGATTTCTGGCAGGCGATCAAGGGGACCCAGGTCCGGCTGAACATCAGCCGGCAGGAGAGCTGTCCGACCTGCAGCGGCAGCGGCTCGGCGGGCGGGCAGAAGGCTGTTTGTCCGGAGTGCAACGGTTCCGGAAACGTAAGCCAGATGGCGGGTGCGATGCGGTTCAGCCTGACGTGTCCGCGCTGCAACGGGGCCGGACGGCTGGAGAATGTCTGCCCGGCCTGTCACGGCGACGGGCGGGTGTCGCGGCCCGAGACGGTGGAGGTGCGGATTCCGGCGGGCGTGCAGTCCGGCTCGCGGCTACGGGTGGCCGGCAAGGGGAATGCAGGGACGGGGGGCGCTCCGGCGGGCGATCTTTATATTACGGTGCGGGTGGACCCGCATCCGTTCTTTGAGCGGGAAGGCGACGATATTCGCATCCGGGTGCCGGTTTCGGTCTCCGAGGCAGGGCTGGGCGCCAAGATCGAGGTCCCGACGATCGACGGGCGCGCGCTGTTGAAGATTCCGCAGGGCACGCAGAACGGGCAGAAGTTCCGGCTGCGGGAGAAGGGCGTATTCAACGCCAGGAAGAACACGAGGGGAGACCAGATCGTCGAGGTGGTGATTCAGGCCCCCGATGTGCGGGACGAGCGGGCGCGGGAGCTGCTGCGGGAGCTGGCGAAGCTCCAGGAGCAGGACCCTCGGGCCGAGATCTGGACGAAGGTGTAGGCCATGCCGAAAGCACGATCGAAAGCCGCTTACATGATCTCCGCGGTGGCGGAGCAGTACGAGATTCATCCGCAGACGCTGCGCCTATATGAGAGAGAGGGGCTCCTGAAGCCTTCGAGGAGCGAGGGCAACACGCGGCTCTATACGGAAGAAGACCTGGAGCGGCTGGAGGTCATCCTGAAGCTCACGCGGGAATTGGGGGTGAATCTGGCGGGAGTCGAGATCATCCTGAACATGCGCGAGAAGATGGAGGCGATGCAGAAGCAGATCGAGGAGTTCGTAGCGCAGCTCAACCGGGAGCTGGCGGCGCATATTAAGCCGCCGGAGCCGGAACCGCGCAACTCGCTGATTCCGGTGGTCCGGGTGCCCTCGATGGCGCAGGCGGCGCGGAAGGGCGGGAAGGTCCGGACGGGCTGAGCGCCGCGTTCGTGGGCTGGGCGGGCCCGATTTTACGCTGGCACCCAGAGATCGTTGTGTGATAATGGGGGCAAGGCACGAGGGCCCTATGAAAATTGATCGCGTTCTTCGCTGTCTCCTCGGGCTCGCAGTGGCTGTAGCGTTCGGCGCCTCCCTGGCGCGGGCGCAGGAGCAGTCCGCACCCGCACCCTCTCCCTCTCCCTCTCCCAGTCCCGGTACCGGCCAAGGATCCGGCGGCGCGCCAGGCGGCAGGCAGCCAGGCGGGCAGATGCCGGGCGGCCAGAGTCCGTTTCCGGGAACCACCTCGCCAAGGGACCGGGACCAGATGCAGGTTCCTCGCATGGAGCGTCCGATCTTTCTCTCCGGGAAGGTGGTCCTCGAGGACGGGACGCCGCCGCCTGAGCCGGTGACGATCGAGCGAATCTGCAACGGCATCGCGCGGCCGGAGGGATATACGGACTCCAAAGGCCGGTTCAGTTTTCAGCTCGGGCAGAACGCCGGGGTCTTCCAGGATGCCAGCGTCAGCAATGCCGACGGGATCGGACCTTTCGGCGGCAACCAGGGCTCGATGGGAAACATGGGCGGCATGGGAGGGATGCGAGGCGGCATCAGCGAGCGGGACCTGATGGGATGCGAGCTTCGAGCTTCGCTGCCCGGCTTCCGCTCCGAGGTGGTCAACCTCGCAGGGCGGCGGGTGATGGACAATCCCGACGTCGGAACGATCGTCCTGAAGCGCCTGGCCAATGTCGAAGGGCTGACGTTCAGCGCGACGAGTTCGTTTGCTCCGAAGGAGGCAAGGAAAGCCTTCGACAAGGGCCGTGACTCGATCAAGAAGAAGAAATGGGCGGACGCGCAGAAGAACCTGGAGAAGGCCACCGAGATCTATCCGAAATACGCTGTGGCGTGGAACGATCTGGGGCAGGTGTACGAACAGCAGGATGAGCTGGAGCAGGCGCGCAACGCTTACGCGCAGGCGCTGGCGGCGGATTCGAAGTTCGTCACGCCGTACATGCACCTGGCATTGATGTCGGTGCGGGAGCAGAAGTGGAACGAGGTGGCCGACACGACCGACCGCGTGCTTCAGTTGAATCCGTTTGACTTCTCGGTCGCCTACTTCTACAACGCCGTGGCGAACCTCAACCTGGGCCGGCTGGACGCGGCCGAGCGGAGCGCGCGCGAGGTGGTGAAGCTGGATTCACGGAACCGGATGCCGAAGGCGCAGCACCTGTTGGGCGTCATTCTGGCGCAGAAGCGCGACTACCGGGGCGCCTCCGAGCACATGAAGCGGTATCTGGAGCTGGCTCCGGATGCCCCGGATGCCGAGTCGGTTCGGGCGCAGCTCGGGGAAGTGGATATGTTCCTGGGGGCGCAGACGGCGGTCCAGGCCGAGCAGGCGCAACAGTAGGCGCCGTAGGCGATAGGTACTAGGCCGGCCCTGTTGTAGTTTACCCGGCAGTTCCCTTGCTATCGCGTTGCCAGCGGGCAACACTGAAAGGGACTGCATGGAGCGAGCTGACCTCGGACAATGGAAGTCGAAGGAAGTTGCCCGGCTCCTGGCTTTAGTGGAAGCCGAACGGCGCTACTACCAGGAGATCCTGGCTGAGCTTCCGGTTGCGGTGGCGGTGGTGTCCGAGAGCCTCCGTGTCGTTTCGGTCAACCGGAGGTGCCAGCGGTTGCTCGGGGTTCGGCAAAGTGAGCTGGCTGACAATCCGGTGGACGAAGTGATTCCGGTGGCCGGGATCGCGGAAGCCATGGCTTCGGTGCTTGCGGATCCCAGGGCAACGCGGAAGATTCCGGGCGAGCTGGGCGGGCGGCGCGTGAGAGTTTCCGCCCAGGCTTTGCGAAGCTGGGAGGACGCCGAGAGCCGCGAAATCCTGCTGGTGATCGAAGATTTAACCGGGGAAGCGCCCGCTTCCCAATCCCCCGTTGAAGAAGTGGCTCACAATCTCGACGCGGTTCTCTGGCGCCGCGACCCGGCTACGTTATGCTTCTCCTTCGCCAGCCGCGGGGGCTCGGCGACCCTGGGCTGGCCGAAGGAGGCCTGGCTTGCAGCGCGGGAGATCTGGCCGGAGTTCGTAGCCTGTGAAGACCGGCGGCGGTACGCGGACTTTTATTCCGGGCTGGCCGCTGCGGGGGGGACCCGCTCACTGGAGTACGAGGCGCTGGGCGCTGACGGCCGCCGGATCTGGCTGCGCGATACCGTGACTGTCACGAAGGGGTGCGGTGGGCAGGTGGAGTCTGTTTGCGGCATGACGGTGGATTTCACCGAGCGCCGGATGCGGGAAGAGCAGGCGGTGCAGGCCCGGGCGCTCGATGCCCTGGGACGTCTGGCTAGCCGGGCGACGCACGACTTCAACAACCTTCTGATGATCATCGCGGGTTACGCGGAGGAGTTGCGGAGTTCGCTGCCTCCGACGCATGAGAACCGGAGCGACCTGGAGGAGATCCTCAAGGCAACCGATCGGGTCTCGCACCTGGCGAGCCAGATGCTGGCCTTTGCACGGCCAGATGCGGCACAGCCCGCCCCGGTGGCGGTGAACGCGCTGCTGACCGGGGTGGAACAGCGGCTCCGCGCGATTCTGGGCGAATCGGTCGCCCTGAAGGTGATTTGCGGCCGTGAGGCCGGCGAGGCGATCGTGGACCGGGAGCGCCTGGAGCAGGGCCTGGAGTCGCTGGCCGAGCGGGTCCGCGGATTGGGCGATAAAGTCACGGCAGTGCGGATCGAGAGCTCGGCCGTACGATTCGGGCGCGAGTTCCCCGGCCGTGAGGAGGAGGGGCCGCAGCCGGGACCCTATGTCCGGATCACGATGTCCGACGACGGCCCGGCACTCGACGCCGAGGCCCGCCGGCGGGTGTTTGAACCGGTTTTCGCAACGCCGGAGAAGACCGGGGCCGCCGGTATCGGGCTGGCCTCATTTTACAGGCTGCTGCGGATGAGCGGGGGCGCGTTGGAGGTCGACAGCCGCCCCGGAACAGGGACCACCTTCCACATCTACGTGCCGCGAGTGGGCGAAGTGGAGACACCCGAAGCGTCCCAGACGGCTCAGTTCGAAACGGTGCTGGTGGTGGAGGACGAGGTAAGCATCCGCTCCCTGGTGCGAAAGATTCTGACGCGGGAAGGATTCCGGGTCCTCGAGGCGGGCGGAGGCGAAGAGGCGCTGGAGATCGCGCGAGGGTATGGCGAGCCGATCCACCTGCTGATCACCGATATCATGATGCCTGGAATAAAGGGGCCTGAACTGGCTGAACGCCTGCAAGCCGAGCGACCTGGTGTCAAGCTGATCTACATCTCGGGATTCGCGGGAGACGCGGCGCTCCGGAACGGAGATCAGACGATTCTGCTGCAAAAGCCGTTCTCGCACGACGCGCTGGTAGGCGCGGTGCGGACGGTGCTGGGGTCCGCTCAGGGTCCGGAACGGCCGGAAACGTTCAGGGCTTCGGCGACCGAGAATTCGTAAGACGCGTAGGCGCGCTGGTAATCGACCAGGGCGCCGAGTTCGCGGACGGCGGCCTCAAAGGTCGCCTGCTCGCGCAGGTTGAGGATAAAGAGATTGCTGTCGCCGAGATCGAAGCGCGTGCGTTCGGCGTCCTCGAGCTGGCGGGTGACCTCGACCTCCTCGCGCAGCACGGCGGCGCGTTCGTAAGCGGTACGAACGGCCGAGAGCGCATCCTTTACCTCGGCGGCGACCTGATCCTGCGCGAAGCGCTCGCGCTGATCGAGCTGGTTCAATCTGGCGCGTGCGGTCTGCAGGCGTCCGCGCGCCACTCTCCTCTGAAAAGGCAATTCGAAGACGACGGAGCCGCGCAGTTCGCTCGGGCCGCGGAGGACGGGCCCCTGGCCGAACTCTCGAGTGAAACCGACGACCAGATCGATGTTGGGCAGAGTCTCGTTTCTCGCCAGATCGATCTCGACCTGTGTCTGGTGCTTCTGAATGCCGATGGCAGAGATCTCCGGCCGCAGATTCAGTGCGTTGGCAATGTCGCGCTCGAGTTGAAGGTGACTGATGGAGGCGGGATCGGGCAGAGCAGGCGGCAGGCGGTCATCGGCGGGGACGACGGGGTTGCCTTGATCGTCGCGATAGAACAGCGACAGCTCGATGGCGGCCATCTGGAGGAATCGCTCGGCCTCGACGGCCTGGGCGCGCCGGGCGAGGATGGCGCGGTTGTTGTCGGCGACTTCGATGGCCGGAAGTTGGCCGAGCGCAACGGCGTCGCGGAGCTGCTGGTCCCTGGCGCGGGCGGTTTCGAGGATCGCCAGGGCCAGGACGTAGCGGCGGCCGGCGGCGACCCACTCCCAATATCGGCGTGTGGCGCCGAGACGGACAAGGAGCCGCTGCTGGTCGATCGAGAGGTCGGCGATGCGCCGCCCGAGCTGGGCGCGCTGGAGCTCGGCGCGGCGGGTGTCCACAACTCGGTCGCGGAACAGCGGGAGGCGGATGCCGGTGCGGTACTCGCCGAGATCGCGGGTGAGGAACTTACCGTCGTAGGAGGGGAAGAGTCCGTCGCCTACGCGCCAGCCGGTGAAGTAGCTGGTTCCTCCCCAGGCGGTGGGCTGTTCGATGCCGACGTCGACGCGGCGGTCGGAATAAAAGCCGAGCTGGTTGGTATCGACGCGGGCGCGCGCGGTGACATCGAAGCGGCCTTCGGCCTGGAGCACCTGGCCATCGGCGACCTCCATCTCCTGGAGGGCGGCGATGAGGGGCGGGTAGTGGCGCCGGACCGATTCGAGGACTTCATCCAAAGTCAGGACCGTTGCCCGCGCCGAGGCGGCACAGGCGAGAAGGGCAATCCAGGAGAGCGCGTGGCGAAAGAACGTCCACCTCATAACTTCACTTCTTTCCGCGTTTTCCCGGCGAGGCGCCGGGTTCGGTTTCCGAGATTACCGGCGGGAATCCGTTGAATTGCCGCCAGATTTCAAACCAGATCGGAACGGTCTTCAACAGCACCCAGCCGTTGGCGAGCACGCCCTGCCGGAGGTATGCGTTCGAGGGCCAGGGGTCGTCCTCTTCGTCCGGAACGACCAGGATACGAAAGCTGCCGCTGCCGTTGTCGGTGGCGTCGACGAGCCAGACCCGGCCGCCGAAGGTGCCGACCGCCACCGAGGGCCAGCCGACGAACTGGATAGCGGGCCAGCCGTTAAACTGGATCCGCACGGGATCGCCTTTGTGGACGAGAGGCACGTCGTTGCCGTCGAGGAAGAGCTCGACGACGGGCGAAGCGGTATCTGGAACCAGGATGGCGACCGGTTCGCCGGGCTTGACGATTTCGCCGCCGGGCTGTGCGATCAGACGAAGAATGGTGCCATCGCGGGGCGCCATGACGGCCTGCATCTGCTGGCGGGCGACACGGACGTCCTGGCGCTGGAGTTCGGCCTCGGCGTTCGCGACCTCCGCCATGGCGACCTTGTAGGCGGCGCGGGCGTCGCGCACCATGGCGGACTGGTCATTCTGAATCTTCTGCAGGTCGGAGGCGAGGGCGAGCTGTTCGTTGCGGGCGGCGTTCAGGTTGGCCTTGGCGCGCTCCACCTCGGCGACCGAGGAGCGGTACTCCTGTTCGGCGAGCTCAAGGTTGCGGCGGGAGGTGAGGCCTTTTTCGAGAAGTTTTTGCTGGCGTTCGATGTTGAGCTCGGCGGCGATACGGCGCTGGTCGGCGATGTCGATGGCCTGTTCGGCGGCGCGGAGGCGGTCGATGGCCATCTCCAGGCGCGAGCGCGCGGCGGCGATCGCGTTGGTTCGGGACTCCTCGAGTTGCGAAATGCGGTCGGCGAGTTCGACGACGCGGCCCTGGGCGGCGTCCAGACGCGCGGCGACGGCCGCGCGCTCGCGCTTGAGCCGGCCGAGGAGTTCGGGATCGTTGTCGGCGATTTCGGCAACGAGGTCGCCGGTCTTAACGTGCGTGCCCTCGATCACGTGCCAATGGACGACACGGCCTTCGATGGGGGCGTCGATGGTCTGCTGGCGCTCCATGGGTGTGAGCGCGATGACCTTGCCGGCGCCCGCGACACTCTGCTGCCACGGCGTGAAGACGATGAAAGCCGTGACGAAGAGAAACATAAAAGTCAGGAACCGGGCGAGCGTACGGGCGTTGTTGGTGGAACCGACCATCTCGATGGCCGGGAGAGTCTCTGAGCCGGGAGCCCGCCAGGCGGTAATCTCACTTTGCTTGGTAGCCATTGCCTACTGACCCTCGTTTGCCGGGAGCGAGAGCTCCGTCGGACGAATTTTCCCTTTATCCAGAGCGTACACCGAATCACAGCGTTCGAGCACTGCCTGGCTGCTTGAAATGACGATGAGCGTCCAGGGGGCCTCACGGCTAAAGAGCGCGTCGATGACTCTCTGGCGTTCGCGAGCTTCTTCGATGGGGTCGAGCGCTTCGTCGATTAACAGGAGGCGTGGCTTGTGGAGCAGCGCGCGGGCGAGCATCACGCGCATGGCCTGCGAGGGCGACAGGGGGAGTCCGCCGGTGGAGAGGCGGGTCTGCAGGCCCTCGGGCAGCAGGGTGACGTCTTCGAGAAGTCCGACTTCGGCCAGGGTGGCGCGTACGTCACCGAGGCTGACCGAGGAGTTGCCCATGCGAAGATTCTCGCCGATGCTTCCTTCAAAGACCTCGACGCCGCGGACGAGCGAAACGTGCGAGCGGAGGTCGCTCAGGTTGATGTCGCGGAGGTCGTGGTCGTCGATTTCGATTCCGCCAGCTTCGGCGGTGCGGAGACCGTAGATCAGATCGAACAGCGTGCTCTTGCCGCCGCCGGCGGTTCCGATCAGGCCGATGCGGGCGCCGGGCGGGACGTACCAGTTGACGTCATCAATGATCTTACGTCTTCCGTGGTAGCTGAAGGACGCATTGCGGAAGCGGACCGAGGCGCCCTTGTCGCTCGGCGAGATGATTTCGGCACCGGAGCGCTCCGGGGGAAGGTCGCTGAGCTGGCCGAGTTTGTCCATGGCGGCGAGCAGGTCGTAGAAGCTTTCCAGATGCTTGCCGAACTTGGCGAAGTTGCTCACTACGGCAGTGACGATCAGCTCGGCGGCGACGAGCTGGCCGAGGGTCAGCTGCCGCTGCATAACGAGCCAGCCTCCGCCGGCGAGCAGGGCCGGGGGGGGGGGGGGGGGCAACACAAAAAAGAAGACGAGCTGGCGCACCAATATGCGGAAGTGCCGGGCACGGTAAAACAGGTATTTTCTGACGCGACTGTTGGTCTGCTCGAAAGCCCAGCTCATGCCGTGCGGCGCCTTAAAGGTGACCTGGTGACGCGCGATCTCCTCGAGCCAGGCCATCAGAGAGTACTTCGCCCTGGACTCCATGATGGCAGTGGTCATCGCGCCGGAGCCGAGCGGGAACAAGACGATGCCAATGGCGGTGAGCAGCAGAATGTCGAAGGCGAGCAGCCAGGGGTGATAGAGCGCCAGCAGGATCATGCCGATGACCGTCTGCATAAGAATCGACAGCCCGTCGATCATGAGCATCGAGGCGCTCTTCTGCACCGTAACCACATCGAGGAAACGGTTGACCAGCTCCGGGCCGTGATGGACGTCAAAGGCCGGGAATTTCACGCGCACGAGGCGGTCGGCAACCTCGCCAGCGACACGGACGAAGATCCTGCGCTGGATGATTTCGGCGACGAAGAAGCGGAGGGCCTGGACGACGCTCGCCATACCGAGGGCGGCCAGGACAGCGAGGGTGAGGATGACGAGCGGCTGGACGAGCGTGCCGAAAGCGACCGTGTTGACGACCGATTGGACGGCTACGGGCACGACCAGATAGAGCAGACCGATGACAACCGAGTAGACGATGACGACACCTACGTCGGAGCGTTCCGCCTTGAGAAGCTCGCGAAGGCGATTGACCGGATGGGCGCCGTGGTAGGCATGCTCATGGCCGTGGTCGTCGTCGTGATCGTGTTCGCCGTGCTCCCATGCGACCGGGGAAGAGGCGGGGACAAGCCAGTCGATGCGCTCGCCGCGGGTCACGCCCAGGCGGCGGCGCAAGGTCCAGCGCGACATCGTATCGCGGTGCTCCTCGTTGGGGAGGAATCGGCTGACCGAAACGCTCCAGCGGCCTGTATCCCAGACGGCGATCGCTATGGGGGCAGCGCCGCGGGCCGGGCGGCGGATGCAGAACCAGGGGGCTTCGGGCCGGGCGGCAGAGAGGGCCTCCCGGACGGAGCCGGGCACGCGTACCAGCGGGAACCCGCAATCCTCGGCGGCGATGCGGAGGGTCTGGAGGATGTCCTCGGGCTGATCCGAAGCGCCGACGCGGGCGAAGGCGTCGGCGACGGCGCGATTGGCGGTCTCCACCGAAACGAGGGCCCCGCGCAGCCGCGCGAGCGACCGGAGCGCAGGCAGCAGCATCGCCTGGGTCTCTCTCAATCTGGGGAGGTTTTCCGGACTAACCGCGTGAGGCCCTGAGTTCATACGGAGGTCTTCATTTTCCCTTGTCGACGCGCTCTACATACCCGATGCCGTGATGCACTGAAACTTCAATCCTACTCACGACGATTCATTAATGTCAATATATTGCAATATGCGAATCTATTACGTATAATCGGTGCTCAAGAGGAGAACCCGATTATTCCCGCGCGTGTCCTTGCCACTCAGGAACTTGCCAAGCTGCTTGGCGTGCTGGCGCATCCGCATCGGATTCGGATTGTAGAAGAGCTGCGGCATCGCGAACTGGACGTCAACTCCCTGCAGAAGATTCTTGGGGTGAGCCACTCCAACGTATCGCAGAATCTGGCCGTGCTGCGCTCCTATCGGCTCGTCGCGGAACGGCGGGACGGGCGGCATGTTTTTTATCGACTCCTGCAGCCGAAGCTGGCCGGATGGCTGCTGGCGGGCCTGGAGTTCCTCGAAGCGGAACTGGCGATGAAGGAAGAGATGCACGAAGCCTTCGAGCGGGCGCGGCGGCAGTGGTCGGACGAAGATGGCGACGAAGGAGAGGACAGCAAGGCGACGACGGCCTGAGCATCAGCCGCGCTCCTCAAGGTAGCGGTAGACTTCGCGTTTGGACAGCCCGCGGCGCCGGGCGGCAGTTTTGATCGCCTCCATTCTGGCCATTCCCTCCTGCATCAATTTTTCAACATCCTCCTCGATGGAGGTTTCGGTCTGTTCCTCGCCGGTGGATTTTCCGATGAGGACGGTAAACTCTCCTTTGACGGAGGGGCGCGCGGCGAGCGTTTCACGAATCTCGGGGGCGGCGCCGCGGAGGAACTCCTCGTGCAGCTTGGTGAGCTCGCGGGCGACGACGACGGGGCGGGAACCGAGAATCGCCTGGATGTCCTGGAGGGTATCGAGGATGCGGTGCGGGCTTTCGTAGAAGACGCAGGTCGCGTTTTCGGCGGCCAGATCCTGGAGTGCCTTCCGGCGCTGGGAGGAGCGGGCGGGCAGGAAGCCGGCGAAGTGGACGGCGTCGGTGGGGAGTCCGGAGGCGGAGAGGGCGGCCAGGAGAGCCGAGGCTCCGGGGACGGGGCTGACGCGGATGCCGCGTTCGATGGCCTGGGTGACGAGGCGGTAGCCGGGGTCGGAGAGCAGGGGCGTGCCGGCGTCGGAGATGAGGGCAACGGATTCGCCGGCAAGGAGGCGCGCGACGAGTTCGGCGGCGCGGGCGGCCTCGTTGTGCTCGTGATAGCTGAGCAGCGGAGTTTTGATGCCGTAGTGGTCGAGGAGCTTGCGGCTCTCGCGGGTGTCTTCGCAGGCGATCACGCGCACCTCCTTGAGGAGGCGGACGGCGCGGAAAGTGATGTCTTCGAGGTTGCCGATGGGGGTGGCAACCACATGCAGAACTCCACTCATCTGTACGCCCAGTATGCCACCATCGCGGACACCTCAGTCTGCATTCCTACGACCTCTAAGGCGAATACTTGAGTTACACGGACCCGGTTTCTGGGGTAAGTTTGAGGACAGCAGTCTGGTGTAGACTATGGCGACCATGGAGCCACCCCTTCTCAATCGCGATTCCGCATCGCTTCCTTATGTCGTCTGGGAGGTCGAGGGGAAGCCTCTGACCATTCACCTGGAGTTCGACGTCGTCGACCGCATCCTCCTGGAAGTGATGCGGGGCTTCGGCGCGGTGCCGCGGCGCGGCGCCGAGGTGGGGGGCATTCTGATCGGGAGCGTCGAGAGCTACGGCGGCCGGACGCTGGTTCGGATCGAGGACTTCGATTCGGTTGCGTGCTCGTACGAGCGCGGGCCATCGTACCTGCTTTCCGAAGGCGACCGGAACGCGTTCGAAACGGCGCTGGAGCGCTGGAGGCCGGGAGCGGACCGCCGGGTCCATGCGGTCGGTTATTTCCGCAGCCATACCCGCGAGGAGTTGCAGCTTTCCGAGGAGGACCGCGCGCTGCTGGACCGTTATTTTCCAGAGGAGCCGGCAGTGGCGCTGCTGATCCGTCCCTTTGCGACGAAGGTGAGCATGGCCGGTTTCTTTTTCAGGGAGAGCGGCGAATTTCCAAGCGGACCGACGTACCTGGAGTTTCCGTTCCGGCGGCGGGAGCTGCGCGGGGGCTCCCCTTCGGCAGCGGAGATGCCCGGAAGGCTGGAGCAGCTTCCGGAGCCGGAGGCTGCGTATTCCTTCGATCCGGTGGAGGCAGGCGAGGCGGAGGGCCCGGCGCCGGCGCGGCAGCCGACGGGTTCGCGTTTTCGGGGCGGCTATTTCTGGGCGCCGCTTTCGTTTATCTTCCTGCTGCTCGGGGTCGTGCTCGGCGTGCAGGCGACGCTCAGCTTCCGGCCAGCGGCGAATACGACGGTGATTCCAACCGCCGACGTCTACGGTCTGGAGCTTTCGGCGGTGCTGTCCGGAGACCGCGTGCTGGTGCGGTGGGACCGGCGGGCGCCGGCGGTGCAGCTTGCGCGGCGGGGCGTGCTGCATATCGTCGACGGTCCCGATCGGCAATCGGTGGAGCTGGAGGCGGCGCAACTGCAGGGCGGGAGCGCCCATTATCGCCACGCGACGGGCGAGCTGACGTTCCGTCTGGAGGTATTTCCGCGCGAGCGGAGCAGCGTCAGCGAAAGTGTCGAGGTGCGGCTCCAGCCGGCGGAGTCGTCCGTCCAGACCGCACCGTGAACGGGCTCGTTACTGTTTCGGCAGGGGCCGCGGCGTGGCGTCGCCGTCGGTGAGGCGGAGCGCCCACTTGATCGCCTCCAGGTACATCTTCTGCACATCGGGGCGGTCCCAGGCGTCTTCGCGGTGGCCGAAGGTCGAGTAGAAGACGCGCCCTTTTCCGTAGTTGCGAACCCAGGTGACGGCGAAGTCGCCATCGGTACGGTTCACGTTCTTCCGGTTCAGGTCGATTTTGGCAGGGTCCATGCGCATGAGCACGCGGACACGGTCGCGCGAGTAGTTTTTGATCTGGTAGATCTCGTCGTGGATGGTGAAGGTAGGGGGGAAGTGCCGGGTGGCCGGGTGGTCGCGATCCTCGACGATGATGGGCGCCTCGAACTGGTTCCAGGGGTGGTGGTCGAAGTAGCCGCCGATCATCTCGCCGTATTCGGGCCACTGATAGAAGGTGTCGGTGGCGCTATGGACACCGACAAAGCCTTTGCCGTCCTCGCGGATGAAGGAGAGGAAATCGGCCTTCTGCCGGTCATCCATGTCGAGTTCGCCAGTGGTATAGAAGACTATGGCGTCGAAGTAATCGAGGTTCTTGGCGTTGCCGGTGAGCTTCTGCTTGGTGATGAGCTGGGTGTCGGTGCGGATGTAGGTGTCCCACAGGCCGCTCTCCTGGCCGAGCTTCCAGATGGTGGCGAGCCCATGAGAGACCGAGTCATGCTGAAAGCCCTTGACGGCGCCAATGGCCAGCACCTTCTTTTTCTTCGGGGCCGGGGTCTGGGCCGCGAGGGCTCCACAGAGGGCCGTGATGGCGGCCAGCGCGATTGCGACCTGAAGACGTTTCATAGCTCCTCCATCGACTCCGGAGCATACCGGGGCTCCGAAGCACACGCGAAATCGGGTAAGACCAGATTACCAGAAGCTCTCCGGCGGATTCAGACCTTCTGGACGCGGCGGAGGGTGTAGATCTCCGGGTGGACCTTGCCTCTTTCGAGCTTGCGCCAGTTGTCCTGGACGTGGATCAGCTTGCCGGTGACGTGGTTGGAGCGTTCGGACGCGAGAAAGGAGGCGAGGGCGAACTGATCGTCCGGGGAGACGCCGCCGGTGGTGCGGACGCGCATGGCCTCTTCGAGGTCGCGCCAGCCGGAGCGTTCGCCGGCGCGAAGAATTTCGTCGGTCATGTTGGTATAGGAGGGGCCAGGGTCCATGCAGTTGATCTGAACGTTGTGCTCGATGGCTTCCTGGGCGACGGACTCGACGAAGCGAACGACGGCTGCCTTCGAACTGGCATAGGCGGAGAAGTTCGGGCGCGGTCCGGAGGAGCCGCCTCCGGCGAGGACGATGATCTTGCCGGAGCGGCGCTCGACCATCTGGGGGAGGACGGCGCGGCAGGCGTGCATGACTCCGGAGAGGTTGGTATCGACGGTTTCGGACCAGGCCTTGGGCGAAGCCTCCCAGACCGGGCCGATGGGCCCCTGGATGGCTGCGGCGCAGACGAGTACGTGGACGGCGCCGTAGTGTCCGCGGGTCCGCTCGACGGCGGCGCAGACCTGTTCGAAGTTGCGGACATCGCCGCGGAGACGGAAGGCGACGCCGCCGGCCTGCTCGATTTCGAGGTCGGCGAGATCGAGTTCGGCCTTGCTGCGGGCGAGCAGTGCGATGCGGGCACCGTCCCTGGCGAAACCGAGAGCGAGACGTTTGCCGATCCCCCGCCCCGCACCCGTGATGAAGACCACTTTGTCCTTGATTGTCTCCAAGCGGCGTCCTTTCAGATTAAAAGTAGTACAAGTTTGGACGGAGCGGGAAGCGGGGCCGGTTCCAGCTTCCAGGCCGCGGGCTCCAGGCCCCGCTCCGCCACAGGCAAGCGTATCGCAAAACCCGCGCAACTGCTTGCGAGCACGTGCGTTATAATCGAAGGTGTGATAGTTTGTCCGGGGCGCGCCTTTGCGGCGCGCGCGGCGAAAAGGCATAAATCAGTATAGGAGGACAATGAGCAAAGAAGACAGCATTGAAGTCACCGGAACCGTCGTCGAGAAGTTTCCCAGCGGGTTGTTCAGCGTGCAACTCGACCAGGACAGGGTAATTCTGGCGCATCTTGCGGGCAAGCTGCGCAGGAACCGTATCCGTGTGCTGGCCGGGGATCGGGTGACTCTGGAGATGTCGCCCTACGATCTCACCAAAGGCAGAATCACCTACCGGCACAAGTAAGGGGCTTGCCGGGTCAGGTGCGAACGGGAGCGTTCCGTTCCCGCATCTTTCGATCTTTCAACGAACCAGTCACAGCCTGGACCATTTGTTTTCGCGCGGTTCCGGCTTGCCTGTAAATGCCTGGATTGTCAGCCGCATGGCGTGCAGCGCGGCTCGATGCAGACGTGTGTCGAGGGCCAGAACTGTTGCAAGGCCGTGCGTATAATCAGGCCGAAAGGCGATCCAGGCGATATGAAACCTACCAGCGCGTCCTCAAAAGTCAGAAGACCACTTCAGTCCAGAGGCGATCTTGCCGCTTCGCTGGCCGAGCGAATCGTGGGGCAGGAGGCGGCCGTTCGGGCCATCGTGCCGTATATCCAGATGTACCAGGCGGGGCTTTCGCCCGAGGGCCGGCCGGCAGGCGTGTTTCTGCTGCTCGGACCGACAGGGACCGGCAAGACCCGCACCGTCGAGGCGCTCGCGGAGGTGCTGCACGGGAGTGCGAAGCACATTCTGCGGATCGACTGCGGCGAGTTTCAGATGGAGCACGAGGTGGCCAAGCTGGTGGGCGCGCCTCCGGGCTATCTGGGGCATCGCGAGACGCAGCCGCTGCTGACGCAGCACAAGCTGAACGCAGCGACGAGCGACCGGAGCACGCTGGCCATCGTGCTGCTCGATGAGATCGAGAAGGCCGCCCCGTCGATGGCGAGGCTGCTACTGGGAGTGCTCGACAAGGCGACGCTGCGGCTGGGCGACAATACGTCGGTGAACTTCGAGCGGAGCCTGATCTTTATGACGAGCAACCTGGGGGCGCGCGAGATGGGGCGGGAGATGGCGCCGCCGTTCGGCTTTGGGGCGATGGCGCGGGAGCGGCAGGAGTCGAGGCGGAAGCTGGAAGCGATCGGCCTGGCGGCCGTGCGGCGGCGCTATTCGCCGGAGTTCGTGAATCGGATCGACGCGGTCCTGACGTACGATCCGCTGGGTCCGGAGGCGGTCGCGACGATTCTCGATCAGCATCTGCGCGAGCTGCAGCGGCACATCGAGACGCGGCTGGGCGGGCGGGCGTTCCGGATCGAGGTTCCGGAGGCGAGCCGGCGATTTCTTCTCGATCGCGGCGTGAGCCTGGAGTACGGAGCCCGCGAGCTTCGGCGCACGATTCACCGCTGCCTGATGGAGCCGCTGGCGGCGCTGGTGGCGAGCGGCGAGGTGCTGCCGGGTGCGGTGGTGCGGGCCGAGCCGGCCGAGGCCGAGCAGAAGCTGGCGCTGCGGGTGGCGGCTTAGCGTCAGAGCGTGACGAGAGAAGGCTCGGGCGACGACATGCGCTTGAGCTGTCCGCAGGCCGCGTAGACATCGCGGCCGCGCGGCTTGCGGATAAAGCATGGCGCCGAGCGGCGAACAAGGCTCTGGAAGGCGAGAACACGATCGGTGCGCGGCGTTTCAAACGGAATGCCGGGTCCGGGGTTCAGGGCGATCAGGTTGACCATGCAGTTGAGTTTCGCCAGGAGCCGGGCGACGCGGCGGGCGTCGGCGTCTGTGTCGTTCACGCCGCCGAGCAGCACGTACTCGAAGGTCAGTTTCTCCCAGGGGCGGAGCGGGTAGGCGCGGCAGGCCTCGATGAGGTCCTTGAGATGGTACTTGCGCGTGACAGGCATCAGCTCGCGGCGCTGCTCCTCGTGGGAGGCGTTGAGCGAGATGGCGAGCTTGGGGCGGATGGCGGCGCGGCCGAGTTCCTCGATTTTCGGGATGATGCCGGAGGTCGAGACGGTGATGCGGCGGGGCGA
This sequence comes from Bryobacteraceae bacterium, assembly GCA_046289265.1. GTDB lineage: Bacteria > Acidobacteriota > Terriglobia > Bryobacterales > Bryobacteraceae > JBKBWD01. The sequence continues at coordinate 16,136 of JBKBWD010000017.1, read as the reverse complement.
GATGCCGATGCCTTCGGGGTCGGTGAGCAGGCGCGTGGCCTTCAGGACGGCATCGAGGTTGAGCAGCGGCTCTCCCATTCCCATCATGACGATGTTCAGGCGGCTGGTCTGCGCCCAGAGGCCGTTCTCGCGGGCGACGAAGAGGACCTGGCCGACGATCTCGCCGGCGGTGAGGTTCCGTTCGAGGCCCATGAGGGCGGTGAGACAGAACCGGCAGTTGACCGGGCAGCCGACCTGGGAGGAGATGCAGATGGTGTCGCGGCCCTGCTCGGGCATCAGGACGGCCTCGATCGTCTTGTCGTCGTCGAGGCGCAGGAGGTAGCGGCGGGTGCCGTCGACTGAGTCGAAGCGCTGCACCATCTCGGGCCATCCGGCGCCGAATTCCTCGTTCAGCCGGGACCGGAGGGGGAGAGGCAGGGTGGAAGCCGCATTGAAATCGCCGACCCGCTCGCGGTACAGTGCGGTATAGATCTGGCGGGCGCGGAAGCGAGGTTCGTCGCGTCCCAGAAGTTCCTGAATTTCGGGGAGTTCCAGCCCCAGCAGCATTCGCGCCATTCTTTCTTTCAGTTTAACAGGCGCCCGCAGGTCAAGAGCGCCTCGGACTCATTGCTTGGAGCGGGTCCCTGAGCGAGTTCGATTACAGAGGAGATGATTCCAATTCTGAAGCCGCGGGAAGTTGAGATTACGACGCTGGAGAACGGCGTGCGGGTTATCACCGAGGCGATGCCGCACGTGCGTTCGGCTTCGGTAGGGATCTGGATCGGCACGGGCGCCCGCTTCGAGACCGAGAAGGAAAATGGCATTTGCCATTTCCTCGAGCACATGGTCTTCAAGGGCACTGAGACGCGGAGCGCCGAGGAGATCGCGCGGGCCGTGGACGCGATCGGCGGGCACATGGACGCCTTCACGGCCAAAGAGCTGGTGAGCTACAACACAAAGGTCCTGGACCGGCACCTGCCGGTGGCGCTCGATATCCTCTCCGATTTGGTGCTGCACCCGGTGCTGCGCGAGGACGACATCGAGAAGGAAAAGGGCGTCATCCTCGAAGAGCTCAAGATGGAGGTCGACAACCCCGAGTACATGGTGCATGAGATCTTCTCGAGCAACTTCTGGAGGGGGCACTCACTCGGGCGGCCGATTCTGGGGACCCGCCAGACGATCCGGAGTTTCCGGCAGGACGTGCTGGGCGAGTATCACCGCCGCTACTATTCGGCTTCGAACTTCACGATCACGGCGGCGGGCAACCTGAAGCACGATCATCTGGTGGAGCTGGTGGGCGAAAGGTTCGGCTCGCTCCCGGCCAACGGCAAGCTCCCGGAGGACACGAAACCCCAAACGTACGCGGAGATCGAGCTGCGCAACAAGCGGTCGCTTCAGCAGGTGCATCTGTGCCTGGGGGCGCCCTGCTATGAGCTGCCGAACCAGCGGCGCTTTGCCTGCTACATCCTCAACACGATCCTCGGGGGCGGCATGAGCTCGCGGCTTTTCCAGAACGTGCGGGAGAAGCTGGGGCTGGTTTATGCGATCTTCTCCGAACTGAGCCTGTATCGCGATACGGGCTGCATGGCGGTCTATGCGGGCACGTCGCTTGAATCGACGCGGCGGGTGATCGAGCTGGTGCTCGAGGAGTTCCGGCAACTTCGGGAAGTGCGTGTGCCGGAGGATGAACTGCGGCGGGCCAAGGAGCATTTGAAGGGCTCGCTGATGCTCGGGCTGGAGTCGACGTCGAGCCGCATGGCGAACCTGGCGCGGCAGTCGCTGTACTTCGGGCGCTTTTTCTCGCTCGATGAGATGGCCGAGAGCATCGAAGGCGTCACCGCGGACCAGATCCAGGAGATCGCCGCCGAGTTTTTCCATCCGGAACGAGTCGCGTTGACGGTCCTGGGGCGGCTCGACGATCTGAAGATCGAGCGCGAAGATTTGACCTTCTGAAAGCCGTCTCCCTCCCGCGTAGTAAACTTGTGTTTGGACCCGATGAAATGTCTCGTTCGCTGGGGCGCGGTGTTGGCGCTTTCGCTGGCCGCCGCGTTCGCGGCAGATTTTGGCGCGCTGAAGCCCCAGGGTTACGTCAGCGACTTTTCCCGTATTATCGATCCCCGTACCCGCGCGGAAATCGAGCAGTACTGTACACAGCTTGAAGCCGCTACGGGCGTGGAACTGGCGATCGTCACGATTCCCACGCTGCAGGGCGAGCCCGTCGAAGAAGTCGCCAATATTCTGTTCGGAAAGTGGGGCATCGGGAAGAAGGGTAAAGACGAAGGGCTGCTGTTTCTGCTGGTGACGCAGGATCGCGTGAGCCGGCTGGAAGTAGGCTACGGGCTGGAGCCGATCATTCCCGACGGATTCGCCGGGAGCGTGCTGCGCGAGATGCGTCCGGCGCTGCGGCAGGGCGACTATGGCCAGGCGCTGCTGGCCGGGGCCCATACGATCGGGTCGCGGGTGGCGCAGGCCAAGGGTGTCGAGATCGCAGATGCCCCGGTCCGCCGCGCCCGGCGCCAACAACCGCAGCAGCATATCCCCTGGCCATTGGTGCTTGGCGGCTTCTTCGCCCTGCTCTGGCTGCTGGGCGGCATGGGACGCGGAGGACCTCCGGGCGGCCGCGGCGGCCGTGGGGATCTGCTCACCGCTATGCTGCTGGGGAGCGTGATGGGCCGCGGATCGGCCGGCTGGGGCCATCGCGGCGGCGGATTCGGCGGATATGACTCAGGCGGATTCGGGGGATTCGGCGGGTTCGGCGGCGGCAGTTCCGGCGGCGGAGGCGCTACCGGCCGGTGGTGACCGCATCGCTTCGCATGGGGACGGACGAATGGAAAAAGTTCTGAAGCAACTGGTGGAGAAGCTGGAGCGGGCCTTCGGAGATGGGTTGATCTCGACCGTCCTGTACGGCTCGGCCGCGGTGGGCGACTATCACGACCGCTACTCCGACATCAACATCCTCTGCGTGCTGCGCGAGATCACACCGGCGGAACTGCGCGAGTGCGAGCCGATCTTCACGTGGTGGCGGGAGCTCGGCAATCCCTCGCCGCTGCTGTTAACCGAATTCGAAGTCAAGACCTCCACCGACTGCTTCCCGATCGAATTCCACGACATCAAAGAGCGGCGCCGCATTCTGCAGGGGACCGACGTCGTAGCGGACCTGGAGATCGACGATAAATACTACCGGGCGCAGGTGGAGCATGAGCTGCGGGCCAAGCTGCTGCGGCTGCGGCAGAAGTCGGCCGGCATTCTCTCGGAAAAGGACGTGCTGGCGCGGCTGCTGGCCGAGTCGGTCTCGACCTTCTGCATTCTGGCGCGTCATGCGCTGCGGTTGACCGGCATCGAGCCGGGATGGCAGAAGCGGGACATTGTGGGACACGCGGTTGAGGGGTTCGGGATTGACCCGGCGCCGTTCACCACGCTGCTCGATCTGCGCGAGGAGCGCATCAAGCCGAAATCCGTCGATTCGGTATCTTTGCTAGAACAGTACTTAAAGGAGATCCAGCGAGTCATCGAGGCGGTGGACCGCATCGGGCAGTAGCCGCCCGGCATCCTGGCTTGCTGGCGAGGGTTGTTATGAAAGCATTGGTAATTGCACTTGGCGTTCTGTTGATTCTTGGCCTGGTTTTCGGTAGCCAGATGGTGGGGGCGCGCAACGATCTGGTCACGCAGCGGGAGTCGATTACTGCCTCCTGGGCCCAGGTGGACGTGGCGCTGCAGCGGCGCGCCGATCTGATCCCGAACCTGGTGGAGACCGTGAAGGGCTTCGCGGCACAGGAGAAAGAGGTCATTGGATCGATCGCCAGCGCGCGTGCGGCGCTGATCGGCGCCCGGACGCCGCAGGAGAAGATCCAGGCCAACCAGCAGTTGGACAGCGCGCTGGGCCGCCTGCTGATGGTGGTGGAGAATTATCCGCAGCTTCGGTCCAATGAGAACTTCCTGCGGCTGCAGGACGAACTGGCTGGGACCGAGAACCGGATCGCGGTGGAGCGCCGCAAGTACAACGAGGCCGTTCAGAAGTACAATACGACGATTGACCTTTTCCCGAACAACATCGCGGCTTCGATGTTCGGCTTCCAGCGCAACGACGCCTATTTCCGGACCGACGACGCCGCGCGGACTGCACCGAAGGTCGCTTTTTAGATAGCATCGTACTCTTACGCGGAATCCAACATGAGCAAACCCGAGACATATCGCAACTACATCAACGGCGAGTGGGTCGCCGGCGACACCTTTGAGAATCGCAACCCGGCCAACACGGATGAGGTGGTGGGCCTGTTCCCCAAGGCGACGGCCGCCGACGTCCGGGCGGCGGCGGAGGCGGCGGACGCGGCGCTTCCGGCCTGGTCCAACATGGCCGGTCCGGCGCGCGGCGCGCTGCTGTTCAAGGTGGCGGACATTCTGGACCGGAAGTTCGAACAGATCGCCGAGGAGATGACGCGGGAAGAGGGCAAGACGCTTCCCGAAGCCAAGGGCGAGGTGCGGCGGAGCATCAACATCTTCCGGTATTTCGCCGGAGAGGGGTCGCGGCTGAACGGGATGCTGGTGCCCTCCGAGCGCGACCGGGTCCACATGTTCGCGATCCGGAAGCCGATCGGCGTGGTGGGTCTGATTACGCCGTGGAACTTCCCGAGCGCGATTCCGGCATGGAAGCTTGCGCCGGCGCTGATCTGCGGCAACACGGTGGTCCTTAAGCCGGCTTCGCTTGCTCCGTTGAGCGCATGGCGGCTTGTCGAGGCGTGCCACGAGGCGGGCATCCCAAAGGGCGTGGTGAACTTCATTACGGGCTCGGGCAGCCTGGTGGGCGACGCGCTGTTGTCGGCTCCGGGGTTGAAGGGAATTTCGTTCACGGGTTCGTGCGGAGTCGGGCAGCGGCTCCATGAGCAGGCCGCCGCCCGCCGCCTTCGCGTGCAGTTGGAGATGGGCGGGAAGAACCCGACCATCGTGCTGGCCGATGCGGATTTCAATTCGGCCGTGGAGAACACGGTCAACGCGGCGTTCTTCTCGACCGGGCAGAAGTGCACGGCAACAAGCCGCGTGATTGTGGAGGAGCCGATCTATGACCGGTTCCTGGCGGCGCTGATCGAGCGGACGAAGAAGTTGAAGGTCGGCAACGGCATGGAGCCGGGCATTGACATCGGGCCGGCGGTCGACCAGGGACAGCTCGACACGGTGCTCGACTACATCGAGATCGGCAGGAAGGAGGCGGGCTCGCCTTGCGTCGGGGGCAACCGGATTACCGGCGGGGCCTACGACAAGGGCTACTTTGTCGAGCCGACGATTTTCGCCAACGTCACCGAGAATATGCGGATCGCCCAGGAGGAGATCTTCGGGCCGGTGCTCGCGGTGATGCGCGCCACCGACTTCAGCGACGCCATGCGGATCGCCAACAACGTTCCGTTCGGGCTTTCGGCGTCGATTCAGACCACCAACGTCTCTCGCGTGTTCGAATACGTCTACCAGATGGAAGCAGGACTTCTCACGGTCAATCTGCCGAGCGCGGGCGTCGAATATCAACTCCCCTTCGGAGGAACCAAGGATTCGAGCTTCGGCTCGAAGGAGCAGGGCCCGGCGGCGCTGGAATTCTACAGCGACTACAAGACCGTGTACCTGAAGTACTGACCTTCCATGCGACTTGGACAAATTCATTACAACAACCGCGTCACCGCGGGTATTTTCGAAGGGAATGGGTCCGTGCGGCCCATTCCCAACTACACGGTTCTCGATCTGATCCACAGGTCCGAGAAAGACGACGTCCCGGTAACGGAGCTGGCCAAGCGGCTGGCCGCTTCGCACCGGGAAGAGGCGAGTCCGGTTATCCCGATCGAACCGCGCGAGGTCTGGGGCTGCGGCTGCACCTACGAGCAGAGCGCAGCGTTCCGCGACGGTGAGCATGGGACCCGCGAAGGCTTCTATGCGCACGTCTACCGCGAGCCGCGTCCCGAGATCTTCTTCAAGGGTACGGCGCGGGTCTGCGTGGGGCCTGGCAAGCCGATCGGCATTCGCTGTGACTCGAAATTTACGGCGCCCGAGCCGGAGCTGGCCGTGGTGCTGGGCCGCGGCGGTTCGATTGTCGGCTACACGCTCGCCAACGACGTTTCGGCCTGGGACATCGAGCGGGAGAATCCGCTGTATCTGCCGCAATCGAAGATGTACACGGCCTGCTGTTCGCTGGGGCCGGTGATCGTGACGGCCGATGAGATGGACAAACCGCGCGGGCTGGATATGACGTGCACGATCCACCGGGGCGAGGATGTGCTGTTTTCGGGCGGCGTTTCGACCTCGAAGCTGAACCGCACGATCGAGAGCCTGATCGAGTACCTGCTGCGGGCCAACCCGGTTCCGAGCGGCTCGGTACTGCTGACGGGAACGGGGATCATCGTGACGCAGGAGGCGGCACTCGCGCCGGGCGACGTGGTCACGATCAGCGTGCCGGAGATCGGCGACCTTCGCAATCCCGCCCAGATCGTGGGCTGATCTGCATTCTTATTCCAGGGAGGGGAGTTCTCCTCCCTGCTCCTCCTCGGGACTCTCCAACGACTCCAGCTCCTCGGCCTGCCGGGCGTAGCGTTTCAGCACGCGGATGGTGTTGCCGCTTGAGAAGCCGGCGTGGCGCAGGCGCCGATAGGCCGCGGCCAGGCGCTTCGGGTCGGCGAGCGAGCCGGCAAGATCGACATTGCGGAACTTGCGCGCCAGGAACTCTTCGATAAGGGCAGTCTCGTCGGTGTCCCGGAAGGCTGTCTCGACGGCGCCCTCGGCGACGGTGCGGGTGACGCGCTTGCGTTGCAGATCCCGGAGAACGCGCATTTTGCCGAAGCCCTGGTTGTTCAGGCGGGCATTGGCATACGTTTCGGCGAACCGGCGGTCGTCGATGTATCCGTACTGTTTAAGGCGGGCAAGCACCACATCCACGTCGGAGGCGCGGGCGGCCTTCTTCCGCAGCGTGTCTTTCAGTTCGGCCAGGGAGAGCGCCCTGCCAGCCAGCACTTTGAGTGCGTATTCGCTCAGCGCGGCTTCATCAAGGAGCTTTTGTTTTCGCTCGGACATACCAGGCGAGGATTCCAAATTCTATCATGCGATCGGTGCGGCTACATGCTGTTATCCTGAAGAGAGAAGAGAGTAGAGTAAACTGATCTCAGTTAAGGAGAGGCTATGGACGAAGAGAAAAGCTTGTCGTATTTCTTTCTCGGTCTCGGCGTCGGCGTCGCGGTCGGATTGCTGTTTGCGCCGAAGTCCGGCCAGGAAACCCGCCAACTCATTCGCGGCAAGGCCGATGAAGGGCGAGATTACCTGAAGCGGCGGACGGAGGAGGTGCGCGAGTCGGCGCAAGAGATTATCGAGCGGGGCCGGACGGCGATCCATCGCCAGAAGGACCAGATTACGTCGGCACTCGATGCCGGCAAGCAGGCTTACCGCGAGACGATCGGCTCCGAGGAGCCACCGCCCGCAACGGAAAGACCCTGATTTCTGAACCGCTTCTCACGTTTGGGCTCATCATGACGCAGGAGACCTTGATAACTGTAATGGCAGGGGCGGTCGTCGTCGCGGCGCTCGCCCTCGTGCTTCAGCTTGCTGTGCTCTACGCTGTGTACCGGCAGTCCAAAACGTTGGAGGTGCAGATGCGTGTCCTCGTTCCGAAGGCCGAGGCGCTGATGGAATCGGCCGAGAAGACGATCGCACTCAGCCGCCAGCAGATCACCGAGGTGACGACCAAGGCGTCCCAGGTGATGGACACCACGCGAACGCAGCTTGGCAAGATGGACCAGTCGCTCAGCGAGATTACGAGCCGGCTCAAGGTGCAGTTGGAGCGCGTGGAAATGGTTCTGGATGATTCGATGGGCCGCGTCCAGGAGACCGTCGCCAGCGTCCATCACGGCGTGATGAAGCCGATCCGCGAGATCACGGGCGTGGCGGCCGGGGTGCGCGCGGCTGTCTCCTACCTCGTCAAGGGGGGGAGGCCGAATGTAACTCAGGCCACGCACGACGAAGAAATGTTCATCTGACTAGCGCCGCACCAATATAAATAGACTCCAACAGGTCCGGATTCCGTCGATGAGAAGCATTGATGGTTCCGGACCTTCGTTTTTGTGTGGATCACTTTGCCTCGAATCCGGCGGCGATGAGCCGGAAGATGCGGGAGATGCTTGCCGAGGACCAACCGGCGTTTCTGGCGGCCTGCCGGGAAGTGCTGGCGTCGTATGCGGATTCTCCCGGCTACCAGCACCTGCTGTCAATCCTGTTGTCGGGCGACCTGCTGGTGGGGATGCTGTGCGACCGCTCGCTGTTCGACCTGGAGAGTGCGAGCCGGATTGCTCGCGGCGCCTTCCGGCTGAGCCCCGGCTATGACAGCGAGATCGTGGCGCGGGCGATCGCGACGGATCTGGCGCCGGAGTTCGACCGGATGCGTCTAATCGAAATTCTCGCGAGCGCATCGAGCGACGGTCGGCTGGTGCCGCTGTTCACACGGGTGCTCCGCACCGAGGATACGCGCGTGCGGTCGAAGGCCGCGCTAATGGCGGCGGCGCGGAGCCGGAACCGGCGCTGGGTGAAGGAGCGGCTGGCGGAGCCGGATCCGAGGGTGCGCGCCAATACGGTCGAGTCGCTCTGGAGCAGTGCCGATCCGGAATCGATCGACTGCCTGCGCGAGGCGCTGCGGGATGCCAACAATCGCGTGGTGGGGAACGCGCTGGTGGGGTTGCACCGCTCAGGCGATGCCGAGTGCATCGCGCTGCTCGACCAGATGAGCCGCCATGCTTCGCCGGCGCATCGCGCTTCGGCCGCCTGGGCGATGGGAGAGACGGGAAACCCGCGCTTCACAGGGCGGCTGGAGGAGATGCAATCCGATACGGCGCCAGCGGTTCGGCGCAACGCGGCGACGGCTCTCGACCGGCTGCGGGCGCGGAGCGCATCGAAGGAAGGCGCCGGTGTGCGTGCGATGGTGACCGGCCTTCGGGCGATGGAAGACGGATCGAGGGCGCTGCGGCTGCGGGTCACCGATGACAGCGGCGCCGAACTCGACCGGATCCCGCACACTCACCTCATCGTGCGCGAGGGCAGCCAGGAGGCCATCACCTATCGCGTGCGAGCCGCGAAGCCACACAGACGCCTGCTGGCGGGGTTTGTCCTGCCATTCAATCTGGAGTTGGGGAGTCCGGGGCTGCGGGCCATGGAGGAGGGCATGGAGTCCTGCCTGCGTGCGATGGGGGAGACGGATCAGTGGGCGGTGGTGCGGTTTACCGATGCCGCGGACCGGATCTCGGGGATCCACGCCGAGTCGGTTCGCCTCTGTTCGGATCCTATGCTGCTGGCCGCGGCCGTCCGGGATCTGCCTCCGGCCTCCTCGGCGTCGCCGTCGATGGCCGATGCCGTCCTTCGGCTCGACACGGCGGCCCCGAGGCTGACATCATCGTGGCATGTCTTCCTGGTCTTCGCCAGCGAACCCCATGCGCCTTCGCAGAAGACGGCGGACCTGCTGGTGGAACGGGCGATTTCGCGAGGAACGGCTGTTCACGCGGTTGCCTGCCTGACCACAGTTCCGGCCTTTGTGAGGGAGTTATGCCTGCGAACCGGGGGCAGCGTGTATCGCGTCAGCGAAGCCGCGGAGGCTGCGGCGGTCTTCGAGCGCGCCTATCGCAATACAAGGGCACGCTATGAGATCACCTACAGGCTCGACCGCCCCGGCGTATCGCCAGAGGTGCGAGTGGACGTCGCCAGCGAGCGGGCGCACGGTGATGATACGTTCCTATGGCAGTGGACCGGGGTAGACTGGAGGTGTGAAGCTCCTTCTTCCGGCGATCCTGGCGCTTCTGCCGCACGCCCTGAGCGCGTCTGAAGGGCGGGCGGCCGCGCTCGCGGCGCAAATCCGCCAGGCCGGACTCGACGCGGAGGAGTGCTACCGGGTCCGGGAGCTGAACTTTTCGCGCGAAGACGCGCGCTTCTACCTGACCGAAGGTTACTTGATTTTCGGCAAACCGGTGGCGGGAAGGCGCTTTTCCGCCGTCTTCACGGCCGAGGTGGAAGGAGGCGACGCCGAGGTAATGGTCCTGCCGCCGCACCGCAGCGAGCGGCTTTCGCTGGCCTCCTTCACGGACTCACCGAATCTGAACGAGCACTTCCGCTCAGCCCTCATGATGTTCACCGACGACGCGGCCGAGGAACTGCTGGCCGAGATTCGCAGCGGGGTGGTACGCAAGAGTCCGGAGATGGGAGCACTGCTGGCGGGCAAGTGGGATTCGGTGCTCCGGAACCTGGTTTCGAGCTTCGAAGTGCGGCTGGTCCACGACATTCTGGCGGAACGGCCGGAGCGCGATGGCGTCTTCTTCGCGGCGCTCGGGGGAACGCGGCTGGGGAACTTCGACGTGGTCTACGATCCCCGGGCGCGCGCGCAGATCACGGTGGGGCAGGTGAACACGCGGGACGGCCGCACCTACTTCGATACGTGGTGCCACTTTCAGGCCCGCTCGTGGCGCAACGGGCGGCGGGAGGTCGAAGAGTCCGACATCGCTCTCAGCGACTTCCGGATCGAGACCGAACTGGATGCGGAGCTGCGGATGAAGGGGACCACGCGCGTGAAGGCGACACCCGCGGCGCGGCAGACCGGCGCGATCTGGTTCGAGGTTTCGAGCCGCGTGCACGTCGAGGGGGTCACGATCGACGGCGAGCCGGCCGAGGTCTTCGAGCGCGAGTCGCTGCGCGCCAACCTGATCCGCGACAACGGGAATAATCTCTTCCTGGTTGTGCCGCCGATGCCGCTTGAGGCCGGGCGCGCCTACGAGATCGAGTTCCGCCACGAGGGCGAGGTTGTCACGGCTGCGGGCAACGGCGTCTACTACGTCGCCTCGCGGAGCAATTGGTATCCGAACCGGAGCATGGAATTCGCCAGCTACGACCTGACGTTCCGCTATCCGCGGCATCTCACGCTGGTCGCCACCGGCGAGCGGGTAGAGGAGCGCGAGGAGAGCGAGCAACGGGTCACGCGCCGGAAGACGGAAACGCCGGTGCGATTCGTCGGGTTCAACCTCGGCGAGTATGAGAGATCCACGGCGAAGGCCGGCGAGTACCTGGTGGAGGTATTCGCAAACCGGCGGCTCGAGCCGGGACTGAGCCGGCCGCCGCCCCCGGTTATCGTGATGCCTGGACCGGAACGCAGTTTTCCGCGGCCTCCGCAGCGCCGGCCCACCGACCCGATCGTAGCGCCGATGCCGACGGTTACGCCTCCGCCCCCCAATCCTCTGGCGCGGCTGGAGCACCTGGCCGGCGAAGTGGCGGCCGCGATGGAGTTCATGTCCGGGCACTTCGGACCGCCACCGCTCAAGACCCTGACGGTCTCACCGATACCGGGCCAGTTCGGCCAAGGCTTCGCAGGGCTGCTCTACCTTTCGACGCTCTCCTATCTCGATCCACGCGAGATCAGCGGACAATCGCGGCAGTCGTTCTTCGTTGACCTGCTTTATGCGCACGAGACCGCGCACCAGTGGTGGGGCAACTCGGTGACGGCAGAGGGATACGAGCACGCCTGGCTGATGGAGGCGCTGGCGAACTATTCGGCGCTGCTGTTTTTGGAGAAGCGCAAAGGGACGAGGGCGCTCGATACGGTACTCGACGAGTACAAAACTGCGCTGCTCGCGAAGGGTCCGGACGGGCGGACGATCGAGTCGGCGGGGCCGATCGACTGGGGCCTGCGGCTGCGCACCTCACAGAATCCGCGGGCGTGGAATGCGATCACCTACGGTAAAGGATCGTGGATCGTCCACATGCTGCGGCGCCGGATGGGCGACGAAAAGTTCCTGGCGATGCTGGGCGAGCTGGCCGGCCGGTACCGGTTCAAGCTCATCACGACAGGGGAGTTCCGGGAGCTGGCCAAGGAGTTCATGCCGTCAGGCGTGCCCGATGCCTCGCTGGAGAACTTCTTCGATCACTGGGTGCACGATACAGGCATCCCGACGTTGAAGGCGACGCACGCTGTCAGCGGCAAGGCGCCCGCCCTGAAGCTCTCGGTCACGGTCACACAGAGCGATGTGAGCGACGATTTTTCCGTCTGGGTTCCCGTCGAGATCCACGCCGGACGCGGACAGCCGGTCGTCCGCTGGGTACGGACAGGCGACGAGCCGGTCTCCTTCACGGTGGACCTGAAGCAGACGCCCGTTCGAGTGTTGCTCGACCCTGGGAACAGTGTGCTGGCGAACAAGGGGCGTTAGCCCGGCGGCAAGAGCTTCGAGATGTCGTTGTAGAGCACAAACGCAACAATCGCCATCAGGAAGACGAACCCCACCTTAAACACCGCCTCTTTGACCGCCATGCTGAGGTCGCGCCGCATGATCATCTCGACCAGCAGGAGCAGGATCACGCCGCCGTCGAGAATGGGGATCGGGAGCAGATTGAAGATCGCCAGGTTCAGACTGACCATCGCCATTAATCCGATGAACGCGGTGGCGCCGGTGCGGGCGGCTTCTCCGGAGATCTGCGCGATTCCGACCGGCCCGCTCAGGGACTTGGCGGACATCCGCCGCTCGATGATGCCGCTCAGCGACTGGAAGATCAGGGTCGCGCTGCGGATGTTGTGGCGGACCGATTCGGCGAGGGCTCCGCCCAGCCCCAACCTGGTGATTTCGACCTTGGGTTCGAGCTTCACGCCGATCATCCAGCGCTCTTCCTCTTGATTGAACGAGGGGGTGACCGTCACCTTGTCCCGGACGCCGTTGCGTGCATAGACCAGCTCGACCGGCTGGCCCTCGCTGGCGCGAATCACCTCGTGGAGCTTATAAATCGTGCGGACTGGCTGGTTGTTGATGCTGATGAGCACGTCGCCGGTCTGCAGGCCGGCTCGGGCGGCGTCCATACCTTCGACAATGTCGGCGACCTGAATTTCGATAGGCTCGGCCCAGCCCGCATAGCCGATGCCGGTCTTCTCGTCGAGAACCGGCGTGACGGTAGTGCGGATCTGCTCGCCGTTGCGCTCTACGATGACGGGGAGGTGTTTTCGGGCGCCAGCGATCTCGCGGACGAGGATATCGTCCCACTTGGGATCCCGGACATTTTCGATCTGGATGATCCGGTCACCCTCGCGAATGCCGGCCTGCGCGGCCGGGGATTCGATGGCGACGTGGCCCACCGTCGCGGGACCGTCGGCGTTGGGCAGGCGCGGGTAGCGGACCATGAAGAGGCCGGTCAGCAGGACTACGGCCAGAACGATATTCATCAGCGGGCCGGCGAAGGCGATGATGAGGCGCTGCCACCGGGGTTTCGCGAGGAAACTCCGGGGGTCGCTCACGGCGTCGTCGCCCGGCTGCTCACCCGCCATTTTGACGTACCCGCCGAACAGGATGGCGGAGAAGCGGAAATCGGTCTCGCCGCGGCGGAAGCCGAACAGGCGCGGTCCAAAGCCGAAGCTGAAGGTCTCCACCCTTACGTCGAACAGGCGCGCGGCCCAGTAGTGTCCAAGCTCGTGGATCAGGATCATGACCCCGATCAGGACGAGCAGCCACCAGATGTTCTCGAATATCGTCATAATACGATTACGCCTTCACCAAAGGCCCAGTGCCCCTTGCCGACGCCCGTTTTTGAACCAGGCGGCGCGCCCGATCCCGGGACTCAGCATCGATTTCCAAGACTTCCCCCACCGAGCGAGGCTGGCGAACCGGCACTCGCGAAAGTGTCTCTTCCACTACGGCTCCGATCTCCGGAAAGGAGATCTCTTCCTTCAGGAACGCCTCGACGGCGACTTCGTCGGCCGCGTTGAGGGTACAGGTGGCCGACCCGCCGGTCTCCTGTGCCTGGTAGGCGAGGCGGAGCAGCGGGAACTTATCGAGGTCGGGCGGGGCGAACTCCCAGGTACGGGCCTGCCGCCAGTCCAGCCGCGGAACCGGCGTGGGTTCTCGCCTGGGATAGAGCAGAGCGTACTGGATGGGCATCCGCATGTCGGTCGCCGAGACCTGCGCGATGACGCTGCCGTCCGTGTATTCCACCATCGCGTGGACGGAGGACTGCGGGTGGACGACGACTTCGACCTCCCGCGGCGCGAAATCGAAAAGCCAGCACGCCTCGATCACCTCAAAGCCCTTATTCATCAAGGTAGCAGAGTCTATGGTGATCCGCTGTCCCATTTTCCAGGTGGGGTGGTTGAGCGCCTCGGCCGGAGTGACGGCGGCGAGTTGCTCTATGGGGGTATTGCGGAACGGGCCGCCCGAGGCGGTGAGGATGAGCTTGGACACCTCTTCCCGCTTCCCCGCCCTGAGGCACTGGTGCGCTCCGTTGTGCTCGCTGTCCACCGGGATCAGTTCCGTTCCGAGGCGCCGCGCGGCCTTCATGACGAGGGGTCCACCGGCCACCAGGGTCTCCTTATTCGCCAGACCGACCGATTTTCCCTTGCGGACGGCCTCGTAGGTGGCTTCGAGTCCGGCGACGCCTACGATGGCCGACATGACCGAATCGACCTCGGAAGCGGTGGCCACCTGGACGCGAGCCTCGGCTCCGTGAAGCAGTTCCGGCCATTCGGACCGGGGCAGCCCGGAGCTCGCCAGTCTTTGTATTAGATTCGCGCGAACGTTTTGGGTTGCAACGACGACGACGCGAGGGCGGAATTCGAGGATCTGGCCGGCCAGTAGTTCGGCGTTGGCGCCGGCGACGAGGGCAAAGACGCGGAACTCGGTGCGGTGGTGGCGGACGACGTCGAGGGTGCTGGTTCCGATTGACCCCGTGGAGCCCAGAATGGTCAGATTCTTCATGAACAGGAGTCCATCGTCAGGATACCAAAGAAGATGAAGGATCCGATGTTTCCGTTTGCCCGGGTCAGCCGCTTTCGTTTTGTGCTTTTTCTGATTTTGGAAGACCCTGACCCTTGCGGGCGCCGGGGAGGATTGCTTCAGGGGTCTTTCTTATGAGGTTAGTCTCGCTTTGGTGGGAGTTGCCTCCCCGGCTTACTTCCAATAATAGTATATGGATTTTGGGATTGCAACAGAAATTTGTATTATTTCTGCTGCCGCTTGACCTCGACGCCCGTGATCTCCTCTAAAACCTTGATAGTAGAGCAGATATCGTCATCGCCGTATCCGCGCGAGATGGCGGCTCGGAACATCTGCTGGGTCAGGCCGGTGAGCGGAAGGGGTACGCTCATCTCGCCGGCGGACTCGATCATGAGCTCGATGTCCTTATGCATCCACTTGACGGAGAAGTTGGTTTCGAAGTTCCGTTCGAAGACGTAGGGGGCCTTGAAGGAGATCAGGCCGCTGCGGGCGGCGCTGTTGTTGAGGATTTCGAGCATGAGGTCGGGGTCGACGCCGGCCTTGGTGCTGAGAACGAGGCCCTCGTTGAATGCCTGCAAGAGATTGGAAAGAATCAGGTTCTGGGTCAGCTTGGCGTGCAGGCCCATGCCCTGTCTGCCGCAGTAGTAGAGCTGCTTGCCCATGGGCTCGAAGAAGCACTTCACTTTTTCATAGATTTCGCGGTCGCCGCCGATCATGAAGGTGAGGGTACCGTTTTCGGCGCCGGGCTTGGAGCCGGTGCAGGGGGCGTCCAGGAAGTGGATGCCGTGTTCAGCGAGCCGTTTGCCGGTGTGGCGGGCGTGGGAGGGGGAGACGGTGCTGGCGTCAACCACGACCGTGCCGGGCCTGGCGCCCTCGACGACGCCGTTCTTGCCCAGGATGACCTGTTCGGACATGGCGGTGTCGCCGACGCAAAGGAAGATGCACTCGGCGAACTCGCCTACCTGTCTTGGGGTTTCGCAGAAGACTCCTTTGTCCTCCTCGGCCAATTGTTTGGCCTTTGCGGCGGTGTAGGACCAGAGGGCAACCTCGTGTCCGGCCCGGAGGAGGTGCCGGGCCATGGGATAGCCCATGATTCCGAGTCCGAGAAAGCCTAGTTTCGCCAAGTGAACGTACCTCGTTTCGTTTAGGATTGGGAGCAGGAACCTACGCGCCCGCGAGACTTTCAATTGTATACGAAGGGGGTGAAGGATACCAGAAAGTGGCGGATGGCGCCGTCTCCTCGGGGCCGCCGTACCCTCGTGACCGGACGGGAAGAGTAGTGCAATCCTGGTTGGCGCCATGAACCATCGCTGGGCGTTTCCCACGATGCATATGAACAAGCCATGGAGCGCCTGGCGGCAGTTCTAAGAAACTTCAACAGGAAGAGAATCGGCGGGTTGCGCGGCCGGCCGGGGAGGG
>JBKBWD010000178.1:0-3332 GCA_046289265.1 Bryobacteraceae bacterium | reverse complement strand
CAGCCGGATCAGCGGTCGCTTTGAGGACTATTGGGAGTCGCGCCGGGCTTGAGTTCCACTTTCACGTCGCGCACCCAAATACATTTCGCGTCTTGCAATTTTCTCGTTTTGCTTTACGATGGGTAGGATCACTCTTTTCGAGAGTGCATTGACCGAATCGGATTGGCAAAGGCTCGCACATGGACCGCGTTAAGCGCATCGCCCTTGGGGCGCTATTTTTGACATTGACATCCACGCTGCTCGCGCAGGAACCGCCCGAGAGGGCGGGCCTGGAAGGCCGCGTCATAAACGAGGCCGGCGCACCCGTGAGTGGCGCGCTCATCACGTACACCCGCTCTTTCGGACAAGGCGCTCCGGGCGCTGCCGTTGCCAGCGCACGAGCCAATGAAACTGGAACCTTCAACATCCGCGATCTGGCTGCGGGCAGCTACGCCATCTGCGTGCAAACGCCAGGGCAGCTCTATCTCGATCCATGTATCTGGGACGATCCGGAAGCCAAGGTAACTCTCGCGGCCAATCAGACCCGCCGGGATATGCGCCTGACGGTTCGGACGGGAGCGCGCCTCCGCGTCCGGATCACTGACGAGAACAGGCTGCTTGCCGGCTCGGCCCGCGAGGGCGCCGAAGGGCACGTCGAAGCCGGCATCTGGATGCCAAACGGGCTCTACCTGCGCCTGCCCATCGTCGCTCGCGATTCCGGGCAGAGTCACGAGATCGTCGTCCCAACCGGCACATCGCTCCATCTCTCGCTCACGATGACCGGCGTGGCGCTTTACGAGAAAGACGGCGACGGCCTCCCGCCGGGCCGCGCCGCCATCGCCGTCAATATCCCCAAAGGGGAAGCCTCGAAAACCTTCGAGTTCACCACCGCTCCGCCGGTCCGCTGAACCGCGCTGCAATACAGGGTGGGGCGCCCGCAACCCGCATTCCTTCGAAAATCGGATACCGTAACCCGTTGTAAACGCTTCGGTTAGGCTCTGCGCTACCCGCCTGACGCTCACCCTGGGTCTGCCGATTTTCATCCCCCGTTGTGGTAGCCCGCCGTGGGGCATTCACAGCCCCACACCCGCCCGTAACCCCAACAAAACACATTCCCGCCACCCCGCCGCCCGCCCAAAACCCTTGACGCCGCCCTCTATCCTGGAACCGGAGAATTCTACCCATGTCCAAGTCCGAAGAAACCACCCCCAAGCTCACCAGGGCCGAAGCCGCCCGCATCAACGGAGCCAAGTCCCGCGGCCCCAAAACCCCGGAGGGCAAACAACGCTCCTCCCTCAACGCCCTGCGCCACGGCCTCACCGCCAAAGCCATCTGCCTCTGGAACGAAGACCGCGAAAAATTCCAGCTCATCCTCGACGCCTACGTCGCCGACCTCAAACCCGAAACCGACGTCGAAATGGACCTGGACGAAGAGATGGTCGGAGCCAAGTGGCGCATCTACCGCGTCTGGCACATGGAAACCGGCATCTTCGACATAGAAACCTATCACCTCGAAGCCGAACTCGAAGAGCGCTATACCGATTTCGAAGAAACCCTCCGCAGCGCCTTCACCCTGCGAAAGCTCGCCGAAAACCCCAACGCCCTGAACTACCTCAGCCGGCACGAAGGCCGCCTCCGCCGCATCTACAACCAGGCCCTCCAAAACCTCCTCCAACTCCAGGAACGCCGCCGCGCCGAGCAGGCCGCCCAAACCGCCGAACCCGCCGTCCCCACCGAACAGCCCGCGACGCCGCAGCCCGAGGCCGTCGCCCCTACCGAACCCGAACCCACCCCCGCCGAACCGGCGAAAAGTGAAAAAACAAACCCAACCGCCCCCGCACCCGCCCTGTTTCCCGTGCCCCGGCGGTCGCCTATACCCGCACAGCCGTCCGAGTCCGGCGCCCAAACCGGGCCCGAATCGGAGGAAAAAGCCGCCTCGTGACGCGAACGCAAGCACCGGAGTTCATGACGTGCAGCCGTGGTCTGCCGCATCGGACCGGCCGATTCTCGGCGGTTCTCGCACCATATGGTGTGGGCTCAGCCCCCAATCCTTCGGTCGCGATAGCGCCAGACGATCCAGACGCCTGCGAGGAGGGCGATCAGGACCGCCGCCGCCCCGTTGGCGGTAAACAGCGGTGCGGGCTGCAGGATAAGTTCGGAGCCGCTGTCCAGCACGGCAAGCCACAACAGCGCGAGGCCGAAGGTGAGGAGGTCTGCGACGCCGCAGGTTTTCACGAGAAGCAGCAGAACTCCGGCCAGCAGCAAGGCCGCGGCGAAGTAGTAGCCGCCCTGGAGCACGGTGTTGCCGCGGCTCAGCGCTACGGCCCCGGCAAGAAATGCCAGCAGCCATAGCCTGCGGTTCGGCGCAACGAATCGCAGGAAGGCGAAGACCGCGATTCCGGCGGCCGCGATCCGCGTTACCGCGAAGACGTATCCCTGATTCAAGACCGCGATCGCGGGCACGTAGGTGTCGATCCCGAGGATTGTCCACAAGGGCAGCGAGAAGCGCGGGCCGGGCATCGCCTGCCCCACAACGGCCAGGATGTTCCCTACGCCCCATAGCAGCAGGAGAATCGCGATCGCCCGCGGCATGGAGGGTGCGGCCAGCGGCCGGTGGCCGGCGGCAAGCTGGTAGAAGACGTCGAGCGCGAAGGCCGCGAGAAACACGCCGGCGCCGGTGACCAGGATCAGGATGATCCGGCCGATCAGTAGCTGCCCATAGTAATTTGCCAGGGGCATGGCCGTCGGGTAGCCGGCCAGCAGGGTCGGCCACTGATTGATCATCGCCGCCGTCGCCAGCACCGCGGCCACCGCCCCGAAAGTGAAATAGGCCCGCCAATGGTACAGGTGCGGGTAGGCTCCCCGTCCGCTGATGCGCTTGATGAGAATCAACAGGAGCGGCAGCAGCAGGACGCCGATGACGCCGGGCAGCAGGAACGTGCGGAGCCGCGGACGCTCGAATTCACGCAGCCACTCCTCCGGCAGTTTCAGAAAGCGGCGGAAGCCGGACACCTCGTCGCCCTGCACCACGAGTGAGATCCGCGGGACCGCCTCGCCGATAAGGACGTGCAGGCGCTCCCAGACAAAGAGGTGGTCGGTGCGGTTGGGCCGCTCCTCGGTCTGGGCGTCGACCAGCCGGTAGGCATCGAGGTTCAGTCCGATGGTGTCGGTGAGGTAGGTTTCGGCGAGCGAACGCGCCTGGTCCACGGGCAGGCGCGCGCCGGGAGCAGTCTCGGGCAGACGATGCGCCACGCGCTCGACGCGGCCCGCCTGGTTGACGTAGACGTTCCATTCCTCGGCTGCCTCGGGCCGGAAGTAGCGGGTGCGCCAGAGTCCGGTTTGGGTCCATTGCC
>JBKBWD010000177.1:0-3414 GCA_046289265.1 Bryobacteraceae bacterium | reverse complement strand
GGTCGTGGAAAACCAATATCCTACGAGATCGGAAACGCCGTCAGTGTTTGGTTGCGGCTACGCCGCGCTGTGTTAACATCGAATCGGAATGCAGCCGGTTCTCCATAGATTCGCCCTGTTGTCGATGGCGGCTCTCCTGGTACTCAACGCCGCCTGCTTTTCGTTTTGCGCCATTAAGGAGTGTTCGCCCCAGCCGGCGGTACCGGTTGCCGGCGGACCGTGCCACGGCAACGCCCCGGAGACTCCGGAGGCGCTACCCTGTGCACAGGACAATCTGGCGCTCGCGCCCGACGCGAGGGTCCAATTGGAGTCTCCCGAGCTTCTGGCCGTCATCGACGCACCCGGCAAATCCTTTGCAGCGGAACCCGACCTGGGCTGGCTGCGCGGATTGTTCGCGATGGGTCCTCCCCCGCCGCCTCCGGCGCTGCACAGCTCCGTTCTGCGTATCTAGTCTCCCCTCCTCGGCAAACGTATAACTGTCAATCAGATTTTTGTCTACGGAGTGTAATTTCATGAGGAATCGCAGAGATTTCTTTTCCAGGGTCGCCTCCCTTGGGACGGCCCTCTGGGCGGGGCGCGCCGCGGCCCAGGATGTCAAACCGCCTGCCGAGAACATCCAGGTCGTGACGCCGGATCTGCCGGACCTGCCCTATAAGCTCGTGGATGGCGTGAAGGAGTTCCACCTGATCGCCGAACCGGTCCGCACCGAGCTCGTCCCGGGCCGCCCGATGGACGCCTGGGGCTTCAACGGCTGCATTCCCGGTCCGACGATCCAGGTCAACCAGGGCGATCGCGTCCGCGTGATCTTCGACAACCACCTGCCCGAGATGTGTGCGATCCACTGGCACGGCTTCGAAGTACCGATGGAGATGGACGGCAGCGTCGGGCTCGGGCAGGACCCGGTCCCGCCTGGCGGCCGATTCGTCTACGAGTTCACGCTTCATCAGGCCGGGACGTTTTTCTATCACTCCCATTTCGCCATGCAGGAGATGATGGGCCTCATCGGGCTCTTCATCATGCACCCGAAGGAGCCGTACCAGCCGCGCGTCGACCGCGACTTCGGCCTCATCCTCCAGGGCTGGGCGCTGCTGCCGAACAACACGGTGCCCAATACCCTGTCGATGGAATTCAACTGGCTCACATTTAACGGCAAGGCCGGCCCGGCGGCGACACCTATGATCGTCAAACAGGGCGAGCGCGTCCGGATCCGCATCGTCAACCTCGGGATGGATCACCACCCAATCCACCTGCACGGCAACACCTTCGTCGTCACCGGAACCGAGGGCGGCCGCGCGCCGGCCACGACGTGGGTCGATCAGAACACCGTCCTGGTCGGGGTGGCGCAGGCGCGCGACTTCGAGTTCGAGGCCAGGTTCATCGGCGACTGGATGCTCCACTGCCACCTGCCGCACCACATGATGAACCAGATGGTCTCGATGGTGGGGCCGATCTCGCACGGCGCGCACGGCCACGGCGTCCATACCGGCGGCAGCATGCAGAATGGCATGGGGATGCTTCAGGAGGGCCATGCGCTCTCCTCCGAATTCGGGCCCACGATGGGCCGAGGCCTTGGTATGGCGGCCGACGCCGACCGCGCTACCTCCAACCTGGTCGCGCAGCATCAGCATCCGCCGGAACACCAGCACGGCCAACCCGCCGACCCCGCGATGGACTTCTACCCCAAAGACGACCCCGAAAAGAAGAAAGTGCCCGGCTACCCGCAGGACATGTGGATGCCCGACGACAGCCCCTACTCCGGCAAGCCCGAAAACTACGGCCTACGGCGCGGCTGGACCGGCGCCATGATGGGGATGATGACGCTGGTCCGCGTCGTCTCCCCCGAAGTCTACGACAAGATCGCCGAGCTCAAAGCCAAACAGCCGGCGCCGGGACAGCCCAAGCCGCAGCACCACCATCACGACCACGGAGCCTGAGACCAATGAGATCGCTTTCTCTTTCAATCACACTTGTGCTCGGCTTCGCGGCGCTTTGTACCGGCCAGCAGGAAGCCGGAATCACTCTGGACGAACTGGAGCGGATGGCGCTCGAGGGCAACCCGTCGCTGCGCCAGGTGGAGGCAAGGATCGAAGCCGCCAGTGGCCGGCGGCGGCAGGCGGGACTCTATCCGAACCCGATCGTCGGCTACGCGGCCGACGAGACGACGCCGGCGCCGATCGCCCGCGACGGCCAGCACGGCTTCTTTGTTCAGCAGCGCATCGTTACGGGCGGCAAGCTGGGTCTCGCCCGGAAGGTGGGCGAGCAGGAGGTCGAGCGCACGACGGCCGTCGCCAGCGCGCAGCGGTACCGGGTTCTCAATGCGATCCGTTCGCTGTACTACCAGGGCCTTGGCGAGCAGCGGCTCATTGAGGTCCGGACAGAGTTGGCGGCGCTGGCCGGACGAGCGGTGCAGACCACGCGGGAGCTCGCCAACGTCGGGCAGGCCGATTTGCCGGATGTGCTGGCCATCGAGATCGAGGCGCAGCGCCTGGAGCTTGGGCTGGTGCAGGCCCGCAACGCGCTGGATCGCACATGGCGCCAGATCGCGGCGCTGGTGAACCAGCCGGGGATGGCTCCGAGACGCCTGCTCGGGCAGATCGATGAGATTCCGGATATCGAGTTCGAAACCGCTCTGGCCCGCATCATCGAGGAGAGTCCGGAGCTGCGCGCGGTCGAGGCTCGGCGGGCGGCTACGGAGTTACAGGTCCGCCAGGCACGCGCCGCCGTGATTCCGGACATCTTCGCCCGCGCCGGCGCTCAGTACAATCGAGGACTGATTGACTTCAACCGCCCCAGGACGGGCGGATGGCAGGGAGCGGTTACGATCGGAGTCTCCCTCCCGATCTTCAACCGCAACCAGGGGGCAATTGCGGCGACGCGGGCCGAACAGCGGCGCGCCGAGTTGGAGGTGGGCCGCACGCGTCTCGAACTTCAGGCCCGGCTGGCCGCTGTCTTTCGGGAGTACCAGGATTCCCGCGCCGCCGTGGAGCGCTACCGCGAGCACATGATCCCGAAGGCGCACCAGGCATACGAAATGTACCTCCGGACGTACCGCCAGATGTCGGCCGCCTATCCGCAGCTCCTGATCGCGCAGCGCAACCTCTTCCAGCTTCAGGAGGACTACGTTGCCACGCTCATCGACCTATGGCATCGCGCGGTCGAGATCCAGGGCCTGCTGATCACGACCGGAATCGACGCGCCCGGCATCATGCTTGGCGGGCGGCACGAGCTCGACCCGCTGCTGGAGGAGGGCGCGCACTGAGGCTAAGCGGCTCGATTTCCAGGCGGCCAGGGAGCCAGAGGGCTTTCGCACAGTAGTGTCCACGCAGGCTTACGGCACCACACAGCGCGGCGTAGCCGCAACCAAACACTGACGGCGTTTCCGATCTCGTAGGATATTGGTTTTCCACGACCATC
>JBKBWD010000176.1:0-3593 GCA_046289265.1 Bryobacteraceae bacterium | reverse complement strand
CTCCTCGCCGCCGCGTGATTTCATCACGGAGAATGTTGAAGTATTCTTGTTTACGATTCTCGATCTAAGAATCTAATTTTCGGCGCCCTCATGATCTCCATGATGGCCGCCTCGGCTTTGATGGCCACGCCGGTTTTGACCGGTGACCTGATCTACGCGACTCCACCGGCCAATAATGTTCAACGGCACCAGTGGGAGTCTAGTTCCAACTTCTTTATTTTCAAGGAGCTTTCCGCGTTTACGGTCGATGCGGCTACCAGTGCTATGACCGGAATCGCGGAGGGCACGACGGTCAACGTCTACTTCGTCCATTTCGATCCCGTAGGGAGCACCTCGCCCTCCTCGCCCTTGTACCTGTCAGGAACGGCGACGTTCGATTATGAGATCCTATATGCGATGCGGACCACCACTCAGTTGCAAAGCTTCGATTCAATCGCTATTGCAGCAGGTTCTGGCCTCACGTACCAACCGTTCAGCTCGAGCTCCAGCAGCGGCCACGCTTGGCGCGGCCACACCGGGACAGGGGATCTCTTCAGTGGAGTTGGAACGAACATGGCTAGCATCACGATGGAACAAGTGTCCGGTGCCGACTTCGATCAGATCCGTCTCTTCGTGGCGACTCCCGAGCCGGCCAGCATGTTGCTGATGGGCTTCGGACTCCTTGGTCTCGGCTTCGTCGGTGTACGCCGTCGCCGGTCCAACTAGTCCGAGTCTTACCGCTTAGAAGTTGAAAAAGCCGACCCCAAAAGGGTCGGCTTTTCGTGTTTCAGGGGAAACCCCGAATCCCGCTGAGGGGATGGTTCGGGGCGGGCTTAGGCGCTGAAGGAACTGCCGCAGCCGCAGGTGGTCTTCACATTTGGGTTGTTGAACTTGAAGCCGGCGCCTTCGAGGGTCTCGACGTAGTCCACTTCGGCGCCGTCGAGGTAAATCAGGCTTGCCTGGTCGACGAAGACCTTCAGACCGTCGTAGTTGTAGGTCTTGTCGAGCATGTTGGGGTTGTTCTCGAAAGCCATCGAGTAGCTGAAGCCGGAGCAGCCACCGCCGACGACGGCGATGCGCAGCCCGGTGGGCTTGGGGTCCTGGGTGTCGAGGATCTCCCTCACCTTTTCGACTGCCTTGGGTGTCAACTGAATCATTGCGGTGTTCTCTCCCGTGTTGTCGAAGTCCGACTGAAACTATATTGTACAGTCGAGATCAAAGCTTTTCCAGTTTCATTGGATGTGGGACTGAGCGCGAGGTTGCCAGAATCTGTTATCTTGGAACGAGATCCCCGCACGGGCCCGGGTGTTCCTGCCTGGGGATGCGGATTGTTTTCGATCGGTTCAGCAAAGCTGAAACCGGAGGGCAAGCAGCTACGTCGCTTAGGGCATGAACGGTCTGAGCGGCGTGCTTCCATTTCCGGCCTCCGGCGAGAGCGGTCCGGTTCAGGCGAACCCAGCCCTGATCCAGGCTAAGACCAGAGTGGACTACCGTAACAACGAGGAAGCCGATCTTGTCCGGCGCGTACAGGCCAAGGATGAGCTGGCGTTTCGCGAGGTGGTGGAGCGCTACCAGGCCAAGGTGTTTTCCATCATCTACGGCATCCTGCGCAACCACAACGATGCGGAGGACATCGCTCAGCAGGTTTTCGCGAAAATCTACTTTTCTATAGGGAATTTTGACTTCCGGAGCTCATTGCTGACCTGGATCTACAAGATCACGGTCAATGAGTGCTACGATTATCTGCGAAAGAAGAAGGTCCGGAAGCTCGTGTACGAGAGCGACTTCTCCGAGGAGGATTCGCTGCGGATGGAGCGCACCGACGGCGGGAGTTCGCAGAAGCCCGGTCTGGACACGGCGCTGGCGCAGCGGGACCTGGTGCTGAAGCTGCTCTCGAAGGTTTCGGAGGAGGACCGGAACCTGATGATGCTGAAGGAAGTGGAAGGTCACTCGGTCGAGGAGTTGGCGGAGATGACCGGAATGAACGAGAATACTATCAAAGTCAAGCTGTTTCGTGCACGGCAGAAGCTTTTAAAGGCCGCGCAGCGTTTGACCCGGCGCTCGGGGGCGGTGACGGCCTGAGCGGCGGGAGATCCCTGAAGCGGACGGAGCTCCGGTGGCTTGACGCTGATCGGGGCTAGAGATTCGCGTGGGTTCAGTCGGATTGGAATCGATATTCGAGGGAAGAAGCCATGCACCAGCCGATCAAAGAAGGATTTGAGGAATATCTGGCGGGAAGCGAAGAGCCGGGAGGCCTTCGCGACTTCCACGCCCACCTCGCCGAGTGCGGGGAATGTCGCGAAATGGTCGGGGCGATGAAGCAGCAGGCGAGCCTGCTGCGGGAGCTGCGTTCGCCCGCAGCCGAGGAGCCCAGGCCGGGGTTTTACGCGCGCGTGATGGCGCGCATCGAATCACAGGCGCGGCCTTCGTTCTGGGCGGCCTTCATCGAGCCGGCATTCGCGCGGCGGCTGGTGTACTCCTCCGCGGTGCTGCTTGTGCTGCTCGGCACGTACCTTTTCTCGTCGGATCCCCAGGAAGTCGTTATTACGCACGGCCCCGAGTTCATTATGGCCGAGGAAGATTATCCTGCGATCCCGGTCTACAGCCAGGAAGACAGTCGTGACGTGATCCTTGTCAATCTGGCCACATATCGGGAATAGGAGCGGAACTCCATGGCGGCCTTCCACCGTGCAAGCTGGCGTAACCCGCGCGTCCTTTCCGTACTTTTGCTCGTCTTCCTCTCCGGCGCCATTTGCGGCGCCCTGGCGATGCGATTCAGCGCTCAATATTCGATTGTCCGCCTCGGCCCGTACTGGAAGGAGGGCGGCAAAGAGATTTCGCTCCAGAAGTTTAAGCGAGAGCTGAATCTGAGTCCGGCCCAGACGGAGGAGGTCGAGACGGTGCTGGATGACTTTGTTATGTATTACCAGACGTTGCAGTCGCAGATGGACGAGGTGCGGGCGAGCGGCAAGGACCGGATTCTGCTCATTCTCGATTCGCAGCAGCGGCTCAAGTTTGAAAAGATGATGCACGACCTGCAGTCTAAGCAGATTCGCTGAATGGAGCTGCCGGGCGACGATGTGCGAAAAATTGGTCCAAGTTGTTGACAACGCGGCCGGGGTTCGCTAGACTGGCGAGTGGCTATCAGGGATGTTCTGAGACGCGAAGTGCCTTAACGAAAACCGTTGCCTTCTGCGCGAGGGTTATGGTAGCCTGAACAGACGTCGAACCGAGCAGGTTTGACGAATTGCCCGGAACCGTGGTGTTTGATATAATGGTACGCGCGCAATTTCGGGAACGGCAGTTTTCTGGTGTTCGAATCATTCGGACAGAGCCTTCCTTAGCAGTTCTTTAGAGATCCCGAGGAATTTGGCGTAGCGGTGCCGACCTCCTGGATAAGCGGGAGTGGATGGCGATTGCGCGCCGAAGCGGCTTTCGAGGCCGTGCGGTGAGATGCGTCAGAGATGGCGTGTTGGAGCCGTATAGATCTTTGAAAATCTGGTTGGACGCGAAGTGGAAGCTTCGTCAGAAGTTTTTGAGTAAACAGTCGAGGCGGAATTGACTCGACAAGATCAAACGAGAGTTTGATCCCGGCTCAGAATCAACGCTGGCGG
>JBKBWD010000175.1:0-3610 GCA_046289265.1 Bryobacteraceae bacterium | reverse complement strand
GGGCTGGTGAAGAGCAGGTGCGCCCGCTCGCCCTCGAGGAGGCGCGCGACGGCGGCCGCGTCGCGGCTGTCGGCGCAGAGCAGTCGGTGTTCACCGATCAGCCACAGATCGCGGGGGCGTGTGACCGCCACCGCGGGCGGTGTGACGTCGTCCTCGTCCGGGTCGCGGACCAAAGCGCTCGTGTCCTCTTCGGCGGACGGTTCCGTCTTCTCGATGGCGTCGAGCAGGCCTTCGATCTCGGAGGCCGAGAAGCCGGTCAGGTCCAGATCGAAGCCGGCGTCGGCCAGTTCGGCGAACTCCAGCGCCAACATCGCCTCGTCCCAGCCGGCATCGAGCGCGAGCCGGTTGTCGGCGATCACGTAGGCGCGCTTCTGCGCAGGCGTCAGGTGCGCAAGCTCGATCACCGGCACCTCGGCGAGCCCCAGCTTGCGTGCGGCCAGCAGCCGGCCGTGACCGGCGATCACACCGTGCTCGCCATCGACCAGGATCGGGTTGGTCCAGCCGAACTCGGCGATGCTGGCGGCGATGCGCGCGATCTGCTCGTCGCTGTGCGTGCGCGGATTGCGGGCGTAGGGGATCAGCGTCTCGACCTTGCGGTACGTGACGGCGAGCGTGTCCAGAATCGGTGCCTCGGAAACGAAGAAGCCCGCCGACGGCGGACCGTGGGCGGGCTGAGAGTGTCGGGGAGAAGGTCTCGGGCTGGAGGGCTGCAAACCGCAAACCCTGCAAACCTCGGTTTGCACCCTGACGCTATCGAAGCGCCGCGCTCGCGCCCCCCGCATGGGCTATTGGCCAGGAAGGACCCGTGGATGTCCGGGCGGCTTCCTCGACCGTCACCGCTGTCCAGAAGTTAGCGGAAATACTACCCCCGGACCGGCGAATCTGTTGCAGCGGCCAAAGCCGCATTTCGCCACAGACGCACGCGGATGCACGACCCCACCCGCCAAATCACGCCAAAACACGCAGGCGCGGTGGCATGCGCTCGTGCCAGCGACTTCAGAGCACGGCCTCCAGCCTCTTGCGTTCGATGAGGTCGAGCAGCTTCTGCGAGGGACCGCTGGGCTTCTTGTCGCCCACTTCCCACTTGCGCACGGTCGAGACGCTGGTGTTGAGGACCGATGCCAGCACGGCCTGACTCAAGTGCAGGCGTTCGCGCAAGGCGCGCACTTTCTCAGCGTCGTATTCATGCACCGGCTCCAGGCACAGCGCGTCGTACTTGCGCATCTTGCGCTTGTCGATGAAGCCCAGGCGATGCAGATCGGAGGCCATCTCATGAACCTCTTGCAGGATGCGACTCTTGCCTCTCTTCACGGCCATGGTCGATTCTTCGTTGTGTGCCGACAAAAAGCGCTCAAGCCGCGACGATCCGAAACTCCGTCGCCTTGGCCACAGGACGGACGTGGTTCTTCTCGCGCTGGAGCTCGACGATGCCGTAGCGCGACATCGTCTTGAGCGTGCGCGAGAGGTTGCTCGGTTTGCGCCCGGTGGCCTCGGCCAGTTCCGAGATCGAGCCGGGCCGTGTCTCGGCGATCACCCGGATCAACGCCCGGTTGTCGTCGCTGAGCACCTCGGCCAGCGACTTCATCGAGGTGAACCAGATCTTCGGCTCGCCCGGCTTGGGCTTGTGCTCGCCGCGCGCGATCGCGAGCGCACGCTCGCGGATCTTGTCCTGCGGCAGGATCCCGATCACGATCGGTTTCATCGTCATTCCACCTTGCTGCGCAGGGCGATCCTTCCGATCGCCCATCACTCGGATAGTCGGCCTTTGCGTACCAGCTCGACGACCCGGTTTCGCACCTGCTCCAGCTTCTCGTCCCTGATGTGTCCTGCCACGCGTTGGAACAGGCCTTGATGCGCGGTAAACAGTTTTCCGGGACGGATGAAGCTGGTCCGCTGTAGTGAGCCCCGGGAGAAGTCCCCATCCGCCAGTTCGATCGCGAAAAGGTCGGCGTAGGGCCGGCTGGTGATCTGCAGGCACAGCCAGTCCTCCCGTCCTGCATGGGCAAGAACGAGTGCCGGCCG
The DNA here is from genome assembly GCA_046289265.1 of Bryobacteraceae bacterium. GTDB lineage: Bacteria > Acidobacteriota > Terriglobia > Bryobacterales > Bryobacteraceae > JBKBWD01. The sequence goes on along the minus strand of JBKBWD010000175.1, from coordinate 1,588 downwards.
AAGCTTGGATGTCGATAAATCGGAGAACGGGAAAGGCACGAGGACCACGTCGCCTATTGCAGGTGCGTCCATGCCTCATCCTCTTCCGGTTTCAGCCAATCTTCCGCGAGGGCCTTTTCAGCCAGCTGAGTGACCTCGTCGATCTCGACCGGTGCCTCGTCCAATATGGTCACCAAGGCGCGATGCGTGCCTTTGATCTTGACGGGCTCGGCCAGACGGACATGCCCCTGTTCGTCGATGATGGCTTCCACGGTCTGTTTCATCACATGTCCTCCAAACCCGCTCCGCCGAGAACCGCATTTTATCACCTATTGATACATGACGCTGGGTGGAACTCACCCGTTCAGACGGTCGGCCACCAACTGCAGCGCCCGCTGCCAGCGCCGCCAGGCGGTGGTCCGGTCGCAGCCGAAGCGGGCGCAGATGTCGCGCCAGCGGTGGCGCTCGGCGCGCATCCATACCAGGTGGCGTTCCTCTTCCTCCAGCCACAAGACCCAGCGCATGGTCTCGAGCATGCGCTCGATGGCCTCGGGGCTGGGCGGGAAGCGCCGGATCGTGGGTTCGGCCCCCAGCGTCTCCCAGGGCATGCGCCGGATCGCGGGCCAGGTGTTGAAGTAGCCCTGCACGCGCATGGGCGGCAAGCGGTGAGCGGTGATGGCCGCCTCCCGGAAGCGCTCGGCCACACGCTCGACGGTCCACTCAGCCATGGCGTGCCTCCCGTGCACCGTAGAGCCGCTCGCCGATTTGCCGGATCAGCTCGCGCTCCATCCAGTCGAGCCGGGCGTCGTCGAGGGAGACGACGAGCAGGTGCTGCTCGCGCCAGCCGCGGCGCTTGACGGCCTCCACGTCCATCGACTCGGGCTGCAGCCGACCGAGCGGGCAGCGATAGCGAGGGGTCGGAACAATCATCTCAGTCCTCCTGCGCCACGTCGTGAAGCGGGAGGGCCCAGAGCAACAGCGCCAAGGCGTCGGCCTCGTCGTCGTCCGCCGGGGCGTGACCCTGCGCACGCACGGCCGCCATCACCGCGTCCTTGCCGGCGTTGCCGCGGCCGGTGGCGTGCTTCTTGATCGTGCCCACCGGCACGCCCTGGTAGGGGACGCCGTGGTGCTCGCACCAGGCCGTGAGCGTGGCGAGGAAGCCGCCGTAGGCGTGCGCCGCGTCGGTCGAGGCGTGGCGGCGCACTTCCTCGAAGACCAGCGTATCGATCCCGTCGGCGTGGGCCTTCAGTTCGGTGAGCCAGTGCTTGAAGCGCAGGAAACGCATGCCGCCGCCTTCGAAGCGTCGGGGCTTGAAGGCTTCGGTGCCGCTGGTGATCGCGCCCGTGCGGTCGCGCAGCGCCCAGCCGGTGGTGGTGCCCAGGTCGAGGGCAAGCAGGGTGGTGTGCATCGTGTCGGTCCTTGTCAGCATCGGGTGACCGAAGGTGACCGCCGTGGGGAATCGTCCTTTCGCCCGCGCGCGCGTACGCGCGTAAAGAGACTCAATCCCTGGGCCAGTCACCTTCGGTCACCCTCGGGGTTCAGTCGTCGCGGTACGGGAGCCGTACGCCGTAGTCCTTGGGCTTGAGCGACAGGCCCGCCAGGGCCTTGA
>JBKBWD010000174.1:0-3647 GCA_046289265.1 Bryobacteraceae bacterium | reverse complement strand
CAACCCGTTCGTCGAGAACTCTTCAGCGAGCGGTAACTGTCGGATTTCCCCTGTGTCTCATTTTTGGGCGCAGTCCAAAAGGAGAAATCCGACAGATTCCGACATATCCGACGGAAAGTGCAGAATTCTGCACGGGCTGCCTTACGTACCTGGAAGAGGGCTCGTAATTGCGGAGCATCTGGCTCGGGCGGTTCAGCGATTGGGCGCTTCCGCCTGCAAACTGCGCCCAAAAAAAATCCGAAAAAATGGCCGGCAGCGCGGATGCAGGGGCCTCCGATCTCCCCTCCTCGCCGCCGGCCTTGGCCAGGAACGTGACGTCAGAACTTCAGCCGGAGCGACATCTGCCACGTGCGCGGATGGTCCTGCCCGGTAATGAGGCCAAACGTCGCGAGTAGTGGGTTCGTGATCGGAGCATTCAGGTTTGGGTGGTTCAGGGCATTGAGCGCCTCCGCCCGGACCTGAAGCGAAACTCGTTCAATCACCTGGAAGCTCTTGATCAGCGACATGTGATAGAACGACTGCCCGTCTGCCCGGAGATTGCCGAATCGCAGCGGCGAAACCCGCACATTCGACGCAAGCTGGTGTGCGGCGATTCGGTTGAAGCCGGCATCGGTATTGAACCAGCGGTCCACGCCGCGCTGCCCCTTCCGCAACCGGATGCTGTTGGAATCGCCTGAGAATAAGGTCCATACATCGCCCCACTCCAGCGGAGGGCCGCTCTATTTCTGAACCAGCGCCGAGAACTGCCATCCGCCGGCGAAGAAGTCCAGCGCCTTCGGCCAGGAGCCGCCGAAATGGCGGGAGCGGCCAAACGGGATCTCCCAGAGCCCGTTTAGAACCACCCGGTGCGCGCGGTCCTGCGTCGAGAGCGTCTCGTACGGAACCGGATCGGCGGCGTTCAGGCGAGCAACAGCTTCCATCGTCTTCGACCACGTATATGTACCCTGGAAGGTGAATCCCTTGGAGAATCGCTTCTCCACCTGCGTCGCCAGCGCGTGATACCAGGAGTAGCCGGTAGGCTCGACCATGTTCATGGAGCGGAAATGCGGATACGGAGTCAGCAGCACGGAACGCGGAATGTTCTGCGTGTAGACGGGGTCGAGGCCGAACAGCGGATTCGGCACGTTCGCGCTCAGGTAGTTGATGGTCGTCTGATCGCGTACGGGCGAGCGGCTTAAATGCTCGAGTGGAAGCGCGTTGACGTCCCGGGTCACGGGCAATCTGGTCCCGCGGTTACCCATGTAGCCCACCTCCATCACGAACCGGCCCGGCAGCTCGCGGGTCACGTTAAGGCTCCACCGCTGCGCGTAGCCCTGCTTCATCACTTCCGGGAAGAAACTGATGGACTGGCCGAGGGCGGTGTTCAGCCCGTTTCCGGCGCCCAGAGGTGCGAGCAGCCCGTTAGGGAACGGATTCGACATCGTCGCGACGAAGGACAGTCCGTTGTCCAGCGACGGCAGCATCGGGGTGGTGATGCCGAAGCCCGTTTGAATCGCGTTGGTCACGTTTACGCCGACGGAGTCATAGTAGATACCGTAGCCGCCCCGGAGCACCGTCTTCGGCCTCAGCAGGTACGCGAAACCGAACCGCGGGAGGAAGTTGTTCCGCTCGCCGCGCCAGAACTGGCGTGGATTGCCCCCGACGCCGGCGAACGTCAATCCACCCATCAGCCGGAACTGATCCACCGGCAGCGCAGGGTCGGGCCGGGCAGCGTAGTTGGCGCGCGCCTGCTCCTCCACCGGGCTCCGTTTATAAAACGCATATTGCGCCACCGACCGGTTGAACCGTTCCGTAATCGGGGCCTCGATCTCGTAACGAAGCCCCATATTCAGGGTCAGCTTCGGCGTCACTTTGAAGTCGTCGTGTATGTAGAGTCCCAGGAACTTGTCCTGCTGGGCGAAATTGGCGGATCGCGACATGCTCCCTTCCGGAATTCCGAACAGGAAGGAGGCGACCTGTCCGCCGATTGCGGGATTCGGACTGCTGTCCAGCGGCCCGCGCGTAAAATTTGCGGTCGAGGTGAACCAGGGCGAAACGTCCAGCGCGTAGACGTTCTCGAACTCGCGATACACACGGAAGTCGGCGCCGAAGCGGATCTTGTGGTCCCCGGTCATCTTCGTCAAATTCGCGTTGAGCGTATGGGTGACCCAGCTGCGGTCGCTGTCGCCGCGAGTTGCTGCCCAGTTCGATAGCTGTTTCCAGGGAGTCACGTTCACGCGCGGAAGGGTCGCTCGACTCCGGTCGGGCACCAGCCCGACAAGCGAGGGCGAAAAGCCCAGAGTCGAAAGATCGAAGCCGCGGCTGTTCCGGTACGTCGAGTAATCCTGTTGCGTGAACCCGTACCGCACGTTCAGCAGGAACGTCGGGGAGAACATATAGACGTCGTCCAGTGCGAACCCGCGCGTGTTCCGCCGGTTCTGCGTGCCGTCCCAGTCGTTGAGCATCGAGCGGCCGAAATCGCTCATCCAAGCATTGCGCCAGATGCGGATGTAACTCCGGTGGCGGTCGCTGAAAGCGTGATCGACCCGGGCCAGGTGATTCCAGTCCGGGAAGGACCCGGCAAACGTAACCATGTGGTTGTTCTGCCCTTGGACTGTTCCCGGAGCATTCGGCATGGGCCAGAAGTCGAGCAGTTTCCTCGCAACCGGATCGATACGGCTGGCCGGGATGATATTGCCGGGGACAGGTTGCCGCCGGATGCGCCCGTTCGGCTCCTGCGTGCCGCTGAAAGGATCGTAGATCTGCGGCAGAGCGGAGAGGTCGCCGCGGCGCTGCGCCTCTGTAGGCACTGCGCCGAGCCAGTCCGAGGGGTTCTTATTGGGATTCTCTTCCCAGTTGTAGAACCAGAACGTCTTGTTCGTGCCCCTGTAGAGCTTCGGCACGATGACCGGGCCGCCGACCGCGATTCCGTAACGGTTGTCCTGGTAAACGGGGAGGTTCGCGCCGGAGCGGTTCTGAAAGATACTCTTGGCGTCGAAGAAGCGGTTGCGAACCACCCAGTACGCCTCGCCACGCAACTGGTTTCCGCCGCTCTTGATCCCAACATTCACGACGCTGCCGAGAATCCGCCCGATCGATGCATCGTAGATCGCGGTCTGGACTTTGAACTCCGCGACCGCAGCCTGCGGTGGTACGAAGGAGATAATCTGGTCCTGGGTGTTCGGCACACCGTCGATCGTGAACTCGTTCTTGTTTCTGCCCGCGCCTTCGGACGAGAAGTCGGACTGGGCGCCGGGCGTGCCGGTTGTGCGCTGCCGCATGTTGGTCGTGTTCACCACGCCCGGAGCCAGCAGCACCAGGCTGTACGGGCTGCTGCCGAAGACCGGGAGCTCGATGATGCGCCGGGAATCGACAACCAGGCCGAGCGAAGACTCGGCGGTGGGAAGCAGTGGAGGCTCGTCCTTTACCTCGACGGCTGTGCTCGTATCGCCGAGTTCCATCATGAAGTTCACCTCGACCATGTCGCCGATCCGCACATGGATATCGGAACGGATGAACCTCTTGAATCCCGGCGCCTCGGCCTCGACTGTATAGATACCGGGCAGAAGATACTGAACGATAAAGTTTCCTCCTAAATTATGCACGCATCGAGGGCGTTCGTCGCGATTGACGCCCTGAGTGGACCCACCTGTCGGCGGCATCCCGCC
>JBKBWD010000173.1:0-3696 GCA_046289265.1 Bryobacteraceae bacterium | reverse complement strand
GATTCGACTTGAGCATAGAACATGAATTCCTTCTCCGCCCTCGACAATAATTACCGGCGGGGAAGGTGTCTCATTCACGTTTACACGGAGGGCACTGAAACTTCCCTCCTGATTACTGCTCCGCTGGGGTCACATCGTGAACGGCAATATCCTGGCCACCATGAGTCATGATATACAAGCTCGAGGCGAAGCGGCCCTTGTCATACTCGGGAAGCTCGATGACACGACCGTAGGGCCTGAGATCTGCACCGATCGGCAGCGGCACAAAGTTCGGCTTAAAATTGGGAACATTCGGCGTCACCGGAGGATCCTGAACGAATTGCTGTATGAGAGTTGTCGGCCCAAACCCGGGGATGGTGGCTATCAGTGGCGTGGATGCAGCGGCGAAGGGATTGGAAGCAATACCATTGTAATCTCCAGCGCTCAAACACGGGTAAAACGTACTCGTGCAGCCGTACAGCCCGCTCCCAACACGAAGCCAGGATTTCGGATTTATGCCGGATGTGTACGTATCCGCACTAATAGCACTGCCTGATCCGTGCTGGTAGAAGCTGCTCGTGTACTTGACTGATGGGAAAGTGCTCGAATAACTAGAAACAGAGTAGTGAGAGACCCAAAATGAATTAATCTGTGCTGATGTACTCGCAAGGAATTGGTCGGTACTCTGCGCATTGACGACTCCCGAAACGCCCGTGCTCGTAACGATCATGGCGTTGTTATATCCGCCAAAATTGATAGGGAATACAACACTCCAGGTTCCATCAACGTGCCCAGAGGCTTGCGGATATGGCGAGTACCATAACACAGCACAATTCACGTTACCAGGGTCACAGAACGTATGATTATCGGAGTACGTTCGGGGAGGCATATAGGAGGCCACAATAGTCTGTGCGCCAGACCACTGAATTCCACTCGACTGACTGTAACTTGTCGACTCGAATCGATCAAGACTATTAGGCCGCCCCTGAGCATTGAATCCCGGCATGAACACATGGAACTTGTTGTCGGTTGCGACAACTCGAGATCGCACGCCAGATCGGAACAGCGCTACTTGCGTCGGTGGCGAAAAGCTTACTCCGCCATTAGTGGACACTGCCGCGTAAAACCCAGATGCAGCGCTCCCAAAAATTCTCACAGCTCCCACGACGATGTCGCCAGCTGCGTTAACCCCAACTGATGGATAGTCCCAACTGCCACCACCGGAAGGCAAAGCTGTCGAGTAAACCCAGGAGGAACCGTTATGATACGCGAAATAGACGCTCTTATTCCCTCCAAAAAATGCCTCGTGTCCAACCAGAACAGGTCGATTGCGAAAGGAATCCCATCCCATATAGATGTTCCCAAGCGGATGCCCCCCGACACTGATAGCCGCTTTTGGAGACCAAGGCCGTTCCACAGACTGGCAAAGCCGTTGATTGCCGACAGATTGTTCGATATATCGAACACGAATTCATTCCAGCCGGTCGCCCAGGTTGTCCCAGAACTACTGGAAGGCTGCCAATGATACGTTCGAGTGGCGCTCGAACTCACGATATTGGTCGAAATGAGGATTAGCGCACCACCGCTAGCCAAGAGAAGACCAGGAAGGGCGAGTTTAAACAAGAACGAGCGAGTCTGGGGAAACATGCGTTCTCCTATCGTGCTTATATTGAAGTCTCAATTCCCGCCAAGCCGCAGGAACTTTCCGGCGGAATCTACCGCATGCTATGCAACAATCGTAGTCCAATGAGAACGCAGTGTCAAGAGAAATGTCCGACTGATACCAGTAATTTCCAGGAATGCGCCTGGAAATGTAAATTTTGTGCCGAATCATTCAGTGGAAATACTCGAGCGTGATGCCGAATACTACCCGCCCGCAGGGCACGCCTCGTACCCGAACGATTCGTCAGGGTAGGGCGCACTGAGGTTCAGAGGCTCGCCTTCCAGGCGGCCAGTGCGTCCTGCAGCCGCTTCAGGGTCTGGGGTTCTGAAGCGGCAAGGTTGCGGGTTTCGCCGATGTCCGCGCGGATGTTCGTCAGCCAAACCTTTTCGGAGAGTCCAGGGGGATTCACCACGAGCTTCCAGTCGCCCTGGCGCACGGCCTGCTGCTTCTCGTACTCCCAGAAGATCGTCTCGTTCGGCGAGGGCTTCCCTTCGAGCACCATGCCGGAGATGCTGCGCCCGTCGATGCTGGCCGGTGCGCGGCCGCCGGCCCATTCGAGGAAGGTCGGGAGGATGTTCATGGTCGCGCCAGGCTGCGAGTTGACCACGCCCTTGGGCACGCGCGCCGGCCAGGAGAGTACGGCAGGCACGCGGATGCCGCCGTCGAACAGTTGCGCCTTGTGCCCGCGCAGCGGGCGGTTCGAGCCGCCTTCGTAGGGGCGTCCGCGGTGGTCGGCGCGCAACTCCAGCGTGGCGCCGTTGTCGCTCTGGAAGAAGATTACGGTGTTTTCCAACTGCCCTTTGCGCCGGAGCGCCTCGACCACGGATCCGATTCCGTCGTCCATGGCCGCGATCATGGCGGCGTGCATGCGGCGGTCGCGGTCCATCGACGTGGGGAAGCGGTCGAGGTACTGCTGCGGAGCCATCATGGGGTAGTGCGGGGCGCCGAAGGCCAGGGTCAGGAAGAACGGCTGGCGTTGGGCGCCGATCCACTCGGCCGCGCGCCGGCTGAAGAGTTCGGATTGATACTCGCCATCGTGGAAGACCTCGCGTTCGTTGTGCCAGAGATCGTGGAAGATCTGGGCCGGAGGGCCGCCCTGGCGGTAGTAGCGGTGCGAGTAGTAGTCGGTCCAGCCGGAGTAGAAACCGAAGAACTCGTCGAAGCCCTGTGCTAACGGGCGGCTGTGCGGCGCGCTCCCGAGGTGCCACTTGCCGAAGTGCGCGGTGCGGTAGCCGAGCTTCCGCAGTTCGCCGGCCATGCTGACCTCGCCCTCGCGGAGCCCCGGCGTCGAGAAGGTCGCCTCGGAGGTGAGGACGCGCACGATCCCGGTCCGCTGCGGGTACTTTCCGGTCATGAGAGACGCCCGCGAGGGGGAACAGACCGGACAGTTCGAATACCAATCCGTGAAGCGGACGCCGTTAGCCGCCAATCGGTCGAGGTGCGGCGTCTTGATCTCAGCGGACCCGTAGCAGCCGGCGTCGCCATAGCCTTGGTCGTCGGTGTAGATCACGATGAAGTTCGGCCGGGCGGGGGTTTGCGCGGCCAGAACGGCGCTGCCGGACGCCGCAAGGAAGTCTCTCCGGGTCATGAGGGAGAATGTACCAGATTCTCGCGCTTCTGCTGCCATTTTCTTTGGGCCTCCCGGCGGACCGCCCGGAGCAGCAGCTTGCGGATTGCCAGGATGCCGATCGAAAAGACGAACCAGTAGCGGCGGAATCGGGCGCGGGCATGGGCGTCGGTCGCGACGGCGCGGGTCTCGGTGGCAAACCGGCTGCGGCCGGGTCCGAGCGGGTCGACTTCGACGGTCCAGGCGATTTTGACGCGGTCCGGTTCGTCATAAGCCGCGAAGCGGCCGGGTGGAATGGGTGAAAAGACGACATCGGCCAGCCAGGGCTGGCACACTGCTCCGGCCGCGAAAAAGCGCCCGGACTCCTCGGCGAGCGGACCCCAGCCGCGGCCGAGCATGTCGGCGATCAGGCACTCTTGTCCAAATTAGTTTCCGCACCAAACGGCTGGGACAGCATCTGAGGATCTCGCCGCCGCTGCTGATCCGC
>JBKBWD010000172.1:0-3703 GCA_046289265.1 Bryobacteraceae bacterium | reverse complement strand
GCTGGAGTCCCAAGAAAAATCCAGCTCATTTTCTAACCAGTTGAATCTGTGGGACTTATAGCCGGACAGTAGTGATCGAGCGGCAACCCTCAATCAAGTTGGCGGTCGCGCGTTCCATCTTTCCTCGCCAAGTTCTTCGTCACTTTTACCGGACGCTGATCTCGACGAAGAAAGCCAAGTTCAGCTCAATACGGATTCCGCGATGGAGCGATGTTTCCGATGACCTTGCAATCGATCACCATCATCGGCGTGGTGTCAACTGTATTCGGCGTAGCGGTACATGGCGCCTCCCAGCGATCCTCGGAGCGGCTGTATTCAGTGTGCGAACTGCTCGGCGATCTTGAAGCTGTAGAGGGAAAGGTCACATCGGAACTTGTCAACGACTTTGAGACACCAGCCCGCATAAATTAGAGCCTGTCCAATGAATGCATAGGAGCCTCTGCCATCGAGCTGGCTGGGCTTGCCGTTGAATGGCGTATAAAACAAAACACTGCGTTTTTGTTGAAATCGGGTAAAAAGCATCGTTATGATTGCTCATGCCGCCCGAGCAACTCCTCGTCTCGCTGCCTCCGCTACTTCCGGAACAAGATGAACTCCAGCCGCCCGTGCCCACGGTGCTGGGCAGTATCGACTACCGCAGTTGGCGCCAGCGTCTGGAGCGCATCGACGAGAATCTCCGCTCCAGCCGCGTCGAAGAGGTCTTCATTCGCCTTTGCATGAAGCGGCGCCTGGCCGAAGGCAAGCCGATGTGCGCGGGGGACCAGGTGCTGTTTCAGCGGATCTGTTCGGTGGCGCTGCGCACGACAATCGCGCGGACGCTTACCGGCGGCAGCTTCCGTCGCTTCGCGGCACGGCTGTCCGATTCCAGCCTGCTGCAGTGGTTCTGCCGGCTGAGCCGCCTGGAGCAGGTGCGCATCCCCGGAAAGAGCCAGTTGCAGTTGTATCGGGAGATGGTGGACGAAGCCGAATTGCGGGAGGTGGTGAACGCGCTCATGAACTCGGCCGCCGCCAAGAATTCGCCGCTGGAGTTGGAGGAGAGCTTGGATCTGGAGACGCAGTTCTGGATTCCACCGGTGTGCGGCTCAATATCCACTTTCCGACCGGTACGGACGTTGATGAAGGCGACGCGGCTGGTTCGCCGGCGTGGGCTGAAGGCGCGGATGAAAGAGCCGAAGGTGTTTCTGCGGCGCATGAACAAGCTGTCGATGGAGATGACCCAGCAGGGGAGGCGTGCGCCCTGTCGAGCCTCAGATTGACGCGTCCACGCTTGGCCCCGAAGGTGCATGGCTGATGCGTGATGATACCGGGAATCGCACGATTCGGAATAGGAGAGTTTCGCTGATTGCAATCCCCCTGCTGGCTCTTCCGTTCCTGCTCGCCTGCCAGCCCGCTCGTGATGGTAACCCGCAGGCTTCCAGCGCGCGGGCAGACGAAGGCCGGCAGGGACAGTCTGTCCGGTTTGTTGTAAACCGCGGCGAGCGAAGACTTACCGTATTCCGTGGAGATGAGGCAATTCGAACCGCCAACGTGGAAGTTGGAATATCACTCTTGTCCAAATTAGTTTCCGCACCAAACGGCTGGGACAGCATCTGAGGATCTCGCCGCCGCTGCTGATCCGCTCCCGGCGGGCTCCAAAGCCCGCAATCCAAGCATTGGGCGCTGTGGATTGGTCGAAAACGACTGTCCAGCGGCACGCTGCCAATTTGGACAGCATCTGACGGGCAGGAGGGTCCTGCTCCGGCAATGACTCACACGCCTTCATGGCATCAATAAGTTAGGCTGTGGAAAACGCGTTGAATGCAGCTAATTTGGACAGTAGTGTTGGAATATTGTCCATGTCGACATCAACCCCGATTGGACTCCGCCGGACAGTCCCTGGGCGGAGGATCGCGACCCCAAGCCCCCAAAGCATCCGGGGAATCCGATGGGGCGTGCTCGTCTGCTCTACAACCCTCCCTACACGATTCACGGAACCGACGAACTGGACTCGCTCGGGAAGGCGGAGTCTCACGGCTCCATCCGGGTTGCCAACGATGTCGCGATAGAGCTCGCCGAGCTGCTGCTTCGCGAAGGCGGCGCCTGGCAGGGTGACGCCTAGTTCCAGAGGATGGTCGACAATCCTGTCCCGATCCGAGTGGCGAACTAGCTCGGCCTTCCGCTATCGGGCTTCTCTCCGGACCTCCGGCCGGTCCATAATGCCCCCATGCAGCGCAGCCGGATTTGCAGTCTGATCGCTTGTTTCGTCATTGTCTCCGGACTCGGAGCCGAGGAGGTCCAACTTCCCGGGCTTCGGCAGCCGGTCGAGATTCTCCGCGACCGCTGGGGCGTTCCTCACATCTACGCCAAAACTGCCGACGATCTCTTCTTCGCCCAGGGATACATCGCCGCGCGCGACAGGCTCTTCCAGATCGACCTGTGGCGGCGTGTCGGGACCGGCAAGCTCGCCGAGGCGATCGGACCCTCCGCCATCGCCCGCGACCGCCTCGCGCGCCTGGTCCGATACCGCGGCGATTGGGAAGCGGAGTGGACCAGCTATGCCCCGGATACGCGGCAGATCGCCACGGCCTTCACCAACGGAATCAACGCGTATATCCGTTCGCTCAACGGAAAGCGCCCACCGGAGTTCGAGGCCGCAGGCTACGATCCTGGGCTCTGGGTTCCCGAGGATTGCGTCGCCCGCATGGCCGGACTCCTGATGACACGCAATCTCACCCGCGAGGTCGCACGCGCGCAGGCGGCCCGGACCCTCGGGCTGGAGCGCCTGCAGATCCTCCAGCCGCCCGATCCGCCAATCCGCCTTGAGATTCCCAACGGCCTCGACCTCGACGACATCAACGACGACATCGTCCGGACCTACAACGAGGCGATCGGGGCGGTGCGCTTCGGCGGCGAACAGGGGAGCAACAACTGGGCCGTCACCGGGCGCCTCACCACGACCGGCAAGCCCCTGCTCGCCAGCGATCCGCACAGGCCCGTGCAAATCCCGTCCCTTCGCAAGACCGTGCACCTGGTCGGGCCGGGCTGGAACGTGATCGGCGCTGGCGAACCGACCCTGCCCGGCATCGCGCTCGGACACAACGAGGAGGTCGGCTTCGGCTTCACCATCGTCGGCATCGACCAGGTGGACCTTTACGTGGAAAAGCTGAACCCGAAGAACCCGGACGAGTACCTCTACCGCGGCGAGTGGCGCCGGATGGAGGTCGAGCGCCAGGAGATCCGGGTGCGAGGCCGCGAGCGGCCGGAGACCGTCGAACTGCGGTACACCCACCACGGTCCGGTCATCCACGAGGACCGCGCCCGGAATCGGGCCTACGCCCTCAAGTGGGTCGGGAGCGAACCGGGCACGGCCGGCTATCTGGCTGCTTTATCAGTATCTCGCGCGAAAAACTGGAAGGACTTTGTGAAGGCGATGGAACGCTACAAGGTTCCCTCGGAGAACATGATGTACGCCGATCGCGCCGGCAATATCGGGTGGATCGCGGCCGGCCTGGCGCCCATCCGGAAGAACTGGTCCGGACTCTTCCCGGTGCCCGGCGACACGGGCGAGTACGAATGGAGCGGCTGGCTACCGCTCTCCGAGCAACCGCAATCCTTCAATCCACCCAGGGGCTGGCTTGCGACGGCCAATCCTTCGAAAATCCCAGCCTGGAGTCTGTTGAATCCATAGGGTTTATGTCTGCCGGTGCCCATCTGGCTCCGAGGG
>JBKBWD010000171.1:0-3743 GCA_046289265.1 Bryobacteraceae bacterium | reverse complement strand
TGGCGCTGGGGTGAACATGCCTCAGTATAGAGCAGGTGCCGCCCTATGTAAATCATTATGTGAGACAGGACACTAGCGACTGCGTCTGGCGGCCCCTCGCATGAATCCTCGCTCGAATCCCCACGCGCTTTCGATGGCTGTGCGGAACATCCCTCTGAATTGTCATGGCCGATAACAGGCTCGAACTCGTCGTCGAAGTCGACACCAACAGGGCCAATGCGTCCATCAAGAGCGTCAACGCGAGCCTGTCCAGCATGGAGGCTTCGGCGGTGAAGACCGCCCGAGGCGCGGCGCAGGGAATCGACGGAATGACCGCCGCCATGGTGAAGGGCGCCACCGCCGGGAACCTGCTGGCCGACGCCATCAAGAGCGCGTTCACCTGGGCCAAGGAGTTCACCGTCGGTTCGGTCCTGATGGCGGCCCAGAACGCCAAAGCCGAAGCTTCGCTCAAGGCGCTGGCCAACGCCCACGGCGTGGGAGCGGCTGCTGCGGCCAAGCAGGTGACCGCGATCGAAGAGATCGGCTTCGAATACACCGAAGCCGCGCACGCTGTGCAGAGGTTGATTGTGGCCGATCTGGAACTATCGAAGGCGGAAGGTCTGGCCAAGCTCGCCAAGGACGCGGCGGCAGTCCAGAACATCGCCGCTGGCGAGGCCCTTGAGTCCATCGTGATGGCCATCGAATCCGGCGCCTCGCGCGGCCTTCGCACCCTGGGGCTATACGTCGACTTCCAAAAAGAAGCCCAAATTGCCCAGCTTCAACTTGGCCGTGCGCTCACCGAGACGGAAGAGAAGCAGCTTCGCTACAACGCGGTCATTCGGGAAGGCGCCAAGATCCAGGGCGCACACGCGGCCGCCTCGCAGACGGCTGAAGGTCAGCTCAGCGAACTGCGGCGCGAGCTTAACAATCTGCGGGAAGACATCGGGGCCAAGTTCCAGGATGACTTCAAGGCGCTGGTCGGCAACCTGCGCGGCTTGGTCGGCTGGCTCCGCGAGAACACCGACCTGCTCGAGAAGTTCGGCGAGGTGGCGTTGTGGGTCTCTGGGGTGCTCGCGACCTACGCCCTGGCTGAAAAGATCATGGCGCTCGCGAAGTCCATCGCCGCGCTCCAACTCGCCAGCATTAACCCATACGCCCTGCTCGCCGTGGGCGTGGTGGGCGCGGGCGTTGCCATCTACTCGCAGTGGAAGGACACCCAGGATCAGCTCCAGGCTCGTTTCGAGGAGATGCAGCGGAAGGCGCTGCGCGAGGATCTCTTCAGCGGGCGGACGAGCGTCGATGCCCTTCGCAAGCAGGGCATGACCGACGACCAGATCCGCGAACTCATCAGCGGCAAACGGTGGCTGCCTGGCAAACAGCAATTCGAGTTCGAAGGTCCCAAGCTGACCATCATGAAATCTCAGGAACCGGACCTCGAAGCACTGAAGCGGGCGGCTGAGATCCGGAAGCGCCAGTTGGAGGTGGAGCGCGAGAGCGCGCGGGCGCTGGACGAAGCGCGCCGGCGAGGCCTCGCGGGATTCGCGCGGGACGTGGCCGAGGTCCAGGAACAGATCCGTAAGTGGACTACCTTCGTGGACGAGCGCGGCCATGAACAGCGGATCGCTCTCACCCGCAAGGCGTGGGAGAACGTCATCGGCGAGCTCCGCGAGCGGCTTGCGAACTGGCAAAAGGAAGTCCAGGAGACCAACCGCAAGAACCTCGCCGAGTATCTGGCCGTGGAAGAGGAAGCCGCGCGCCGCCGGCTGGAGATCGAGTCGCATCTGTTCAGCCAGCGGCTGGCCCACAACGAGGAGATTGCGAAGCGGAACCTCGATCACCTGGCGCAGATGCTCGGTATCGAGGAGACGCGGGCCGGAACCACGCGTGAGGCTCAAATGCGGGCGCTCGACGCCACGAATGCGCAGACTCTGGAGCAGAAGGTCGCCGTCGAGCAGCGCAAGGCTGCGATCGAGATCGAGTACCTCACTCGAGTCCACGAGATCCGCATGAGGCTGTTCGATCTCGAAACCTCGCGGATGGTGATCGAGGAAGAAGCGACACTGAAGCGGCTTGGTTACCGGGCCGACGAGATCCAGGCGCGGCTCTCCGAGCTCACGGCGCAACGTGACGAGATCCGGCGGTTCCAGCAGGAGGCCACCGATGCCGCGATCCAAGGCGCGCGGGCGAACGCGGCGATCCGCCAGGCGCAACTGATCCGCGACCACAACCAGCGGATCTTCGACTCCTTCAAACGCCAGGCCGAAGGAGTCTTCGACGCGCTGCTCACGAAGTCGCAGTCCATCTGGTCGGCCATTGGAAACTCGCTGAAAACAGCGCTCCTCACCGCCATCAAGGACGTGGTCAGCTCGCGCGTCGCCGCAATGCTGATGCAGCTCTTTACAGGCACGAGGGTCTCCCTGGCCGGCGGTGGTGCCTCCGGCTGGGGCACGCTTGGCAGGCTCGGCGGACTGCTCGGCGTCGGCGCAGCACCGGTCTTCGGAGGAGGCGTTGGCGGCGGTCCCATTCCGGGCGGCGCCGCCGGAGGGTGGAGCACGCCTCCGTTCATCCCTTCGAACAGCAGTGGCGGCTGGAGCGGTCTGCTCGGCGGCTGGAAGGATTTTCTCGGCTTCGGCGGCGGCGTCCAGTACGCCCCCGGCAAGGCCGTGACGTGGGAAGCGGCGACCATGGGCCAGAAGCTCTCCGCGCTGGGGCGGTCGAATGCCGCGCTGCTCGGTGGCGCGACGCTGGCCCTGATGGGCCTCCAGCGCGGCGGCGTCTCCGGCCTCGCCATGACCACCGCCGGCGGCGCGATGATCGGCTTCAAGTATGGCGGTCCTCTCGGCGCGGCGATCGGCGCTGGGATTGGCGCGGTCGCCGGGCTGGCGCGGCTGTTCGTCAAGGGCGCACAGGAGAAGGCTCGCGAGAAGATCAAGGCCACCTACGGCGTCGACATCCGCGACCAGGGCGTGCTCAAGCAGATCGTCGACATCGCCAAGCAAGGTTTTGGCGGCAATCTGGAGGCGGCCATCCGCAGCCAGCAGATCCGCGACTTGGTCGAACTGTACGCCCTCTCCACCGGCCAGGGCACTTCCGGACTGCCGTCCACCGTGCGTCCGGTGTCGCTCCTTCAGCAAGGCGGCGGGCTGTTCCAGTCGAGCTCTGGGGGCCTGACGCTGGCGGCGCTCGGTGGCGGCACGCCGTCGCCCGCGGCGGCACCCACGGTGATCAACATCACCGTGCCCGGAGCGAAGGAGTTCTTTGAGAAGGAAACGGTGCGCGTGGTGGTTGAGAATCCGCGCGCCGTGCAATCGGCGGCGATGACGGCGACCAAGGCCAGCGCTGGCCGCCGCGAGATGACCGGCCTGCAACTTAGCCCAGGGTTGATCCTGTCATGACGCGAACAGAATTGATCGACAAGATCGCGAAGGCCATCGCCGAGATGGAGGGTTTCTACGTGAATGCTGCGAAGCCGACCCTCGCCCAGCGGAACGCGAACCCCGGCAACATCCGGCAGTGTCGCGACGCACGCGGCCGGCCGTATCCCACCCATCGTGGTTACGTGGACTTCGTCGCGTGGGCGTCCGAGCGGTTTCCCGGCGCCTCGCGCGAGGAGATGAGCCGGCGGGCGATCGAGGAAGGCTGGCGCATCCTGCGCGTGCTGGTCGGGCAGTACCTCGATGGAAAGTACACACAGCGCGGCGTAGCCGCAACCAAACACTGACGGCGTTTCCGATCTCGTAGGATATTGGTTTTCCACGACCATC
>JBKBWD010000170.1:0-3836 GCA_046289265.1 Bryobacteraceae bacterium | reverse complement strand
TGGCGCTGGGGTGAACATGCCTCAGTATAGAGCAGGTGCCGCCCTATGTAAATCATTATGTGAGACAGGACACTAGTGGCGGTCGAGGGTCTCCTGAATCCGTGTGTTGAGCATAGAGACGAAGCGGTCCGGCAGGAATCCGTTCAGCCTGCTGGCGATGCGGCCATCCTTATCGAAGATAATGGTCGTGGGGATGGAGGAGACACGCAGGAGACGCGAGAGGCCGTCCTCGAAGTAAACCAACTTGTCCCACTGGTTCTGCTTCAGGAACGGCTCGACGACCGAGCGGTCCTCGTCCGTGTTGATCGCAAGAAAGACAACATCGTTGCGGTCCTTGAAGTTCTCCTTCACCTGCTCATAGAGCGGATACTGCGTGCGGCACGGCCCGCACCAGGTGGCCCAGAAGTCCAGCACCACAACCTTGCCCCGCAGGCTCGAGAGCCGCAGCTTTTCGCCGTTCAGACCCGAGAGCGTGAACTCCATCGGATCCGATAGGTTCGCGTTCGGATCGACAGCGCGCAGGCGTTCCCGGCGTTCGCTCATCAGGGCGGAAGTGCGGTCGAAGGCTTCCAGCAGTATGTCCCCGAGACCCTGGTCGGTTCCCTTGATTTGTCGATAGATCTCGCCCATGCGGCGGCGGTCGGATTCGCGCTCGCCGCGTTCGCCCTCTTCGGCCGCGATGGCGAAGGCGGCAGCGTAGTAGCTCACGGATTCGTCGAGCCGCTCCTGGCGCTCGTAAATGCGGGCAATCTCGCGTGCTCCCTCGGCGGTCGGATAGCTCTCGTAGCTCTTGCGCGCGAGTGCGGCAGCTTCCTCGGAGTTGCCCAGGCGCGCGTGGGCGCGGGCCTGAAGCAGGTAGGCGCCCGCGAGGCCGCGGTCGATCTGCTCGTGCAAACGGGCGCGCTCGCCGGGCTTGAGGGAATCGGAATCCCGCTCGGTTCCGGCTTCGCGGATCAGGCGCTCAAGGCGCAACGTGTACTGGAGGGCGCGTCGGGCCGAGTCGGCGGACTCCTCGGCGAGCAGGATGCGCGCCACGCGTTCGAGGAGCTGCGGGGTAGCCTCGCGCCGCTCGATCAACCGCTCGCCGTACCTGCGGATGCGGCGTTCGTCCTCGTTCTCGAGCGCTCCCTGGACAATGGCGCGCTCGAATTCGGCGGCTCGGGGCGATTTTGGAAATGAATCGAGGTGCCGCTCCAGCGCCCGGACCATCTCGATCGTCGATCCACCGGCCTCCGAAAGCACCTCGCGCAGGTGCTCCTCTTCCTTCTCCGAAAGCGCGCGGGACTGCGCGAAAGCGGTCAGGGCCGTCAGGCACAGCGCGATGGCAAAACGTATTCTCACTCGACTTTGGTCTTCCTTTTACTACGGAACGTCTCGGCCAGGTAGGCCGCGCGCTCGCGGGCCATGTGCAGATAGCTCTCGCTTTTGACGACGCGGTCGAGCATGGGGAGGAACTCTTCGAACGATACGATGCGGTTGCGGTCCAGAGCGGCTTCCAGTTGCAGCAGGGCCTTGTTAACTCCGAGCTTGTCGAAACGGACCGTCCGCTCCAGAACCAGGCGGTGCTGCTGGGTTTCGATCATGCGCTGGAACCAATCCGCCAGCGTGCGGGCATCCGGATCGAGCGAGTAGTTGAAATCGACCTCGTTCTTGTTCTCGCCATCCTCGTAGCGGAAGGTCTTTTTGCCCATGTTGGCGACCTTGAGGTTCGACTCAAGCGGCCGTTTGAAGCGGTCGAGTTTGTCGGCGAGCGCGAAGACCTCGTCGACTTCGTCGGCGTGCAGCTTGAACCTCAGCGGCTCGTCGTCATCGGCGGATTCCTTATAGATCGCCGAACCGTCCCGTTCGAGCAGGATCTCGACGTACGGCGGCGTGCTGCCCGGAAAGGACCGGACATAAGTGATCCGCGGTTCGGCGGCCAGCAGCAGTGAAACCGGCAAAAGCAGGAGGAACCACTTCATCGGACGGACTCCAGTCGAAGTTTGGAGGCAGTATGATTCGCGTGGCAGATTGCGACGGCGACCGCGTCGGAGGCGTCCTCGGAGGCGATTTCCTCCTCGAGTCCGAGGAGACTTCTGACCATCAACTGCACCTGTGACTTTTCGGCGCGGCCGTAGCCGACCACGCTGGACTTGATCTCCATGGGCGAGTACTCCCCCACCGCGAGTCCCGCTTCGGCGAGCGCAAGCAGCGCCACGCCGCGCACGTGCGCGAGCTTAAGTACGCTCTTGACGTTAGCTGCGTAGAAGAGGCCCTCGACCGCAGCGGCTTCCGGAGTGTAGCTTTCGATCAGAGAGCGGAGGCCGCTGCCGATCTCGAGGAGGCGCGACTCGAATGGGGCACTGGCTTTGGTGCGGATTACGCCTGCGGTCACGAGGCGATGGGTGCGTCCGTCGCTGTCGATGATGCCGAAGCCGGTCCGCTCGGCGCCGCAGTCGATTCCGAGTACCCGCAAGTGCCAGACCTCCTGAACGTCTCCGATATTGTCGCACCCGAGCGGGTATTTTCGCACGCGCGCGGGCGCGCCGGCGCCTCAGGCGAGCGTCGCCATCTCCGCTTCGTCGATGTCGAAGTTGGAGTAGACGTTCTGGACATCGTCGTGCTCCTCCAGAGCTTCGCTCAGCCGCAGCATCGCGGCCGCATTCTTCCCTTCGAGCTTCACGAGATTTTTGGGAACCATCGCGATCTCGGCCGAGACGGTAGGAATGTCTGCCTTCTGGAGCGCCTCCACGACGGCTTCGTGCTGCTCCGGCGCGGAGAGAATCTCCCAGTTGGTTCCGTCGTCGCGCAGGTCGTCGGCGCCGGCTTCGAGGACCAGGTTCATGAGCTGATCTTCGGTGGCGTTTTCTTTCTCGATGAGCACCTGGCTCTTGCGCTCGAACATCCAGCCGACCGAGCCCTGCTCGCCGAGGTTGCCTCCGTGCTTGGAGAATAGGTGGCGGATTTCGCTGACCGTGCGGTTCCGGTTGTCGGTGGCGGCCGAAACGAGTACGGCCGCGCCGCCCGGTCCGTAGCCCTCGAACAGAATCTCGTCGATTTGACCGCCTTCGAGTTCACCGGTCCCGCGCATGATGGCGCGCTTGATGTTCTCGGCGGGCATACTGACGGCCTTGGCCGCGGCAATCGCGGTGCGGAGCCGCGCATTGGAGTCCGGATCTCCTCCGCCGGCTCTGGCCGCGATCGTAATCTCTTTTCCGACGCGCGTGAAGATCTTTCCGCGCTTGGCGTCGAGAGCGGCCTTCTTGTGCTTAATGGTCGCCCATTTGGAATGACCTGACATCAGAAACCTCGTTCACTAGGAAGGAAGACAAAGTCTTGCAAGCTCGATCTCTTAGGATATCAGAATCAATGAGTTACCTCAATAGCGGCATGGGGGCGGCATGGGAGCAGCCGAAACCTTTGCCTGAGCCCTGATCTCTGCTACACTTAACAGCATGCGCGGCAGCCCGCGCACCCCTAAAACCTGCGCCCGTAGCTCAGCTGGATAGAGCGCTTGCCTCCGGAGCAAGAGGTCAGAGGTTCGAATCCTCTCGGGCGTACCACTTCCAACAATTATCGACAGCTTCGGGCTGGCCACTCAATTCGAGATCGCGCGCCTGCGTACGCTTTTTGATAATCTGAGGGAAGTCGACGGACGGTCCAGTAGCCAAGCTCGTGATCCAGGCAGAGTCGTATCCGGAACTTTCTGTATCAGCGGGCGCCTAGCTAGTACGCGGCGCAGCAAGAATACAGAGGGATTGTGATGAGCGAGACGGATGCGAACCACTACTGTCCAAATTAGCTGCATTCAACGCGTTTTCCACAGCCTAACTTATTGATGCCATGAAGGCGTGTGA
>JBKBWD010000169.1:0-3839 GCA_046289265.1 Bryobacteraceae bacterium | reverse complement strand
TCACACGCCTTCATGGCATCAATAAGTTAGGCTGTGGAAAACGCGTTGAATGCAGCTAATTTGGACAGTAGTGGCTTGGCGCCGGCTCGGGGACGGTGATTCGCCCTATTGAATCAGGCATAGTGATTCAATACACTCACACTCAGGTAGAAATTCATCTCAGAGGAGTACAGGATGCGCTTTCTGTTTTATTTTTCGCTGGCGGTTGCGGCGGTGTTGGCCACATCTAGCCTCGTCCGGGCGCAGACGCGGGACCAACAAACAGATGAACGTCCCACTGCATCAGACAACAAGGCTCGCAAAGCAAAGATTGACGCGCTCACCTTGAAGCAGAAAGTCACGGACAATGAGCGGGCAGAACGCGAAGAAGTCGAATCGAAGGCCTCGGGCTCAAAAACATCTGCTCCGATTGGTGTGAATGAGCCCGGAGTCAACCGAGCGCCAAAGCCCATTACTGTTACTGAGGAAGGCGTGGAGAATCAGCCGACCAAAGGGAAAAGCCGATCTGTAGAGCCTACAAAACCAGCAGGACCTGAGGGTAAACCTGGGAAAGGGGAGCCCCAGCCGGCGAAAAAGCACTAAAGTCAGGCAAGTTCGATCAACTCCAGCGTCAGGTCGGTGCGCGCAAGCGAGGTGCTCTGTTCCCACGGAACGGCGAAACGGACTGTGTACCGGCCCGCGACGGCCTGCCCTGTCGGGTCGTGCGAGAACTTCGGGTTCGTCTCATACGGGTCGTAGAAGTAGAACGGCTCGGTTGGTCCCCAGCGGGCGTCATAGAAATCGCGGAGGGACGAAAGCTGCGTCGGAATCAGCCGCTTCGCCAGCCGCCAGCGTTTGCGGCTGTTTGTCGCCAGTACGGACCGCTGCGATTCGCCGTTGCGGTACTCGTTGTCGAGGACGGGGTACTCGCGCTCGTGCACGAAGGCGCGCGAGAGGCTCGCCGGCAGCACGGTAAGCGGCGCGGCGTTCTGAACCGAGCCCGGCATCACGCAGTCACCAAGTCGAGCAGCCGCTGATCCGGCCGCGCGCCGACCTTGCTGGCGACAAAGCGCGCATAGTTCGCCGGATGATTGCCGTCGGCCGAGGGCGCGTACACCCGAAACATCTCCTCTGCGGTCGGCGGCTTGCCTTGCGTATACTTGCCATCGAGATACTGCCCGACCAGCACGCGCAGGATGCGCCAGCCTTCCTCAAGCGCCCGTCGGCTGATCTCCTCGCGCGAGGCGCCAGGAAACCGCTCGGACGCCCACGCGACGAAGTCCACATAACAGCGATGAGTGGGATACGGCCTGCCGCGTGCGTCGCGCCACTGGCGGATGTTTCCCGGATTCGCGTTGCTCTGAGCAAGCGTCGGCTTCGCGCCGGTGACGTAAAAGCCTTCCATCTCCGCGATCGCCTGCGCAATCTTTTCGATGAGTTCTGCTCGCGTCATGACAGGATCAATCCTGGACTCAGTTGCAGCCCGGTCATCTCGCGGCGGCCAGCGCTGGCCTTGGTCGCCGTCATCGCCGCCGATTGCACGGCGCGCGGATTCTCGACCACGACGCGCACCGTTTCCTTCTCAAAGAACTCCTTCACTCCCGGCACGGTGATGTTGATCACCGTTGGTGCCGCGGAGGTAGACGTGCCGCCGCCAATACGATCCAGCGTCAGACCGCCGGAATTCGACTGAAACAGCCCGCCGCCTTGTTGAAGGAGTGACACCGGACGCACCGTTGGCGGGAGCCCGGCAGTACTCTGCCCCGTCGACAGCGCGTACAACTCGACCAGGTCGCGGATCTGCTGGCTGCGGATGGCCATGTCGAGGTTGCCGCCGAAGCCCTGCTTGGCGATGTCGACAATCTGTTTCAGCACGCCCTTGTCGCTGATATCGACGCCGTAGGTGGCCTTGATCTTCTCTCGCGCCTTCTCCTGCGCGCCTTTGACGAACAGCCGCACCAGCCCGGCAACCGCACCGACGCCGGCGCCGATGGCCGCACCGAGAGGGCCTCCGTACTTGAAGCCGATCATAGCGCCGCCGGCCGTCGTCATCGCGAGACCCGATACGCCGCCGCGCTGGAGGCCCATGAGGGCGAGCGTCGCGCCCCCGAGAAGTGCGGCATTCGACCGCCCGAGCGCCGAAAGCTTCTGGCCCATGGTGGCTGCTTCCCACGTCACGGCCTTGCCAGGGGCGTACTGGACGCCGCCGCCGAAGCCCAGGAAGTCCTTCCATCCACCGAGCAGACCTTTCCAGCCACCGCCGCTACTCGAAGGGACGAAGGGAGGCGTGCCCCACCCTCCGGCCGCGCCGCCGGGAATGGGACCACCGCCACCGCCCTGGCCGAAGACCGGCACTGCGCCGACGCCGAGCCACCCGCCCAGCCTGCCGAGCGTGCCGCCGCCGGAGGCGCCTCCGCCGGCCAGCGAGACCCGCGTGCCGGTAAACAGCTGCATCAGCATCGCGGCGACGCGAGAAGTGACCACATCCTTGATGGCAGTCAGCAGTGCGGTCTTGAGCGAGTTGCCGATGGCCGACCAGATGGACTGCGACTTGGTGAGCAGCGCGTCGAAGACGCCCTCGGCCTGGCGTTTGAAGGAATCGAAGATCCGCTGGTTGTGGTCGCGCACCAACTGCGTCTGGCGGATTGCAGCAGTCTCTCGCGCGCCCTGGATGGCGGCGTCCGTGGCCTCCTGCTGGAACCGCCGGATCTCATCCCGCTGTGCGGTGAGTTCGGCGATCCGCGCCTGGATCTCATCGGCCCGGTAGCCGAGCCGCTTGAGTTGCGCCTCCTCCTCGATCACCATCCGCGAGGTTTCGAGGTCGAACAGACGCATGCGGATCTCGTGGACTCTCGTGGTGTACTCGATCTCGATCGCCGCCTTGCGCTGTTCGACGGCGACCTTCTGTTCAAGCGTCTGGGCGTTGGTGGCATCGAGCGCCCGCAACTGGGCCTCACGCGTGATCCCGGCGCGCGCCTCCTCAATGCCGAGCACCTGCTCCAAGTGATCGAGGTTCCGCTTGGAGATCTCCTCGTTGTAGGCCAGCCGCTGGCTGAACAGTTGCGACTCGATCTCGAGCCGCCGCCGCGCGGCCTCTTCTTCCGTGGCCAGATACTCGGCGAGGTTCTTGCGGTTGGTTTCCTGGACTTCCTTCTGCCAGTTGGTCAGGCGCTCGCGGAGCTCGCCGATGACGTTTCCCCACGCCTTGTGGGTGAGCGCGATCCGCCGCTCGTTGCCGCGCTCATCGACGAACGTGGTCCACTTGCGGATCTGCTCCTGAACCTCGGCCACGTCCCGCGCGAATCCCGCAAGGCCGCGCCGGCGAGCCTCTTCCAGCGCCCGCGCGCTCTCGCGTTCCACCTCCAACTGGCGCTTCCGGATCTCAGCCGCCTGCCTTAGCGTTTCGAGATCCGGCTCCTGGGATTTCCGGATGGTCAGCTTCGGACCTTCATACTCAAACGGCTGCTGGCCAGGCAGCCACCTTCTGCCGCTGATGAGTTCGCGGATCTGGTCGTCGCTCATCCCCTGCTTGCGCAGCGCGTCAACGCTGGTCTTTCCGCTCAGCAGGTTGTCGCGCAGCGCCTTCCGCTGCATCTCGTCGAAACGGGCCTGAAGCTGATCCTGGGTGTCCTTCCACTGCGAGTAGATGGCAAATCCCGCGCCCACCACGCCCACCGCGAGCAGGGCGTACGGGTTGATGCTGGCGAGTTGGAGCGCGGCGATCGACTTCGCGAGCGCCATGATCTTGTCAGCCAGGGCGTAGGTCGCGAGCACCCCAGAGACCCACAGCGCGGCGTAGCCGCAACCAAACACTGACGGCGTTTCCGATCTCGTAGGATATTGGTTTTCCACGACCATCC
>JBKBWD010000016.1:0-87468 GCA_046289265.1 Bryobacteraceae bacterium | reverse complement strand
AAAACCGGGTGGGCACCTATACCACTGACCCTAATGAGGTTGGAGGCCGGACACGGAACGATAGCCGGACAGCAGTGGAACCATTTATGCCATCCGAGCCGAATGTGCGGCCTTGGATCCTGATTTTCTACCACGATGGGAAGAAACGCGAGCAGGAGAAGTATTGGAACGAGATCGGCCGTGAGATCTACAACGATCTTAAGTTCAACTTGAAAACCAACGGGGAGATGCGGCAGGCCGCGGCGGCCGCGGTGGCCGGCGCCGAGGACGACGAAGCCAAAGTGGTGGCGCTGATCCGCTACCTGCGGAAGAACTTCCGGGATCTGTTCGATGCGGGCGTGACGGATACCGAGCGCGCCAAGATCGTGAACGTGCTCCAGAAGCGCTCGCGCACCTCGGTTGAGGTCTTCAAGTCCGGCATCGGTACGCCGAACGAGCTGAATACGCTGTATGCGGCGCTGGCCTCCGAGGCCGGGCTCGAGGCGCGGCCGGCGCGGGTGGCCAGCCGCAACGATCTCTATTTCGTCGAGCAGCTTAACGAACGCTACTTCCTTCCGAATATCGACATGGCAGTGAAGATCGGCGACCAGTGGAAGGTTTTTGACGTCAGCGCGCGCCTGCTTCCTCCGGGACAGCTCTTCTGGTTCGAGGAGGGAGTCCGGGCGCTGATTGCCGACCCGAAGAATCCGTTCTTCATCACGACGCCGCTGTCGCTGCCGCAAGCGTCGCAATCGGTGCGCAACGGCAAGCTGGCGCTGGGGGAAGACGGGTCGCTGGAGGGCGAGATCGAGGAGATCTTCACCGGCCACTCGGCCGCGACGCGGCGGAGGAACTTTGAGGACGAGTCCGAAGCGCGGCAGCAGGAGGAGTTGAAGGAACGCGTCCAGGCGGTGTTCCCGCAGGCCGAGGTGAGCGAGATCGTGATTGAGAACGCGGACGATCCGGAGAAGCCGCTGACAATCCGGTATCGCGTGCAGATTCCCGGCTACGCGCAGAGGACCGGACGGCGGCTGCTGTTCCAGCCGTTCTATTTCCAGCGCGGGTCGTCGCCGCTGTTTTCTGCCGGCGAGCGGATGCATGACATCTTCCTGGAATACGGGTGGAAGGAGACCGACAACGTCACGATCACGCTGCCCGAGGGCTTCACCTTCGACAATCCGGAAAGCCCCGGCGATGTGAACTTCGGGGAGCCGGGCTCCTACAGGCTCGCCATGGCGACGCGGGGAGATCGGGAGCTGGTCTGCATGCGGGAGCTGATCTTCGGCAAGTACGGGATGATCGTGTTTTCGAAGAACGTCTACCCGCAGCTCAAGAAGGTCTTCGACGAGATCCACAGCCGCGACTCGCACCTGATATCCGCCCGGCAGGTGAGCCAATGAAGTCCCTCTGGCTCGTCCTTGCGGCGGTTGCGGTCTGCGCGGCGCAGGATGTCCCAGGATGGGCACGGGAGGCGGCGGCGCTTCCGGTACCGGCCTATCCCGCAAAAGTCAGCGCGGTCGTGCTGCTCCAGGAGGAGCACGTGACAGTGGAGCCCGACGGGAAGCGCGTGATGCGGGAGCGCGGAGTGGTCCGGGCGCTGCAGCAGTCGCGGGAATCGGCCGCCGCGACGAGAGCGTACAACGGCAAGAGCGGAAAGATTCGCGAGTTTCAGGGCTGGATCATTCCGCCCAAGGGCAAGGCTTTTGCCCTGCCGAAAAACGCCGTGGCCGACCGCGCGCTGGCCACCAGCTCGACCTACGACGAGCACCGCATGAAGGTGCTCGATCCGGGAACGGCATTCACTCCGGGGTCGGTCTTTGCCTACGAGGTGATCGAGGAGGAGCGGACGATCTTCACGCAGAATCCGTACCGGTTCCAGTATTCCGAGCCGGTGCTGATCTCGCGGCTGATCGTGACGGTGCCGCAAGGGTGGGAGATCAAAGGCGAGCCGATCAACGCGCCGGAACTGGAGCCGTCGGTGAGCGGCAACACGTATACGTGGGAGATGCGAAACCTTCCGTGGATCGAACCGGAGGACTACGCTCCGGGTCCGAGGGTGCTGGCGCCGCGGTTGGGGGTGAGCTTTTATTCTCCCGGCGGGATGCAGGCCGGGCAGAGGCCGCTGAAGGACTGGAGCTCCGTTTCGGCCTGGCTTTCCGGGTTCGTCGATCCTCCGGCGGCGGTGACGGCGGCAATTCGCAGCAAGGCGGCGGAATTAACGGCGAGCGCGTCGACCAAGCTGGACAAAATCCGTGCGATCGCGGCGTATGCGCAGCAGACCAACTATGTATCCATCCAGATGAACCTGACGCGGGGCGGAGGTTATACACCGAATCCGGCGGACCAGGTTCTGGCGCGCAACTACGGCGACTGCAAGGACAAGAGCACGCTGGTGCGCGCGCTACTGGCGGCCGCGGGCATCGACTCCTACGCGACCGTGATCTATTGGGGCGAGCGCGAGTACGTGCGTCCGGAGTGGGTCTCGCCGCACCTGTTCAATCACATGATCGTGACGGTGAAGGCGCCGGAGGACGTCGATCTTCCGACGGCGTTCGATCATCCGCGGCTGGGGCGGCTGCTGCCGTTCGATCCGACTGACCCGTATACGCCGCTCGGGGACCTGCCTCGGGACCAGCAGGGGAGCCGCGCGCTGGTGGTGGCCGGAGAGAAGGGCGAGCTGCTGGAGATGCCGCTGCTGCCGCCGTCGGCGCACCGCGTGGAGTCGACGACGGAGGCGGAATACACGGTCGACGGCTCACTTTCGGCGAAGGTGGTCCGGAGTTATTTCGGGCAACCGGCGGCGAGGCTGCGGCGGCTGCATCGGATGCGCGAGCCGGACCGCTTCAAGAAGGGCTTCGAGGCCGGGCTGACGAACCGGCTCGGCGGGCTTTCGATGAGCCGGATCGAGGCGGAGGACCGGATGGAGGAGGGGCGGTTCCGCGTGGAGATGGATTTGTCGGTGGCGCGGTTCGGACAGATTCAGGGGCCGTTGCTCATCCTGTCGCCGGGCCTGCTGGCTCCGACGGCCGAGTACAGCTTTTCCACGCGCGAGCGGAAAACTCCGGTGGAACTGGCGGGCGGATCGCGAAAGGACCGGGTGACCATTCACCTGCCCGCAGGATTGAAGGTGGACGAGCTTCCGAAGGCGGTGGAGATTGAAACATCGTTCGGATCGTATCGCGCGGAGTGGAGCTACGAGGACGGGCGGCTGACGTTCGTGCAGGAGTCGGAGGTGCGGGACGCGCTCATCCCGGCCGGGGAGTATCCGAAGGTCAGGGCCTTTTTCGAGGCGGTGAATGGGGCGCAGGGCGCGCCGGCCATATTGCTGACGAGGTAAGCCGGAGGCTCAGCGACGGTTTGCCGGCCGCGGCTCCTCGCAGATCTCCCGGATGAGGGAGCCGACCAAGAGGAAGCCGTCGAGGTCGAGGGGCTTACGGATATAGGCGCGAACACCCTCCGCTTCGGCTGTCTGCTGTTCGGAAGGCGAATCCGAGGTCGTGAAGACGAGGACAGGCACTTCGACGAGGGCGGGAGAGGCGTGGATGGCGCGGAGGACCTCGAGGCCGTCGCGCTTGGGGAGGTTGAGGTCGAGGACGATGAGGCGAGGCAGCGGGCCGGCGGCAAGCGGATCGAACACATAGCCGAGCGCAGCATCGCCGTCGGTGATCACCAGGGGTTCGTAGCCGAGCCCCTGCTCGTCGAGCGCGTGCCGGAGCAGTACGACGTCGGATTCATTGTCCTCGATAATGACAATCGTCGGAGTCATTGCTTCGTCAACCCCTCATAGGCGGGGAGAGTGAAAAAGAAGGTAGCCCCCTGCCCTCTCACCGATTCAGCCCAAATCCTGCCGCCGTGGCGCTCGACGATCGTTTTGCAGATCGCCAGTCCGATCCCGGTACCAGGGACCGTTTTGCCGTGGAGGCGCTTAAAGATGCCGAAGATCCGATCGGCAAACTCCTGATCGAAGCCCTGTCCATTATCTCGCACCGAGATAAGCCATTCGCCGCGCTGCCGTTCGGCACGGATTTGGATTTCCGGCCGGACTCCTTCCCTGGTGTATTTGAGGGCGTTGGAGATGAGATTTTGCAGGACCTGCCCGAGTTGAAGGCGGTCGCCCAGGACGGTAGGCAAGGGTTCGCCGTGGATCACGGCGCGGCTCTCGTCGATGAGGGAGTGGAGTCCGCCGAGGACGTGGTCGAGGACGCCGTCGAGTGCGACCGGCTTCATGACCCTGGCGCCTTCGACAGTGGCGCGTGAGTAGACGAGCAGATCGCGGACGAGTTCGCTCATGCGGCGGGCGGAGTCGACGACGTATTCGAGGTATCGGCGGGCGCTGTCATCGAGATGGGAGTCATAGCCGCGGGCGAGCAATTGGCTGAAGCTGACGATGGTTCGGAGGGGTTCCTGCAGGTCATGGCTGGCGACGTAGGCGAACTGTTGGAGATCCTCGTTGGAGCGGCGAAGGGCGGCCTCGGTAGTTTTCTGTTCATCGATGTCGGTATTCGATCCGAACCAGCGGACGATGCGGCCGGCGGAGTCGCGGATGGCGACGGCGCGGACGAGGAACCAGCGGTAGGCTCCGTCATAGCGGCGGCAACGCAGCTCCATCTGGAAGGGGTCGCCGGTCCGGAGGGAGTGCCGCCAGCGCTCGAGCACGGCCGGCGAATCTTCCGGGTGGACTCCCGCGGTGGGGCCGGCGTCGGCGCCCGGCAGGTTTTCCGGACGTTCGCCGGCGTACTCGGTCCAGCGCTTGTTGTACCAGAGATTCCGGCCCTGTTCATCCGTCATCCAGGCGAGTTGGGGGATGTTGTCGGAGATGGTGCGGAATTTGTCTTCGCTTTCGCGAAGGGCGCGTTCCATGTTGACGCGGTCGGTGACATCGGCTTCGGCGACGACGCCCGCGATGACGTTGCCGGCTTCATCGGTGACGGGGGCGGCCATGTCGATTACGGTACGTCGCCCGGAGCCGTCGAAGCGCTCGATTTCGACGAGGTCGCCGCGGACGATTTCGCGATAGTCCAGGGCGCGGGCAATGGCCCACTCGTGCGCATCGAGGCGGCGGCCGGTGTCGGGCCACCAGCCGTTCCAATTGCGGTAGTCTCCGACGGCCCTGGCATCGGTAGGCTTCAGTGTCGTAGCGCCCCAGAGTTCCTCGATCGCCCGGTTTCTGCGCATTAACTGGCCGCGCGCATCGACGATCAGGACGCCGATCGGAAGCGAATCGAGGACGGCATCGAGGAGACGGCGGTGAGATTCGGCCTCGCGCCGGGCGGTCTCCATGGCGGCCTCGTGTTGCTTGCGGAGGGTGACGTCAGTGAACAGGACGGCGACTTGGCGCTGCTCAGGGGCGCCGATGCGGAAGGCGTAGAGATCGAAGGTCCGGCCCAGTGCCGGAGCGTCATTTTCGAATCGAACTGGCTCGCCGGTCAGCGCCACCTGCCCGTAGATGCGGAACCAGGATTCGTCGAGGTCTGGCACCAGTTCGGTCATCCACTTACCGGCAGCATTGGTGAGCCCTGTTTGCCGTTCGAAGGCGGGATTGGCTTCGAGGAAGCGATAGTCGACGGGGACGCCTCGTTCGTCAAAGCGCATCTCGAGAACGCAAAAACCTTCATCGATCGATTCGAACAGCATGCGGTACTGTGCTTCGGAAGCGCGAATTCGCTCTTCGGCCTGGCGGCGCTGCGTGACGTCCTGTATTACCAGGACGTAAATGTCTATTTCGCCGCCCCGGACCGGAACGACGGTGTATGTGACGACGTGTTCACGGCCGGTGCTGCGGTGATGGAGGTAGACCTCCATATCGGAGACGTAGATGCCGCGGGCGGCGAGCACAACAGGCCACTCGTCATGAGGGACGGTGGATCCGTCGAGGCGCCGGAGGACGAACTCCTCCCGATACCGTTCGATGTGAGTGAACATCTCGTCGAGTGAGGCGAAGCCGTGCAGGCTGAGGGCGACGCGATTCATGGCGAGGATGCGGCCGCTGGTGTCGGCGGTGACAACGCCGACGGGTAAGCCCTCGAAAATCGCGGTAAGGTAAGCCTCGTTATCGCGGAGGGTCTGCACTATTCGGCGAGCTTCGGTGATGTCCTGGACGATGGCGAGCAGACGCTGGGAGCCGTCGAGAGCACGGCGGTAGGCTCCTTCCACTTTTAGCCAGCGCACTTCGCCGTCCCCGCGCCTGATGCGGACGGAGATGCGGAGGGGGGCTCCGGTGCGGCTGGTCCGCTCGATGGCGCCGAGGAGGGTTTCGGCATCGTCAGGATGCAGGGATTGTGCGAGGAAGCCGGTGCGATGCAGGGGGCCGAGTTCGGGTGCGCGGCCGAAGATCTCGTACATGCGCGGGTTGTGCCAGGAGGCTGCACCGGTGCGCATGTCCCATTCAAAAAGGCCGAGTTCGGCAGCAGCAGCGGCGATGCGGGAACGCTCGTGGCTTTCGGCGAGAGCGAGTTCGGTTTGCTTGCGCTCGGTGACATCGTAATTCACGCCGACGATGCGGACAGCGCGAGCCTCCGGTCCCGCTCCCTCGGAGTAGACCCGGCCGGCTGAGACGATCCATCGTATATTTCTGCGAGGGCAGATGGTCCGGTACTCGATGTCGAAGGGCTCACTGGAGGGCGTCGCCGTAAGCTGGTCCAGCTTCTTCCAGACGCGGTCCCGGTCCTCCGGGTGAATCCGTGCCATTGCCGATTCGAGATCAACTTCGGCGCCGGGCGGCATTCCAAACAGAGCATGGGAGCGCTCGTCCCATTGAAGCCGCATGGAAGCGAGGTTGAGATCAAAGGTTCCCATCTGCGCGGAGTCAAGCGCCAGTTGGAGCCGCTCGGTGGATTCGCGAAGGGCGTTTTGCACGCGGCGCTCTTCGGTGACGTCGACCACAAAGGCGCCGACGAGCGAGACGGACCCATCCGGTTCGGGCATCGGATAGAAAGCAACGATGAAGTAGCGGATGACGCGGCCGGCGACAGGGACATCGCCGACGACTTCGATGGGAGCGGGTTCGGCGGTCGCGAAGACGCGATCGATCACGGGGTCGATTGCCGGAGCTGCCTGGGGCACGATATCGCGAACGGTTTTGCCGATGTGGGCTTCCACCGGCAGGCCATTGATGGCGGCGAGCCGCCGGTTGACCGTAACGTATCGATGCTCACGATCGAAGAGGGCGAATCCGGCAGGCGCGTTTTCGAGGAGGGCGTCGAGTTCGGCGGTGCGGCGGCGGAGCGCCTCTTCGGTCCGCCTTCGATCCGTGACGTCACGGAAGTAAACCGTAAGGCCTTCGGGGGAGGGGTAGGCGTGGCACTCGAGCCAGATATTGAGCGGATCCGGATAGAACTCCTCGAAGTGGGTGGGCTTTCCGGTTTCGACGGCCTTGTTGGCTTCCGTGTAGAACTTGCGATCGACGGCTTCCGGGAAGAGTTCCCAAACGTTGCCGCCGAGCAACTGCTCCCTGGATTTGCCGAGCATGCGGGCGCCGGTTTCGGTGGAGAAGACAAAGCGCCAGTCACGGTCGGCAACGAACATGCCGTCGGCGATGCTGTCCAGGGTGGCCTGGAGTTTGCGGTGAGCCTCGGCGCGTTCGGCTTCGGCGCGCCGCTGGTCGGTGACGTCGGCGGCGACGCTGAGGACCAGGCGGTTTCCACGTTCGTCGGCGCCGACGAGCGAGGAGCGGAACGCCCAGACGCGGGATTCGCCCGAAGCGGTACGGATGGAGCGGTCTCCGTCATCGACGGAGGCTTCCATCGAGTAGAGGCGGCGGAAGCGATCGAGCACGGCGTCGGCGTCGCCGGGGTAGGCGAGCCGGGCCCACTGTTCGACGGTGGGAACGTCGGAGGATGTGTAGCCGCTAAGGGCCGTGAAGGCGGAGCTGACGGCAAGAATGCTGCCATCTTCGCCATGGAGCATGAGGGGGAACGGCGCGTCGAGCAGGGTTTGGCGCAAGAGGTTTTCGGCGCTGCGGCTGCGGCGGTAGGCGCGGTGCATGAGGCCGCTGATCACGCTGAAAAACCCGGCGGCGCCGGCGAAGACGATGAGCCGGATGGCTTCAGCGGGGGAGGCGAGGAGAAACGATCCGCGGATGGGCACTAGCAGATACCAGCCGGCGAGCAAGGTTGCGGCGGCCGCGAACAACGCGGGGCCGAGTCCCCCGAACCAGCCGGCCACGACGATGGCGGTCACGAGGAGGATCAGGGGCGCTGTCTGGCCGAGCAGGGGATCGAGGGTGTAGCGCAGGGCGACCATCGCGGCCACGACAGCCAACGCCATGAGGTAAGAGCTTGCGCGAAAGGAGGAGCGCCGATTCGAGGGACCTCTCAACTCGGCTATGCCATCACCCATAGGTTCACCGTGCCTCATCCGGCCTGCGTTGAGGCTGAGAAGCCATGACATCCATTTCCAACTATAAAGGCATTTGCGTTCCGGGTCTTCCCTGCCGCGAGGTGCGGTCGAGCTGGCGGCGAAGAAAGGGAATCAGGAGGGGGGAGACGGCATCGGAGTTGTCGGCGAACGGCCAATGGCCGCTGTCCGGCAGGGTTGTGACCTCAGCTTCGGGAAAGGATTCGCGAACGGGTTGCCGGCGCAGTGTGGAAACGTCTCCGAACTGGTCGGCTTCCCTGATGATGGTGGCGTGATCGTCCAGGAGCCGCTGCTTGTCGCAACGGCCTCCGTCAACTTGGGGTAGATGGTGAGCACCTTGAGCGGAGCATTTACGATCTGGAGCTTGTTCATCTCCCGCTTACGCAGCGCGTGACAGCAGGCATCTCGGGTGTAGCCGAAGAAGCTGTGCCAGCGTGAATGTATCTCGGTAGCGTGCAGCGAGGAAGTCGATTGGAGAGATGCGCGTTTGTGCTTCGGATTGCATCGCGAGTACCTTTCGGATTCGATGTTTGAGATCATATCGCGTTCATCGCTGCTTTATATCGAAGCACCAGAGAGTTCCGAGGTCGCGGAGGTAGAGGCGGCCGTTGGCGACGACGGGGTAGGCCCAGGACATCTCGCGGGCGCGGGTGTGGGTGGGGCGGGATGGGGGCGCGAAGCGGCCCTTTTCGCGGTAGGCGCCGGGGGTGGCTTCGACCAGGAGGACATCGCCGGCTTCGGTGTGGACGTAGAGGCGGCCGTCGGCGTAGAGGAGCGAGCCGGGGCCGTCTTCGGCCTGCCAGAGGACTTTGCCGGTGAGGAAATCGGCGGCGACCAGGCCGGTCTGGTTGGTTCCGTACAGAATGCCGTCGAGCAGGACCTGGCCCCCGAGAGTATTGGGGGCGTTGCGCTCGAAGTAAACCTCTTCAGCCGAGACGCTGTCGCCGGAGGCGTGGAGTTGGACCAAAGCTCCACCGAAGCGGCGGGAATTGGTGCTGTAGACGTAGCCGTTATGCCAGACCGGGGTGGCGATGTTGGCGGGGCCGGTGCTGGTGCGGTCGTAGCGCCAGAGGAATCGGCCGGTGCGGGCGTCGACCCCGACCACGCCTTTGTCGAGGAACTGGACGTACTGGCGGCGGCCGGCGCCGTCGATGGCGATGGTGGAGGCGTAGGCGGCCGGGTCGCCTCCGGGCACGGCTGACTTCCAGATCGTCGCGCCGGTGTGCTTGTTGAGGGCGACCAGCGTGGCTTCGGCGCCGCCGGGGGCGACGACGAGGCGGTCGCCGTCGATGAGGGGCGATTCGGCGTAGGCCCATTTTCCGGGCTGGCCGGCGAAGTCGCGGCGGAGGCTTTTGCTCCAGATCACCTTGCCGGTGGCGGCATCGAGGCAGGCGAGGTCGCCGTCGGAGCCGAGGGCATAGAGGCGTCCGCTGTCGAAGGTCGGGGTGGAACGCGCCATCGGGTAAGGCGGCTGCTGGTCGGGGTTGCCGACATTGCCGAGGCGGGTGGTCCAGAGCGGTTTGCCGTCGGCGACTGACAGGGCCTGGACGAACTCGTTTTCGAGCCCGCGGTTGGCGAGCAGATAGATGCGGTCTCCCACGACGATCGGGGTGGCGTAGCCCTCGCCGATATCTGCGTTGCGCCAGAGGAGCTTGGGGCCTCCGGCGGGCCACTCGGCGAGCAGGCCGCGCTCGGGGGAGATGCCGTTGCGGTTGGGGCCGCGCCATTGCGGCCAGTCTGCCGCGGCGGCCGCGAACGCGACGAGTGCGACGGCGGGGAGGAGCAGCAAGGGACTGCGTTTCATCGTTGGGCCTCCAGAGCGATCCTGTGATTATCGAACAGTGGGAGGCCCGATTTCAGCCGGGGCGGTCGGCGGAAGGTTCGCATCCTGACGCAATCCAGCCCTGGAATGGTATAATCCTCGGCTGCGGCAACAGGACGCAACGAGAACACAATGCGGTCTTCCACGCTCATCGGCCGCCGCGGGCTGCTGGCCTGTTCGCTCGGCGCAGCAGCCGCAACGACCGCCGCCCCCGTCCAACTTCCGAAGAGGCTGCCTGATTTCCTGGCCCTTTCGTCGCGGCTTACAGGTAAGCGGGGACTGGATCCCAAGATCGGTGAAATCTACTTTCGGGCCCTGTTGGCGGATCCGCCAGCAAGCGGAGTGGAACTGGAAAAGGCGATTATCCGGTGCTGGTACACGGGCCTGTACGGGCGGGGGGATGCCATGCGGTCGGCGGGATACAGGAGCGCACTGATGTGGAAGGCGATGGGCATCCCGGCGCCGGGGAGCTGCCACGGGCGGCTTGGAGACTGGTCGCAGCCTTTATCCCGAACTGGGCGCTTACCGCGCACCAGTCGCTCTGTCCGTGTGGCGAGAACTTGACGGTGGAGAAGACGGCGGACGTTGTGATTGTGGGATCGGGCGTCGCCGGCGCGATGAGCGGGGCGCGCCTGGCGAGAGCCGGGTTGCGGGTTCTGATTCTGGAGGCGGGCCCGCGCGTGCGGCGGGCGCAGGCTCTCGAACAGTTCTACCGCGCCCCTGTGAAATTTCCCGAGTCCCCGTATCCCAACACTCCGTATGCGCCTCATCCGGGCGGGGATCCCGGCAAGTATTTCCTTCAGGACGGCCCGGAGACGTTCCAGAGCGGCTATCTGCGGCAAGTCGGGGGAACCACGTGGCACTGGCTGGGAACCGCTCTGCGCTTCTTGCCGGAGGATTTCCGGCTGCATTCACTGTACGGCGCCGGTGTGGATTGGCCGTTGACGTATGACGATCTCGAGCCGTGGTATTACGAAGCCGAGAAGGAGATGGGCGTGGCAGGGGACCCGGCGTACGACCTGGGCTCTCCGCGCAAGCAGCCGTACCCGATGGCGGCGATACAAATGAGCTACCTGGATCAGCGCATGGCCGCGGCGCTGGCGGGAATCGGCTACAAAGTGGAACCGACGCCGCAGGCCCGCAATTCCGGCGTGTACCAGGGCCGGCCTCCCTGCTGCGGCAGCGCCAGTTGCATCCCGATCTGCCCGGTGCAGGCGAAGTACGACGCGACGGTCCACGTCAGAGAGGCGGAGCGGGCGGGGGCCGAACTGGTGGAACAGGCGGTAGTGCATTTCGTCGAGACGGGCGCGGATGGCCTGGTATCAGGGGTGCGGTATATGAGGCCGGACAGGAGCGAGCACCGGGCGAGTGGAAAGGTGTACGTGATCGCCTCCCACGGGATCGAGTCGGCGAAGCTTCTGCTGCAGTCCCGCACAGAGGCGCGTCCATCCGGGATCGCCAACTCGAGCGATCAGGTGGGGCGGAACCTGATGGACCACCCGACGTACCTCAGCTGGGCGCTGGCTGGCGAGCCGGTGTGGCCGTACCGCGGGCCGCTTTCGACGGCAGGAGTGGAGTTCCCGAGAATCGGGGGTGACCGCGGCCAACGTGCAGCCTTCCGCATTCAGATCAGCGGGAGCTGGTCTTGGCCGAAGAATACGCCCTACAGTACCGTTGACGACCTGCTGGAGCGCGGCCTGCGCGGAGCCGACCTGGACCGGGCGCTGGCGGAGCGCAGCAGCCGCGAGTTCCTGCTGACGGGCATGTGCGAACAGCTTCCTCTGCCGGAGAACCGTGTAGTGCCGGACTTTGCGCACCGGGATGCGCTCGGTGTGCCGCGCCTGCGGATCACGTACCGGGTGGATGAGTACACCCGGCTGGGACTGGAGCAGGCGCGCCGCGTCCATCGGCGTATTTTCGCGGCAATGCAATGCAGCGAGGCGTATTTCGGAGATGACATTCACGGATCCGGGCACCTGATCGGCACGTATCGCATGGGGGACAATCCGCGCGACTCGGTGGTGGATGCCAACCTGCGCACGCACGACCATCCTAACCTGTTTCTGCTGGGCAGCGGCGTGTTTCCGACTTCAACCGCTTCCAACCCGACCCTCACCATTGGCGCCCTGGCGTTACGGGCCGTCGAACCGATCCGGCAAACCGCGAGAAAATAGGTCGCGGTGAGGCGACGTGATCGGCTCCTGGGATTTGGCTGATATTCGGTGCTCGTTCTGGAGGGCCAGATTCCGCCCGCTCCCGCCCGCGAACAGCCGCTGGAATCCGCGCGGCACTCGCCTGGATCGCGCCGCCGCGCGCGTCGACGGCTTTGGCGAGATTCTGGGCGGGCTACTGTAGCAGCTGGCGGCCGTAGTCGAAGCTGGCTACCCTGCCAAAACCAAGGCGCGCACGCGACGCACTTCCGGAGAGTACGCTGTGCCTTCCACATCCAACTTCCAGTCCCGCGGAGCTTGCCCGTGCAGCATGGCAGACGTAATTAGGGACGCCTGATCTTGACTGGCCGACGACGCGACCAACTGCTTGGAGCGAGTTTCGTGGTGCCAGCGCCGCGTTGCCTCACTCGCAAGGAACCTGTCGTTTGACCTTTTCGCAAGCTCAATTGCTGATCCGTCCGGGTGGCCTCCTTTCTGAGAAGCTCCACTGAAAAAGCGAACCGGCGGTCCGCCTACATCCATGTCGCGCACCCGCAGCTCAGTCGGTCCCGTAGTTAATTTCCAGGCGGCGCACGGCGCGCGAGGCGCTCCAGAGCACCAGGGCCGCGACGGCGAGGATTCCGAGGATCGCGGTCCAGGCGGAAGCCGGTTCGGCGGGCGCGAGCAGGAGGCGTACAAGGAGCGGGGCATCGGGATCCATGGGTGGCGGAATTGGGCAGAGGGACTGTGCGTAATAGATGACGCTCAACTTCTGGAGCAGGTCCGGAAGGAACCCATTGATACCCTCCCACAGCAGGAGAATGACAGCGGGGACGATTGGGTTCCGCACCAGAAGCCCGGCGGCCAGGAAGACGCTGCCGTAGCCGACACAGGCCAGGGCGGCGGCAGCGGCATACCAGAACAGGTGGGAGGGACCGATGGTCTGCCAGTGGGCGCGAGCGACGCCGGGGTCCTGCGGCCAGAGCATCAGGCCGTAGCAGAGGACCGCCGCGCCCGTGAAGATCACGACCGCCGCGGCGAGGCCGGCCAGGTACTTGCCCGCCAGCAGCACTTCGCGCCGCACAGGTGCGAGGAACCAGTAGTGGAGCGTCTTGTCGAGCATTTCGCCTCGGAAGAGATTCATGAAGATGCCGAGGCAGCCGAAGAAGATCGCCAGGCGGAGATAAAAGTGGTGGAAGACGGCGGCGAAGGCCTCACGATCTTCGTCCAGGGAGGCCAGGGGCCGCACGCTCTTACGGGTCAGGAGACCGGAATCGAAATGGAGCGTTACGCTGTTGCGGCCGTCGAAGTAGACGATCTGGCGCTGCGGCGGACGGTCCCCACGCCCGCCCCAACGGCGGTCATGGATTGGGACGCCGGCACGGTCGAGGACGGAGCTGTCGGAGTCTCCAGGCCGAATCTCATCGAGCACGGCCGGCTGGACGATCCCATGCGCCGTATAGCTCTTGCGCTGGAGCTCAACGCGCATGCCGTGACCAAGAAAAACGATAGCCGGAAAGAGCGCCAGGAGATAGACCCAGAAGGATCGCTTCGAGAAGAAGACACGGCCGAGTTCGAGCCGGGCGACGGCAGCGGCCTGGTGGAACCGGGCCCGAGT
This sequence comes from Bryobacteraceae bacterium, assembly GCA_046289265.1. Lineage (GTDB taxonomy): Bacteria > Acidobacteriota > Terriglobia > Bryobacterales > Bryobacteraceae > JBKBWD01. Next base: position 73,544 of record JBKBWD010000016.1, on the reverse strand, counting down.
GATCATTGCCGGCCTCCGATCAGATATTCGTAAAGAGCATCGACGTTCTCGTCGGCGGCGACAACGCTTTCGATTTCGTGTCCATCGACGGCGAGGCGGGCGAGCAGGCGGCAGAAATCGCTGCGGCTGCGCGTGAGGACTAACATGCCGAGACGGTCCTCGCTGAGCCGGACCTCAGCAATGTGGTCCTGTTCGAACAGGAGCGATGCGAGGCGCGAGGCGTCGCGGCAGCGCAGGAGGAACTGACTGGGCCGCTCGATGATCTCCTCGCGGACGCCGCGGATGCGGCCCTCGGCGATGATACTGCCGTTGGCGATCAGAACCACCTGGTCGGAGATGAGATCGACCTCCTGGAGGACGTGACTGGAGAGGATGACGTGGGCGCCGCGCGCGGCGGACTCGCGGAACAGCGCGATGGTCTCGGCGCGCACGAGAGGATCGAGCCCGTTGAGTGGCTCATCGAGCACTAGAACCTTCGGCTCGTGCGCGATGGCCTGGGCGAGGCGGACCCTCTGGCGCATTCCTTTTGAATAGGCGGCGACTTTGCGTTTGGCGGCGTCGGCGAGGCCGAGGCGCTCCAGAACCTTCCAGGCGCGGGCGGCGGCCTCGGCACGGGAGCAGCCATGCAGCATGAGGCCAGCAGCGACAAATTCGAGGCCGGTGGCCCCGCGCGGGGCGGCGTCGTACTGGGTCGCGTAACCGGTGATGCGCATCAGCCGCTCGGGGTCGCGGGGCGAGAGGCCACGGACAGATATGGAGCCGCTGCCGGGGTGGATGAGCCCGGTCATCAGGTTCATGAGCGTGGTCTTGCCGGAGCCGTTCGGGCCAACCAGGCTCGTAATGCCGGGCGGAATCCGCAGTGAGACCCGGTTGACGCCCAGGACTTCTCCGTAGAACTTCGAGACCTCATCGAAGACGATTTCGGGCACGCTCACGAGATCACCTCCACCGGGCGCAGCTTCCGCTCGATGATCCAGACGAACAGGGCTCCGAGGAACAGCAGGAAGAGGCCGCAGGCAAGCGGGCCGGGAAGGGCCTGGCGCCAGGGGTCGGCTCCCAGGAAGTATCGCCAGACGCAATCCATCGAGCGGAACGGGTTGAGCATGAGGACCCAGTCGACGCGGAGAACCGCACGGACGATCTGCGCGGCGCCGGCGAGGACGAAGAAGAACGCGACCACGAGGGCGCCAGCGACGATCCGCCACTTGACGTAGGCCGAGCAGGCCAGCGCTACGAGGCCGACCAGGACGATCCATAGGACGAAGCCGGCGACGAGGCCAAGTCCGATGGTCCAATTGGCGGCGAACCAGCTCCATCCGGCGATGCCGGACTGCATGCCAAAGAGCAGGAGGCCCGGAATCCAGGTGACCGGCGAGATGATCCCGGCGAGAACAAGCAGCCGGCTGAGAACGTAATCGGCACGGGAGAGCGGACGGCTCAGGTAAAGCGGCAGGGCGTTGTTGGCAAGGTCGGGTGCGATGAGGCTGGGTCCGGCGAGGGCGGCGAGGAATATTGCGAAGCTGGCCTGGACTTCCATGAAGGTGACGAAGAATCTGGAGTCGATGCGGAGAACGTCGCGGATGAATTCCGGGTTGAGGCCTCCCCAGAGTTCCGCGTGGCCGGCGAGATAGACAAAGACGGCGCAGGCGAGAGGGAAGAACAGCGACACAATCAGGGCGATGAGGATCAGGCGCTGCTGGAGGAGGCGCGCCCATGCAAAGCGCGGCAGCGCGAGGAACCGGGTCCAGCGGCCGGTGAGCCCGCCCTGGTAGCGTTGGTATCCGCGTCTATGAACGGCCATCGACGGCCACCGCCTTCCCCTGGGATTCGGTTTCGCCGGGCGTGTGACGAAGGTGTCCGACGGCTTTGAGGAAGATCTCCTCGAGGCTGTCGCGGCGGTAGGTGAGACGGTGGACCTCGAGGTTCAGCCGGGCCGCGTGCCGCCAGATCAAACCGATTTCGACCTCCGGCGGAAGGACGATGCGCCAGCGGCCGCTGCCCTCGCTGACCACGTCCGCGCCGCTGTGCCGGAGCGCGCCGCCGAGAGCGGAGTCATCGCCGGCGACTTCGAGTTCGACGAAGCGGCGGTTGGTGCGGCGCTCGGCTTCGAGATCGGCGTGGTGGACGATGCGTCCGTCCTTGAGGATGACGACCTCGTCGCAGACCTCCTCGACGTCGCGCAGGAGGTGCGAGCAGAGCAGGATGTTCATTCGATGGCGTTCCTTCATTTCTCGGATCAGCGTCAACATGCGGGCGCGGGATGCCGGATCGAGGCCGTTGGTGGGTTCGTCGAGGATCACTAGTTCGGGTCCGTGGATGATGGCCTGGGCGAGCTTGGCCATCTGCTTCATGCCGAGCGAGTAGGTCCCGAGCGCGCGGTAGCGCGCCTCGCCGAGGCCCACGTGGAAGAGCACCTCGTGAGCCTTTTCCAGCGCGGCGCCGGCAGGGAGGCCGGAGAGTTCGGCCATGAGCCGCAGGAAACTCACGGCCGTCATGCCGGCGACGAACGAGTCGTTTTCCGGCATGTAACCGATGCGGGCCCGCACCTGGCGCGATTGCCGGGAGCAATGCAGCCCGAGGACAAGCGCCTCGCCGGAGACGGGCCGGTGAAAACCGAGCAGCGTCTGGATCAGAGTGGACTTTCCGGCGCCGTTGGGGCCAAGTAATCCGATGGCCTTGCCCTCACCGGAGGTTCCGAGCCGGCAGGAGATGCCCTGCAGGACATCTTTCCGGCCCAGGCGCACGCGAAGTCCGCGCAGTTCGATGACGGAGACTGTATCGCCTGAGTTCACATTTTCCTCGTGCCGCCGTTTCCGGCGACCAAAAACAGATCGAGCAAAATGCCCGTAACCCGACTACGGCTGGCGGCATGGATTTGTTCCGTCCTTCCGTTCAGAAGCACCAGCATGGGCTCGCGCTCGCCGAGCAGGGAGCGCACGGCCGTGCTCTGCGAGGCGGCTGCGAAATCGGCAAGGGCGTTGTTGGCATTCAGCCAGAGGAAGCCGGAGTTATGCAGCGTTTTCGACACGGGGATCCGCTCGCGGAAGCGGGTGGAGCGGATGAGCGGGAAGCCGCCGTCACGGGTCGCGATCGCCCGGGTGGCGACGCCGCGGTCGGGGCCGAGGATCAGGTAGCCGCGATCGTGTGTCCAGTGGAGGGCGAAGGGGCTATGACGCGATTTGAGCGTGGTCCAGACGCGCCCGACGGCGCTCTCCTGGGTAAGCTCGAGGCCCGGGCCGTTGTCGCCGGGGTGGGCGCGGTTGATGTTTTCGACGAAGCGCCGGGCCGTGCTGTCAAAAAGCGCGGGCTGGAGCAACTCGACGGCGATGAACCAGCCGGGCGCCGGCAGCGAGGGGCGCTCAAGCGCGATGGTGAAGTCGGTTCCGATCGCGGCGGCGAGGTCGTTGGAGAGATCGACTCCGATATCGGACTCGATGTGGCGGATCACGTTCAAGAGTCCCGAGTCGCCCTGGCCGCCGAGAGCGATGAGCTCGTCGAAGGCCTGGCGGGGATTGCGGGTCGAGGCCGAGACGACCACGACGGCTTCGGAGGAGGCGTATTCGGCCGAGCCGGAAGCGGCCGGCGGGGCGAGCCAGGAGGCGACTCCAGTCCTCATCCCATTGAAGTTCAGGACGGCCTCCATGTCGTCGCCCCCGGGACCGGAGCGCTGCTCGAAGAAGAGGCGCTTCATCTGTGTCAGACCAAGAGCCGCGGCGACGTTGCTATCGGGGGCGGAGGCGGGCAGCGCCGCGATGTCCAGTCCGATGAGGTAGACGGCGCCGTTCGCGTAGCGGGCCGCGATCTCGTCGGCGAAGGGCGTGGAGGCGCCCCGGCCCAGGTTCGCCCGCAGGGCAGCCAGGCTTCCCGGCGAACTCGATATGAGGAGCAGGCCGGCTTCGATGTGGAAGGCGATCTCGGAGTCGATCCGCGCCAGCGCCTGCGACAGCTCTTCTTGACGGCCGGGCAGGACCTCGGCGAGGAGCGCCGGGGTCTCGGTCTTCGGCGCTGCGATATCGCGGCACACGACGAAGACGATCTCTTCACCGAGCAAGGAGGTCGCCGAGCGGATGTGGTCGAGCAGAGTGCGGAGCTTTTCGCCCGAGGGGTTGGTCCACCACTCGCGCAGGATGGCGCTGCCGGCGGCGCGCTGCTCGATGAGCGCGGTTGCCTGGCGGACGGCGTCAGTGACGTTGGGGATGGCTCCGTAGAGAACCGGGTTGGCCGGAAGATAGCGCAATAGCTTGGTTTCGGTGCGCGGCGCGTGGCCGGGCATGCCGGCCAATTCCTTTTCGATCCGGATGAGATCGCCGAGCAGGGCGTAGTAGTTCTCGGCATCCTGGCTCCAGGCGACGGCGCTGCGGATCGGGACAGCGGCGAGCGCTGAGCTGGAAGCGCCCTGTTCTCCGGCCTGGAGGAGGCGCTGCTGGCCGAGTTGCGAAACGAAGACGGCGCCCTCGACGACCGAGACGAGCGAGCCGGCCGAGGCGCTGGAGACCGCGAAGATCGTGCCTTTGACGGAGGCGACGGAATCGCGGGTGACGACCCGGAGGGAGCCTCGACGCTGCGGGGCGGCGCGCACGATGACATCACCGCGGTCGAGGCGGATCGTCTGGCCGCTCCAGGCGGCCTGCAGGTTGAGTTCGGTGCGCTCGTTCAACTCGACCAGGGAGCCGTCGGCGAGCCGGAGAATGGCGCGGGCGTCCGGACCGGTGCGGATGACTTCGCCGTCAGAGAGAGAGGCGCCGGCGGAGAGTTCGCCTCCCGAGACCCGGTAGAGGCTGCCGGAGATCGAGTCAACGACGGCGCGCGGGCCGGCGGGCGCCAAGGCGCGGTCGAGGGGATCGCGGCCGAGCACGAGGGCGGCGAGAAGGACTCCGGCGGCGATGGCCCATCGCGGCCACGCGGCGCGGCGAGCCGACGGCATCACGATCGGCGCGGGTGCGGATTCCGGCTTGACGCGGTAATCCGCCAGAGCGCGGCGGCAGGCGGGACAGCGGCTGAGGTGGTCTTCCAGAAGGAGGCGGCGCGTCGTCACGAGTTGGCCGGCGGCGTAGCCGGGAATGGAAAGCTGGAATTCCGCGCACAAGTGCGCGCCCGGCGCGAAGAGCCTGGCGCCGACGCGGGCGATCGCGGCGCCGACCTGCTCGGGCGAAGGGGCGTCTTCGTGCATTTCGTTCAGGGTCTGATCCAGGCGGTCGCCTGTAATTTCGTCTTGGCGATTCATCTTCCGATCTCCTTCTGAAGGACCGCACGGATGCGGAACAGGCGAGCGGCGACCGTGCCGCGCTCCGTTTCGAAGTGGCTGGCCAGTTCCTCGTAGGTGAGTCCTTCGATATAGCAGAGGACAAACATTTCGGCGTCCCTGGGGGGCAGGGCCGCCAGCGCCCGGCGGATGCGCTCCTTCATGAGGAGGCGGTCGCTGGAGGAGGCGTCGCCCGTATCGACGATCGAGGTTTCCGGGCGCGCCTGCCGGCGCCGGATGAGGTCGATGGCAGCGTTGACGGCCGCACGGCGGAGATAGGCTTCGGGGGCGGCGTTGAGATCGAGGGTGACGCCGTTGGCGAGGAGCCGGAGGAAGACGGTCTGGAGGACGTCCTCTGCATCTTCCGCGCTGCCGGTGACACGGTAGGCGGCACGGTAGACGCCGGCGGCGTACCGTGTATAGATCTGCTGGAACTCCGCCGGTTGGCTCACGAAATCCGATGTTGCGCCGATTGTGAGGGTGAATATCGACATCTGCGTGATCTCACCCGGCTATACGCGGCAAAGAAGCTGATTATTGCACAACCGCAAGAAAAAAGATCGGTTTTGGAGCCCCGCAGGGGGAATCCCAAAGCTGCCGGGCAGCGTCATAGTATTTAGGAGAGGTATGCGCGCGCTGCTGCTGTGGTTCTCGGTTGTGACGGCGTCGGCCCAGATCGTGACGAACCCGGACCGCGTTCCGGAGCGATTGCGGAACTTCGAGGCGGCGCCGGGGCGGCTGCCGTGCCGGGTCGAGCCGATTAAACCCAGCCTCAACCTTGGCTTCCACTTTCAGACCGGCTTTTTCGCGCGCATCTCGATGAATCAGAACTCAGACCGGGCGCACTGGTGGACGTCAGTTCTACGGGTGACTCCGGAGGAGCAGGAGCGGGAGCCGGTGTGGTTGGTCTCGCGCTACCGGGTTCCGGCGGGGCCGCTGAAGGGGACCGCCGAAGTGGTGGGAGCGTACCTGGTGGGCGAGGGGCGGTACCGAGTCGATATGGTGCTGGCCGACGGGCAGAGACAGCTTTGCCACGCAAGCTGGAACGTGAGGGCGAAACTGAGCCGAAAGGCGCGCGCAGTGCGGCCGGGACTACCGCCGGGCACGGTGGACGATATCTCACTGCGGAGACGGCGCATCATGGGGCCAGGGGACGAAGAGTTGCGGTACGAGGTCGCCATCCTGATGCATGCGGCGGCGATGTCGCCCAACCGGGTCCATCTGCGGAATCAGGATCGCATGGTGCTCATGAGCGCGCTCAGTTCGATGCTGGAGCGCCTCCCGGTTCGGAAGGTCCGGCTGACGATCTTTAACATGGACAAGCAGCAGGAGCTGTACCACGCCGACGAGTTGACCGGCCGGACGTTCCGTGAAGCCGTGGATGCGCTGAACGGATTGGAGACGGGCATCGTCAACTACAGCACGCTGATGAACCGGGGCGGACACCTCGATCTGCTCTCCGAGCTGGTGCAGCGCGAACTGGCTTCGGAGCGTCCTCCGGATGCCATTATCTTCCTTGGGCCGGTGGCGCGGTGGGACGACAAGATGTCCGAGGAACTGCTGCCGGACCGTGCGCGCCCTGTCTTTTACGTGCAGCTCCGCTCGTGGAATCCGCACTGGCAGGGGGACGCGATTACGCGGATGGTGCGAAAACTGGGCGGGCAGACCAAGGCGGTCTACTCGCCCGATGATTTCGCGGTGGCGATTCAGGAGCTGGAACGGCTGCTGACAACCCGGAGAGAGTAATTGGGAGGAGTGCCGCAGCGTCCGTGAAGCTTACTGATCGCAGATCGCAACTGATCCGCGCGCTCTACGTCTGTCTGGCACTTGCTTCAATTCCCATTTTCGGCTGGAGCGGCTTCATCCAGCAGGTAAACGCCTCCTGGGGGGATGTCATGGTGCGGCTGCTCGGGCCTGTGGAGTCGCACACGGCCTCCGCGATCACGCTGGCGGCGATCGATGATCGAACCGCCGCGCAGTTCGGCGGCCTGCCCCTGGACCGGGCGGTTCTTGCGCGAGGCCTGGAGCGGATTTTGGCTGCCGAACCGAAGGTGCTGGCGGTGGACCTTCTGCTGGCCGAGAGGGGTCGGGAAAAGTCGGACGCTCTGGTGGCGGCGATACTGCGGCGGCATCGGGAACGGGTGATTCTGGCGGCCGCACTCGAGGGCGACCCATCGCGCGAGCCGAGATGGCTGAATCCGGCGCCACTGTTTCCGGCCGGACGGATCGGACACGTCCATGCGGCTGCGGACCCGGACGGCGTCGTGCGGTCAGTTCTGCTGGCCAAGGCGGGCGAAGGGCGAAGGTACTGGGCGTTGGGGCTCGAGGCGGCGCGAGCGGCCCTGGGGGCAGAAGGGATCGTGGAGGATGCGGAGTCGCTGCGAGTCGGGTCGAGGACGATCCGAGCGAGCGAGCGGGAGGAGCGGAAGCTGGCGATCCGGTTTGCGGGTCCGGAGGGCACCTTCCGGCGGGTCAGCTTTGCCGACCTGGTCGATGGCGCGACCGACGAAGCGCTGCTGCGCGGCAAGGTCGTGCTGGTCGGCGTAACCGCGCAGGGGAGCGGAGACCGCTTTGTAACACCGGTGTTCACCGGACTGGGTATGAGCGGCGTGGAGATTCACGCCAACGTAATCCGAACCATCCTGGACGGAGATTATCTGCGGGAGGCAAGCGCGGGAATCGAGGTGCTTCTGTTTGTAGGGCTGACGGTGAGCTCCCTGCTAACCGTGCGGCTGCTACGCGGATGGCGGCTCGCGGCGGCGCTGGCGGGGTTGTCCGCCGGAGTGCCGGCGCTCTGCTGGATCGCCCTGGAACACTCCGGGACGCTGCTCCCGTTGGGATCGCTCGCAGCGGTCTTCGTAGCAGCGGTGGGATTGAGTAGCGCGGGCGAGTATCTGTGTGAGTCCGAGAGGATCCGCCAAGCCGAGGAAAGGCAGCGAGATTACGCCTTCCGGCTCCAGGCGATCGCCCATGAGATTGCGACGCCGCTAACGGCGATCCAGGGATCGAGCCAGGTGATCTCGGAGGCGGAGCTGCCGGACCAGAAGCGGATCGAGATGGCCGGTCTGATTCACAAGGAGTCGAAGCGATTGAGTTCGATGCTGCGAGCGTTCCTCGATGTGGAGAGGATGGCCGCGGGCGGGCTGGCGATTCGGAAGGCCGAGGCGGATCTGGAGTGGCTGTGCGGAGAGGTGGCCGAGGCCGCGCGGCTGTACGGAGCACGGAAAAAGAGCCGGGTCGAGGTGGATGTTTGCGTCCGCACAGCGCGGGTCGACGCCGAACTGCTATCGTTTGCCATATATAACCTGCTGACGAACGCGATCAAGTACAGCCCGGCGGGATCGGTGGTGGCGTTGCGGGCGAAGGAGGAGAGGGGCGCGATCCGGATTGAGGTTGCCGACCAGGGCTACGGCATCGCCCCGGATGAGCAGCCACGGGTTTTCGAGCGATTTTACCGGCTCGCAAGGGACAGGAGGGGCGATGAACCGGGCAGCGGCATCGGACTTGCCCTGGTGCACGAGATCGCCGCACAGCATGGAGGCCAAGTGTCATTGGAGAGCAAGGAGGGAAAGGGATCGCGCTTCGTGCTCACGATTCCGAAAGAGTAATGCGGAAGCGACCCATACTGGTCGTGGACGACGACGAGGCGATCACCGCGGCAATCTCGGCCTATCTGGAAGCCAAGGGCTATCCGGTCACAATCGTGAACGACGGGGCCGAGGCGCTGGAGGCCGTCCGCGACGGACGGTACCGGATCGTTGTGAGCGATATCTACATCGATTCGATTTCAGGGCTCCAGATCCTGGAGACGGCAAAGGCACACAATCCCGAGGCGGCCGTGATTCTGATGACCGCGCGAGGGTCGGTTTCCACAACGGTGACGGCCGAGGAGTTGGGAGCCTTCGAATATCTGGCCAAGCCGTTCGGCATGGACGAGTTGCTGCAGGTAATCGAGCGCGCGATGGCGGCGGCGACGGCCGAAGCGCCGGAGGAAGCAGAGCCGGAGGAGCCGTTCGGCGGGATGGTGGGGTTTGCGCCGCCAATGGTCGAAGTCTACAAGAAGATCGCACGGTATGCACGCTCGGACGAGACGGTGCTGATTCTTGGTGAAACGGGCACAGGAAAGGAGTTGGCCGCACGTGCGGTACACGATCACAGCGCTCGGGCGGCGCGGCCGTTCGTCGCGGTCGATTCGGGGGCGGTAGCGGCGACGCTGTGGGAGTCGGAGATCTTTGGCTCGCTGCGGGGAGCGTTCACGGGTGCGGATCGGGACCGGCCCGGAGTGGTGGAGGCGGCGCGCGGCGGGACGGTCTTTTTCGACGAGGTCGGAGAGATCCCACTGGAGTTTCAGGCGAAGCTGCTACGGCTGCTGGAGCAGCGCGAGTACCGTCCGGTCGGCGCGGCGGCTCCCAGGCAGGCTAACATCCGGGTGATCGCGGCAACGCATCGCGACCTGCCGGCGATGGTGCGGGGGGGCAAGTTTCGTCAGGATCTCCTGTTCCGGCTCGACATTCTGAGAATCGAGATACCACCGTTGCGAGTGCGGGGCTCCGATATCGGGCTGCTGGCCAAAGGATTTCTCAAGGATGCCGCAAGGGCGGCCGGCAAGCGGCTATGGTTGGATGCCGAGGCGGCCGCGGCACTGGAGGAGCACGAGTGGCCCGGCAATGTTCGGGAGCTGAAGAACGCGATGTTACGGCTATGCGCTTCGACGCAGGCCGGGGCGATCGGGCGGCGGCAGGTGGAGGCGATTCTTGCGGCATCGGCCGCGCAGCCGGCAGCCGAGGAGGAAGAGGAACCTAAGGCTCTCGACGACTTGGAGCGCCGGCAGATCCTTAAAGTCCTGGCCGAGACCGGGGGCAATAAGACGCGGGCGGCCGAGATCCTTGGGATCCAGCGGCGGACGCTCTACAAGAAGTTGGATCGAATCAAGAGCGAGCCCTTTGGACACGGCGGTATGCCCGAAGGGCACGACTGAGCGGCGAATAGTGAAACATTTCATCGGAATGGCAGGTCTGTGTCGGATGGTCCTGAAGGTGCAAGAGGAGATTTGATGTGCTTCCGGTTCCATCCCGCCGCCGCAGCGGCTCCGGTCCTCCTGGCGCTCGTAGGGCTGATCGCGCCGATAGCGCACGCCCAGAGCCAGACCGGGGGCCGGGTCGTGTCGCTGATCGGGACCGCGATGGCGAAGCCGCCGGAGGGCGTCTATCATCCCCTGCGGGTCAACGATGGGATTCCGGTGGGCTACGAGGTCATGACCGGGGAGAACTCGGAGGTAGTGATTCAGACGGCATGGGGAAGCACGGTCCGGGTCTTTCCGGACAGCCGGCTGATTTACGACGAGCCGTCCGGAGGACTGCGCGGCCTGATCGAGCTGTTCCTGGGGTCGGTGAAGGTGAAGGTCGAGCGACTGAGTGGACGGCCGAATCCGCATAAGATGACGACACCGACGGCGGTGATTGCAGTGCGAGGCACGACCTTCAGCGTGATCGTGGATGAAGAGAGCACGACTCTTGTGGCCGTGGAGGAAGGGCTCGTCTCCGTTGCAAACCGGGCCAACCCGACGGCAGAGGTCCTGCTGCGGCGCGGAGAACGGACGTGGGTGCGGCGAGGACTGATGCCGGAGCGGGTCCAGAGGTTCCGAGGCCCTTCGGAGCGGGCCGATCTGGTGCCGCGTGTGGTGGGGCGTCCGGCCGAAGCGGTACGGATGCCGGCCACGAGGGGGCCGCAGGGACGCGAGCGCCCGACGCCTGCCGGGGGTCCGCCAGTGGGAGCTCCTGGGATGCGCCAGAGGCCCGACGTAGGGATTGGGGCGAGATGAGGCTTTTCGTTTGTTTGCTGGTTGCGGCGATGACGGCGGCGGGCGCCTTTGGAGAAGAGATCAACGGTCCACGGCTGCGAGCCGAGATTGAGAGACTCGATGCGCGAGCAAGCGAGCCGGCGCAGAAACCGATCGTCGCGGCGGTGCTCTCCGAGCGCCTGGGAATTCATCGCAACAGGCTCGCGCTGATCCGCTACAACACAGGGAAGAGCTATGGCCATATCTTCGCGTCAATGCTGGCGGAGAGAGGTTTGGGTGCAGAGGACATTCTAAAGGAGCTGCAGGCGGCGCAGTCACAGATCAACGAGCGATGGAGCAGCTTTGAAGCCGAAGGCTCTATCGGACGGGAGACGGGGGCGGTGCGTCCCGTAGCGCTGCTGACAACGGGATTCGACCGGAATTCGGCCGGGAGCTTTCAGTCGGCGATTCCCGAATTCGGGTTCCAGTGGCGGCAGGTGTTTGTGACGGGGGGCGTTCCGCTGTACCGGGTCGCGTCGGGCCCGTGGGCTGCGGCCGGGATCGGGGACGCATTCGTTTCGACAGGCATCTTCGGGGCGGCGCAGGGGCTTACGCTCGGTGCAATGCTGACCGCCGGAGTGCCGACCGGCGATCGCGAACGGGGACTCGGGGCGGGCCGGTTCACGATCGACGGCACGGGAACGGTCGGGCGTCACTTTGGATCGGGTCGCGTGTTCGTGAACGCGGGGCTGGCGAACTCGATCTTCTCGAACGTGGCTTATCAGCGTCCGTACATTTCTACAGGCCCGGCAGCTCACGTGAGCGGCGGGGTTGAGGTGCGGCCGGCGCGGCGCCTGGCGCTCGGAGCGGGCGGCTTCACCGTGCGTCCTATCGGCGCGCAGACGTTGTACAGCCGAGTGATCGAGGAGCCTGCGGGACCGCCTCGGAACGTGGCGCCGGGCAATCCGAACGGCAGAGGTCCGAATCCCGCAGGACGGGGACGGCAGCCGGCGGTCTTCGAAACGACAACGCGGACCGAGGTCAGCGCGGTGGATCTGCGCGATCACGGTCCGAATGGGTGGGCATTCGTGACGCTGCATCCATCGATGATCCTGCACTTCGCGGTGGCGCACAGCCTGCCATTTCAGTTCACGACGGCGCGGGTAGGATTGAGTTTTGATTTCGGCCGCATGCTTACTTCCGGGCACAGGTGAGAACGACACAGCGTGCCCTTTTTCGCCGCACAACTCCCCAGGAGAGAGTGCAATCGGTCGTTATAAAGGACTTGCAAGTTGGCATGCAGCTTGCTTCAGTGATGACGAGGAGTTTCTCTATGAAATCAGTTTTTCCCATCCTGTTAGCCGTTAGTGTCTTGCTCGCTTCGAGCGCAGTGGCCTCAGCCCAAGCGGGGCGTGGCGGAGGACGTCCGGCCGGGGGTCCCGGGATGACCGGCCATGCTTCGCGCCCGGGCGGGCCGGGAGCGGCGGGCCGGCCCACCGTACGGCCGGAGGGCGCCGCCGGGCGACCGGACGGCGCGCGGCATGAGCAGCGCGGCTCAGGGCGACGGATGGACCGGGGCGGAGCGCACGGCTCCGGACACGGATCCATGGGGCCGGCGATAGCTGACCTGTCTGAGAGGAATCCGCGGCTGGCCGAGCGGCTCCAGGCGTTGGTCCCCGGGCAAACGCTGGAAGAAGCCTCCCAGGGCTTTCGTAACTTCGGGCAGTTTGTCGCGACAGCGAACGTGGCGAACAACCTTGGAATCCCTTTCGATGACCTGGCGTCATCCGTGCGCTCGGGCAACAGCCTCGGTGCGGCGGTTCGTGAGTTGCGGCCGGATGCGAACGTCAAGGCTGAGGTGAGGCGCGCCGAGCGTGAAGCAAAGCGCGAAATTCGGGCGCCTGGGCGATAATGAAAAAATCGGGTTTTTGGCTTGGACAAGTGTCTGAAATGAAAACCCGGTCTACCGGGCAAAGTCCGGGCAGATGCGATACAATCGCGCTCGATGAAACCGACTCGCCGATTCGCTCTCGCCACGCTGGCCGGCGCCGCAATCGCCCCTTCGGTGGGACGATCCGCGCAGAAGGCCGACGCATTCGCCCTGATCGGGGACCGCTACCACAACTCCGACTACATCCGGACGGGACTCGGGAAGACGATCGGGCAAGGCACGGGGATATCGATCGACTTCTGCGACGAGACCCGGATGCTCAGAGCCGAAACCCTCAAGGGCTACAAGCTGTTGATCGTCCTGCGCGACGGCATGGTGTGGCCGGACGGCTATCCGGACGAAAACACGAACGCCGCCTGGGTGGCCACGAACCGGCCAAAGCTGGTCTTCGATCCGCCGGTGGACCTGGGCAAGCCGAAGCCCGCCTTCTGGATTAAGCCGGGACAGGGCAAGGCGGTGCGGGAGTTTGTCGAGAACGGCGGCGCGGCGCTGTTCCTGCACAACGTTACGCATGTGGGACTCACGGATTCCGATTTCCGGCACGTGCTGGGCGCCGCGTATGCAGGACACCCTCCGATCCGGACCTTCAAAGTCAAGGTCACGAACCCGGATCATCCGATCACGCGCGGCGTGAAGGATTTTATCGTCACCGACGAGCAGCATTACATGGAGTACGACAAGGACCCGAAGCATGTCTTCCTCGAGACCGTGAACGAAGAAGGGCTTGACTACCGGGGTCAGGGCGCCAAGGCACCGGGCGGTTGGGCCTATGACTACGGCAAGGGCCGGGTCTGCTATATGTCGCCGGGACACCTGCTTTCGGTGCTGTGGAGCCCGGAGTATGTGAAGCTGCAGCAGAATGCGGTGCGTTGGCTGCTGCGGAAAGCCTGACGCTCCGGCCGGCTACGGCTTCGAACCGAAACAGTAGAGCGTGCCGCGGGTGCGCACGTAGAGGCGGTCGTCGACCGGAGCGGGCGTGGCGAAGATCTCATCGTCAAGGTCGTTGACGGCGATCACCTCCCAGTCGGCTCCCGGCTTAATGACCGAGACTTTTCCTTCCTGGCTGGCGGCGAAGATCTTGCTGTCGGCGGCTACGGGCGAGGAGAAGTAGTAGTCGAGGGCGCCGCGCAGGCGTCCCTGCTTGAGCACCTCTCCTGTGGCGGCGTCGAGCGCCGTGAGGATGCCGCCTTCTTTCATAAGATAGACTACGCCATCGTACAGCAGGGGCGATGTGGCATTGGGCAGCGACTTGAAGAACTGCCAGAGGATGTTCTTTTCGGTCATGTCGCCACTGCCTCCGAGTTTGACGGCCATAATCGAGTTGACCGAAGCGCGTTTGCCTCGATACTTCTCCCATTCGCGGGCGTCGAGGAAGCCGTCACGATTGAGGTCAGATTCGGCGAAGTCTTTCTGATAGCGGGGGTCGGGGAGTTCTTCCTTCGAGAGTCTGCCGTCTTTGTTGGAGTCGGCGAGGCGGAGGATCTCTTCAAAGGACGGGAGATTCTCCTGCTGGCCCTGGTCGGCGCCTCCGGCCCACCCGAGGACGTAGGCGATGCCGTTGTGGACGACGGGCGTGGGCTTCAATTGCCAGGTGAGTCCGTTGACCCACCAGATTTCTTTGCCGGTGCCGACGTCGTAGGCGATGAAGCGGTTCGTCCCGGCTACGAGAACCTGGAGCGGACCATCGCCGGGCTGATAGAGGACGGGCGTGGAGAAGCCGCGGGTCATCTCGGGGCGTTCGACGCGCCAGACGATACGGCCGCTGTCCTGATCGACCGCGACCATGAAGGAGCCGATCTCGGCATCGCAGACCTGGATGATTTTTCCGTTGGCAAGGATGGGGGAGGCGCCCATTCCGAAGGGGTTCTGGAAGGGGCCGAGCGGGAGGCTCCAGCGGTGCCGGCCTTCGACGGTGTAGGAGACGAGACCGAAGTCGGTGAAGAAGGCGTAGAGATTTGTGCCATCCGTGGCGACGCTGGGCGAGGCGGGGCTGTTGAACTTGTGCAGTTCCTGGGTGCGGGGCCGGGGCAATTCGCGGCGCCAGAGGGTCTTGCCGCTTTCGCGGTCGAGGGCGAGGACCAGGAGGTTGGCGTCGTCATAGGAGGTAAGAAAGATGCGCTGGCCGGCGAGGACGGGGGAGGAGTGTCCGGGCGGCACGGGCGTTTTCCAGACGACGTTGGTGGAGGGTCCGAACTCGGCCGGGAGGCCGGAGGCCGAGGAGACGCCGCGGGCGTTGGGACCGCGGAACTGCGGCCAGTCCGCTGCACGGACTACAGGCGCGGCCGCGAGGACGAGGAGTACGATGGCATGTCCCAGCATGGGGACAGTATATACGGGTCAGCCACGTCCTGGCTGCTGTAGTCCGCCTCGCCCTCTCACAGCTTCAGGATCAACGTCAATAGCTAACTTTCAAGTGTTCAGCGCCGACGCGGGCTGCTATTCTGACAGAGCCATCGCGGTGGATGTAAGCTCACGATTGGATTTTCTCGTCGCCGGGGAGCCGCTGAAACACGACCTGTTCCAAATTGCTCGTCGCCGCCAACGCCTGGAACCGCAACTCCTCGCAGTCGAGATACTCCTCGAACGCTTTCAGCTCATGAAAGCGATCGCAGAACTCGTCGAAAATCAGAATCGTGCCGGGCGCGATGCACGCGCGGAGGCTCTGCAATACGAATACGGTTGAGCTGTACAGGTCCGCATCGAGGTGTACTACCAACTGCTCGTGAGGCGGCAATACGAACGATGGAAGTGTTTCGTGGAACCAGCCGCGATGGAAATGGACCCGTGGATCGTCGATCAATGGCACCACCCCTTTCGTGTCGAAGGTGCCTTTTCGCCTTCGAGCGTCCCAGTCCTGCGGCAATCCTTCGAAGCTATCGAATCCGTGCAACTCAGAAGCCGGATTGCGCAGCAGCCGGCTCCAGTGCCGTATCGAATCCCCTTCGAACACGCCGAACTCCAGATATAGGACGCAATCGTCGGCAACCAGTGTCCCGATCGCCTCGTGGAGTTCGCGTCGTGAGCTGTAGCGCCGCACTGGCAAAAATCCGCGTGCTTTCAACCATCGACCGGTTTCCAAGTAATTGATCACCGCATTCAGGCGATGAATGTGCGATGTTGACAGTCGTTCGCCCACACGGGTCAGTAGACTCTGCGTCCCCCATCGGAGCCTTTTTTGGAAACCGTCGCGAGTCATCGGTAGATTATGGCACGGTTTCAGCGCAAAGGCTGACCGTTTCCTCCTTTTTATTTCGTGCGAGCCTTTGCTTGCGCCCGGCTTCACGATGATCTTCCAGGCATGGCATACTACGCTGGGTGTTTCAGGGAGCCATCATTTTACGCCCTCCTAGCGGACCGCTGGCGAGCGGGCTTTGCACGCGCTCAACGCCCGCCGGGACTGCCAAAACTAGACCGATCATGACGCGCGCCCAAGTGCATTGCCGGTGAGGCGATCGAGGCGAGTATGGACGGTCAGGTAGTCGACCTCCGGCGGCCAGTCCGAATCGAAGTCTATAAAGATCTGAAGCCGCGTTCAGCGGGCGGCCGTGTGATTGAAGGTGTATTCGGCCAGGAGCTTTTCGCCCTGGTCGTCGATGGAGAGGAGCTTCACGGTCATGACGTGGGACGGCAGGGCGCGGGCGACCTCGATCGACTCCTGCACGAGAATTTCGCCGCGTCCGGCGTGGAAGGGAAGGTCCTCGATGCGCGCCAGTTCCCTGCCCTCATGATCGCACTGGACCAGGTCGATGCGGCGGGCGCCGGCCAAATCGGCCGAGAGGCGCGCGACGAGGAGGTCGTCCTGGTCGGTCACGGTGCAGGCGACGCCTCCTCCGGCCGGCAGCGCGTATTGGCGGACACGCAGTCCTTCACTTTCCAGGCGGCTCAGGAATTCGGGCGTAATGATCATGCGGAGGACGCCGGCGTGGGTAAGCCGCCGGATGCCCCCTGCAAGATCGGCGATCCACTGAAGTTCGCTGCTGCAACCGCCACAGCCGAGCAGGTGCTCTTCGATGGCGTTCGCTTCGGCGTCGGGAAGTTCGGCGAGCCAGTAGTCGACCAGCCGGGCGGCAGGAACTGGAGACCGGCAGCTCATTGTTTTCCTCCAAGGCAGTCCCGCAGTCGACCGACGGCGCGGTGGCGGATCACTCGCACGTTGGCAGGAGAAAGATCGAGGGCGTGGGCGACTTCGTCGCCTCCGCGCTCCTCGTAGAACGACATCACGATGACGCTGCGCTCGCGCGCGGGGAGCCGTTCGAGGCAGGCGCGCAGGCGGTCCGTATCGAGCAGTGGACGGGGCGAGGCGGCTAACGGCAGGTCGCCGCGATACTGTTCGAGGAGGCGTGCGCGGCGTGCTCCGGCGCGCCGGATCTCGATTACGACCATGCGGCAGACGCCCAGAACGAAGGAGGCGAGCTTTTCCGGCTCGCGCAAGCGCCCGGCGCGGAGACCGTCCAGCGTGACGAGAAGCACGTCCTGCACGAGGTCCGCCGCGGCGTGCTCATCGCGAAGGTGGCGCAGGCCGTAGAGGCGGATGCGCGGCGCGAGGCGGCGGCAGAGTTCCTCCTCGGCTTCGCGGGCGTGCCGAGGAGAGCCTGCTCCGACGCGGCGCGCCAGTTCGGCGGCCTCGACGGCATCGGGACTGTGCTCGAAGGCCTCGGCCGGCTCCATGCGGGAACATTGTAGCATTGCGAAATTCCCTGCCCCGGATGTGTAACGAAAGGCCGGGTCGTTACACAAACGGAGTATGATTACCGATACGCAAACCGGAACCCGCATCGACGAGATCGCCGAGGGCATCTACCGCATCACCGTGCCTTTCCAGGGCGACGCCGTGCCGGGCGGGTTCAGCTTCAGCCATTTTCTGATTGCCGACGAGGAGCCGCTGCTGTTTCACTCGGGCTATAGGCAAACATTTCCGCTGATTCGCCAGGCGGTCGAGACGGTGCTGCCCGTCGAGCGGCTTCGCTACATCGGCTATTCGCATTTCGAGCCGGATGAGTCCGGCGCGGTGGAGCAGTTTCTAGCGGCGGCTCCGGGGCTTCAGCCGTTTTCGAGCCAGATCGGGGCCCTGATCGCCGGGGGCGGCCCGTTCACTCCTCCGAACCTGGGACTCGCGGACGGGCAGGAGCTGAGCATCGGCAAACGCCGGCTGCGCTGGCTCTCGACACCGCATGTGCCGCACGGATGGGACTGCGGCATCCTGTACGACGCCACGACCGAAACGCTGTTCTGCGGCGACCTGTTCACGCAGGGCGGGGCCTCGAATCCGCCGGTGACCGAGAGCGACATTCTGGGGCCGAGCGAGCTGTTCCGCAAGCCGATGGACTACTTTGCGCATTCGATTCACAGCGGCGCGGTTCTCGACAAGCTGGCGGCGCTTGAACCGAAGCTGCTGGCCTGCCAGCACGGCAGCTCCTATCGCGGCGACGGCGGCGCCTTAATCCGGGAGCTGAGCCGGGTCCTCGAAGCCGAGCGGCAGGCGGTAGGCGCGTAGCACAAATTTCGGCGAACAGCCACCGTGCGCCGCCGTTTATCATGATCTTGCTACGTACCTATGCAAGATCTGAAAGCTTTACCAACTGCCGTTCTGCTGCACATTGCACAAGTCCTGAACGTACCGATGAAGAGCCTGGTGGCGACGATCACCCTGCTCGACGAAGGGGCGACCGTTCCGTTCATCGCCCGATACAGAAAAGAGGTCACCGGGAACCTGGACGAGGTCCAGATCCGCTCGATTCAGGAGAAGCTGGAGTACTTCCGGGAGTTGGAGGACCGGCGCGCTACGGTCCTCCAATCGATTGAAGTCCAGGGGAAACTGACGCCGGAGCTGCGGGCAAAAATCGAGTCGGTTTTGGAGAAGAACGAACTCGAAGACCTGTACCTTCCCTACAAGCCGAAGCGCAAGACCAAGGCATCGGTGGCTCGCGAGAAGGGGCTGGAACCGCTGGCGCAGTTCCTATGGGACCAGCAGGCCGGCGGGCCGCCGCTGGCCGAATTCGCCGCGACGTTCGTCAGCGAGGAGAAGGGGGTCGCCACGGTCGAGGCGGCACTTGAAGGAGCGCGCCACATCATCGCCGAGTGGGTGAGCGAGAACGCCGAGTTCCGGAAGGCGGTCCGCCAGATGATGCTCGAAGAAGGCATCGTGGTGAGCCGCGCGATCGAGGGCGCCCAGGATCCCGAGGGCAAGTTCAAGATGTACGCGCAGTACAGTGAACCGGTCGCCAAGATTCCGTCGCACCGGATGCTGGCGATCCGGCGCGGCGCGAAGGAAGGAGTTCTTTCCTTTGAGAT
This sequence comes from Bryobacteraceae bacterium, assembly GCA_046289265.1. Classification (GTDB taxonomy): domain Bacteria; phylum Acidobacteriota; class Terriglobia; order Bryobacterales; family Bryobacteraceae; genus JBKBWD01. Next base: position 54,281 of record JBKBWD010000016.1, on the reverse strand, counting down.
CGAACTCGATCCAGTGAAGCCGCTCACGCTGCTGAAGAACCGCGTCATCCGCGAGGCGGGCGAGTGGGTGGAGCACCTGGTCGCGGCAGTCGAGGATTCCTACGACCGGTTGTTGAATCCTTCGATCCAGACCGAGGTACGGCTGGAGTTGAAGGAGCGGGCCGACGAGGAGGCGATCCGGGTTTTTAAAGAGAACCTGGAGAACCTGCTGCTGTCGGCGCCGGCCGGGATGCTGCCGGTGCTGGCGGTGGATCCCGGCATCCGGACCGGCTGCAAGCTGGCCGTAATCGACGAGACGGGCAAGTTTCTGGAACACGCCGTGATCTACCCGCTGGAGCCGAAGAACGACCTGGTGGGGTCGGTGCGGACGATTTCGACCCTGATCTCCAAGCATAAGGTTCGGGCGATTGCGATCGGCAACGGCACGGGCTCGCGCGAGGTGGCCGCGTTCATTCAGGACTTCCTGCGGCAGGCTTCGCTGAAGGATGTCTTCCAGATCGTGGTGAGCGAGTCGGGCGCTTCGGTATATTCGGCCTCCGACATCGCGCGGCAGGAGTTCCCGGAACTCGACCTGACGGTGCGGGGCGCAATCTCGATCGGAAGGCGGCTGCAGGATCCGCTGGCGGAACTGGTGAAGATCGATCCGAAGTCGATCGGGGTCGGGCAGTATCAGCACGATGTCGACCAGAAACGGCTGCGGCTGGGGCTGGAGAGCACGGTGGAATCGTGCGTGAACCGCGTGGGCGTCGACCTGAATACGTCGTCGTGGGCGCTGCTGCGCTACGTTGCAGGCATCAACGAGCGTACGGCGCAAAAGATCGTCGAGTACCGGAACGAGAACGGGCGATTTAAGTCGCGGATCGAGCTGCGGGCGGTGCCGGGCTTCGGACCGAAGACGTTCGAGCAGGCAGCAGGCTTCCTCCGTATCCGGGGCGGGGACAATCCGCTCGATATGACGGCGGTGCACCCGGAGTCCTACCCGGTGGTCGAGAAGATCGCGGCGTCGCTCGGGGTCAGCATTCCGGAGCTGATTACGCGGCCGGAGCTGATCGAGAAAGTGAACATCGAGGGGTTCCAGACGGAGACGGTCGGTATTTACACCTTGAGCGACATCCGCGAGGAGTTGCGGAAGCCGGGGCGCGACCCGCGCGACAAGTTCGTGGCGCCGCAGTGGCGCGACGACGTGCGGGAGATCTCCGACCTGAAGCCGGGCATGGTGATGGAAGGGACGGTTACGAACGTGACGAACTTCGGGGCGTTCGTGGATGTCGGGGTGCACCAGGACGGGCTGGTTCACGTGAGCGAGCTGTCGAACCGGTTTATCAAGGACCCGAACGAGATTGTGAAGGTCGGGCAGATTGTGAAGGTTCAGGTGCTGTCGGCCGACCCGAAGGCGAAGCGGATCGCACTGTCGATGAAGGCGTTGGAGCCGGTGACGACGCCGCGTCCCAAGGGGCAGAAACGCCCGGAGCCGAAGCGGGAGTCGATCGAAGATAAGCTTGCGAAGCTGAACGAGCGGTTCCGGACGCGGTAAGAGCGTGATAAGTTAACTGTCAGGCTCGATAGCGAACAGGAGACGAGTGATGGCGATGAAACGACGTACGTTCTTACAGGTTTCTTCGGCGGTGCTGGGTTCGTCGGCGGCGAAGGTGCTGGCCGATGCTCCGATGCCGATGGCGACGCTCGGCAAGAGTGGTCTGCAGGTTTCCAAGTTCTGCCTGGGCGGCTTCCATATGGCCGTTCGGGGCGAGGACGAAGGGGTCCGGATTATCCGCCGGGCGATTGACCTCGGCGTGACCTTCCTCGACAGCGCGCACAAGTATCACAACGGGCGCAGCGACGAGATCTACGGCAAGGCGCTCCAGGGAGGGTTGCGACAGAAGGTGATCCTGATGTCGAAGGCCCACCTGCGGGACCGCGACAGCGCGATGAAGCAGTTGGAGGAGACGCTCAAGCGGATGCGCACCGACTACCTCGATTTATGGCAGTGCCACGAGGTGGCCCGGCACGACGAGGTGGACCAGATCTTCGGGCCGAACGGCGCGCTTGAGGCATTCGTCAAGGCGAAGGAGCAGGGCAAGGTGCGGCACATCGGCTTCACGGGCCACCACGACCCGACCGTGCACCAGCGCCTGCTCGACTCCTTCGACGGCTGGGAGACGGTTCAGCATCCGGTGAACCTGATCGACCCGCACTACCTGAGCTTCATCAACAGCGTGCTGCCGAATATCCGGAAGAAGGGGCTCGGCCTGATCGCGATGAAGAGCAATGCGATCGGCAATATCGGAAAGAATTCGATCGCGCCGATCTCGGAGTGTCTGCGTTTCGCGTGGACGCACGATGTGGACACGCTGGTCTCCGGTGTGGAGACGGTCGCGCAGCTTGAGGAGAACGTGCTGGTGTGTAAGACCTTCAAGCCGATGACGAAGCAGGAGATCAGCCTGGTGCTGCACCGCACCAAGCAGGGCAAGTACGGCAGCAAGATCGAGACCTATAAGAAGCCGGAAAAGAAGGGCCTCATGCACAAGGTGCACGAGGACGGCGAGTTGGCGTAGTCCCTCTTCGAGGCAGTGGCGGCGCCGGCGGGCGCCGCTGCCGCCGTGTTCCTGATACAATCAGATTGTCCTTCCGTTTGCCTTAACTGCCCTGGAAGCCGGGCAGGATTTCAGAGTCCGATCGCAGAAAACAACGAGGTTCGCATGAGAACGCTGTTTCTCAACCCTCCGTCATTTGAGGGTTTTGACGGCGGAGCGAGTTCGCGCTGGCCGGCGACGCGGGAAATTGAATCCTACTGGTATCCGGTCTGGCTGTGCTATCCGGCGGGCATGCTGCCGGACAGCCGGGTGGTCGACGCTCCCCCGCACGAGATCTCGATTGAGCAGACAGTGGAAATCGGCAAGGATTTCGAACTGCTCATCCTTTTCACGTCGACGCCGGGCTTTGACGTGGACGTGAAGATCGCGGAGATGATGCGCGACGCCAACCCGAAGCTCAAGGTGGGGTTTGTGGGACCGCCCGTGACTGTCGCGCCCGAGGACACTTTGGCCGCATCGAAGGCGATTGACTTTGTCGTGCGCCGCGAGTTCGACCGGCAGATTGCCGCTTATGCGACGGGCACGCCGCTGGCGGAACTGCCGGGCGTGAGTTTCCGCAGCAGGAACGGCGGAGTGGTTCACACGCCGGAGGGCGGGTTCATCGAGAATCTCGACGAACTGCCGTGGGTCACCAAGGTCTACAAGCGCGACCTCGACTTCCGGCGGTACAACGTGCCATTCCTGCTCCATCCCTACATAGCACTCTACACTTCGCGCGGCTGTCCGGCTCTGTGCACCTTCTGTCTCTGGCCGCAGACGCATTCGGGACACCGCTGGCGCGTGCGGTCGGACGAGGACGTCATGAACGAGGTCCGGTGGGCGCTCGAGAACTTTCCGGGCGTGCGCGAAATCTTCTTCGACGACGATACGTTCGACTACCGCAAGGCCCGGACGACCGAGCTGTGCAGGAAGCTGAAGCCGCTGAACTTCACGTGGTCCTGCACGTCGCGTGTCACCACGGATTACGAGACGCTCAAGGCGATGAAGGAGGCCGGGTGCCGGCTCCTGATCGTGGGGTATGAGAGCGGCGATCCACAGATCCTGAAGAACATCAAGAAGGGCGCAACAGTCGATATGGCCGAACGATTCACGGCCAACTGCAAGAAGCTGGGGCTAGTGGTACACGCCGACTTTATCGTCGGGCTGCCGGGGGAGACGCGCGAGACGATCCGGCGCACCATCGACTGGGCGAAGAAGCTCGACACCGAGACGATCCAGGTGTCGATCGCGCACCCGTACCCCGGCACCGAGTTCTACGAATACGTCAAGCAGAACAACCTCATCACCATCGACTCGATGACCGATGAGAAGGGCCACCAGTTGCCGAATATCGCCTATCCGGGCCTGGACCGGGCGGAACTGGTCGACTGGGTGGAGCGGTTCTACGGCGAGTATTACTTCCGGCCCCGCGCGGCCTGGCGGGTGGTTCGCAAGGCGATCCTCGACGGCGCCGAGCGGAAGCGCCTGTACAAGGAGGCCCGGGAGTACCTGGCGCTACGGGCCAAGCGCAGGCGGTTCGTCCAGGAGCAGAGGCGGGCCAGCGCCTAGCAGCCAGTTCTTACACGGACCTGTGAAGAGACCGATTTTCAGCCACGGATGGACACGACTTCACACGGATGGGGCCGTTGCCTTCGATCCGTGTCCAGCTGTGTGCATTCGTGGCTCTTTATGAGCTGGATTGTTTACGGCATCGTGCTCGCCGCTGCGATTTACCAGATCGCCGCTCTTGCGGCCTGCCTGCACCACAGGTTTCGGAAGGCTTCGACGCCTCCGCCTCGGGATTGCCTGCCGGCTGTCTCGATCCTGAAACCCGTGCGCGGTCTCGATCCGCAGTTCCGCGAGTCGATACGCTCACACGCCCGGCAAACCTATCCTCAGTTTGAAATTCTGTTCGGGCTAAGCGACCCGGGCGATCCGGCGCTGCCGGAGATCGAGCGGCTGATCACGGAGTTCCCGGAGTGCTCCATCCGCCTGATCGTCAGTTCGCGGACGGCGCCGAATGGAAAAGCCGCGGTGCTCGCGTGTCTGGCCGAGGCGGCACGGTACGAGGTACTGGTGGTGAACGACTCCGACATCGAAGTGCCGGATCACTACCTGGAGCAGACGGTACAAACGCTGCTCAATCCGGGCGTGGGGATCGTGACGTGTCTCTACGAGGGCCGCGCGAGCACGGCTCCGGGGCATTGGGAGGCGCTTGGGATCGGGGCCGATTTCGCGCCGAGCGTGCTGGTGGCGCGGTGGTGCGGGGTTCGCGAGTTCGGGCTCGGCTCGACGCTGGCGTTCCGGGCATGCGACTTGCGGAGAATCGGCGGATTCGAGGCGATCGCGGAGTACCTGGCCGACGACTATCAGCTTGCGCGCCAGATCACGAAACTGGGATACCGTTCAGAGATCTCGAAGACCGTTGTCCGGACGCACGTCGGAGACTTCCGATGGCGGGAGGTCTGGACGCACCAGGTCCGATGGGCCCGAACGATCCGGGTGTCGCGGCCGAAAGGGTATCTCGGGCTGCCGGTGACGCACGCGGGGGTATGGGCCCTGGCCGGACTGGCGTTTGCAATGTGGCAGGCGGCCGCGGTTCTGGTGGCGCTGCGTATGGCGGCGTGCGCGGCGGCGGGCACGGCGCTGGGAGACCGGCGGCTGGTGTTTGCATCGATCCTGGCGCCCGTGTGGGACCTGTGGGCCTTTGCGATCTGGGTGATCGGAATGACCGGAAACACGGTGGAGTGGCGCGGCCGGCGGATCCGCGTGGATGCGGCGGGCCGAATCCTTCCGGCCAACGAGGAGACGCTATGTAATAAGATGGTCTCCTTGCCCTATGAGTCAGTTACCCCTTGATCGCCGCCAATTTGTCGCGACCGTCGCTTCAGCCGTCGCGGCCGGAAGCGCTTCCGCCTTTCAGAGCGCCTGGACCTCGCAGCCAGACCAGCCGTGGCTCGGGCCCGATTACTGGGCGAATCCTTTGCAAGACTGGCGGCTGCGCCAGGGCCGCATCGAGTGCTTCGTGCCGGGAGGCGACCGCAACGTTTTCCTGTTGACGCGCGAGGTGACGGCTGCGGCGGGCGACCTGACCATGAGCGTGCGGCTGGGCCGGCTGCCGGAGGATCACGGCAAGCCGATCGAGGATGGGTTCGCCGGGTTCCGTGTTGGTATCCGCGGCCACTTCAACGATTACCGGGACAGCGCGGTCCGCGGCTTCGGCCTCAACGCGGGGATTGCGGCCGACGGACGGCTTTTCATCGGAACGCTCGAAGCCGCGGCGCCGAAGGTCGCACTTGCCGACGAGATGCATCTCCGGCTGCGGGCAGCTCCGACGGGGGAATCATATGCGGTGACGCTGGAGGCCCTGGATGCCTCCGGGCGGCCGTTGGGTGAAGTGAGGCGCGCGGCGCTGCCGGCCGACTGGCTGACGGGCGGGGTGGCCCTGGTGTGCAGTTCGGGGCCGGTGGAGCCGACGCCGCTCCCGCTCGAGCCATCCGGAGGCGCCAAACCGGGTACGAATCGCGGCGGCACCCTGCGATTCTGGTTCCGCGACTGGAGCGTCTCGGGCTCGAAGGTTGCGGTGCAGGAGGATCGCGCGTTCGGTCCGATTCTGTTCGCGATGCACACGCTGAGCCGGCGCGTGCTCAAGCTGACGGCGCAGATGGCGCCAGTGAACGGCTCCGAACCGGTTCGCCTGCAGGTTCGGAGCGGGGGCGGCTTGTGGCAGACGATTGCGACTTCGCCGATCGATCCGCTGGCCCGCACAGCGACGTTCCGGGTGGCGAATTGGAACGATACGCGCGACACGCCGTATCGGGTGCTCTATTCGTGGCGAACGGGGGCCGCCGCGGCCAGGGAGGTGTACTTCGAGGGCGTGATCCGGAAGGACCCAAGGGACCGAAAGCGCCTGACGATCGGGGCCCTGACGTGCAATAACGACTTCGGCTTCCCGCATCAGGACATTGCGAACTCGGTGCGGCACTTCTCGCCCGATATCCTGCTTTTCACCGGCGACCAGATCTATGAGGGCGTGGCGGCATATGGAATCCAGACAAACCCTCTGGAAACCGCAGCGCTTGACTATCTGCGGAAGTGGTATCTGTTCGGCTGGGCCTACCGCGACCTGATGCGTGAGCTGCCAACCGTCGCGATCCCGGACGACCACGACGTTTACCACGGCAACGTCTGGGGCGCCGAAGGAAAGGCGGCCGAGCTTGCGTCCACGGACCTGGCGAAACACGGCGGTTTCTACAACACCCCAAACGCGCCGAGCCACGCGATACAGGACTCGGGAGGGTACAAGATGCCCGCCCCCTGGGTGAACATGGTCCAGCGTACGCAGACGAGTCATCTGCCGGACCCCTTTGACCCGACGCCCGTACAGCAGGGCATCACAGTCTACTACACTTCCCTGCTCTACGGGGGCGTGAGCTTCGCGATCCTGGAGGACCGGAAGTGGAAGTCGGCTCCGCGCGCCCTCATCCCGTGGGCGAACATACAGAACGGCTGGGCGCAGAACCCCGAATACGATCCGGCCAGGCACGGCGATGCGAAGGGCGCGGAATTGCTTGGAGCGCGACAGATCGAGTTTCTCGAACAGTGGGCGCAGGACTGGGACGGGGCCTATCTGAAGATCGTCGTTTCGCAGACGATTTTCGCCAATGTGGCGACCCTGCCCAAGCCCGCTAACACCGATGCCGTCACACCGAAACTGCCGATACTCCCCATCAGGGACTATCCGGAGGGCGAGGTCCACGTCGCCGATCACGATTCGAACGGATGGCCGCAGTCGGGACGGAACGCGGCGCTTCGGGCGATGCGGAAGGGGTGCGCGTTCCATATCGGCGGCGACCAGCACCTGGGCAGCACGGTACAGTATGGCATCGATGACTGGGGCGACGCCGGCTGGGTACTGTGCACGCCGGCGATCTCGAACGTTTGGCCGCGGCGCTGGTATCCTCCCAAGCCCGGCGCCAACCGCAAGCCGGACAGTCCTCGCTACACGGGCGACTTTCTCGATGCGTTCGGGAACAGGATGACGGTTCATGCGGTCTCAAATCCGGCGCAGTTCGGCGTCGAGCCGGCCGGGCTGTTCAATCGAGCGGTCGGCTACGGAATCGTGGAGGTCGATTTGTCGACGCGCCGCCTGACAATCGCGAATTGGCCGCGCCATGTGAACCCGGCCCAGTCCAGCGCGAAACCTTATCCGGGGTGGCCGATTACGATCCACCAGTTCGATAACGGCCTTACGGGGGCCCGGTTCGTGTTGGAGGAAGTACGTTCCGATACGGCGGATCCGGTGGTGCAGGTAGTGAAGCAGGCAAGCGGCGAGGTGGTGTATACGGTGCGGGCCGAGGGACGGGCGTTCACGCCGCCGGTCTATGAGGCCGGGGGGTACACGGTCCGGTTGATTGACGCCGGCGGCCGCACGGTGCGGGAGTTCAAGGACCGGCAGGCCAAGCCCAGAAGCGGTTAACGGACGGGCCGCGCACCGGGTACAATGTGCGGCATGGGCATCCTGCTAAGTCGCTCTTTCCTGGGAGTTGTTCTCACGCTTGCCGCTGCACCGCTGTGCGCACAGCAGCAGGCACGGATCAAAATCGATACGGACCGTGTCATCGGGGAGGTTCATCCGCACGTGTTCGGCAATTTCGCCGAACACCTCGGTCGCTGCATCTACGGCGGCATCTACGAACCGGGCAGTCCGCTCTCGGATGAGAGCGGCTACCGCAAGGACGTGATGGAGGCCATCCGAGGGATGGGCGTCACACTGCTTCGCTGGCCGGGCGGCAACTTCGTATCCGGATACAACTGGAAGGACGGCATCGGACCGAAGGCGGCGCGCCCGGTGCGCCCTGAAGGCGCGTGGGGAGCCCTTGAGCCGAACACGTTCGGCACGGACGAGTTCCTGGACTACTCCGAACGCCTGGGCGTGGAACCGTACATCTGCATCAACGCCGGCCTCGGCGCCGTCGAAGATGCGCGCGAGTGGGTGGAGTACACCAACGAGTCGCGCGACACCTACTGGGCGCAGCAGCGGCGCAAGAACGGACGCGACAAGCCCTGGAACGTCAAGTACTGGGGGCTCGGCAACGAGATCGACGGCCCGTGGCAGCTCGGGCACAAGAACGCCGAAGACTACACGAAGTTTGCGCTGGAGGCCGCCAAGGCGATGCGGCGCGTCGATCCTTCGATCAAGCTGATTGCCGCCGGGTCAAGCAACTTCCGGTCGGGCGCGGACTGGATCGGCTGGAACCGGGCGGTGATCGAGGGCCTCAGGAATGAGATCGACTACATCTCGCTCCACACTTACATCGGGAACCGGGAGAATGACTTCGAGCGGTTCCTGGCGGCCTCCTACGACATCGACCACCGGATCCAGGTCGTCGAAGGGCTGATCAAGGCGGCGCAGTCCGGCCAGCCGAACCCGCGCCCCATCTATATCGCCTACGATGAGTGGAACGTCTGGTATCGGGCGCGCGGCGGAAGCGAGCATGAGACCGGCCGGACGCAGCTCGAGGAGATTTATAACTATGAAGACGCCCTGGCGATGGGCATGTTCTTCAACTCGTTCCTCCGCCATGCCCATATCGTGAAGATGGCGAACCTGGCCCAGATCGTCAACGTGATCGCTCCGATTTTCACGAACAAGGACGGACTCTTCCTCCAGCCGATCTATTTCCCGATCGCCGAGTACGCCAGGCAGGCGGGCAATACGGCGATCGACGTGCTCGTATCGGGGCCGACGTACACGCCGCCAAACCGCGGGACGCTGCCGTATCTGGATACCTCAGCCACTTACGATCGGAAGGCCGGGGTCGTCTTTCTGAACGTGCTGAACCGCAGCGCGAAGATGGATATCGCCACCCGGATCGACAACCTCGAGGGCAAGCTCTCGGGCGAGATCGAGGTCTGGGAGATGAACCACTCCGACCTGAAGGCGACCCATACATTCGGCGACGACCGCAAGGTGCGGCCCGTGATCCGGAAGATCACGCTGCCTGTGACGGGCAACGGCGTTACGTATACGTTCCCGAAGCACTCGCTGACGATTTTGAAGCTGCGGGTCAGTTAACAGTCCCGCCCCCGGCCGCACGGGTTATTATAGAACGATTGATTTAGAAACGCTCGACCGGGAGCCGTTTCGGGCGCTCTGGCTCCGTGGCCGCTCCGGAAGCGTCGTTCGGCGAGGCGCGGTGCAACCGGATGGTTCCGCGCCCGGTGGTGAGCCGGACATTCGGCCCGGCGCCGGTCGCTCCCTTTATGGAGGCGCCACGATCGTGCGACTGGACCTCGAAGGGCGGGCCGTAGTCATTGACGATGGCGCCGCGCGTTGCGACAGCGGCGAGTTCAAAGGCAGCTTTCCCGGGCGCTTCGAGCAGGATATCGCCGGCGCGCGTCTCGACTCGCACCGACGCCAGTGGGCCCGGTCCCGGCCGGAGTTCGACATCGCCGCGCTCGACCGAGATTTCCACTGTGTCGGTGTACTCGCTGATCCGCACGTCGCGGGACCGGGCCCGGAGATTGAGCGGGCCGACAATCCGGTGAGCCGTGAAGCCGCCGAGCACCATCCGGATCTCTCCCGGCACCCCGGCGACGCTCATCTGAGTCCGGGAGCCCTCGTAGCGGAGCGGCTGCGCCAGTTCACGGAACTGCACGTCTCCGGACCAGTTTCCCCCGACGGTGACCTGTCCGGCGATCTTTTCGAGTTCGAGGTCTCGGCCGCTGGCCCGGATCTCAACCGAGTCCTGTACGCCGGTAATCCGGACGACATCGCTGCTGCGGAGCCGCACGCGCACCGGACCCTTGGCGCCGTGCAGCCGGACTCCGGCGCGCTCGCTGGAGACGTCGAAGGCTCCGCCGATCCCGACCGCGTCGATGTCACCGACGCGGCCTCGATACTCGACGGAGGCGTCCCGCGGAACCGATATTTCTACATCAGTCGTAATGTGAACGTCGCTGGAAGTATGACTCGGGCCAACCCGGACGAGGATCTGGTTGCCCATCCGGGTGAACTCGAGCGGGGAGTGCCCGTGGGCGCGGTCTGCGACGTTGGCGTCCAGGGCGCGGATCGATTTCCGGCCGGTCACCCGAACGACGCCGGAATCTCCTACTACACATTTAGTATTTCCGCGCGGGTTTTCAATGATAACCTTGGGGGTCTCGCCACACTCGTGCTCGCCGTCGATCGGGAAGTCGTACGTCTTGCCGAAGACTTGGACGCCGCCGAAGACGAAGCGCTCGAAGTGCCAGTGGGGCACGAAGCGGTGAACGGCGTTGACGGAGGCGCCGACCAGGCAGATCAGGATCACCAGAGTCCATTCGCTGCCGGAGATTCCGCTGCGCGGCAGGGGACGCGACCGGGCGGCCCAGATCAGGATCTCGACAAGCCGCAGGGAGCCCCAGGCGATGAGCAGCACGGGCCAGTATCGGGCGGCCAGACGCAGGAGCCCCAATTCCGGCTGGAGGTTGTGAGCGAGCAGGAGGCCGCCGATGGCGATCAGCAGCAGGGGGCCCACGAGCGAACCCTGTCTCACCGTCCGGCCTCCTTTCCCGGCCGCGGCCGGTCGAGCAGCCGGAGCAGGCCGTAGGCGATCGGAAGGACCGGCCAGGTAACACGGAAGCTGTGGCCCGCCAGTTGGTCCGCAGCGAAGAGTGCGCCGAGCAGAATCAACAGGATGGGGCCGCGGATCGCCCGGGCGAGGCTCACGTTACCGGCGTTCATGGCTGGCTCGCTGGGTGAGGAGATAGAAGCCGATGGCGATCAGGATCACGGGCCAGTAGCGCATGATCTGATACATCCGAAGCAGTCCGAGGTTGTTCAGCAGAAAGATGATCCCCAACACGATCAGGATGATCGGACCGGCCGGGAAGCCATCATCTTGCCGCTCGAGCGGCAGAATGCTGGAGAACTCGTTGACCGGCTCGCCGGCCTGCCGGCGCTTGGCGGTGTGATAGGCCTCGAAAGCCATGTAGAAAAAGAATACCGCCAGAAGCATTGCGAACAGGGGCTCGAAGGGGCTGACCGCGCCGGCGCTCAGGATGCTGACCAGCAGGCCGAAGACCACGACGTGGAGCAAACCTTTCGCATACTGTTCGTTATAGATGGCGCCGACCCCGGGGATGAACCCGAGGAAGAAGGCCAGAGCAGGAATGGTGTCGCGCCGGGCCGCCGGGGTGGCCGGAGGCGGAGCGCAGGGCTCGGCGTAAGGCGATGGAGACGCCTCGGGCTGCGGCGAAGGAGGCGGGGGCGCCTCGGGCGCAGGGGGCTGAGCCGCAGGCTGGGGCTCGGGGACATGCTCCGCGCAGTAGACCGTTCCGTCCGCCACTCTGCGGCAGTCCCAGCAGAGCGGTTTCCCACATTCGCGGCAATAAGCCGCCGCCGGCGCTTCCGGATGGTACACGCACCTCATTGCTCACTCCTTCCCTGATTCCACTGGCTCCGCTCCCGCGGATTCGAGCGGCTGCCCGCTGCCGGAGTTAGCCTTCCGCTCGGCCTCTTCCTGCTCGGCCCACTCTCTGAGCTGCGCCTGGACCTCGTAGACGAGGCGCAGGTTTTCGTAATACTTTACGGCACGATTCCAATTGCGATGGATCTGCCCGTCAACGGCCTGCCATACTCTGGCCGGGTGGAGGTCGGCGGGGGTCAGTTGCCGGACCGAAACCCCACCGAAGCGGCCCAGCATGGAAAAAGACAGAATCGTCATGGCCATTCCCATGGCGAAGCGCGGCTGGAGCACCGGCTCGAACCAGGCGGCGAGGCGTCCACGCCAGCCCAAGGACGTGCGCCGTGTTTCGGCGATTCGGCCGGTTTCAAACAGGATGCGGGTGACCAGCTCGGGCGGCGGCTCGACCTCGGCGGCCCGTTCGATGAAGTTCACGGCGCCCTCGACATCGGCAGCCATTTCGGCGCAGGCGGGGCAAGCGGCACGGTGCGCTTCGAGGTCGGCCCGCCGGCCCGGGGGCAGCGTCCCGTCGAGGTAGTCGCACAGCAGGATTTCAAATTCCGCACAGTTCATATGGAAACCCTCTGTCTTTTCAATGCCTTGGCCAGTTCGGCCCGACCTCGGTTTAACCGTGATTTGACGGTGCCTTCGGGCACGTTGAGCGCCTGAGCAATCTCGCGGTACTCCAATTCCTCGATGTCGCGGAGGATGACGGTTTCGCGGAGCTCGGGCGAAAGCTTTCGGAGCGCTGCCTGCAGAGCGTCGCTCGCTTCGCGGCCTGCCAGCAGGGCGTCGGTACGCGCGAAGGCGGAGGATCGCTCTTCGATGACATGCAACTGGCTTTCAATTGAATCCGTTGCACGGTCGTGGCGCGTCTTTCTGTAATGATCGATCAAGAGATTCCGGGTAACCCTGGTCAGCCATACGGCGAAGATGCCGTCGGCGGGCCGGTAGCTCCCGAGAGTCCGGAAAACGCGGAGGAAGACTTCCTGGGTCAGATCCTGGGCTTCGGAGTCGCTGCCGGTAAAGCGATAACAGAGGACGTAGACACGCCGGGTGTGGAGCTTCACAAGGTCTTCCCAGGCGGCCTCGTCGCCACCGAGACACCGTTCGATCAGGGTTGCGTCCAGGTCCAAACTGTTCCCCGCACGGATGTTACAGTGTACACCAGCCTCTCTCCGTCCCGAGATTTGCGTTATCGTCGCTACCGCCGCCATGCTGCCTCACCGGAAGGATCTCCATCGTATCGCTTCCCGATAGAGTAAACGAAGATCTATGATGAAAAGTTCGGCCGAACATCACACAGATCCGGAATTTCTCACAGAAGGAGCCGTGAGTCCGGGAGCGGCCCACGCGGGCAGAGTTCAGCCATGCTCAAGTGCACAAGGAGGCTCTATTCCTAAGAAGCAGCTTCGGTGGGGCGTCGCCCTGCTGGTTGCCGGTCTGGCTCTGGTCGTCTGGATTCTTTTCGACCGCTTCCGCGAGTTCCGTTTGGAGGTTTTCACCGCGACCCTGGCGAGCGTGGACTGGCGTTGGCTGGCCGCAGCGGCCGCGTTCGCGCTATTGACCTATTATGGACGGGTGATCCGTTGGGCCGTGCTGATCCGTTCGGTGGCGCCGCGGGCGAGCCACTGGAACATCTTCACGGCGACGGCGATCGGCTTCACGGCTGTCGTTCTGTTCGGGCGGCCGGGCGAGGTGGTGCGCCCGTACCTGATCGCCCGGAAAGAGTCGCTGCCCCTGACGACGCAACTGGCGGCCTGGCTACTGGAGCGGATTTATGATCTGCTGGTCGTGCTGCTGATCTTCGCCTTGGGACTCGCGCGTATTCATGCCTCGGGCGCCTCGGTGGGCCCCTCCCTGGAGTGGGTGCTACAAACCGGAGGCTACATCGTCGGATTCGTCTGCACAGTCTGCTGCGGGGTGCTGATCGCTCTACGACAATATTCGGATAAAATGCATCTGCGGCTGGTCGCCGCGCTGGCGTTCCTGCCCGAGCCATATTTCACCAAGGCGCAGCATATGATCGGCGCCTTTGTCCGGGGCGTCGCCTCGACGCGGTGCGCGACCTCGACGGTGCTGCTGCTGCTCTACACATTCCTGGAGTGGGCGCTGATCGGGGGCTGCTACTATTCGATCCTGCAGGCGTTTCCGGAGACGGCCGGGCGTTCGTTCACCGATGTCCTGATTTTTCTGGGATTTGTCTCATTCGGAAGCATCGTTCAGATCCCGGGCGTAGGCGGCGGGATGCAGATTGTCGCAATTCTGGTCCTGACCGAGATATTCCGGATTCCGCTGGAGACGGCCAGCGGCGTGGCGCTACTGATCTGGCTGATCACATTTGTAGTAATTGTACCAATCGGATTGGCTCTGGCTTTCCACGAGGGATTGAACTATAAAAAGATCAAGCACTTGGAAGAGGAGGCCGCTTCGCAGCTATGAACTGTCCGTTCTGCGGGCATAAGCAGGACCGGGTGATCGACTCGCGGGAGAGCCGGGAGGGGGATTCGATCCGTAGGCGGCGGCAGTGTCTGGCCTGCGAGCGCCGGTTCACCACCTACGAGAGGATCGACGAGATTCCGTACATGGTGGTCAAGAAGGACGGCCGGCGGGAGAAGTTCGAACGGCAGAAGGTTCTGTCGGGGCTGCTCAAGGCTTGCGAGAAGCGCCCGATAAGCATGGGAAAGCTCGCCGAACTGGTGGACGCGGTGGAGAGCCGACTGGCGGACAGTCCGGAGCGCGAGCTTTCTACTACGTTCGTAGGAGAAATGCTGATGGATCAGCTCCATTCGCTCGACAAAATTGCTTACGTACGGTTCGCATCCGTCTACCGGGACTTCCAGGATGTGGAGGCGTTTCTGAGTGAGTTGAAGCACCTGATGAAGCAGAAGCGGAGCTGAGACGAATGGCTGCGGGGAGGCACTTCCCAAGTGGCTGAGCGGCCAATAATCTTGTAACCAAAACCATTTGGAAACATCCTTTAGATAGGGACTTAACTTCGTATACGTTTTGGTGTTATAATCACTGGCGGCCCTGGTCATCAACTCTGAAGGTGCTCTAAACCAGCGCTGTCCCTAATAGCCGGGCGTCGGCCAGCGAGATCAAGATTAAGCGTAATCACCCCAAGGCAAGTTCGACTCTGTCCTTTCCGGTGGGGGAGGTGAGCGAGACGTGGATCATTTCGAAGATCAGTATTTAAGCGATAGTCACGAGCCCTTGGGTCTTCCATTTGACGAAGAGGCAAACTTCTTCCACCCCGAGGAGGTGCAGGAAGACGATTTTCAGGCCGCCCAGCAGGTGGAGGAGTCAATCTACACGGACGATCCGGTCCGGGTCTACCTGCGTGAGATGGGCGCCGTGCCACTGCTGACTCGTGAAGGGGAAGTGGACCTCGCCCGCCGGATGGAGCGCGGCAAGCTTCGGATGCAGAAGGCGATCAGCCGCTCGGCGCTGGTGCAGTTGATGGTTGTCGAATATTCCGAGCAGTTGAAGAAGGGCGCCGAAGAGCTGGAGAACCTGGTCGATCTCGGCGACGTGGAAGAGGGCAGCACGGCAGACGCCAAACGGCGCGCCGAGGTGCTCGATATGTTCGCAGAGGTGACCACGTTGCACAAGCGGCAGCAGCAGTTGAGTGAGAAGCTCAACGCGGTGGCGGCCGGCAACAGGCGCGGCCGGCGTCGCGGGATGGGCAAGCTCGCCCGCTGCAAGGTGGAGACGTCGAGGGCGATCCGGAAGATCCCCTTCCTGTCGGCCAGGTGGCGGGAGTTCGCCAAGGAGATCGAGCGGGCTGTCGACGAGATCAACCATCTGGATGCCGAGCTGAAGCGTCTGGAAGACCGCTCTGGCAACCATCAGACCCGTATCCGGGAGATCAAGCGGGACATCCGAAAGCGGGAAGCCGTTGCCGGCGCTCCTCTGGCGGACCTCAAGCACAGTCTCACGGTCATCCGTCAGGGTGAAATCGAGGCTGAGCGGGCCAAGAAGGACCTGGTGGAGGCCAATCTCCGGCTGGTGGTTTCGGTTGCCAAGAAATACGTCAACCGTGGACTCCATCTGCTGGACCTGATTCAGGAAGGCAACATCGGCCTGATGCGCGCAGCAGACAAATTCGAGTACCGCCGCGGCTACAAGTTTTCAACCTATGCGACCTGGTGGATCCGGCAGGCCATTACGCGCGCCATTGCCGACCAGTCGCGCACCATCCGGATTCCGGTACACATGAACGAGAGCATGAACAAGTTCCTCCGCGCCACGCGTGAGTTGGAGAAGGAACTGGGGCGTGCTCCTACAAATGAAGAAATCAGCCGGCGAATGGACATCCCTGTCGAGAAGGTCCAGAAGCTGAAGACCATTTCGCGCGACCCCGTCTCGCTGGAGACGCCGGTCGGCCGGGACGGCGAATCGGCCCTGGGCGATTTGATAGAGGACCGCTGGGTCGGCTCTCCCGTGGACGCCGTCATCGACTCGAACGTGCGGGACGAGACGGCGAACATCCTCAAGACCCTCTCCCCCAAGGAGGAGAAGGTCATCCGGCTCCGCTTCGGCATTGGCTGCGAGCGCGAGCATACCCTGGAAGAGATTGGTCAGGAGTTCGATGTCACGCGCGAGCGCATTCGACAGATCGAAGCCAAGGCGTTGCGCCAGCTTCGTTCTCCGGAGCGCGCCCGCCATCTCCGTGCGCTGTTAGCAGCGAGATAGCTCAGTCTGTTTCCTCTCCTGAAGCCGGGGCCTCCCGCCCCGGCTTTTCTTTTTTCCACCCACTGATTCAACCCGCTTACCGCGCGGCCCGGGCGTGGCGCAGCAGTTCGACGATTTCGGCGTGTCCGTTCTCCTCGGCGGCCTTTACGGGCAATACGCCTTTGGCGTTCCGGATCGCCGTCGAGGCGCCGCGCCGGAGCAGTAGTTCCACGACGCTTTTGCGGCCCCAGGAGGAAGCCAGGAACAACGCGGTCGCACCGCTTTCCCGGTCGCGGGCGTCGATCTCGGCGCCGCGCGCCAGCAGCAGCTCGACGAGGGCGGTGTGGCCGCCGAGCGCCGCTTCGTGGAGTGCGGTCGCGCCGGCGGTGTTGCGCTGGTTGACCTTGGCTCCGTTTTCAATCAGGATCTCGGCGATTTCCAGATGACCGTTGAGGCTGGCATTGTGGAGCGGCGGATTGCCCTGAGAACTGAGCGCGTTGGGATCGGTCTTGATCTCCAGCAGCGTGCGAACCAGGTCGGTTTCACCGCGCAGCGAGGCGTAATGCAGAGTCCAGGGCATCGACTCGTCGCCGCCCGGCATCGGTTTCTCCGCCGCGCCCAGCAACTCGCTCATCCGCGGATAGCCGGCCTCCTGGGCGAGCGACAGGGGGGTGGCGCCGTCCTTGTCCTTGAGCTTCGCATTGGCGCCCGCGGCCAGAAGCAGGCGGGCGGCCTGGAAATGTCCATTGGCAGCGGCCTGGTGGAGCGCGGTCCGGCCGCTGGCGTCAAGGGAATTGATGGCGGCTTCGCTGTTGATCAGGCGCTTGAGCCGGTCGGTGTCACCGGCGGCGGCGGCCAGATGCAGGGTTTCAATATCTGTGGCGGCGCCCGGAACCAGGAAGACCGTCAGAATGGCAAGAAAAACAAACTGAATCCTCATCCCCGTAAGTACTCCTGCGTGTTGGACTCCAGGGAGGCAGGACGATTCCGTGTTGTAGACCGGGAATGGGTCCCGTCTATCCGGGGAGGTTTCGATGCGGATCGGAATGGTCGGGCTGGGACGGATGGGCGCCAACATGGCGCGGCGGCTGATGCGGGGCGGCCACGAGTGCGTCGTATACGACCGCCGGCCGGATAGCGTTGCGGAACTGGTTCGGGAGGGTGCCCTCGGGGCCGATTCGCTGGCAGCGATGGCAGCGCGGATGGAGCGGCCGCGCGCGGTGTGGCTGATGACGCCGGCCGGCGATCCGACCGAGGAGACCGTCGCAGCCCTCAGCGGGCTGCTCGCGCCGGATGACACCATCATCGATGGCGGAAACACCTACTACAAAGACGACCTGCGACGCGCCGCCGCTCTGCGAACCGCGAACATACACTACGTCGATGTCGGTACGAGCGGAGGCCTGTGGGGACTGGAGCGCGGATATTGCCTGATGATCGGCGGCGACTCAGAGGCCGTCGGTCGCCTGGAGCCGGTGTTTCGGACACTCGCGCCGGGCAGCAGGGGCATCCCCCCGACTCCCGGGCGCCCGGAGGGAGAGAGGACGGCCGAAGAGGGCTTTCTGCACTGCGGCACCACCGGGGCAGGCCATTTTGTGAAGATGATTCACAACGGGATCGAGTACGGTCTGATGCACGCCTACGCGGAGGGCTTCGACATCCTCACAGAGTCACGGGAATACCAGTTCCGCGCCGCCGAGATCGCCGAAGTGTGGCGGCGCGGCAGCGTGATCGGATCCTGGCTGCTCGACCTGGCGGCGGCGGCGCTCGCCGAGGATGAGTCGCTTGCGGGGTACTCGGGATTCGTCGAGGACTCGGGCGAGGGCCGCTGGGCCCTCACTACGGCCATCGAAGAGGGCGTGAGCGCCGACGTGCTCGCCGCCTCGCTGTTCCGGCGATTCCGGTCGCGAAAAGACAGCACATTCGCGGAGAGGGTGCTGTCGGCGATGCGCCACAAGTTCGGGGGCCACATCGAGAGCCCGGCCGACCGATGATGCAGTCCAATTCTTCGCCGGAGTGTCACGACGTTGTAAGGTGGAAATGTTGAACTCTGAAGCAGAGAGATTATGAGACACGGCTACTTAATCGATATGGACGGGGTGATCTATCGGGGCTCCGAACCCATTCCGGGCGCCTCCGAGTTCATTCGATACCTCCAGGCCGAGGAGATTCCCTACCTGTTTCTCACCAATAATTCGACGTACACGCCGCTGGACGTCGTCGTTAAGTTGAAGAAGTTTCAGATCGAGACATCGGTGGAGCATGTCTACACATCGGCGATCGCGACCGCAGAGTTCGTCCGCAGGCAGCGGCCGAACGGCACGGCATTCGTGATCGGCGAGGGCGGACTGCTGAAGGCACTGAACGATGTCGATTACGCGATCAGCCGTGAGTCGCCCGACTACGTGATTGTCGGGGAGGGTCGCGTGCTGAATTTCGAACTGGTCGAACAGGCGCACCGGTTTATCGCCAACGGCGCGCACCTGATCTCGACGAACTCCGATACCTGGTGTCCCACGGATACGGGGCCGCGTCCCGGCTGCGGCGCGATCGTCGCGCTGCTTGAGGCGGCCACGGGACGCAAGGCCTACCACGTCGGTAAGCCGAACCCGTTCATGATGCGGGCCGCGCGGAAGCGCATCGACCTGAGCACCGATGAGGTCATCATGATCGGCGACACGATGGAGACCGACATCCGCGGCGCCACCGATCTTGGCTTCCGGAGCATCCTGGTGCTGACCGGATCGAGCACGGAGCAGTCGATCCGCGAGTTTCCCTTCGCCCCCACGCGTGTGGTGAAGTCCATTGCGGAGCTTGTGCCCGCTGCAAAGACGCCACGCAGAGTCCGCGCGACTGCCGATGAACGTTGAGCGCGGACGGGCACTCTATTTCCTGACAATCGGCGGCAGCGCGCTGCTGCTCTTCCTGGTGCAGCCGGTGATGGCCAAGGCGCTGCTGCCGCGATTCGGCGGATCGGCCGGAGTCTGGGTGACCGCGATGCTGTTCTTCCAGACGGTGCTTCTACTCGGCTATCTGTATTCATTCACGGTGACGCGCCTGCTAAGCCGGAAGACCCAGAGCGCGGTGCATGCAGCGCTGCTGGCTTTGAGTCTTGCGATTCTGCCAGTGACGCCACGCTTCGACCGGGCGCCTCAGGGCGGGATGCCGGAGTGGTCGATTCTGGCGATTCTGGCGGCCTCGGTCGGGCTCCCGTATTTCCTCCTGTCGACGACCAGTCCGCTGCTGCAGTCGTGGTACGCGGGCTCTTACACTGCCGCGTTCCCGTACCGGCTTTTTGCGTTGTCGAACGGCGCATCCGTGGCGGCGCTGGTTTCCTACCCGTTTCTGATCGAGCCGGTTCTGGGAGTGAGCGAGCAGTTGCGCTGGTGGTCGGCTGGCTATGTTGGGATCGCGGCTCTGGCGGCGGCGACCGCATTCGTGCACGGTGTGGGACGAGAGGTGAAGGAGAGCCCGGCGGAGAAGTCCGAGGAGGCGCGCCCGCTGCTTTGGATCGGGCTGGCGGCGTGTGCTTCGGTGCTGTGGCTCTCGGCGGCGAACCACCTCAGCCAGAACACAGCGCCGGTGCCTTTCCTCTGGGTGCTGCCCCTGGGCATTTATCTGTTCAGCTTTGTCGTCTGCTTCGAAAAGCGGAGCTGGTATCGACCCTGGTTGTTCCGCTGGCTGCTGCCGGCAGCGTGGCTGACGGCGTCCTACCGGATCGCGCGGCCTGAGGCCTGGGGCGGGCTGCGGGCCGAGATTGCGGTCTTTGCAGGAGCCCTGGCGGTATGGTGTATCTTCTGTCACGGTGAACTGGCGCGGAGCAAGCCGGCCTCGCGCGGGACACTCACGTACTTCTACCTTATGGTCGCGCTCGGGGGTGCGCTGGGCGGGGCTTTTGTCGGGCTTGCGGCTCCGATACTGTTCCGCACGTACTTGGAACTGCAGATCGGGATCGTCGCCTCGGTGCTGCTGGCGCTGCCGCTGCTGTATGGCGTTCGCTCGCGCATGCGGATGCTGCGGATCGCCGCGCTGTCGGCAGCGGCTCTGGTTGCCGCCGCGCACGTCCGCTCGGGGACTGGCAAGGGCGTGGAGGCGCGGAACTTCTACGGCGCGGTGCGCGTGAGCGACCTGGGCTCGGGCGAGATGGCCTACAGGGCGCTGCACCACGGCCGCACGCTGCACGGAGGCCAGTTTCTCTCGCCGGCGCGGAGCGGGTTGGCGACGGCCTATTACGGGCCTGAGTCGGGCGTGGGCCGGCTTTTGAGCGCGAGCGAAGACCGAAGCAGGCGCATCGGCGTAGTGGGGCTGGGCGCCGGGACTCTGGCGTCGTACGGGCGTAAGGGCGACCGGTTCCGCTTCTACGAGATCAATCCGGCTGTGGTGAAGATTGCTACGCGGGACTTCCAATTCCTTGCCAAATCAGCTGCCGAGCGCGATGTCGTTGTTCTCGACGGCCGCCTGGGCCTCGAACGGGAGCCACCCGGCAGTTTCGACGTTCTCGTGCTCGATGCGTTCTCCGATGACTCAATCCCCGTGCACCTTCTCACAACAGAGGCGTTCGAGCTCTACTTCCGTCTTCTGCACAAAGACGGCATCCTGGCGATCCACGTGACGAATCGCTACCTGGATCTCGGACCGTTGGTGGAGGCGCTGGCCGCGAGCATCGGGAAGAGGGCGATTGTGGAGCGAAGTCCGCCCGACCCGGAACGACGTATCCTGGCGGCCGAGTGGGCGTTGGTTTCCGCGGGTTCCCCAGCCCAGCAGGTTACGGTGCGACCGTGGACGGACGACTACAGCAACCTGGCCCAGTTGCTGAAGTAAGCGGCGGTGGGACCGTGCTTGAAAAATTGCTTACAATGAAAGTTTCGCTGACAACATCCCGAGTCAATCAGTCCGCGACGACTCCCGACTGCTCGGATCGCTTCTAAATTTTTGGGGGAATAGGATGAGTGCGGCAGCACCTGTGACCACGCATACCGCCAACCGTACTGCGCAGTTTTACCGGAACACGATCGGCAAGAAGGTCGTTATGGCCGTGACCGGTCTGATCCTGTTCGGCTACGTGGTCGGACACCTGGCAGGCAACCTTCAGGTGTATGCGGGACGCGAAGTCATGAACGCGTACGGAGAGTTTCTGCACACCAGCCCTGGCCTGCTGTGGGGCACGCGGCTGCTGCTGCTGGTCTCGGTGATTCTGCACATCGCGGCGTCGGTTTCGCTTACGCTGCAGGCGCGCCGGGCGCGGCCGGAGCGCTATGTGAAGCTGCGGCCGGTGCAGGCGAGCTACTCCTCTCGCACGATGATGTGGAGCGGGCCGATCATTGCGGCGTTCGTGATCTATCATCTGCTGCATTTCACCTTCGGCACGGTTCATCCGGACTTCCAGCAGCAAATGATCGCGAACCAGGCAATACCCCTGCCCTACGACAACGTCGTGAGCGGGTTCAAGGTCCTGCCGGTGTCACTGGCCTACATCTTCGCGATGGTGCTGCTCGGAATGCATCTGCACCACGGCCTCTACAGCATGTTTCAATCGACCGGACTGGTGCATCCGCGCTACACGCCGACGCTGAAGCAGTTCGCGCGCGCGGCGGCCGCGCTCATCGTTTTCGGTTACATTTCGATCCCCATTGCGGTTCTGACCGGGATCGTCAGATAGGATTCGGAGCCAACTATGCCACTTGATGCGAGGATCCCCTCGGGTCCGATTCAGGACATCTGGGACAGAGCCCGGTTCGAGATGAAGCTCGTCAATCCGGCGAACCGGCGGAGATATAACGTGATCGTCGTCGGGTCCGGACTGGCGGGCGCCTCCGCGGCGGCCAGTTTGGGCGAACTCGGATATAACATCAAGTGTTTCTGTTTCCAGGACTCGCCGCGCCGTGCGCACAGTATCGCGGCGCAAGGCGGCATCAACGCCGCCAAGAATTATCAGAACGACGGCGACAGCATCTACCGGCTCTTTTACGACACCGTGAAGGGTGGTGACTTCCGCGCGCGCGAGGCCAACGTCTACCGGCTGGCGCAGATCAGCGTGAACATCATTGACCAGTGCGTAGCGCAGGGAGTGCCGTTTGCGCGCGAGTACGGCGGCACGCTGGCGAACCGCTCCTTCGGCGGCGCACAGGTTTCGCGCACATTCTACGCCAGGGGACAGACGGGGCAGCAGTTGCTTTTGGGCGCGTATCAGGCGCTGGAGCGGCAGGTGCAGGCCGGCCGGGTCACGATGCTGCCACGGCGCGAGATGCTTGACCTGGTCGTCATTGACGGCCGGGCGCGCGGCATCATCACGCGCGACCTGGTGACCGGGAAGGTCGAGAGCCACGTCGCGGATGCAGTGGTGTTGGCCACCGGCGGCTACGGGAACGTCTTCTACCTTTCGACGAACGCGAAGGGATCGAACGTCACGGCGAGTTGGCGCGCGCATAAGAAGGGCGCATTCTTTGGGAATCCCTGCTTCACGCAGATCCATCCGACCTGTATCCCGGTCTCGGGCGAGTACCAGAGCAAGCTGACGCTGATGAGCGAGTCGCTGCGCAATGACGGGCGGATCTGGGTCCCGAAGCAGAAGGGCGACAAGAGGCCGCCGAGCCAGATCCCGGAGTCCGAGCGCGACTACTACCTGGAGCGCAAGTACCCAAGCTTCGGCAACCTGGTGCCGCGCGACGTGGCATCACGGAATGCCAAGGCCGTGTGCGATGAGGGGCGCGGCGTAGGCGAGAGCGGGCTGGGCGTCTACCTCGATTTCGCCGAGGCGATCCAGCGTCTGGGGCGCAACGTAATCGCCGACCGCTACGGCAACCTCTTCGACATGTACGAACTCATCACGGGCGAGAATCCGTATGAAGTTCCGATGCGTATCTATCCGGCGATTCACTACGCGATGGGCGGGCTATGGGTGGACTACCACCTGATGAGCACGGTCCCCGGGCTGTTCGTCCTTGGCGAAGCGAACTTCTCCGACCACGGCGCCAACCGCCTTGGCGCGAGCGCCCTCATGCAAGGGCTGGCCGACGGCTACTTCATCATCCCGTACACGCTGGGGCATTACCTGGCTTCGAACAAGCTGGATAAGATCGGCGCCGATCACGCCGAGTTCCGCCGGAGTGAGCAGGAAGTTACGGACCGGACCAGGCGGCTGGTTTCGATCAAGGGCAAGCGCACGGTCGATTCGCTGCACCGGGAGTTGGGCAAGATCATGTGGGATTACTGCGGGATGTCCCGGACAGCCCAAGGACTCAAGCTCGCACTGGGCCGGATTCCGGAGTTGCGCGAGGAGTTCTGGCAGAACGTCAACGTGCTTGGCGACAGCGAGGAACTGAACCAGTCGCTTGAGAAGGCCGGGCGCGTGGCTGACTTTTTCGAATTGGCGGAGCTGATGTGCCTCGACGCGCTGACGCGCGAGGAGTCCTGCGGGGGGCACTTCCGCGAGGAGCACCAGACGCCGGACGGCGAGGCTCTTCGCGACGACGCGAACTACTCCTTCGTTTCAGCCTGGGAGCACCAGGGGGACGACCGGCAGCCTGTGCTGCACAAGGAGCCGCTGCACTTTGAGTACGTGCCCCCGACCCAACGGAGCTACAAGTAAATGCGACTCACTCTTCACGTTTGGCGGCAGAGAAATTCGACCGAAGCCGGGCGGATGGTCCGGTACGAGCTGGACAACGTCAATCCGGACATGTCGTTTTTGGAGATGCTCGACGTGCTGAACGAGGAGCTGATCGCCAAAGGCGAGGACCCGATCGCTTTCGAGCATGACTGCCGGGAGGGCATCTGTGGCTCCTGCGGGTTCGTCGTCAACGGCATCGCACACGGCAAGCTGCCGGGGACGACGGTGTGCCAGCTTCACATGCGCCATTACAGCGACGGCGAGGAGCTGTACATCGAGCCGTGGCGCGCGCGCTCGTTCCCCGTGCTGAAGGACCTGGTCGTGGACCGCAGCGCCTTCGATCGGATCATTGCGGCCGGCGGGTACATTTCGATCCCGACGGGAAGCGCTCCGGACGGCAATACGATTCTGGTCCCGAAGAAGGACGCCGACCAGGCGATGGACGCAGCGGCGTGCATCGGCTGCGGCGCGTGCGTGGCGGCCTGTCCGAACGCTTCTGCATCGCTGTTTACCGGCTCGAAGGTCACGCACCTCGGGATGTTGCCGCAGGGACAGCCGGAGAGGGACGAGCGGGCGCTCAGGATGGTACGGCAATCGAATGCCGAGGGTTTCGGCCACTGCACGAATATCGGGGAGTGCGAAGCCGTGTGCCCGAAGTCGATCCGGCTCGAAGTGATCGCGCGGATGAACCGCGACTTCATCAAGGCAAGTTGGACGGAGCGGCCGGGCTTTTCGCCGCAGGGGTAGTGCGAGGGCGCGCTTCAGGGCTGCTCGTAGGGCAGGCTGATGGTGATCGGCCGGCCGGTTGCAATGCGGGCCAGCAGGGGTGAGATGAAGTGATACCGGTAGCCTGAAATCGTCAGGACAACGCGCGGATAGTCGGTGTTGGAGTCCTGCAACTCGACATTGACGTTCGCGGCCGTCAGGCCGAAGGCTGGCCGCGCCGAATCATTCGGATTGGCCGTCCCGTAAAGCACCACATTGCGGGCCGCCTCCGCGTCGAAGGTCCGGACCGCCGCATAGCGTGCCCCCGCGCCGGCCCGGTTGGTCAGCGACTGGTGAACGAACATCAGTTGGCCGAAATCGATGATCCCGATCACCAGAAACAGAAAGAGGCTCAGCACCAGCGCGCCTTCGACCATGGCCGCGCCGCGCTGGTCCGGCTTCCGCGAGATTCGCGATGCCTTCTGCATGTCGTGGCTCCTCAACCGATCGGATCGTAGCGCCCGATATAGGGGAACGAGGCCCTCGGCTTCATCGTGAGACGCAGGTTCCGGAAGATGGCGTTCAACTGGTGACCGTCGATCGCTACGGTGATGCGCTCCGGCACGCCACGTTCGAAGTCGACGACGACCGCGACGTGCGAGGTCGTCAGGCCGGGGACCACGGGCGAGCCCGAGCCGTTCGGGTTGCCGTAAACTACCAAATTCTTCACCGCGTTGGAAAACTCGGGCCGCGGGTTCGCCGTCGTGGAACTGTAAGTCTGGAGGGAGGCGAAGCGCGCCGCGCCGTGGACCGCGGATTCCAACTGGTTATAGACAAAGTAAACGTATCCGACCTCGAATGCGCCCGCAAATATCGTGAGCAGGAAGCCGAAGGCGATCGCAAACTCGATCAGGGCGTTTCCGTTCTTCCTGCGGCGCACCGGACGCACGGAACCGTTCATTGCACCAACCTCACGACGTAGGCGCCCGTAGCTGCGACGCCCTTATTCCGGCTGCCCTGCACCCAGGAGCCGACATACTCGGCACAGAACGGCTTGTTGGCGCCGTTGTGGTACTCGCCCGGCGTAAGCAGGAAGAAGAGTCCGAAGTTCACGATTCTGTAGTTCGGATGACCCGTATTGATCGGAGCCACGACCAGACGCCGTCCGTTGCCCTGCCCCCTGGAAAGATACTGTGCGTAAGTGGTCGAGGTCGGGTCGGAATCCTGGTTCACGCGGTTGCGGATGCTGTCCACCTGGGTCTGTTTGGCGCCGCCGGTCATGTTGACCGATTCGCCGAGTACCCGAAAGACGGACTGGTAATCAGCCTCGATTGTCTGCCGGATGATTGAAGAACTGGTCTGCTCGATGAAGCCGCGTTCCTCGCCTCCGCCCGCAGTGGCTGTGTTCAGCACGGCGGGGTGGTTATCGCCGGGGCAAATATTCTGGTTCAGCTTAGGGTTGGCTGGCCAGCGTAGGGTGTAATGAGTGCCTGGATTCAGTCCGAAATGCGGAGCCGAATTGTTGTGCGCGTAGGGCGAGAACGGGAACAGTCCTTCGCGGAAGCTGGTCTTCGGCACCTGGCCGGCGGCGCCGACGGCGGCGACGTCGCTGGACGTCCGGCCGTCGATGACCGTCATGAAATAGATCGGGGTGTCGGCGATGGCGCGCACCCGAACGAAAGCGTGGTTGGCCCCGCTGGACGGATTCGCGTTCCACGGGCCGGTGGCCTGGGTGGCGAAGTCGGTCAGGACCGAGCTGAAGACCTGGGTCGCCAGGTTCCAGCGGTTGACCCCGTTGCGTGCCGCCGTCCGGGCCCGTTCCAGGCCGTCCAGGGTCCCGTCCAACTCGAGCGCCGCGGCGACGGCCGCCGAATCGACATAGACCTGCGCTTCACTTTTGACGATGTACATCCGCCCGACGTCCACCGCCAGCCCGACCATGCCCATCAGCACGATCGCGCATACACCCGCGCTCAACAGCGTGAAACCGCGTTCCGGGGTCTGCATCTTCTTCATATCGACACCGCCTGTTCGAACCTCGTGCCCTGCATAGCACCAGTTGCTCGCAGGTACTACTTCGGTAAACAGTTTGGCAGGGATTTCCGTTCAGGTAACTAGAGCAGATCACCGGGAAGGCCGCACATTTTCACCGATGACGGGCATACTGCCCGGAATTTGGTATCCTGAAGTCTTCCCTTCAAGAACTTATGGCAAAAACATTCCCGTTCCGACCCTACCGCTACACGGCTGCCGCGGGCCCGGTCGAGTCGCTGGTCACCCAGCCCTACGACAAGATCAGCCCGGCCATGCAGGCGCGGTATCTCTCGCTGAACCCGCACAACCTTGTCCGGATCATCCTGGGCGAGCGCTTTCCGACCGATTCGGAGAGCGACAACGTCTACACCCGCGCTGCCTCCTATTTAAATGAGTGGATCGCAAAAGGCGTTCTGGCCCGCGAAGCCGAACCGAGCTTTTTTGTCTACTTCCAGGAGTTTACCGTGCCGGACACGGGCGAGCGGCTGGTGCGGAAAGGCTTCATCGGTCTCGGGGCGGTGGAGGACTATTCGGCCGGCATCGTGCACCGCCACGAGCACACTCTGTCGGGCCCCAAGAAGGATCGTCTGGAGGTACTGCGCCACACCCACGCCCACTTCGGCCAGATCTTCATGCTGTACCCGGACCGCGAGGGCGCCACCGACCGCCTGCTCGACGAGGCCGCGCAGGGCGCGCCCGACGTCTCGGTGACCGATGAATACAACGCCGTCCACCGGCTCTGGAAGATCTGCGACCCGGCCCGCATTCAGAGTATCCAGGAGCTGATGTCAGACAAGAAACTGCTGATCGCCGACGGCCACCACCGGTACGAAACGGCGCTCAACTTCCGCAACCAGAACCCGGAGATGGCCGATGCCCGGAACGTCATGATGACGTTCGTCAATATGTACTCGCCGGGCCTGCGGATTCTGGGCACGCACCGGCTGGTCAACGGCCTCGAAGGCTTCGACGCCGAAGCCTTCCTCAATAAAACGAAAGAGGGCTTCCGGCTCACCGAGTTGAAGAACCAGGACGCCCTACGCGCCGCCTGGTCCGAGCCGCACCCGGAGACGATCCGGATCGGCGTGGCGATCGGCGAGCGGCTGTTCCTGCTCGAAACCGGCCGCGACGGCCGCCTGGACGTCAATGTCCTGCATGAGAACCTGCTTCGTGACGCCCTCGGCATCACAGAGGAGGCGGTGCGGGAGGAGAAGTACCTGCGCTACATCCGCGGCGTCGATGTCGCGATTGCCGATGTGCGCAAGGGCGCCGCGCAGATCGGCTTTTTGCTCGAGCCGCCCTCGGTGGACCAGGTCGCTGAAATTTCCTTCTCCGGCGGGGTCATGCCGCAGAAGTCAACCGACTTCTACCCCAAGCTCCTCTCGGGCCTCACCATCTACAAGCTCGAAAAATAAACAACATACGAGAAATTTCGCGGTCCGGTGTAGCATCACACCGGACCGCTGCATCCTATCTGTATCGCCGGAGTGCGGGCGGGCGCGTCCAACCGCTCCGGTTCCGCCGGGCGTTGTATTCGCGCCGACATTGCCGTACAATGCCAACCTGTTTGTATTTTTTGGAATGAAGTGCAGCGACAGTGATACATTAAGAAACCAGGACAGGTAAGGAGTGGATGAGGCGCTATGAGAGCCTTCGCATCAGTCCTTTTCGCTTTCTGCAGTCTGGGCATCGCGCTTCCCGCCAACGAGTTCGTCGAACGAGCGCGTCAACTGGAGAAAAACGGGGATTCAGCCGGAGCCCGAGCGGTTCTGGAAGAGCGTGTCCGCGCCGCACCTAACGACGTCGAGACGCTCACGGCGTATGCCGAGTTCCTCGACAGTCACAATGACGTCGCCACCTTCGACAACTACGAGAAACTCCTGGGGCTTCTCCGGCGTTCGGGTGAGACCGAGAAGAGCCGCGCAGTCGCCCGCCGTTTGGCCGTTCTGGCGCTGATTGCCGACGAGCGCGAGGCAGCCCGGCGCTACCTCGAGGAGTACCGCGTCGCCGGGGGCACGGGATTGGAGCTGCCCCAATCGGCGGCCCCTCCGGTGCAGATGTCGATCATCGAAATCCCCGGCCCCCTCGCCTCCTTCGCCCGCATGACCGCCCTCTCCCCCGACCTTCTCCCCGAACAGCTCCTCCCAGCTCTGGCCCGCAACGTCGTCACCAACGGTTATCATGCCACCAGCAGTTCCGATTCGCTGGACCAGACCGAGTACATGAAGCTCATCATCCGCTACCTCAGCCAGGCCCGAGAACTCGAAAAACTGGCCACCGACGGAAAAGCGATCCGCATCGAGACCTGCGAGTCTTCTCAGACGGCCGACCTTCTCCGGGTTCTCGGCTTCCGGATGCGCGGCGGATGCGGCAGCGAAGTGGTGCTGGAGACGGTCAACGCCACGCGCGCGTTCCTCAGCATGGACTCCGGCTTCCCCATTGCCGAACTCGAACAGGCCCTCCGCACCAACCGACTCTTTACACATGACTTTGAGCGGACGAAAATCCCGGTGCTCTATACGCCGGATTATTGGATACCGGCCAAGGACAAACAAGACGGCGAGTTCATCGACGCCTTCCTGAACGATCCGGCTCTGTGCCGTCTTTATCTGGGTCTCGCCAAACTCGACCGGGAGACGGCCGAAGTTCTCCGGGAGGCCGTGCCGATGCAGCGCCTGAAGGCCTTCGCGCACGTGCTTGACTTCTTCGGCGGCGAGTTCAAGATTCGCGGAGGCAAGGCGGCGGTTCCGGGCGGGAGCCGGGCCGCGGCGGCCTGGAACGACCTGGTCGGCGCGCCGCCGGATAACGGGGCTGCCTTCTACGAGCGGCTCGTTGCCAAGGACGACGGATGGCTGGCGGGCTACTACGACGCCCTGGCCCGCATTGACGGCCCGACGCTCGACTACCTCACCGAGCCGTCCCGTCTGAAGCGATTTTACGCGGCGCTGCGCGGGCGCGTCACCAGCCCCGGCCCGGCGCGGCCCGTTTTCCGCTCCAACACCGATCTCATGCTGCTGACGGCCCGGCTTCGGGTCGATGCGGGCGGCCGGGTCCATATCCCCGGCGGCGTGGAGGTCTGGAAGAACCTTTTCGTCAATCATCCACACGGCAAGTACGACGGAAAGCTCACCCGGCTGGCCAACTCCTGGAAGGATCCGGACGATGTCCTCGAAGCACTTTTCGCGCTGTGCCGCAAGGCGGTCGAGAACGAACCCCTGAAAATCTTTATGGCCATCAGCGATCTGAACCGCCGGCGCGAACGGCCGCTCGAACCCTCCACCGTGGACCGCCTGGCCCGTGAGTATCGCGCCCTGGGAGCGCAGTACGTCATATTCAACGAGACCCCGGCCCTGGCCGACTCGACGATCATCTCCTACCTGGACACCGCCGCGGCGATCTCGAAGATGCGTGACAACACGCTGAAAGCCGACATCGCCGGCACCATGCAGAGCCTGGTCGGCCTCTGGCAGATCCTCACCCGCCACAGTGTGATCCCTGCCGCTTCCGCCGATGCCACGCTCGCCCGGATCCTTGGGCCCTTCGGCGGCATCCGGAACTCGCGGGACCTGTTCGATCACGGCCGCAGCAGCGTCAAACTCCTTCTGCAGACGGCGGGTGTCGGAGACGATGCATCTCCCCAGGACCGCATGATCGACCTTCTGGCGGGTACCGCCTCGCCCAAGGACGTCGACGCGCATCACGAGTTGGTGAGCGAGATGATTCGCATTTTCGAGGCGCAGCGGCTAGTCTCCCTCACCACCATCTTTGAGCTGGCCGACCATCTCGACAGCCTCGCCACCGGCGAGAAGCTCGACACCACGCTGGTGAACCGGCTCGCTTCCCGGATTTCCGAAATCCAGCTTCCGCGTTCGCCCCTGACCGCCGTCGAGAAGAACGCCTTCGCCTTCGGCTACTGGACCGAGCGGCACGTCGAGGCGCAGCGCAAGGTAAACTTCCGGGCCCTGATCGACCGCAACTCCTCGGATCCGGAGAGGCTGCGCGAGGCGCGCGGGCTGCTGGCCCCATTCCTCCGCGACACCCTGGTGGGCTTCAACTACATCCATTACGCACCCCCCGGCGCCCAGGTGCTCTACACCAATCCGCTGTTCGTCCGCACGCATGACTTTATCGGAATGCAGGGCTCCTCGCAGACCTGGAAGTCAACCGAGGTCCTCGGCACGGGCTGGCCTTCGAGCGGCGGCGGCCGCCTGGTCGGTTCACTTGCCACCCTGCCCCACGCCCTGGCCGATGCCGAGCAGAACTTCATGATCCCGACGCGGGAGCAGGCGCTGATCTGGGGCGACCTGGTGCCGCAGCTCGTCGCTACCGCCAAGGTTCCCCGGTGGTGGAACGTGACGCCGGAGCAGACCCAGTGGGTCGCCCTCCACATGCACCACGCCGAAACCCTGGTAGCCGAGGCGGCCCTCCAACCAGCCCTGCGCCAGCCGCTGCTCGATTCCCTGGAAAAGTATGCCGCGCCGGCGCGCGTCCGACAGGTCTCCGACAGCATTTCGGCGGGAGAGGTCAAACGAGCCATCGAACTGATCACCCCGGCCGAGTTGTTCTTTGTCGGCGCGGACATGATCAAGGCGCAGCCGGACCGGCCCAGCATCTACGCCGGACGCATCCGCCAACTTCAGGCCGAGCATCCTGACCGCCTGACCTTCGAGGCGATTTCGGAGGCGTTTGGGACACCCAAGCCGACGCTCGCCAATTCCTATCACCCGCAGTTGCTGAACCTGCGGACCTTCCCCACCCTGATGGGATACTCCAGCCGCATCATGGCCGAGGGATGGGAGTCGAACTTGCTGTATTACGCCGCGCTCGCCAGCGATCTCCACATGCCCCCGTCCCAGTTGAACTTTCTGGTGCCGCAGTGGACCCAGAAGACCGTGGAGCAGATCTTTGCGACGCATCTGGAGGACTGGCCCGCGCTGCTGCGCTCGCTGCGGGTCGTCGGCGAAGAGATCCGGCTTCAAACGCGCATGATGATGGGCGCCGAACAGAAGGCGTCGCTGCAGTAGCGTCTGAGCGGAACTCGCGGCATGGAACAACTTTTCTTGCCTGAGGAGGAAAGGTGAAGTCGATTCGAACCAGGTGGCTGGCCGGGTTGCTCGTAGGGGCAGCCGGCGCGGCCTTCGCACTCTTCCAGACCACCGCGCTTTTCGCACAGGATGGGCAGCGCCCCGTCTTTCGCGTGAAGGTCGACATGGTTGTCCTGAGCTTTACCGTGACCGACAGCAAGGGACGATACGTCAACGGCCTCAAGCCGAATGATTTCCGCATTCTCGAGGACGGCATCGTCCAAAAGGTCAACACCTTCGCCGAAGGAAACCGGCCTCCGATGCTCGTGCTCGAAGACGGCAACATGCGGCCGCTGGTCACTACCGGCGTTGACGGCGCCACACCGACCGACGCCCTGGTCGGCACGAACGTTTTCGTGCTGTTCGACACCAGCAACTATATGTACCGAGGGTTCGTGTACGCCTCCGATGCGATCGCCGACTTCGTCCGCGGCCTCGACCGCGCCGACTCGATCTCGGTCTATACGTACAGCCGGAATCTCTCTCGCGCTTCCCCGCTGACGCGCGACCGCAACGAAGCGCTGGTCGGCCTTCGCAAGGCCGTCGCCGGCGACGATTCGGCTCTGTACAACTCGCTGCTGCTGACGCTGCGCGACGCCTCGAAGGTCCCGGGGCGCAAGGTCATTATTGTCTTCTCGAACGGCCCGGATAATGCCAGCATGGTGGCGCCCGACGACGTCCGCGCCGTCGCCGAGGACGAAGGAATTCCCATCTACGTCATCTCCACCAGCGACGTGAATAAAGATCCGATCTCGGCGAACGTATTCCGCCGCATCGCGGGGCGCACAGGCGGAAAGGCTTACTTCGCCAAGACGTGGCAGAAACAGGTTGAGGCCTTCGAGTCGATCCGGGAGGCGCTGGGCAACTCCTATACCGTCACGTACTACCCGGCGCAGAATCCGAACGAAGGCTTCCGAAAGATCAGCGTCGAGGTTGTCTCCGACATCGGCAAGAAATATCGGGTCTCAGCCCGCCCAGGCTATCGCCCGCGCGGCGGCTTCTAAGTCGCGGCTGCGGCCCCGGGGCCGCAGCCGGTCTCGCCATCCGGCCTGAACCTTTTTGTGCCCGCGCTGTGCTAGAGTTAGGTTTTTCG
The DNA here is from genome assembly GCA_046289265.1 of Bryobacteraceae bacterium. GTDB lineage: Bacteria > Acidobacteriota > Terriglobia > Bryobacterales > Bryobacteraceae > JBKBWD01. Next base: position 21,057 of record JBKBWD010000016.1, on the reverse strand, counting down.
CGGGTTGACTCGGTTCGATGTCTTTGCAAATCTTCCTCCAGGGAAAACTTCTGGGTATCGGCGACTTTCTGTTGACGCCCGGCCACGATGAGGCGGCAGAGCCGGCAGCAGTCGGCGAAGCTGCCTTCCCAGGCCGTTCGCAGTGGGTCACTCTACTCGGCGAAATCCTGCCCCGCGCCCTGCTGGCCGAACTCGGGCTGTCAAAGATCCTGCTCGGCTCCAGCGGCGGCGGACAATTTCTGGTCGTCATCCCCGAGGAGAGCCGCCCGCAAGCCGAGGAATTCCTGCAGGCCGCCCGAACGGGGATCGAACAGGTCGGCGGCGGCACGCTCCGGCTCGTCTGGGCGGCCACGGAAAACCTGGGCGCCTGGAGCGATGTCCGCAAGCGCCTCAGCGACGCAATGGCCGGGCAGCGTAACGCCCCGGCGACGGGCATCGATTCCGGTTTTTTCCAACCCTTCAACCCGGTTCCGCCCAGCGTCCGGGCACCGGAGGGTTTTTTTGAGGAACTCCACAAGGGGCTCCGCAGCGCCGAAACGGTTGGCTGGTCGCCCGACGATCCGGTGCGCATCCAGCTAGGCGATGGGAAGCATACCTGGACGCTTGGTTCCTCGCCCGAATCGATCCCGCTCGCCCGTCACGCCGCGCCAGCCGACGGCGAGGAGGCCCGGCGCCCGGCGTCCTTGCGGGAACTGGCGCGCCGGTCGTCGCGCCCGCACGCCTGGGGGGTCCTCCGCGGCGATGTCGACAACTTCGGCCCGCGGATCCGGCAGGCGCAGACGATCGAGGAGCATGTACTCCTCTCGGTGCTCTATAAGCAGTTCTTCGCCGGGGAACTGGATGTGCTCTGCTCGCTGCCCGAGTTCTGGCGGAAGGTGACCGTACTTTATTCGGGCGGCGACGACTTCGCCGTCTACGGCTCCTGGGACGCCCTGATTCTGCTGGCCCGCGAGCTTCAGCGGCTCTTCCACCGCTTCGCCGAAGAAAACCTCAAGGAATTCGCCGGTCTGGAAGGCAAGACGGTATCGATGGCCCTCGCCCTGGCTCCCTCGCCGGGGGCATCGCTCGCCTCGGTCTTCGAAGAGGCGGGCCGGAATCTCGAATACGCCAAGAGCGTGGCCAAGGACAGCTTCTACCTGTTCGGCCGCCCGTTGGAGTGGAAGCACCTCGGCGACGCCATCGAGATGAAGGACATTATGGCCCGGATGGTAAAGCAGTATCGCTGCCCGGTCCAGTTCCTGCACGAGCTGGGCTCATTCTATCGGCGCGGGGAGCGCGAAGCCTGGGAGGCGAAGGGACGCGCAAAGGGAAACCGTTTTGAGCGGCCGTGGCGCTTCGCGCGGCGGCTGAACCGTATTCTCGGCCCCACGAGAGACCGTGAGCTGCAGCGCCTGCGCGGCAGCCTGATGAATGAATTCGTCGGAAGAAACGCCGCCCACGTGAAGCTCCGGCCGGCCGGCCGCGTGGCACTCGAGTGGGCGGTGCGAACCACAGAGGCATAATCCATGGCAGAGGAACAGACGCAGCAACAGTCGCAGCAGCAGCCGCCGTCGCAACAGCAACAGCAGCGAGGACGGGAGCGTGGAAAAGGGGGACCGGAGCGCGGCAAGGGAGGTCCGGCCGGTCGCGGCCCGCGGCCCGAAGGCCCGCCAGAGATCGACCTCGATAAACTCATTGCCGACAGCCTGTATCTGGACAACCAGGCTCACGGCGTCGTCAGCCGCATGCGCGACATGGATTCGGGCACGCGCAGCCAGTTGCGCCGTTTCTACAACGCCGTGCGGCGCGCCACGCGCGCGCCGGAGAGCGAACGCCAACACCAGTTCGTGATGCTCCGCGCGCGCTTGGCCTACACCATCGCGCGGCACTCGCTCCGCAGCCTCGACACGCTCGAAAAGCTGCTGCTCCAGGTGACGCGCAAGAACGATCCGCGCGGATACGAGCGCTTCCGCGACCTGTTCGAGGCGATCGTCGCATACAACGAATAACGAGGACCACCATGAGTTCGCAAAACGCCCAATCCGCCCTGAAACTAGTCGGAAAGCTGATCCTCGCAGGCGAGTTGCATTGCGAAACCGGCCTTCACATCGGCGCCGGCAAAGGTTCGCTCGAAATCGGCGGCGCCGACAACCCGGTCGTCAAGGACGCCTTCGGGCGGCCCTACGTGCCGGGCAGTTCGCTGCGCGGTAAGCTTCGTTCCCTGCTCGAACAGGCCCACGGCCTCACCGCCCCGACCGAGCTCGTCTACCTCTCGCGACGCAAGGGACAGGAGGTACGGATTCACCAGAGCGACCGTCCGGACGACGAGATCTGCCTGCTGTTCGGACGCAATCCCGGCCGCATGGAGCGCGTCTCGGGCGACGCCCTGGAGACGACCTCGGCCAGCCCGGCGCGCCTCACCGTCTATGACGCGCCGCTCGATCCCGACAGCATCACCGCACAGATGCGCGAGAACCTTGACGACGAGTTGACCGAGGTCAAGAGCGAGAACGCGGTCGACCGCATCACCTCGCAGGCCAATCCCCGAACACTCGAGCGCGTCCCGGCGGGCGCGCGTTTCCGGGTCCGATTCGTTCTCGATCTCCTCTCCGAACAGGACCACGCGCTGCTCAAGGTATTGCTCGAAGGGCTCCGGCTGCTCGAAGACGACACCCTCGGCGGCGGCGGCTCGCGGGGCAGCGGGCGAGTCCGATTCGCGAACCTCGATCTGACCTGGCGCGGCCGGAGCTTCTATTCGCAGGGCGCGGAAGAGAAATCTCTGGCTTCCGGAGTCGATCTGGCCGGCCTTCAGGCGGCGGCTGCCGATCCGGAGTTCGCCGGACAGTTGACCGAATAGCGATGGCGGCCACCCCCAGTCCGGGTCTCATCGTCCGGTTTCGACCTGTCGGCCCCTGGCGCCCCGGCGCCGATTCGGGCCGCTCCGACGATGTCGATCGCATCTACCACAGCGACACGCTCTATTCGGCCGTCTGCTCGGCAATGGCGCGCCTGGGCCTGCTCGAAGAGTGGCTCTCGGCGACCGCGCGGCAGGACGGACCGGCCGTACTGTTCAGCTCGTGTTTCCCCTGGCAGGACGAAACTCTATATGTGGTCCCGCCGCGGAACCTCTGGCCGCCGCAGGCCGGTACGAAGGTCCGGTGGAAGGCGGCGCGGTTTGTCCCCGTCTCGCTGGCCCGGTCTCTGATCGAGGAGAAGCCGGTCGAGGAGGAGCGCTGGATCGTCGATGCCCCGAGCGGCTGCCTCCTTCCCATCGAACGCCGTACGGCGCCCACCGGTCCGTTCCGTGTCGCACTCCGCACCACTGCGGCGGTCGATCGGGTTTCGGGCGTCAGCGGGAGCCCGCACACCGTGGCGTGCCTGGAATTCGCCGAGCGGGCCGGTCTCTGGTGCCTGGCCGCCTTTGCCGGCGAGGAGGCCCGTGAGCGCTGGTCCGGAGCCGTCCAGTCCGCTCTCCGGCTGCTGGCCGACTCCGGACTGGGGGGTGAGCGTTCGCGCGGCTGGGGACGCTCCGAGACGCCTCTTTTCGAAGAGGGCCGGATCGACGAACTGCTCTACAGGCCTGCGGCGTCCGGAGGAGAGGCGGGCGAGGAGTCCGAGGCGGGCGAGCGCGCCTGGTGGCTGCTGTCGCTGTTCAGCCCCTCGCCGTCGGATCAGATCGCATGGGATCGCGGCCGATACTCGATCCTGGTGCGCGGCGGGCGCGTCGAAGGCGCCACGCGGTGGGGTGAGGAGAAGAAGGCGCTCCGCATGGTCGCCGAGGGATCAGTCCTGCTCGCCTCCGGTCCCCTCCAGGGCGCGGCGCCCGACGTGGCCCCCGACGGCTTTCCACACCCCGTATACCGGGCCGGCTTCGCATTGGCAGTACCCGTACCCTGGCGGGTGGCCTCATGAAATACCGTCTCACCTGCCTGACGCCTCTGCTGGTCGGTGACGGGCGCAAGCTCTCGCCCATTGACTACATGGTCTGGCGCGACCACGTGAACGTTCTCGACCAGACGCGCATCTTCCGGCTGCTGGCGAAGGGGACCCGTCTGGAGAACTACCTCACCCAGATCCGCAAGGCCGAAAAGCTGGATTTTGCCTCCTGGGGCGGCTTCGCCCAGAACTTCGCTGACCGGCGCATCCCGTTCGAAGACCCGGCCTACACCGCCTACTGGCAGCGTGCCCGTGCCGACCAGCTTTCGATCCCAACCTTCACGGCCGGACCGCACGGGCCCTACCTGCCCGCCGCCGCCCTGAAAGGCGCGCTGCGAACCGCGCTGGCCTCCGAGCGTTTCTCCGATGCGGCCCTGCGCGACGCCTCTGAGCGGCTGAAAGGCGAACGCATCCCCCGGAACCTGGCCCAGTATCCCGAGCAGGTGGCGATCGGCCAGGGCGGCGCCGACCGGATGCGCGCTCTCGCTGTCGGCGACTCGGCGCCGGTCGCGATCCAGTCGTTCAAGATCTACCTGCTCCGGGTCGCCACGCTCCAGTCGCGCCAGGGACGCTACGAACTCGGATGGAAACAGACCGGAGGCTCGACGCTGGAGGCCTCTCGCGTTGACGACAGCACCCCGATTTTTGCCGAAATGGCCTCCCCCGGCTCGATCTTCGAGGGCCGATGGACGGAAAAGGAGTTCCTGCGTCGTCCCGAGGTGCTGCGAATGCTGCATTGGAAAGAGGCTCCAGGCCGGCAGCGCTTGTTTGAGGCCGCCAACCACTACGCGGAAAAGGCGCTGGAGTCACACCAGCGCTTCGCCGAATGGACCGGGCTTTCGTCGCTGTTCGCCGGCATCGAGGACCTCGCCTCCCGGCTCGCCGAAGCACGATCCTCAGGTGCCTGCATTTTTCCTCTCGGGTGGGGAACGGGCCTGCTCGGCAAAACGGCCGTGCTCGATTCCGGCAACGAGGCGTACCGGGAGATCCTCCGCGCGCTTCCGCAATTCGGCAAGGCCGCGCGGTCCGGGCTACCTATTCCCAAGACCCGGCGGATTGTTTTCTGTGGGAATCGTCCTTCGGCGTTGCCCGGCTGGGTGCGGCTCGAGGTCTCTGACCAGTAGCGCTCTGGCGCCGAGTAAGTGTTTTACCGTAAGCCATACCAGTATTCTTGCCAGCCTAATCCGCCTTTTCACATCCGGATGCGCGTGGTAAGATGCCCTTGTGCCGCGGTGCAGAACGGAGGGTCTGTGCCGAGCAGTCCGGCCGCATTATGTACAACGCATACTTCGGGTTTACCGAATCCCCATTCAGCCTGAGCCCCGACCCTGGCTTCCTCTACCGCAGTCCGCAGCATGAGGAGGCGCTGGCCAACCTGATCTACGGGGTACAGAGCCGGAAGGGATTCATCGTCCTGACAGGCGAGGTCGGCACAGGCAAAACCACGATGCTGGAGTGCCTGCGGGACTACCTGGAGACGCAGTACATCGAATTCGCCTTCATCTTTAACTCCCGGATCTCGACCGATCAGTTCTTCGAGATGATCGCCTACGATCTGGACCTCCGCTGTCCCCGGACCTCGAAGACCGAAGTGCTTTTCGCCCTCAACCACCTCCTGATCCAGCAGGCGAACGAGGGACGCACGACGGTCCTCATCGTGGACGAGGCCCATAATCTCGAGTGGGACGTGCTGGAGGAGATCCGGCTGCTTGGCAACCTGGAGAACCCCAGAGTTGGGAAGCTTTTGCAAATTATTCTTGCCGGCCAGCCAGAACTGGACCGCAAGCTCGACGCTCCCAACCTCCGCCAGTTGAAGCAGCGGATCGTGCTGCGCTGCAATCTGAAGCCGTTCGACGAGCGCGATACGGTGGAGTACGTACTGTCGCGCCTGGAGAAGGCCGGAATGCCGGACCAGAGCGTCTTCCCCGAAGCAGTTCTCGCCGAAATTCATCTCCGGTCGCAGGGCATCCCCCGTTTAATCAATGGGTTATGTGACAATCTCCTGCTGACCGTGTTCGCCATGGAGCAGAAGACGGCGACCCTGGAGATGCTCGATGAGGTCAGCCGGGACATGCGCCTGGAGTGGCCGGGCTCGCACCGCCTGCGCGCCGCCCGCCCCGCCTACCGATCCGAATCGATTAGCAACGCCCCCTTCTCAAGCCGGGCCGACTAGCCCCTACGTTAAACACCGTACTACTACACCTAGGAAAAATCCTTAGAGATCATTCCGAATACGTGCATTAGCATTAGGTAGAACCACTGAGCTTAAGGTGCAAAGATACTGAGGCTTAGAGTGTTCACCGATTCTGACTAGGCTGATGCCCGTATGTCGAGACTACAAGTAAAATCAACCATTTGTGCTACAATCTGCGTAGTGTTCGCGCTCGCCGTGGCTGCGAACATAGTTACGAATGCGATTATCGGAGGAGCGTCGCCCGTCGAGCAGGGACCGAGTTTGGCGCATGGACCGATTCCGCCACCCGATCCGTGGGATGACCTGCTGGCGCATGGACCGATTCCGCCACCCGATCCGTGGGATGATTTGGGTTCCGTCGCGTAACGTTTTCATCGAATGGAGCTCCGGCGGACGTAGCGCTTCCTGGCCCGGAGTTCCATGATCCGCAATTCTATAATCATTACTTTCAGTGTCTTGGCGAGCGGTGTCCTACAGTTGCTCGTCATGTCAGCACTCCTCCGCAAGGCGCTTTTTAAGCGGTTCCCTTTCGTTTTCCTCTACTGCCTCAGCCTTTTCCTTAAGACTGTCATTGATGCTGCCATGGTCTTCGACGTTGCAGAGTGGCCGCAATCGTTCCTTCGGCAGTACTGGGCGATCGAACTATACCTTTCCTGCCTCACCATCCTTATCGTCCTTGGCCTGATCTGGCAAGCAATGGAGGGCTCGAAAACCCGCGTGACAATGATGCTTGGGCTCATCCTGATTGTCGTCGCCGTGGCTCTCATCTCGCTCCTGCTGCGCGGCTCCCCTTACAACGAAGCCATGACGACCGTTGTACGCAACCTGAGCTTTTGCGCCGCCGCGATGAACTTCCTGCTCTGGTTTTTCCTGATTGGACGCCGGAAGCGCGATACATCCCTGCTCCTGATCAGCAGCGGCCTCGGGGTTCAGATGGCCGGACATGCTATCGGGCACTCGCTTCGCCAGATGTGGCGGATTTCCCGCGACCTCGTTCCGGTCGGGAATACCATCATCGTAATCTCCCACTTTCTGTGCCTCTTCATCTGGTGGTACGCGCTGCGGCGGGCAGCGGATCCGAAGCGAGTTGCTGCACGCGCGGGGGCGCAGGGGCGCCCCTCCTCACCTGGCCTTTGACCCGATCCGAACAGCAGAGTACACTAGCAGAGGAATAATTGCCGCGCCGGCTCTGCCGGCTCCCGAGGTCAATCCATGTCGACAAACACACCCCCGAATCGCAGAGAATTCCTGAAGAGTGCAGGCGCGGTCGGCGCCGGACTCGGCCTGGCCGGCTCGGCCTGGGCGGCTCGGCCGTCGTCCAGAGTCATCGGCGCCAATGATCGCATCAACGTCGGCGTGATCGGCGTCGGCGGCCGCGGCTCCTACGTCGGAAGCGTCTTCGCCAAGATCGGAGCCGAGACGGGCGCCTGCCAGATCCTCTCGGTCTGCGACGTCTACCAGAAGCGCGTGACTCAGAACAAAGACAAGTTCAAGTGCGACGGCACGCTGGACTACCGCGAAATCATCAATCGCAGCGATATCGACGCTGTCATCATCGCCACGCCGGATCATTGGCACGCAAAGATGGCGCTCGAGGCCATGGACAAGGGCAAGGACGTTTACCTCGAAAAGCCGATGTGCCATACCATCGACGAGGCCAAGCAGCTCGCCCAGACCGTACGCGAGACCGGCCGCGTCCTTCAGGTCGGCTCCCAGACCACTTCGGGCGACCAATGGCACAAAGCTAAGAAGGCGATCGCCGACGGCATGCTCGGCGACATGATCATGAGCCAGGGCTCCTATCACCGCAACTCGGTGGAGGGCGAGTGGAACTGGAAGATCGACCCCGAGGCCGGCCCCGATGGCAAGGGCGACAACTACATCGACTGGAAGATGTGGCTCGGCAGCGCCCCTAAGCGCTCCTTTGACGCCGATCGCTTCTTCCGCTTCCGCAAGTATTGGGACTACTCCGGCGGCATCGCCACCGACCTGTTCTATCACGTCATGGCGCCCATGAACATCTGCTGGGGCCAGCCGCAGTTCCCCTATAAGGTCATGGCGGGCGGCGGAATCTACGTGTTCAAGGACGGCCGTGAGGTCCCCGACACCTTCCACCTCATCGCCGAGTACGCTAACGGCCACAGCGTGGTGCTCAGCTCCTCGATGGCCAACAGCCAACATATTCCGGGGCTGATCCGCGGTCATAAGGCCAGCCTGATCATGGTGGAGCACGGACGATTCGAGGGCTTCGCGCCTCACATCACGGTCCGGCCGGAAAAGCGGGTCATCGACGCCGAGTACAAGGCCAAGTGGGGTGAAGAGGACATCAAAATCCCGGTCGAGGAGACCAACACGATGGCCACCCACGTCACCAACTTCCTCGATTGCATGCGCAGCCGCCAGAAGCCGACGCTCGATGTCGAGACGGGCGCGCGCGCCCAGGTGGTCATCTCGATGGCCGTGCAGGCCTATCGGGAAGGCCGCATCCTCTACTTCGACGAGAAGACCTGGAAGGTCTCGCCGAAGCCTCCGAAGGCGTAGGGCAGGCCAGCCTGCCCCCCACCTTACCGCGTCGCGGCCTTGATCATAATGCCGAGTTCCCGGAGCGAACGCTCCGGGACCGGCGACGGAGCATCGCACATCAGGTCCGTGCCGCGCGCCGTTTTCGGGAACGGAATGACCTCGCGGATCGAGTTTTCGCCCGCCAGAATCATCACCAGCCGGTCTAATCCAAGCGCAATCCCGCCGTGCGGGGGCGCGCCGAACTCCAGCGCCTCCAGCAGGAAGCCGAAGCGCCGCTTCGCCTCCTCCTCGCTGAACCCGAGCGCCGCAAAGACCTTCGACTGCACGTCGCGCCGGTGAATACGAATCGAGCCCGATCCCAGTTCCACGCCGTTCAGCACCAGGTCGTAGGACTTCGCCCGGCAGCGCGCCGGATCGGCGGTCAGCTTCTCGATGTCCTCATCGTGAACCGAAGTGAACGGATGATGCGCCGCGTTCCAGCGGTTCTCATCTTCGTCCCACTCGAACATCGGGAAATCCACCACCCAGAGGAACTGGAAGGTCTTCGGATCGAGCAGCCCATGGCGATCGTTGTACTTCTGACCGGCGAACAGCCGGAGCTGCCCGCAAACCTGAAACACGGTCTCCTCCGGCCTCTGCCCCTTCGGCGCGCTCGGCCATCCGGCCAGCAGCAGCAGGTCCTCCTCGGACGCCGCGGTGCGCTCCCGCACCTTGGCCATCGATTCGGCAAAGTCGCGCTCCAGGCGCTTGACGTCGTCATAGACACGCAGCCCACGCTCAACGCCATACGCCTTCAGCTCATCACGCTCCTTGCGGCTGAGCTGCCCGGTCCTGGGGACATGAATCGCCACCAGCGGCAGGCCCTCGGCCGTAAGCCCCGCATCGGCCGGAAAGAGGTCCTCCACCGGGTAGAACGGCGGCAGCCGCAGATCCGGCTTGTCGGTGCCGTAGGACCTCATCGCCTCGGCATAGGAGAGCCGCGGGAAGGTCGCGGGGACATCGTAGCCCGCCACCTTGCACATCTTCTGGACCAGCGGCTCGATCACCTCGTAGATCTGCTCCTGTTGAGGAAACGACATCTCGAGGTCGATCTGGGTGAACTCAGGCTGGCGGTCGGCGCGCAGGTCCTCGTCGCGAAAGCAGCGCACGATCTGGAAGTAGCGCTCGAAGCCGCTCACCATCAGGAGCTGTTTGAAGATCTGGGGCGACTGCGGCAGCGCATAGAACGACCCCGGCTGCACGCGGCTCGGGACCAGGTAGTCGCGGGCGCCCTCCGGCGTCGAGCGCGTCAAAAACGGCGTCTCGATCTCCAGGAAACCTTCCGAGGTGAGGTGCTCGCGCACCGCGAAGGAGATCTTCGATCGGAGGATGATATTGCGCTGCATATGGGGCCGGCGCAAATCGACGTAGCGGTACTTGAGACGCGCATCCTCGCTGACGTCGACGTGCTCCTCCATCGGGAACGGGGGTGTACGCGATTCGTTCAGGATCCAGACCTTCTCGGCGACCACCTCGACCTCACCCGTCTCGATATTCGGATTGATCGTCTCGGGCGAGCGCCGCTCCACAAGGCCCTCAACCGCAACCACGTATTCCGAACGCAGCAGCTCGGCTTTCTCATGAATTTTCGGATCCACCTCGGCGCGGAAGACCACCTGCGTCACACCGTCGCGGTCGCGCAAATGGATGAAGATCACGCCGCCCAGATCCCGCCGCCGGTGCACCCAGCCCATCACCAAGGCGCGCTTTCCCGCGTCGGAGGCCCGCAACTGGCCGCACGAATGCGTGCGGCGCAGATCGCCGAGGAAATCCAGCGGCACACCTGTCTGTTTCTCTAAACTCTCTTCCATATCGATCTCTTTCCTGGCTTAATGCGACCGCGAGGGAATCGCGCCGCGTGCGCCGGCGTCCTGGAACCGCTCAAACAGCTCGTCGCGCGTGACGGTTTCCTGCTCGCCGGAGGCCATGTTCTTGAGCACATAGGCGCCGGCGGCGATCTCGTTATCGCCGACGATCAGCGAAAACAGCGCCCCGAGCTTGTTCGCCAGCTCGAGCGAGCGCTTGAGCTTTGCGTCGGTCCCGACCTCGACCACCATGCCTCTGCGGCGAAGATCCCCGGCCAGCAGCGCGCAGTGCCGCAGCGCCTCTTCACCGAGCGGCGCCATGTAGAGGTCAACCACCGGCTGCATCTCCGGCCGTCCCTCCTCCACGGTCATGACGAGGCGGTCTTCGCCGATCGAGAAGCCGATTCCGGGCGCGCGCACCCGCGATCCGAGCGACTCGGCCAACCCGTCGTACCGGCCGCCGCCGAGCACCGAATTCTGTGCGCCCAAAGCCCCGTGCACGATTTCGAAGGTCGTGCGAGTGTAGTAGTCGAGCCCGCGCACCAGACGGGGCCGCACCTCGTAGCCGATCCCGCGATCATCCAGGTAACGGCGCACCGCATCGAAATGCTTGCGGCAGCCCTCGCAAAGGTGATCGAGGATCGACGGCAGCGAGTCGATGATCGGCTGATCCTCCGGGACCTTGCAATCGAGCACGCGCAGCGGGTTTGTCTCGGCTCTGCGCTGGCAGTCTCCGCACATCTGTCCCGCCACGCCCCTAAGATCCTCGCGAAGCCGCTCGACGAAGCGAGGCCGGCACACCGGGCAGCCGACCGAGTTCAGCAGCAGGGTGAAGCCATCCAGCCCCGTACGCTTCAGGATCTCGACGACCATCTCGATCACTTCGGCGTCCACGGCCGGCGACTCCGACCCGATCGCCTCCGCGCCAATCTGGTAGAACTGCCGGTAGCGGCCCTTCTGCGGGCGCTCGCGGCGGAACATCGGGCCGAGATAGTAGAGCTTCTGAATGCCGGGCTTCTGATCGAGACGGTGCTCGATATATGCGCGGATTACCGAGGCCGTGTTTTCCGGGCGCAGCGTGAGCGAACTGCCGTCGCGGTCCGTGAAGGTGTACATCTCCTTCGTCACAATGTCGGTGTCGGCGACGACACCGCGCGCAAACAGCGAGGTCTCTTCGAAAATCGGGGTCCGGATCTCCTGGTAGTTGTAGGTCCGAAAGACCTCCCGCGCCACGTTTTCGACGTGGTTCCACACCGCGCTCGACGGCGGGAGGATGTCCCGCGTGCCTTTGACTGCTCGAATCAAGAAGGTTCTTCCCTGTAGCTTTCGCGGTAACGCACGTAGTTCTGCGCATTGGTCCGGAAGCGCTCACGTTCTTCCGGGCTCACTTCACGCCGGACCTTCGCCGGCACGCCCATGACGAGACTGTTCGGAGGAACTTCCATCCCCTCCGGAATCAGCGCGCCCGCCGCAATCACCGACCCTCGCCCGATCCGCGCTCCATTCAGCACGATCGCGCCGATGCCGATGAGGCAGTCGTCCTCGATCACGCAGCCGTGGATGACTGCCGAGTGCCCGATCGTGACGCGGTCGCCGACCTCCACGGGCCACTGGCCGAGTTCCCCGTGCATGACGCTGTTGTCCTGCACGTTCGACTCCTCACCGATGGTGATCCGGTTCACGTCGCCCCGCACCGTCACGTTGCACCAGATGCTCGAACGCTCTCCGAGGACGACGTCCCCGATCACCTGAGCGCTGCGGTCGACATAGGCGGTAGCTGCAATTTTCGGTAGAATGCCGCGATAGGCGCGAATCATGATGGTTGCGAATCTACCATGCTAACATACCCGCCCGTTCATCGATTCGGAGCGCGAAATCATAGACATGCGGCGCGTTACAATCGAAGGATGCTTCGAGTTTTGCTGGCCCTTGCCGTCGCCGCGGGCACGCTTGCGGCGCAGGCCGATTCCAAGGCGCCTTTCGATGCAGAGGCTCTGATGCACGTCGCCCGGATCGGCGAGCCGCAGCTCTCCCCGGACGGCACGATGGTCGCGTTTTCGGTCCAGACCATCGAGGTCGAATCGAACACGCGTCCCCGCCATATCTACGTCGTCCCGATCGAGGGCGGTACTCCCCGGCGCGTGACCTTCGATGGCAGCCGGAACGAGCGTCCGCGCTGGTCGCCGGACTCGAAGCAGATCGCCTTCATCTCCGACCGCACCGGCTCCTCCCAGGTCTGGATCATGGACGCCGACGGCGGACGCCAGCGCCAGGTGACCGACCTCGCCACCGAAGCCTCCGGCGTGCTCTACTCGCCTGACGGGGAGAACCTGGTGTTCACCAGCGAAGTCTACCCCGAGTGCTCCGACGACGCCTGCAACAAGGAGAAACTCGAAGCCGAAAAGAACAGCAAGGTCAAGGCGCGGATCTACACCGGGCTGCTCTATCGGCACTGGAACGAGTTCAAGGGCCAACGCCGCCGCCACATCCTGGTTGTCCCGGTGGAGGGCGGTCCGGCGCGGGACCTCACGCCAGGCGACCGCGATGTGCCGCCGTTTTCCCTCGGCGGCCCCGACGACTACGCCATCTCGCCGGACGGGGCCGAGCTCTGCTTCGTCATGAATCAGGACCCGGACCTCGCCCTGAGCACCAACTCCGATCTCTTCGTCGTTCCGATGGAAGGCGGGGAGCCGCGGAGGCTCACCGAGAATCCGGCAGCCGACAATTCCCCGCTCTACTCGCCCGACGGGAAGTACATCGCCTTTCGCATGCAGACCCGTCCGGGATATGAGAGCGACAAGTGGCGGCTGGCCGTAATCGACCGCGAGTCCGGCAGGCTAACCGTGCTGACAGAGGGACTGGACCGCTGGGTCACCACCTTCTCCTGGACCCCGGACTCGGCGCGCCTGGTCTTTGGAACCGAAGATCGCGGGCGGCAGAACGTCCAGATGATCGGCGTGCGCGGCGGCGGCGGCCGCATTCTGACCAGTGCTCCGAGCCACGTCGACGACATGCAGTTCACGCCCGACGGGGCGACCATGGTGTTTACACAGCACAGCGGATCGAGCCCGGTCGAGATCTACCGGATCTCGTCGAGCGGCGGCGAGCCGGTACCGCTGACACGCATCAACGACGATCTGCTCGCGCGGCACGAACTCACGCCGCTCGAAGAGTTCTGGGTCGAAGGCGCCGAGCAGGCGCGTGTCCACAGCTTCATGGTGAAGCCCCCGGGATTTAACCGGCTGAGGCGCTACCCGGTGCTCTTCCTCATCCACGGCGGACCGCAGGGCGCCTGGGGCGAAAGCTGGAGCTATCGCTGGAACCCGCAGGTTTTCGCCGCGGCCGGCTACGTCGTCGTGATGCCGAATCCGCGCGGCTCCACCGGCTACGGCCAAAAGTTCATCGACGAGATCAATGCCGATTGGGGCGGCCGCGTCTACGAGGACATCATGGCCGTGGTCGATCACGTCGCCGCGCTCCCCTACACGGACCGGCGCCGCATGGCCGCAGCCGGGGGCTCCTACGGCGGCTACATGGTGAACTGGATGCTCGGCCATACCGACCGCTTCCGCGCCTTCGTCTCTCACGCCGGCGTCTTCGACCTTCGCAGCATGGCCGGCGAGACCGAGGAGATCTGGTTCCCGCTGTGGGAATTCCGCGGGATGCCCTGGGAGAACCCCGACGTCTACGAGCGCTGGTCTCCGAGCAACTACGTCAGCAACTTCCGTACCCCGACTCTGGTGATTCACGGCGAGCTCGACTACCGCGTCCCGGCCGGCCAGGGGATGCAGTTGTTCACCGCGCTTCAGATGCAGAAGGTGCAATCAAAATTGCTGCTGTTCCCCGACGAAGGCCACTGGATTCTGAAGCCGCAGAACAGCCTGCTATGGTATCGGACTTTCATTGACTGGGTGGATCGGCACACCCGGAGCGAGAGGTAGGATGTCATGGAGAATTCCCGTTATATTCCCACACCGAAAGATGTCGAGCGATACCGCAAGTTGCGGGCGCTCGCTCTTGAGCTGAACAGCCGCATCACCAGGACGATTCCCAGAGAGGCGTTAGAACAGACAGCCGAAGCGCTCGGCTTCCGGGAAGACGGCGTTGTCCGCTACCGCAACGAAAATAATCTCGACATCCATGCGGACTGCTGCTTCTACGATTGGCGCGACGAAAACGGCCTTAACGTCGTCGAGCGATACCGGGCGGCCCACCCGGCCGAGCCCGGCAGCATCGACGAACTGCTGCTCGACTCATACTGCAAAGCCCGATTTAGCATCTTCGGTCTGGAGTTTGCGATTCCGGACGCCGGGGTTTATTGCCGCGACATGATGAACGGCGAGGAACTCTTCATCATGGATATCGGGCTCAGCAATAGTCTGAGCAAGGAGCCGATGCTTCATGCGGGCCGGATCGTTCCAATCGGCGGTTTTTGGATGACAACCGGCGCCGGCATGCCAATCAGCGACGAAGCCTTGGATCGGGCTGAAAAGCTGGTGCTCGGGGAGGAACCGTTTCCGTTTCCTGTAGGCGTCCTGCGAGCCTGCATCGAGGCGGGTGATGATGAACACGTCGCTTACAGGATTCCGAATCCGGGGCCGCCCAAGCGCCGGCTCCGCATGAAGTGGAAGCGGCGCCGCTGGTAGCGCGGCTTACTTGCCGAGCAGCCGCCGCAACATCTCCAGCGCCATCTGAGTCGCGATGGCGCGGACGCGCTGGCGATCTCCGAACGACCGCGTGCTCCGGACCTCGACGCCGGTTTCCGACGCCAGCCCGACAAAGAGAGTTCCGGCGGGCGATTCGGTTCCGGCCTTCGGCCCTGCCTCGCCCGTGATCGAGAGCGCGTACGTCGCTCCGGTCAACTTGCGTGCCCGCAGCGCCATCGCGCGCGCCACCGGCTCGCTGACGGCCGTGTGCTCGCGGATCAATGCCGGGTCGATGCCCAGCAGCCGCGCCTTGGTCTCATCGGTGTAGGTCACGAAGCCGCCGACGAGGTAGTCGGAGCTGCCCGGCACGTCCGTGAGACGTGCGGCCAGCAGCCCGCCCGTAGCACTCTCGGCGACGCTCACGGTTTCGCCGCGCTCCCGCAGCAGTTCGCCGACCACGGCCTCCAAAGGCGAGCCGTCGCGCGAATAGATTCGGTCCCCGAGCAGCGCCTCGATTTGTCCGCCCAGCTCCGCGCACAGCGCCTCAGCCTCCTCCCGGCTCACGCAGCGGGCCCGGAGATGGACCTGGATGTCGGCCGCAGCCGCGAGGATCGTCGTGATCGGGTTCTGGTACTTCGTGTAGACCGGCGAGATCAGTTGGTCGACCTCGGACTCCGGCATGAGCGCAATCCTGTACCGCCGGATGGCGATATGGAGCGGAGGGACCACGCGCCTCAGCCGCGGCACGCACTCGGCGGCGAACATCGGCTTCAACTCGCTCGGCGGCCCCGGCAGCAGGAGCACGTAACGTCCGCCGGCTTCGATGAACTGTCCGGGTGCGGTGCCGCGCTCATTCGGGAGCGCCTCGGCGCCCTCAATCACGTAGGCCTGACGCCGATTGATCGGCGACATCGTTCGATTTACACGGCGGAAGCGCGCCTCGATCCCATCGAGAATATCCTGCCGGAAGGCAAGCCCACGCCCGAGTGCCGCCGCGACGGCGTCGCGGGTTACATCGTCTTCGGTCGGCCCGAGCCCGCCGCTCAGAACCACGATTTCCGAGCGCTCCAGAGCGGCCTTGACCGCTTCGCGAAGACGCACGCGATCGTCGCCCACCACTCCCTTTTGCACCACCTCCACGCCCAGTGCGTTCAGCTCCTCGGTGAGGTAAAGCGAGTTGGTGTCGACGCGCTGCGGCGTGAGCAGTTCCGAACCGACTGCGATAATCTCGGCGTTCATTCCGGAGCCCGCCTACGGCAGCGGCCGGCCCTTGATTCCGACGTCGACGCGATAGAGCGCGTTGGTCGTCGCCACCACCATCGCGCGCGCCGGCGTAAAGGCCAGCCCGACGACGTTCGGGCCCGAAAGGAACAGTTCGGCGTTGCGGTCGGGCGTAATCCGAACAACGCCCTTGCGGCCGGAAAGCGAAGCCGCCACATAGAGCCGCCCCTCTTCATCAAAAGCCATCCCCTGGGGCCGCCCAAGTCCGCGGTAGAAAACTTCAACCTCTCCGGCCGGCGAGACGCGGTAGACCGAATCGAAGCTCGACGTTGTTGGTCCGCTGACGTACAGGTAGTTGTCCGGCCCGAAGGTGAGATGGTAGGCCGAGATCGAAGCCTCGATCGTTGTGAAGACGTAGATCTGCCGATCCCGGCTGATCTTGAAAATCGTGCCGCTGCGGTCGCCGACGTAGAGGTTCCCGTCCTGATCGAAGGCCAGCCCCGTCGCCACACCCATGCCTTCGACAAAGACCGACAGGCTCCCGCTCGGCGTCGCCTGGTAGACGATGCCGTCGAAGCGGCTCGAAATGTAGAGCACCCCGTCGCGATCGAAGGCGAGGCCGGTGGCGTTCATCAGGTCCGTGATGAACGGCTTAATGTTGTAGCTGAGGTCGATCTTGTAGACCGCGACCGGCGTCTTCTGCCCGCGCGTGCCGCTGAAGGTCGAGTAGATGTTCCCGAAGGAATCCACGGCTGGATTGGCTACAGGGTGTAGGCTTTCGGCGATCTGCACGCCCACATCGCAGGCCCAGGAGGTCCTGGCCTGCCCGCTGTTTTCCACGACCAGTTCGCCGGCCGAGGCGCCTTCCGGCACTCTGACGATCACCAGAGAGTCCGATCCGATCACGACCGGCGCCGCGACATCGCCGATGGTCACCCGCGGCCGTTCGCCGGCAGCCAGGCCCTTGCCGCGGACCTGGAACTCTCCCCCTGGAATCGCCGCCGCCGGAAGTACCGCGGAGATCTCGGGCCGTGCACGTTCAGAGTTTTTCCTGGAAGCCATAATTCAAACGAAATTTACGACAGTCTAATACAGATTGAACCACCGCGCCGCGTACAACACAAGCGCGGCATAGACGCCTGCCATGAGGTCGTCAGCGACAATGCCAATCCCGCCGGGGAGCGACTCCAACTGGCGCGCCGGAGGCGGCTTCACGACATCGAAAAAGCGAAACAGGACGAATGCCGCGGCCAGGCTCTTCCAATCGAGCACCGAAGCGCCGGCCAGGGCGACCCACTGGCCCACAACCTCGTCGACCACTACAAGCCCTGGGTCCTTGCCCTGCACCTGCCGCGCAACCACCCCGGAAGCCCAGATCGCCGGGATCGTGAACACGGCGGCCAGCGCGAGAAAATGCAGCGGCTCCCAACCGAAACGCCAGCCGAGCAGCGCCGCCACCGCCAGGCCGCCGAGTGATCCCACGGTCCCCGGAGCCACCGGCGCGTGGCCGCATCCGAACCAGGTACCGAGCAGAGCCGCCGCGCGCCCGCTAGCGCTCCTCATCCTCTTTGGCTCCTTCCAGATCGGACTCCTCGATCATTTCCGAAGGAGAGATGGGCGTCGAGACGACGTATTTTTCATCGGCCCACTGGCCCAGATCGATCAGCTTGCACCGTTCGCTGCAGAACGGCATATACGGGTCATGGAGCGAGACTTCCTTCTTACAGATCGGACACTTCATCGGTGCGGCAGAGAGGAGGCAGGCGACGGGATCGCCCCCAGAATCGGAAACAAGTTCGCGGCCGGGCGCGCGTGCTCGGAATCGGCGGGCGGCGCCTCATCCACCAGAGCGCCTACCAAATCATAGTCATGAGCCTCGGCGATCCGCATCCGCCGGATCTGGCCAGGGCGCATCTCGCCCTCGCCCGGGTCGCCGATGTAGCAGACACCGTCGATTTCGGGCGCCTGCGTCGGAAGCCGCGCCTCCCACAGCAGTTCGCTCTCGGACGAAGGTCCTTCGACCAGCACGGGGAACTCCTGTCCAACCAGCCCCCGGTTGCGCGCCCGCGAGATGCGCCGCTGAATTGACATCAGCCGCCGCTTGCGGTTGTAGATCGTCCGGGCGCTTACTTTGCCGTCGAGAGAGTAGCTGCCGCTCGTCTCTTCGTCGGAGTAGGAGAAGACGCCCAACCGGTCGAACTGCGCGGCCTCGACGAAGTGACAGAGTTCCTCGAAGTCCCGGTCGGTCTCACCGGGAAAGCCGACAATCATGCTCGTCCGGATCGCCACACCGGGGATCGTTCGCCGGATGCGCTCGACCAGCTTGAGGAAGATCTCGCCATTGGCACCGCGTTTCATACGCTTCAGCACGGAGGCACTCGCGTGCTGCAGGGGCATGTCGATGTACTTCACCAGGGCCGAGTGCTCAGCAATCGTGTCGAGCAGCTTCTGCGTAACCCGGTTCGGATAACAGTAGAGAAACCGGACCCACTTCTCGTGCGGCGTCTCGATCTTCGCCAGACGCGCCAGCAGCGCTGCGAGGCCGTCCCTGATCCCGAGGTCTTCGCCGTAACTGGTCGTGTCCTGCCCGATCAGGTTGATCTCGCGAATGCCCTGCGAGAAAAGGCGCGTGGCCTCATTCACTACCGATTCGAAGCGGCGGCTGCGGAACTCGCCCCGGTACTGCGGGATGACGCAGAAGGTGCACGGATGATCGCAGCCCTCGGCGATCTTGATATAGGCGAAGTGGCGGGGCGTGGCGAGAACGCGCGGCGTCAGGTCGTGATAGAGGTAGAGGCCGGGATCGCCCGCTGCTGCCTCCTCTCCCTGGCAGAGGCTCACGATCCGGTCCAACTCGTTGGTTCCGATGACCGCATCGACCTCGGGCATGTTCTTCCGGATCTCCTCGCGGTATCGCTCAACCAGGCAGCCCGCGACGATCAGTTTCCGCGCGCGGCCCGAGGTCTTGTACTCGGCCATTTCGAGGATCGTATCGACCGACTCCTGCTTCGCCGGGTCAATGAAGCTGCACGTGTTCACGACGATTACGTCTGCGTCGCCGGGGCTCGATGTGAGCTCATGGCCGTGCGCCGCCAACTGGCCCATCATCACCTCGGTATCGACGAGGTTCTTCGGGCATCCGAGACTTACGAATCCTACTTTCAAGGGTGATTCCAACGACCGGAAGTGGCTACAGATTCAGGATAACACGCGGCCCGAGGGGCGCCGGCGAAACAACGTTCGGCCCGCGGCAGTCCCATAAGCAGGTGGGGGGTGCTTCGGGGGCTGTCTCCTGACAATCGTCATGGCTAACAGACAGCGCGGTAGGGTTGGTCTCCGGCGCGGGGCGGCCATCGCGGCCGCCTGCGCCTTAGGGCTGCTCGCCGCCTGCCCGATCCGGGAGGCGCGCGACCCGGAG
The DNA here is from genome assembly GCA_046289265.1 of Bryobacteraceae bacterium. GTDB lineage: Bacteria > Acidobacteriota > Terriglobia > Bryobacterales > Bryobacteraceae > JBKBWD01. Next base: position 1,296 of record JBKBWD010000016.1, on the reverse strand, counting down.
TCCGAGGCGCCGCGCATTATGCGCGACATCGTCGAGAATCCCTCGCAGTGGTACGGGCGCAGCGCCGTGGTCAGCGGCGAGGTGACGCGGATTTTCGGTCCGCGCTCGTTCGAGATCGGCCGGCGGGGTCTGCTACGGCGCGAACGCCAGCTCCTCATCGTCGCGGCGGCGGATGTGCCGCGGGTGGAGGGCCGGCCGGGCGGGGCGATTCTGGAGGGAGACCTGGTCCGGGCACAGGGCACTGTCCGGCGCTTTGAACAGCGGCAGATCGAGCGTGAACTGGGGATCGCGCTTGAGGCGCCCGGCGTTGAGGAGTTCGAGGGCGGGCCAGTGGTAATGGCTACGGAGTTCACCATCACGCCCTACGCCGGCAATCACGGGGTCGGCACGGCGGAACGCACGGTCATGCTCGCCGATATTGCGGATTATCCGGATGAATTCATCGGCCGCACCGTAACCGTCAGCGGCACGGTCGAACGGGTGTTTACGCCGGAGGCCTTCCGGATCGGGCCGGGTAATTGGTGGATCCGCAATGAGGTTTTGGTGGTCAGCCCAAAACCGATCCGTGTTCCGGGCCGTCCGGCTCCAGCGCTGCTGCTAATGCGAGATGTGGTCCAGGTCACCGGTACGGTTCGCCGGTTCGACCGGGAAGAGATCTCTCGGGAAATCGGATTGCCGCTGAAGGAAGATGTGATCGAGCCGCTGTGGGATGCGCGCCCTGTGATCGTCGCGCGGGAGATTCACGTGACGCCACGGCGCGCAACGCCGTAGCCGACTGCGATACGCTGGGCCGTGAAGGGAGCACAGGCCCTTGGCCGAACAGACCGAAAAGCCCGATCGCATACGGATTCGCAACACCACCCGCGGAACGCTGCTTGCCGAGGCGGCCGCTGTCGCCAGGACGAGCCGGCAGCGGCGAACCGGCCTGCTGAAGCACACGAGTTTGGAGCCGGGAGACGGGCTATGGATCGTTCCGTGCGAAGGGGTGCATACGTTCGGGATGAAGTTTGCGATCGACGTGCTGTTTTTAAGCAAGTCGAAGCAGGTTCTGAAGATCCGCCGCGAGATGGCGCGGCGGCGGATCTCGTTTTGCCTGCGGGCCCATTCGGTTCTGGAGCTGCCCGCCGGTATGGCGGATTCGACGGGGACACAACCTGGGGACCAGCTCGTCTTCGAGAAGCCGGAGCCGGGGGCCTGATTCTGGGGTGCACGACATAAGTGTGGGAGGTCAGGCGGCTCCTGAGCGAGACTCCCAGTAGTCTTCAAACGAGCCGCTGAGGCGGCAGCATCGCAGCG
>JBKBWD010000168.1:0-3921 GCA_046289265.1 Bryobacteraceae bacterium | reverse complement strand
TGTCAGCACGATACTCGGCTATCCTACCAAGCGCCTCCTACGGCTCGCTTCGGAAATTTCAAATATGTTTGGCTAGTATTTCTCCCGGACGGCGTGCGGTTCGAGCCCGGCCGCCAGGTGCTCGGGGAAGTCGTGTTTGCGGCCGGCGATCCAGCAGGCGGCCTCGAGCGCGCGGGCCAGCATGTAGTGGTCCGGATTCTCTTCATCATGCGCCCAGGGATCCCAGCAGACCACGGTGTCAGCCTTTACCAGCCGGATGATAAAGATCAGCCGGGCCATGACCTCGTTCTGCGAGACTCCGGCCATCATGTGGTTGTTGTAGTTGAGGTCGAAGTTGGATTTCAGACCGAGGATGGATACCAGCCTGGCGTTGTCGCGCTCATTGCCGAGCACGTGCTCGCCAATCGTCCCGGGCGTACCGAGACCGGGAGCGTCGCCCATATCGTCGTTCGTGGCCCGGACCAAATAGCCGGTATACCCTTCCTCGATGAGTTTGGCGACCGTACCGGCCGCGTTCAACGGGATATCGTCCGAGTGCGCCTGCAGGGCAAGCAGGACCTTGCCTTGATGGGGCCTGCCGGCGACCGCACGTTCGAGGTAGACGTTGGAAGCGCGCGGCGCCTGCGCGGGAAGGATTGGAAGGATATGACCGAAACCGTACCCGAGCGCCAATCGGGTGAGGAGATCTCTTCGTCGCATTGGGGAAGTCTACTATAGCGAATCAGTCATTCGCGCCGGAGCGCGGCCACCGAATCAATGATCCCGTCAATCCACATGTTCCCGCGAGTCGGATTTCCGGAAGAAAAATTTCGCTCTCCCGGCACTCTATTCCTTACGATGGCTCTCTTCCGGATTCGCAGCGCGGCCGTGTACGGCATTAACGCACACCTGATCGACATTGAAGTGGACATGTACCAGTCCGGGTCGGCGCGCGATTTCGTCATGGTCGGGATGCCGGACACGACGGTGCGGGAGAGCCGCGAGCGGATAAAGTCCGCGCTGTTGAACTCTGGCTTCGGGTATCCGAACAAGGCCGTAACGATCAATCTCGCGCCCGCCAACGTCCGCAAGGAGGGCGCCGGCTTCGACCTGCCGATGGCGATGGCGATCCTAGGAGCGATGGGCGCGGTTCCGGCCGCCGAGGGCTTCCTCTTCGCGGGAGAATTGTCGCTCGACGGGGCGATCCGGGGCGTGCGCGGTACGCTTTCGATGGCCGTCTGCGCCCGGCGGCAGGCAATCCCGAACCTGGTGGTTCCGCTCGACAACTCGGCCGAGGCGGCCGTCGTCGAAGGGGTGAACGTCTATGGGGTCCGGCATCTTGGCGAGGCCGTGGCCCTTATGAAGGAGCGCGCGAACTTCGCGCCCGTGCCGCGGCGCATCGCCGCTCCCAACGGGCATAGCCAGGCGGCGCCGGACTTCCGCGACGTGCGCGGACAGACAACCGCCAAGCGTGCGTTAGAGGTGGCGGCCGCGGGGTCTCATAACGTCCTGATGGTGGGCCCTCCCGGCTCCGGAAAGACGATGCTCGCCAAGCGACTGGCAGGCATTCTGCCGCCCCTGACTTTCTCCGAGGCGATCGAGACGACGCAGATTCACAGCATCGCCGGCGTGCTTCCGCAAGGCGCGGGCCTGCTGTTCGAACGTCCATTCCGGGCGCCACACCACACGGTGTCCGACGCCGGCCTCCTCGGCGGGGGCTCGGGCACGCCCAAGCCGGGCGAGGTCAGCCTGGCGCACAACGGCCTGCTGTTTCTTGACGAACTGCCCGAGTTCCCTCGCAGCGTTTTGGAGCAACTACGCCAGCCGCTCGAGGATCGCAACGTTACGCTGGCGCGGTCGAGCATGACGCTTTCGTTCCCCTCGGACTTCATGCTGGTGGCCGCGATGAACCCTTGTCCGTGCGGCTTCTACGGCGACCCCACCCGAGAGTGCCGGTGCACGGGCGGAATCATTCAACGCTACCTGGGCAAGATCAGCGGCCCGCTGCTCGATCGCATCGACCTACACATCGAAGTCCCGGCCGTTGCCTACAAGGAACTGCGCGCCAAGGACGACGGCATCTCTTCCGCCGAGATCCGCCAGCGCGTCGAGGAAGCCCGCGCGTTGCAATCAGCCCGCGGCTTTTATAACGCCCAGATCCCGTCCAACCAACTTCGGCGCCTCTGCGCCCTCGACGAAGCCGGCGAGCGCACGTTAGAGATGGCCGTCCGGCGCATGGGACTCTCTGCCCGCGCGCACGACCGCATCCTCAAAGTCGCCCGCACCATCGCCGACCTCGCCCGCGAAGAACAGGTTTCCGGCAAACACGTCGCCGAAGCCGTGCAATACAGGAGCCTGGACCGGAGTTACTGGTCATAAGCAAAGCCCGGGAGTACCCTACGCGACTGCCCTGCTTCCCCATCGATTCACCGCAGTGATACCGTATCAGTGACATGCCCCCGGTCCTCGATCGCCGCACGTTCCTGTTTTTTGCCGCGGCCGGTCCCGCCGTGGCACAGCAGCGGCTTGTCCGCGACAACCTCCTGCTCTACCGTGCACCCGACGGCGCCGTCAGATCCGTCCGGAACACCCGCGAGTGGCTTCAAAGACGGGAGGAGATTCTGCGCGCGATGGAATCGATCATGGGTCCGCTTCCAGGTACGGAAAAGCGCTGCCCGCTGGATCCGCTCATCGAAGAGGAATCCGATGCCGGCTCGCACATTCGCAGGCTGGTCACCTACGCCGCCGAACCTGGCAGCCGCGTACCCGCGTATCTCCTCATCCCCAAGTACCTGCCGGGGAGCGGAAAACAGGCGCCGGCCGTTCTCTGTCTCCACCCGACTGACCATGAAATCGGCCACAAGGTCGTGGTCGGACTCGGAGGTCGTCCGAACCGCCAATATGCGGCGGAACTGGCCGACAGAGGCTACGTCACCTTCGCCCCGGCGTATCCACTTCTGGCGAACTACCACCCCGACCTGAAAGCCCTCGGTTACCAGAGCGGAACCATGAAAGCCATCTGGGATAACATCCGCGGGCTCGATTATCTGGAGACACTGCCGTTCGTGCGAAGGGGAGCATTCGGAGCCGTCGGCCATTCCCTCGGAGGCCATAACACCGTCTACACTGCGGTGTTCGAGGACCGCATCAAAGTTGTGGTATCCAGTTGCGGCCTTGATTCATACCTGGATTACAAGGATGGGGACATCCGCGGCTGGACCAGCGAACGCTACATGCCAAAGCTGCTCGACTACCGCCACCGGCTTTCTGAAATCCCGTTCGACTTCCACGAAATGATCGGAGCGCTCGCGCCCCGACGTTGCCTCATCAGCGCACCGCTCCGAGACGACAACTTCAAGGCTGAAAGTGTCGATCGCGTCGCGGCCGCCGCCCGCCATGTTTACCGGCTCTATGGCAAACCGGAAAACCTGATCATTGAGCACCCGGACGCCGCCCATGACTTCCCGGATGCGATCCGCCAGCGTGCGTACAGCCTCCTGGCTCGCAGCCTCAAGTGATCTCGCCGCTAGTCCTGTCCCGGCCTGCATGCCGAAGTGCCAAATCCGCGCTCAACTTCCGAACGATAATCTGGTACGATTTGAGACGAAGGCTCTGTGACTGGGTAGCACAGTAATCGTCCTTCCCCCCGGGACCACTCGCTTGCGTATGCGCCATGATGCCCCAACAGACAGCTCTGATCCTGGTTGGGTTCCAGAACGACTACTTTGCTCCCGAGGGCGTACTTTACTCCGTAATCGAGGAGTCTTCTTCGGTTACAGGAGTTGTCGTGAACACCATACGGCTCCTGGAAGCCCTCCAGCATTCACCGGTACTCTTCGTCTCCACTCCGATCTTTTTCACCGAGGGATACACAGCGCGGCGTAGCCGCAACCAAACACTGACGGCGTTTCCGATCTCGTAGGATATTGGTTTTCCACGACC
>JBKBWD010000167.1:0-3990 GCA_046289265.1 Bryobacteraceae bacterium | reverse complement strand
ACGGCGAATCCAGAATAGCCGGCCTCTCGCACATTTTCATCCCCCGTTGTGGCAGCCCGCCGTGGGGCATTCACAAGCCGGAAGTCCGTACCATCCACTTGCAGCCTGGTGGGATAAGCAGCCGCGGAGCCTTGGGCGGCTGAGGTTGCCGATGCTTACGCTTTGGAAAGGAGTTCAGATGAGACAATTCAGTGCTCTGAGGGTGATTCCTGCGGCAGGGGTGTTCTCTGCTCTCGGACTTGCGATCGCAACCGTGGCGATCTGCACGGCCCAGATTGAGCAGGCGAACATTACCGGCATGGTTACGGATGCCTCTGGGGCCGCCGTACCCGGAGCAGCAGTCGCCGCCATCAACGGAGCCACGAAGGCGCGCGCGGAAACCGTGTCGAATGAGGCGGGGGTCTATCGATTACCATATCTGCCTGCCGGTGGATATGAGCTGACGGTTGAAAAAGAAGGCTTTGAAAGGGCGCGCATTGCGGAGATTCGGCTGACCGTCGGGCTAACAGCGACCGTCAACGTCTCGCTAAGGACTGGCAGTGTGCAACAGGAGATCACCGTGACTGCCACGGCGGCGCAGCTCGAGCAGCAGACGTCGGCGCTCGGCAATACTGTCGACTCCCGTCAGATCACACAGTTGCCCCTGCTCGGTCGGAACCCCTATGCGCTGATGCAGCTTGCTCCCGGTGTGATGCCCAAGGGCGGGCCTGGGGCCGGGCCTATAGTGAATGGCGGACGATCTAACACCAGTGAGATTCTCCTCGACGGCGCCGAAACCCGCAACAGCACCACGAACGACATCGCCTATACACCGCCGCTGGAAACTGTCGCCGAGTTCAAGGTTTTTACAAACGGCTTCTCCAGTGAGTTCGGCCGTTCCGGAGGAGGTGTCCTGACGGCGGCCACGCGTTCCGGGACCAATGAACTCCATGGTGCGCTGTACGAGTTTCTCCGCAACGACAAGCTCAACGCGAATGCCTGGGCGAGCAATCGGGTCGGCTTACCCCGCAATGCATTCCGGCGCAATGAGTACGGGATCGCGCTGGGGGGGCCTGTCTACGTGCCGAAACTCTATGACGGCCGCAACAGGACCTTCTTCTTCTTCAATTGGGAGCAGATTCCACAGCGCTCTCCAGACAACATGCTGCTGACGGTTCCAACGCCACTGGAACGGACCGGTGACTTTTCAAGAACAGTCACCAGCGCCGGCGCAAGAATCCTGATTTATGATCCCGAGACTACCATGTCGAATCCAAGCGCTCCGGGCCAGTTCGTTCGCCAAGCGTTTCCGGGAAATGTGATTCCTGCATCACGGATCGATCCGATTTCCAGGAACATCCTGAATTTCTTCCCGGAAGCAAACCGCGCTACGGTCGTGCAGAATTTCGTGCAGAACAATGCTCGCGCCAATGACACGGGTCGCCTCTTCATGCGTTTCGATCAGAACATCAGCGCAGCGCACCGGCTGTTCTTGAGTGTAGGCACACAGGGCAACGAACAGTTCACTCCGGGTGTCAATGTCGCTTTCCCCGGAGAAGGTGTCAACGGCCAGTTTGGAAAGATCGGCAGCGATTCGATCTACGCGGTACTCAGCCATACCGCCACTCTCCGGCCAAATCTGATCGCCCAGTTCCGAGGCAGCACCACGAGGCGAGTCATCGAGACCGAGCCGCGCAGTGCGGGATTCGAGTTCAGTCAACTCGGCTTCCCCCGCTCGCTCCAGGACCGAGCGAAACGTCTGCTTTTCCCACGAATCGATGCCGCTGATGTTGCTCAGCTTGGGCCGGATCGCGCCTCACACTTCACAGACGCACAGGACAATCGGGAAATTCAAAGCCAGTTTACCTGGATTCAGGGCAGCCACTCTGTAAAGTTTGGCGGAAATTTCGCTTTTCAAACCTTCAATATCTATAGACCAGAGCGCCCGAGCGGCTTCTACCAGTTCAGCCGGGCCTTCACCCAGGGTCCGAATCCTGCGACATCCAGCGCACTCGCCGGCCATGGCGCGGCTACCCTCTTGCTGGGCCTTCCAACCGGGGGCTCGTTCTCGGACGATCCATCGCTTGCCACCTCTCAGCGGTACTATGCCTGGTACCTGCAGGATGACTGGAAGATCCGGCGAAATCTCACTCTCAATCTGGGGCTCCGCTGGGAATACCAGACACCGTGGACGGACCGTTTCGACCAATTGGGATATTTTGACCCGGACGTCCGTGACCCTCTGACCGGGCAGCTCGGTTTGTTGCGCTTCACAGGACGCGACGGCAATCCTCGCTTCCAAACGGATCCGGACCGAAACAACTTCTCGCCGCGCGTCGGATTGGCCTGGCAGGTACTGCCGAAAACCGTGGTACGTACCGGCTACGGGTTTTTTTATTTTCCCGGTTCCGGCGGCGTCGGCGCGGGCGCGAGCGACCTGGGCAGTGGCTTCCTGGCTCAAACTCCCGTCTTCTTGGGACCGCCTCCGGCGGCTCCTAATACGCCTCCGGCCGGCGCATCGCTTGGGAACGCCTTCGCCGCCGGGTTCTTCGATGCCCCCTTCACCGGGGTGGGCGGCAGTATCGGCACTGCGTTTCGTGAATGGGTTACACCCTTCAATCAGCAGTGGAATTTCAATATTCAACACATGGTTTCCCGGACCCTTCTGGTCGAGGCAGCCTATGTGGGTAGCCGCGGCCAGCGTATCTGGGTCAACCGGAGCCGCACTGCTGTTTCGACCGACTACCTTGCACTCGGGTCGGCCCTCGACGGGCTCGTGGACAATCCTTATTTCGGCGCCATCACCACGGGTCCGTTGAGTGTTCCCCGTGTCCGCCGCGCTCAACTCCTTCAGCCATTTAGCCATTACACCGGCATCAACCGCTTCCGGGATCCGGTCGGGGACTCGGTCTATCACGCCCTCACGCTTCGCGTCGACAAGCAGTTGAGCCACGGCCTGTCATTTCAGGCCTCGTTCACTGCCGGTAAGCAGATCGACAACGTGCAAGAGCGCTTCGGCGGGCGGTCCACCTTCAACGATCCGAACAATCTGAACCTCTCCCGCTCAATCGGAGAGTTCGATAGACCCCAATTTCTCGTAACCGGCTACATCTGGGAACTTCCGTTCGGTCCCGGTAAGAGCTTTGCCCGAAATGGAATTTCCAGCCACCTGCTTGGCCGCTGGCAGATTGCGGGCATCTCCACGTTCGGCAAAGGTCTTCCGCTCGCGATAACCGGTCCTAACAACACGCGGCTGCCGGGAGTCAGCGCCCGCGCTATTCGGCTGGGAGATCCCGTCTTGGGAGCGAACGAACGAACCATCGAGCGTTATTTTAAGACCAGCATGTTTGCACCTGCGCCGACCTTCTCGATCGGTAACGATTCCAGGACCCAGCCGCGCCTGCGCGGCCCCGGCATCAAGACCTTCGACATCTCGCTGAGCCGCAGCCAGCCCATTCGGGAGCGAGCGAACCTGCAGTTCCGGGCGGAGTTCTTTAACGCTTTCAATACACCCCAGTTTGGCGAACCGAACTCGAACGTCGTCGCCACCAACTTTGGTGAGATCACCTCAGCTTCTGGGGCTCGGCAGATCCAAATGGGGCTCCGGTTCAGTTTCTGAGTTCCGCAATGCCGGGTCTGCGTCTGACACGCTGAAACGTCACGGCCCTACACAAGTAACTAGCCTACCAGGGAGGACCCCCGGCTCTGCCGGGGGTTCATTACCGATTTCTTTGGTGGAATAGGTAGTTGCGGTAGCGATACTGGCGGATTCGTTGCCAGCGAAATTCCCAGGCGTTTGAGTGCGGGATCAGCTGGAACGAATCTGCAATACACTCATAGGAGGATATAGCACATGCCCCGGTGCACGGCCCTCACTCTCCTGGTTCTTGCCTGCTCGATTGCTCGCGGCAGCGATCTGGATGAGGTTGTTTTCACACAGCGCGGCGTAGCCGCAACCAAACACTGACGGCGTTTCCGATCTCGTAGGATATTGGTTTTCCACGACCATCC
>JBKBWD010000166.1:0-4012 GCA_046289265.1 Bryobacteraceae bacterium | reverse complement strand
TCCTCTCCGATGGCCCGCATCGCCCTCGTCGCCACGCCTCGCCATCGGCGCCGGCGGCGCTCCGAACGCGGCCGCGCAACGTCTGCCACGGGCTGCTAGCGGGAAGCTGTGGCCGTAACCACCAGGGCGGTGGCCCGGCTGCCGGCTGAGCGCCGGTAGGTGTGGGGAACCGAGGAGTCGAAGTAGATTGAATCGCCCTCGTTCAGTACGTGCTCTTCCTCCCCGATCCGGAGCGTGACCTGGCCGGAGATGCAGTAAAGGAACTCCACGCCGGGGTGCTCGTGAGGGCGGGGCTTTTTCGGATTTACCGGCTCGAATTCGGCCCAATAGGCGTTGAGAATGCGGTCGGTCGCGGGATAGTCCAGGCACTCGAAGTGATAGGCGACCTCGGAAACCTCTGGCAGTTCGGGAAAGCGGAGACGCTCGCTCTTCCTCACAATGCCCAGTACCGCCGTGGGCTCCGGGATGAAGAAGTGCTCCAGGCCGACGCTGAAAACCATTGCGATGCGCAGTAGAGTCGGGAGTGTGGGGCTCATGACGCCGCGCTCGAGCTTCGACAGCAGCGCGGGGGAGAGGCCTGTGTGCCTGCCGAGCTCTACCAGCCCCATGCTCTTGCGCAGCCGGAGCCGGCGCAATTTCTGACCGATGGCGTAGCGGTTGAGTCCTTCTCTAATGGTGTCCGAAACCATCGCGCGCAACCCGTTTTCCCGGGGGGGTACAAAAACGGAGAGGCCTTGGCCGTAGAGGAAAACCCAATACGGATCTTTCTTTAAAGTACAATAGAATTTCACTAAAATCAAAGCACGGGTCTCGACCCTCTCTTATTTCGGAGCGGCCAAGTTTACGATCGGGAACCGGCCGCTCCGCTTTTTCGAGTCTCTGTAACCCGCTGAACGCTATAATCAATAGTGTGAAATTTCCCGTAGTGCTCGCGTGCGCCCTGATGGTCCTGTTGCTGGCAGGGTGCAACCGGAGCGGCAATCTCCAAAATGCGGAAGCGGTGCGCAAGGGGGTTCTGAATCACCTTTCATCCAACTCCAGCCTCGACGTGAATTCGATGGATGTCGAGGTCGCCTCGGTCAGCTTCCGCGAGGGCGAGGCCGACGCCGTCATCTCTTTCCGCCCGAAGGGCTCCACCGACCCGGCCAACAGCATGCAGATGCGGTACACGCTGGAGCGAAAAGGGGGCCAGTGGCAGGTGAAGGGGAAGGCCGAAGCGAGCGGTGGCGCGCACGGCGGTGCATCGCCCCACGGCGGCGATTCCGCTCTCCCTCCGGGGCACCCGCCGATAGAAGAGCCCACCGGACCGGCAAAATGAAGACTATCGCGATCCTGGGTGGCGGCCCGGCGGGTGCGTTCGCGGCGGAACGCATCGCCTCGGCCGGCTTGGACGCGGTAGTTCTGGATGAAAAACTGGCCTGGGAAAAGCCCTGCGGCGGCGGCCTGACCTACAAGGCTTACCAGCAGTACCCGTTTCTGGTTGATAACACGACGCCGAAGCGCCTGGTGCGGGAGACATGGCTCGCGGCGCCGGGCGCCGGCCGAGCCCGCCTGGTGCTCGACCAGCCGCTGGTGATTTACTCGCGTTTCGACCTGAACCGTATGCTGCTCGAACGCGCCGAACGCGCCGGCGCCCGGATTGACAAGACGCGCGTGCTGGAGGCGAAGCGCTCCGGCTCGGGCTGGCGCGTCCGGACGCGCTGCGGCACGCTCGAAGCCGACTACTGCATCGTCGCGACCGGCGCGCGCAACAGCCTGCGGAACGTCGGGACCGAGTGGACCGCCTCAGACACGATGTATGCCCTCGGCTACTACATCCCGGCCGAGCAGGAACACGTCGACATTCAGTTCCTCCCGAAACTCGAAGGGTACATCTGGCTGTTCCCGCGCTGCGGCCACCTGTCGGCCGGCATTTGCGGCAAGGGCATTCCGGCCCAGGCGCTGCGCGCGCAACTGGAGAGCTATCTGCGCGAGAAGGAGATTTCGACGCGCAACGCCGTGTTCTATGGCCACATGCTGCCGGCGCTCGAGACGCCGTCGTGGAGGCGGAACCGCGTCGCCGGAGAGGGCTGGCTCGCGGTGGGCGATGCCGGCGGGCTCGTGGATCCGATCACGGGCGAGGGCCTCTACTACGCGATGCGCTCCGGCGACCTGGCGGGCCGGATCGTGGTCGACACAATGTGTCCACCCGATCGCAAGCACCTGGCCTATCGCGAACTGCTGGATTGCGAGTTCACCACCGACCTCGCGTTTGCAGCGCGGCTTGCCAAGCGCCTGTTTCTGTCGCCGTTTCTGTTCAGCAGTGTTCCGGCGCGCATGATTCAGCTCATGCGCCGGAGCCCGAGTTTTACCGCAATCATGCAGGACCTGTTCGCCGGCACGCAGCCCTACCTCGAACTCAAGGACCGCCTTCTCCGAAACTTGAACGGCACGGTGCTTGACGTCGTGATGAACTTTTTCCTTGGCCGGATGATTCCTAACGTAAATCGCCCATGAGATACTCCCAATCCGAACGGCTCTTTAAGAGAGCGCAGAAATCCATTCCCGGCGGCGTCAATTCGCCCGTCCGCGCCTTCCGCGGCGTCGGCGGCACGCCGCCCTTCATCGCGCGCGGCGAAGGTTCGCGCATTTATGACGCCGATGGCAATGAGTACATCGACTATGTCGGATCCTGGGGGCCGCTGTTGCTGGGGCATCGCCATCCGGTGATCATTGAGGCGCTGCGCGAGGTGCTCGAGATCGGCACGAGCTTCGGCGCTCCCACCGAGCGCGAGATCGAACTGGCTGAACGGATCCGCGAGGCGGTTCCGTCGATGGAGATGGTCCGGCTGGTGAACTCCGGCACGGAAGCGACAATGAGCGCCCTGCGGCTGGCGCGCGGATTTACCGGCCGCGACATCACGATCAAATTCGAGGGCTGCTACCACGGGCACGTCGATTCGCTGCTCGTGAAGGCCGGCTCGGGTATGGCGACGCTCGGCATCGCCGATACGGTCGGGGTCCCGAAGAGCTTCGCCGAGACGACGATGTCGCTGCCGTTCAATTGCATCCCGGCGCTGGAGGTGGCTTTCCGCGAGCGCGGCGACCAGATCGCGGCTGTCATCGTCGAGCCTATCGCCGGCAACATGGGCTGCATTCCGCCCGCTCCCGGCTTCCTCGAAGCATTGCGCGAGCTGACCGCGCGCCACGGCGCGCTTCTGATCTTCGACGAAGTGATGACCGGCTTCCGCGTCGCCTACGGAGGCGCGCAGAGTCTTTACAATATCCGCCCCGACGTGACGACGCTCGGGAAGGTGATCGGCGGCGGACTTCCGATTGCGGCCTATGGCGGGCGCGCCGATATCCTCTCGAAGATCGCGCCTGCCGGTCCGATCTATCAGGCCGGGACGCTGTCGGGCAATCCGATGGCGGTGGCGGCGGGCCTGGCGATGCTGCGGCATCTGAAGGCGCACCCGGAACTGTATGCACAAATTGACGCGCGCACTGCGCAGTTGACGGCGAATCCGCCCGAAGGCATCACGGTGAACCGCGTCGGGTCGATGTTCACCTTCTTCTTTACGAACACGGCCGTAACGGATTACGAGAGCGCCAAACTCTCCGACACGGCGCGCTTCCGCCAGTTCTTCCACTGGATGCTCGACCGCGGCGTCTACCTGGCGCCATCGCAGTTCGAAGCGGGATTCGTTTCGACGGCGCACTCGGAGGAGGACATCCGCCGCACGGTGGAGACGGCGCGGCAGTTCTTCGCGCAGTAGCGGATCAGAATAGAAAATACCGCTGGGCCAGCGGGAGCACGGCGGCGGGCTCGCAGGTAAGCAGTTCGCCGTCGGCTCGCACCTCGTAGGTCTCCGGATCGACTTCAATGCGCGGCATCGCTCCGTAAGAGCTAGCCAAACATATTTGAAATTTTGATTCCACCGGCCGCCGGGCTGATTATCGAGTTATCGAGACAAGATCGGAGGACCGACGACCGATGGAACTTTTCGCAAAGCTGTTCACCAGCCTGCTGGTC
>JBKBWD010000165.1:0-4054 GCA_046289265.1 Bryobacteraceae bacterium | reverse complement strand
GATAGCGAGCTGCACCAGCCCAAGCCGAAGACGCACGATCAGGCGCTCGCCATGGCGAAAGAATATTACGAAGAGTGGTATCCCGCTGCGCTCAAGCGCTTCAACATCGCAAAATTTGACGTGGAACAAGGCTACCTAAAAGACGCGGCTTTCGATCTACATCAAGCCACTGAGCGCCTCTATCACTGCGTCCTGCTGGTCTGCACCTTCTACACGCCGCACGTTCACAATCTGGCGTTCCTGCGTACCCAGGCCGAGCGGATCGACCGCCGTCTTGTCTTCGTCTGGCCGAAAGATAGCCGCCGCGAACGCGCGCTGTTCGAGAAGCTCAAGGCCGCCTACGTGAAGGCGCGATACTCCAGGCACTATCGCATCAGCGAGGATGAGCTGGCCTGGCTCGGCGAGCGTGTGGAAGAGCTCGGGCAGGTCGTGCATGCCGTCTGCTCGGAGCGGATCGCGGCACTTGAGGCGCAGGCGAAAGCCGCCTGATCGTCGGTAAATAGCGGCATTTGGGCCGCTGATCAGGTAGGCCGCACATATCGGTTCTGGCCAATTTCAGCCACCGTTCGCTGCTCGACCGGACCGCACCCATCTCCTTCTTCAGCCCTCTGGCGCGGCTGCGGCGGTGCGCAACCCGCGACCCTTCGGCCCGTGTTGCCCTTCGGGCTGCCCGCGCCGGCCTTGGGCCGCAGGTTCCCCTTCAGCTTCGCTTCCGGTGCGCGCCGCCGCACTCGCCGCGCCTCTCCTCGGGCTGTCGACGGGGCGGTCCCGGCGACAGGAACAGGAGATTTTCGACATGACCAACATCGTGATCCTCGTCGGCAACCTGGGCAACGACCCGACCGTTCGCTCGACCGACAGCGGCACCGATATCGCCACTTTCAGCCTCGGGACGAGCCGTCCGAAGCGCGACAGCGAGGGCAAGACCTTCAAGGATGCGAGCGGGTTCACCGCCAAGGACACCGAGTGGCACCGCGTCACCTGCTTCAACGGACTGGGCAGGATCATCGCGCAGCACGCGACCAAGGGCATGCTCGTCAGCGTTCGCGGGCGGCTCCACTACACCCGCTGGACCGACCGCGAGGGCATTGAGCGCTTCGGCTCCGAGGTCATCGCCGACGACGTCCAGTTCCTCAGCCGGCCGCGGCAGAACGGGTCCGAAGGCGCCGCCGACACCCAGCCGGACCTGGACGACGACGTTCCGTTCTGAGGCCGGATCATCGCCCCGGCGACTGCGGTCGCCGGGGTTATTTTCATGCTTATCGGCTGTAGAATTCGAGCGTTCGAGCGCCGGTCCAGCCGCTGATTTGAGTGGGAGGAGAGGCTGCGGGGGAGGGGTCTCGTCTCGTAGAGGCCCAGTGTGGCGGACGGCGAAGCGGCTGATCAAGGATGCGCGGCCCCCCCAATTTGCTTCGCAAATCGGCACCCCCGCGCCCCGCTTCGCGGCGCCTGCGGCGTCCCTGACATCCGCTCCGCCGTCCGCTCCGTAGGCGCCGTCTTCGATCCTGGAGACGGTGCTCAAGGAGACGGCAGATGAACATGATGACCACCATTTCTCGGGGCTCGGACGCAGCGATCGATGCGCTTCGGGCGGAGTTCGGAAGCGTCCTTGCTGAGCGGATCATCGAGGCTGAAGCGCTCGAATTCCTGTGGGAAGCTCGGGTCCGGGAGCGCTATCTCGGGCAGCAGATCGGCTGGGATTTTGATGATGAAGATGCGTCCGGTGAGCTCTCGCGTATCGCGATTCTGAGCATGCTGGATGGGCGCTGGTACGTCGCAATGTGCCTGGTCGATGGCGAAGGAGCGGCGATAGAGCTGCTCTGGAAGCGACAGTTTCAGAGCTTGGGAGAGGCAGAAATCGCGCTTGTTCGGGCGCGATGATTAGCTCGAAAATGCACCAGCGGGGGCGGCGCGGCAGCGTCGCTCCCGCTTTCTTTGTACTCGGCGAGGCCGCCGCCGGTCTGCGAGGCGGTTAGCGTCCAAGGGGGTCCTCTGGCGTCCATGACGGGATGAGCTGAAGGGGAGGGTGGAGGAGGGAGACAAAAAGGAGCAGGGGAAGGGCTCTCGTAATCGGGCGTGCCCCTCCGCAGACGGCGGCGGGGATCGAGGGAGCCTGCTAAGCTGCTCCCGAGCGGGGTGGCGAGCTGGAGGATCGCCCGATGGAACTGCATGTTGGACTGGACGTGTCGCTCGACCTGACGAGCGTCTGCATCGTGGATGAGAAGGGCACGAAGCTGCTCGAAGCGAACGTGCCGAGCGAGGCCGAGGCGCTGTGCCTGGCCATGAAGCCCTACGTCGCCGAGATCCGCCGGATCGGCATCGAAGCCTCTTCGATCGCCATCCACATCGCCCGCGACTTGCTTGCAGAAGGCCTCCCGGTCACTGTCGTCGAGACCCGCCATATGCGCTCGGCACTGTCGGCGATGCGCAACAAGACAGACCGCAATGACGCCCACGGCATCGCCCAGATGATGCGCATGGGTTGGTTCCGGCCGGTGCATGTGAAGGCGCCCGAGACCCAGCGCCTGAAGACGTTCCTGGCCAATCGGCGGCTCCTGAAACGCAAGCTCATCGACATCCAGAACCACATCCGGGGGGCCCTGCGCACCTACGGCCTGAAGGTCGGAACCGTCGCCGTCGGCCGCTTCGATGCGCGGGTGCGCGAGCTCACCGAGGGCTCAGACTACATGCTGCAGGCGATGATCGAGAGCATGCTCGAGGTGCGCGCGGCGCTGCTCGACGGCTTCAAGAGGCTCCACAAGATGCTGCTCCTGATCGTCAAGGAAGACCCGGTCTGCCGACGCTTCATGACCGTCCCGGGCGTTGGACCCGTCGCGGCGCTGGCGTTCAAGGTGACGATCGAGGACCCGCATCGCTTCACCCGGTCGCGAACCGTGGGCGCTCACCTGGGCCTCACGCCGCGCAAATATCAGTCGGGAACGTCGGTCGACTGGGGCGGCCGGATATCGAAGATGGGCGACGTAAATGCCCGCGGCGCGCTGTGCGAGGCGGCCGCCAGTCTCATCCTGCGAGTGCAGCGGTACAGCGCGCTCAAGGCCTGGGCACTGCGTATCGCGAAGCGATCCAGCACGATGTGCGCGATCGTCGCGGTTGCACGAAAGCTGGCCATAATCCTGCACCGGATGTGGATCGACGGCACCGACTTCGAGTGGCGAAAAGGCGCGAAGATCACCGAAAAACGGCGGCTGCTGGCACCCGCCGGCTGAGCCAGGACACCGCAAAAGGAGGCTTTGAACCACCGGAATCAACAGTCCCGTGCGCGCGGGAGCGTCCCTAAGACAGGGCCGCCGAACAGGGTATGTCCGCAATCTTGCCTGCTCCGACCCTTGCGGAAGAGAGCGCTGTGAATGCTTGGACTACCCCGTTCAGCATCGAACGAGAGAATGCGCCGGCATCGCTGAGCACGTAGTAACGCATGGACCCTGTCGAAGAGACGCGCGCGGACGACAATGGACGTTGCAGAACGTCCTCGGACTTGAAAAAGGAACTGCAGTCATGGCATAGACGCTGAAGGCTCTTGGAGCCGGTAAACAAGGCCCGATTAGTAAGGCAAGATAAAGCGGATTTCAGCTCGTCGCAGAAATACCGCTATGTATTTGTCTGCACATCCTTCTTTTGGGAGACAGCTTGTCTCTGCGCCTGCGGTCAGAGAGACTTACCCTCCTCTTACCACGCAGGGAACGGCAGATTGCCGCCGTTCGTCGGAGAGACACTTTAGGCCTCGTGGACAAAGGGTAGCCAGAGTTTGACGGAGGCGATGGTGACGAAGCCCAGATATGACTCTCGCGTCTTGTCGTAGCGGGTGGCAATGCGCCGCCAGTTCTTGAGTTTGTTGAACAGGCGCTCGACGAGATTGCGGAGCCGGTATTTGCACGCGTCGTGTGCGGATGGATTGCGGCGGTTGCGCTTGGCGGGGATCACCGCCTCGACGCCCGCTTCGGCGATTGCAGTGCGGATCGCATCAGCGTCGTAGCCGCGGTCCGCGAGCAGCGCCTCGACGCGTCCGGCAAGCATCCGGAACAGCGGTGCGAAG